>JBDSZL010000032.1:0-70313 GCA_039925145.1 Vicinamibacterales bacterium | reverse complement strand
GCCGGCGTCATTCCGAGAGGTCGTCGGCGCGTCGGCCGGCGACGCCTGGCTGGGCGATGCTGTGCTCCGCGGCGAGTCCGCCTCGTGCGCCGACATCGCTGGTGCTGACCACTGGCCCACGTCATGGCGCGAGGTGTGCCTTGCCCACGACATCCGCGCCTGTCACGTCGAGCCCGCGTGCAGCGCTGATGGTGGCACCGTGGGGTCTTTCGTGCTGTGTTTCGACGACGCACGGTCCGCGAACCCGTGGGAGTTGCGCCTCGCCAGCTTTGGCGCGCACATCGCGAGCATCGTGATCGAACGCAGTCGTGCCGAACAGACGCTCCTCGAAAGTGAAGAGCGCCTGCTCGATGCCGATCGCCGCAAGGACGAATTTCTCGCCATGCTCGCGCACGAGCTGCGCAATCCGCTGGCGCCGATCCGCACGGGACTCGAACTGGTCCGGCTGGCCGGCGACACGCCTGGAGCCGTCGAGCGCATCCGGCCGATGATGGAGCGTCAGGTCGGCCACATGGTGCGGCTGATTGACGACCTGCTGGACGTGTCGCGCATCACCTCGGGCAAAGTGCACCTGCAGATGCAGCCTGCGCTGCTGTCCACCCTGGTCGATGGCGCTGTTGAAGCGAATCGCGCGATCATCGACGCTGCCGGGATCGACCTCACCGTCGCTCTGCCGGAGGCGCCAACCCCGGTGCTGGTCGACCCGACGCGATTCGTGCAGGTGCTCTCTAATCTGCTGAACAACGCTGCCAAGTTCACGCCTGCCGGGGGACGCATTGCCGTGCGTGGCCAGGTCGCGCATGGCGCAACCGACGGAGCGGTGCTCATCCTTGCGGTCGAAGACAACGGCGTCGGCATCTCCCGCGAGATGTTGCCGCGCGTGTTCGATCTGTTCATGCAGGGGGAGCGACCGGCCAAACCGCAGGCTGGTTTGGGCATCGGGCTCGCGCTCGCGCGGCGCATCGTCGAAATGCACGGCGGCACGCTCGAGGGCCACAGCGATGGGCCCGGCCGTGGCAGCGAGTTCACCATCCGGATCCCCCTGCTCGAGACCGTCAGTGGGCCATCGCCCGATGTGCCGCAACCCGTCGAGCGACAGTCGGTGGAGGCGCGGGTCCTCATCGTGGACGACAACACGGACGCCGCCGAGACGCTCGCGGCGTTGGTGTCAACGCTCGGAGGTGATGTCAGAACCGCGGCGGACGGACAGAGCGGCATCGACTGTGCGTCGCTGTTTGCACCCGATCTCATCTTCCTCGACATCGGGATGGCCACGATGGACGGCTACGAGACCTGCAGGCGTATTCGCCAGGAGCCGTTCGGCCAGAGGGCGTCGATCGTCGCGCTCACCGGCTGGGGACAGGAGCGCGACAAGCATCGTGCCGCCGACGCGGGATTCGATGCTCACCTGACCAAGCCCGTGGATCCGATCGTCGTTGAGCGGCTGCTCGCCGAGACGACTCGGGCCCGACGGCGGCGCGCAGAGTCTGAGTGAGTCGGGGGCCTGTCTTCTTTGAGCGCAACAAAGTCTGCGCATGCCCCGCTTCGCTGAGGACAGCGTCTGACTGTCCCCAACGAGGCGTTTGCCGCGCTCGCTTATGCCGAACGCGGCCTTCGGTTTGTCAATTCAACGCCTGACTCTCCGAAGCGGAACGACCTGCACTGGCGCGTCGGGCACTGCCTCGAGAAAGCGATGCAGCGTTGATCCTTTCAAAACTATTTCCCACCGAGCGCGAGCGGTCTGCCCGAAGACGACGTGTGTAATCCCCTCGCGATTCGCGAAAGCCACGAGACCATCGGCCGTCCGATCCGCCCTTACGCGGACGATGGTTGCGCCGAGCGCTTCCGCTAACGCGATGTTTCGCTCCAGCGCTTCGCGATCCCCCGGTCGGATGCGGCGAGGCTCCTCGCGTGGCGTTTCTACGTAGACGGCGTACCAGCGGGCGTCCAGGCGCTTGGCGAGTTTCGCACCAGCACGAATCACCCGCGGCGCGTCTGTCGCCGAACTCATGCAGACCATCACGCGCTCCGGGATCAGCGACGGGTGAACAGCCTCAGGCTGTGGGCGCTGCAGTGCGGGCGCGCGAACGTCATCCATCATCGCCACGACCGCATCGTAACGCGCGGCGCGCCCCACACTCCGGTCCTTTACGACCTCTTTACGGCTTTTTGCGACCTCTTTTACCGGCCGGCCTTCTACGCTGGAACTGAGAGCAGCGCCAATGGATCGAACGCGAGGGGCAAGCGAGACACGGCGATATGAGTTCGACGGTCCATTCATCAATGCGCCGGTCTGGCCATGGTCGGTTGCCGGCTGGTCGATCGCTGTCTTGTGGGTGTAACTGCTTGTACGCGCCTGGCTCCATGCCTGACGGGCGTTCCTGAAGTGTGTCGGGAGGCTCCGACCGAGAGGACTGGACTAGTGGCGGAAGAGACATTTATATCGCAGCTCAAGCGGCTTATCGTCGGCGCCCCCATTCCCTCGCACCTCGCGCATCGCGAACGATTTTCTCGAGTCACTGGGCTCGCGGTGCTCTCGTCGGACCCGCTTTCATCGGTTGCATATGCGACGGAAGAGATTCTTCGCGTCTTGGCATTCGGTGGCATCGCCGCGCTCGGCTTGGTGACTCCAATCGGGGCGGTGATTGCCGTGATGCTGGCAATCATCGTGTTTTCGTATCGGCAGACGATTCACGCGTATCCGAGTGGGGGCGGGGCCTACATCGTCGCCAAGGACAACCTCGGCCGCATGCCGAGCCTGATCGCCGCGGCATCGTTGCTGATCGATTACGTGCTGACGGTGTCTGTCAGCATTGCGGCTGGTGTCGCGGCGATGACATCGGCGCTGCCGTCGTGGCATCTGAACCGCGTGGAGTTGTCACTCGCTTTCGTGGTGATTCTGACGCTTGGCAACCTGCGGGGCGTCCGTGAATCGGGCCGCCTGTTTGCAGCGCCCACTTACGTCTTCATCGTGAGTATCCTGTCGATGATTGCCCTCGGAGCCTGGAGATACATGACCGGCAGCCTCGCGCCGGCGCCGCTGCCGGAGGCGGCCGTGCCACTTGGAGCCGGTGGCGTCGCGGCGCTCGGGACGTTCAGACTTCTGACAGCGTTCTCGAACGGCTGCACAGCACTGACTGGTGTCGAAGCGGTTTCGAACGGGGTGCCCGCGTTCCGGCCGCCGGAAAGTCGAAACGCGGCATCCACGCTGGTCACCATGGCCGTCATGTCGATCGCCATGTTCGTCGGCATCACGTTGCTGGCGCATGCGTACGGCATCATTCCCAGCGAAACCGAAACTGTCGTGTCCCAAATCGCGCGCAACACCTTCGGCGGCCGCAGCCTTTTCTATTTCGCCGTGCAGGCCGCGACGATGCTGATTCTCGTGCTCGCGGCCAACACGGCGTACGCGGATTTCCCGCGGCTCGCCTCCATCGTTGCGCGCGATCGGTTTCTACCTCGCCAGTTCATGAACCAGGGCGACCGTCTGGCGTTCTCGAACGGCATCATCATTCTGAGCATCCTGGCCGGTCTATTGCTCGTCATCTTTGCGGGCGATACGCACTCGCTGATCCCGCTGTACATGATCGGCGTATTCGTGTCATTTACGCTCTCTCAAGCGGGGATGGTGGTGCACTGGCGGAGGTTGCGCGGTGAGGGCTGGCGAACGAGCGCAGCGATCAACGGCTTTGGTGCCATCGTCACAGGCGTGGTGCTTGTGATTGTGGCAACGACGAAGGCGGTCGAGGGCGCGTGGATCGTGATCGTTATGATCCCGGTGTTCGTCGGCATGTTCGAAGTGACGCGCCGCCACTACGATCAGGTGGCCGCAGAACTCTCGTTGCGGGGCTGGCGACCAGAGCGAGCCCGACACCACACGGTGCTCGTGCCCATCGGAGGCCTTCAGAAGGCTGTCGTGCAGGCGCTCCGGTACGGGCGGACCCTATCGGCCGACGTCCGCGCCGTGTACGTAGACATTGACCCGTCAGCGACCCAAGGGCTCCGGCAGCAGTGGAGTGAATGGGGGCAGGGTGTCGATTTGGTTGTTCTGGAATCGCCGTATCGGTCGCTGATGGAGCCACTGCTCGAGTATATCGAGCAGGTGCAGGCAGCCGGGCCCAACGGCTACGTGACAGTGATCCTGCCGGAGTTCGTGCCCCGTCGCATTTGGCACCACCTGTTACATAACCAGCACGCGTTACTGATCAAGGGCGCGTTGCTGTTCAAACCGAACGTCGTTGTCACGAGCGTGCCGTTTCACCTGGGACGGCCAACTGAATCGCTCGCGTCCGGGCAACTACCGAAGGAAGCAACAGAAGCTCCAGGAGCGCCGCTCTAATCGTCGGCAAACCGATAGCCTACCCACGGCTCCGTGAGGATGTACTTCGGCGTTGAGGGAATGGGTTCGATCTTCTTGCGCAAGGCTCCAATGAGCACGCGCAGGTGCTCCGGCTGATCGACCGCGTTTGCTCCCCAAATCGCTTTCAGAATCGTTCGGTGCGTAAGCACGCGTCCCGGATGTTGGGCAAGGAACACTAGGAGCTCGAACTCCTTCGGTGTCAACCGAACTTCGTCACCGTCTCGAACCACGCGAAACCGCTCACGATCGATGACGAGGCCCGCGCGGACGATCGGCTCCGATGCGGGCGGTGGTGCATCGGCCCTGCGGAGCGCCGCTCGAACGCGTGCGAGCAACTCCTCGGCGCCGAACGGTTTGGTGACGTAGTCGTCCGCACCAACGTCAAGCGCCCGCACTTTGTCAGTCTCCGCACCGCGCGCCGAGAGGATCAGGATCGGAACACTCATCGTTTCTCGAATGGCGCGGCAGACATCCACGCCGTCGATGTCCGGCAAGCCTAGGTCCAGCACAATCAGATCGGGCTTCTCATGTTCCACCGCTTCTATCGCCGATCGACCATTCATGGCGGTCGATACTTCATATCCGCGGGTACGCAGCAGCGGGGCGAGGGTGCTCAGAATGTTTGGTTCGTCGTCGACCACGAGGATCTTCGGGGGCATCGCTATTGAGTGAGTGCTAACGGCCGCGTGCGGCCCGGGATCACAATCGTAAAGCGCGCACCGGCGGGCGGCGCATTCTCAGCCCAGACGCGACCCCCAACAGCATCGAGTAGGCCGCGCGTGATCGCGAGGCCCATTCCCGTTCCCGGTGTGAGCTGCCGCGCCGTCCGTCCTCGAAAGAATCGTTCGAAGAGTCGTTCGAGCTCATTCGGATCGACACCGCCTCCGTGATCGGTCACGGTGACATGCAGGCCTTCTTCGTCAGCGTCCGCGTGGACGCAGATCGACTGATCCCGAGGTGAATACAGCGCCGCATTCTCGAGCAAGTGCGAGAGAGCAAGGGATGCCACTCGCGGATCGAGTTCCACGACGGTTTCGCTGTCCGCGTCCACAGTCAGCGCGTGACCGTCGATTGTGTGTCGCACCTGGGCCAACGCGGCATCGACGACGTCAGACGGTGTAACCCACTCAGGTTCGAGGGGAACGGCCTCTGCGTCGATGCGCGCCATGTCCAGAATGTCCTCAAATAATCGAGTCAGTCGTTCGAGCTCGGTTGCGGCTGCGCCAGCCTGCGCGCCTCGTTCGTCAGAGCTCAGATCGTCGCGCAGATTCTCGACGGCGACGCGGATGGCTGTCAGCGGCGTCTTTAGGTCATGACTGAGCGATGCCAGTAACATCGCCGCCAACTCCGCTCGTTGTCGAACGAGTTCGGCCGCCTCGCGTTCCATGAGGAATTGCGTCCGCTCAATGGCGATAGCGACGACACCGGCAACCGCATCGAGTGCTCCCACGTCCACGCCTGGCGCATCGACCGCAAGAAGGCCGACGGTCTTCGGCCCGTGGCGTAAGGGAACCAGCCTAGCGTCACCGCCATTACCGATCCGGACGTGACCACCGTAGGCACGCTGCCGCGCGTCGAATTCGAGGACGCCTCGTGCTGTGGCCAGGGCACCGTCGAGGACGTCGGTGTCGACGTGTATCTCCTCGCCGCCGCCCTGATGGACTCGCCATCCGCGATCAGCGGGGAGACAGATTGCGACGCGAGACAGCTCGAATCGCCGCGCGACATGTCGCGCCAGGGCATCGATGGCGCCTGCCGCCTCGGTTGTCAGGAGCACATCGCGGGTCAGGTCGAACAGGCGTGTCACCTCGTTACGCCGGGCGATGGCTTCCCGCGTTCGCGCCTGGGCTGCCGTGGACAAGTTGCTTGCAATCACCGCAGCGGTGAGAAATGCGACTACCGCAATCCAGTTTTGCGGGTCGGCGATGGTGAACGTCCCGATCGGGGGGAAGAAGAAGAAGTTGAACTCGGCGGTGGCGACGAGAGCCACAACGGACGCGGTCCAAAACCGCGCGAACGTCGCCGTGAGCAACACGACGAGCAGCAGGGCGAGGGCGACGGTTGTGGGCACGATGCCCGGAATAGCACGGAAGATCGCCACGACGGCCGTGGTGGCCAGAAGACCGCCGGCAAGAGCAACGAGGTCGCGGCGATTCGTTCGAAGGGTCACGCTGTGCCGTGCATTGTGGCATTTCCGGCGCGCCAGGTACGCGGAGCAAACACTCTCTTTATGGACTCTTTACGCCTTTCTTACCACCACGCGCGCTAGCCTCGAGGCTGCAATGCGTAGTCACGCGTTTACGTCCTTCCATGGGTCGGACGTGGGTGGTGAACAGCTGAGCGGCATCCTGTCGGAGTACGTCGCGCTTGAGCGAGCGCGCATGTACCGGCGCTTGTTCGTGATGCGCTTCGGACTCCTCGCCGCGGCGCTCAGCATCATCGGCTTCGGCCTTCACTGGCTTTCAGCAGCGGGCTCGTGGGTCAGTGTTGGTCTGTGCGCAGTCACGCCGGCGTGGGCGTGGTTCGCCGAGTTGCGCTGCGATTGGAGACTTTCCGAACGATTGAACGCGCTCCCGCCCGACTCAACCCACTTCGTGGTGTCGCCTCAGACGGCGAAAGTCATGAAAAGCTCATAAGTACGGCCCGTCGACCCGCGCCCCGCACTCCGCAAAGGTATCCACCGTCGCTACGAAGTCGTCGTAGTCCTTTGGCGAGAATCCGCCTGTACGCGCCTGGGTATCGTTCCCGTTCATTTTCCGAATCGAGTGGTCCAGACGAGTAGGGCGCCCTCGATGACGCCGTCGAGAGCTGGACTGCCGCGGAGCGCATGACAGGGCGTGGCCGGCGACGGACTCCAGCGCTGTCCAGAGTATGTCTGCGAATTTCGGAGGACGTGCTGACCAGCCAGCATGGCAGTCCCATCTGGGGTCAAAGCACCGCGCGCTACTGTTGACAATCTACAGTCGTCTGTCGTCTATCTGCTGCACGGACGGTGGCGCGTTGGCGGCCAGCCTGCCCGGCCATATCAAGCCTCGCGTATTCGTCATGTGCGGCCTTACTGGCGCGCTTTCGAGTGGCCTACTCTTCTTTGTGCTCGCTGCCGCGCACGTCGTCTCATAAACATAAAAATCAAGGGTACTTACCTGGGCATCAGGACACGCGGGCGGGTCAACGCCGGAGGCCGCCCTGCCGTGTTAGACTGCGCGCCGACTTCCCATGACTCGTCTCCTTCGCGCCGTTGCTGTGGTGCTCATAGCCGCCTGCCTCCGAGTGCCTGTCGACGCCAGTGCTGGGCGCTGGACGCAGGTCCGATCGGCCAATTTCCTCTTCATCGGGGATGCGGCTGAGCGCGACATCCGGCAGGTGGCCCAGAAGCTCGAACAGTTCCGCGAGACGCTGACGCGAGCCTTCGGTGAGCTAGCCGCGCGATCCCCTGTCCCCACTATCGTCTTCGTGTTTGCTAACGACCGCTCGTTCACGCCCTACAAACCGCTGTTCCGCGGGAAGCCGATCGCGGTGGGTGGCTTCTTTAACAGTGGTGAGGACGCCAACTACATCGCCCTCGTCCCGAACGAGGCGGATGACAGCTACACAATCGTCTTTCACGAGTACACCCATTTCATGGTCAACAACCTGGTGGGAACTGTCCCCGTCTGGTTGAACGAGGGCTTGGCCGGGTTCTACGAGACATTTGAGGAACGTGACGGCGGAAGGATTGCGATTCTCGGTGCACCGTCTGCCCAGAAAATAGAGGCGCTCCGAGAGAAGTTCATGCCGCTGCGAGAACTGATGGCGGTGCAGCACTCGTCTCCCGTCTACAACGAAGGCGACCGCCGCGGGATCTTCTACGCCGAATCGTGGGCGCTCGTCCACTACCTGCGCAACAACCAGGCTCGTCCGGGTCAGTTGTCCGCCTATCTCAACCAGATCCGCTCCGGCGCCGATCCTGCCGCGGCCTTCACCGCCGCCTTCAACACCACCGTTCCCGCGCTCGAGGACGAGCTGCGGGCCTATCTCGGGCGCTTCACCTTTCCGGCGACGCAGTTCACCTTCGACGCCAAGACCGGCAACGGTGACGTCCAGCCCGGAGTGGTCATTCCAGAAACCGACGCGCAGGCATACCTGGCCGAGCTCCTCATGCGCATGGGCCGGGGAGACGAGGCCAAGGCTCAACTGGAGCGCCTCATCGCAGGCAACGCCGGAGGCGCGCGGGCGCTGAGTGCGCTCGGGTCCCTCGAACTGAGTGCCCGCCACGAGACGGGGCTCGCGCTTCTCGAACGCGCCGCGGCAATGGCTCCCGACGATGCGTGGATTCAGGGTCTGCTCGGTGCGGCTCTCGGCGATCGCGTGCGCCAACTGCGCGGCGATCGCGCGGCACACACCGACACGCTGGCACGTGCGCGTGCGGTCCTGGCCAAAGCCGTCACGCTCACGCCAGTGTCAGCAAGCACGCTGGTAGCACTCGCTCTCGTGGAGATGGAGACGGGAACCAACAACGCGGCAGCGCAGACGTTGCTGGAAGAAGCGTCCAGACTGGCGCCGTCTCGCGAGCACTACAAGCTGACCCTGGCGCAGGCCCTGATCGCCCAGGAACAGTTCGATCGCGCAACTCAAGTAATCGGACCGCTCATGGCCACGGCGAGCCGGCCGGAGGTCAAAGAAAGCGCGCGCGATCTTCTCGGGCGTGCGGCGACGCTGCGTCAGGCGATCGCCGCCCGCAACGAGCGCCTCAGACTGGCAGCATCGGAGATACCCCCGCCCGTTCCGCCTCGCGGCACGGCCGTTGCGTCGGAACCGGCCGTCGGGCCACCGCCCCCGGCCGGCGCATCCGCCGCGGTGGCCCGCCGGCTCACGCCAGGCCGAAGCGTGGGCATCATGGTCGACGAGGCGGGTGCACGGCTGACGTTGTTGCTGCGAGAAATGAAGCCGGGGGAATCGCGGGTGCTCGGGGTGTTCCAGGCGATCGACTGCACTCCAGGACTCTTCGTTCTGCGGCTGTCGGTGGACGGTCGCCCGCAGCGCTTCACGACACCCGCGCTGAACGCCGTCGACTTCATTTCGTACCGCAAAGACCCGCCGACGGGCATCACATGCGGGCTGCAATCTGCCCACCGTGTGCTGCTGACCTACCGCGCCCAGCCCGCCGGAGGTCGCATCGTCGCGGATGGAGAAGCCGTGGCGCTCGAACTGGTGCCCGATACCTTCGCGCTTGCGCCGGCACCCGACTGATTGATACCCAGACAGCGCCCTATCGTGGCTGCCGCGGCTCCCGCCACGATCGTGGCCGCGATAAGATGCGCCAACCGGTCCACCCGCGCATCTGGAGCACCTCATGACACGCTGTTGTTCCGTTGGCATCCTCGTGCTTGCGATGCTCGCGGGCACCAATCTTCTGGCGCAAACCAAAGCCAAGGCCGAGCACGTTCCGGAGATTCCGTTCCGGTCGGTGCCGGCGTTTCTTCACATGCCCCCGGACGTCTATCTGGGGGAAGGCATTGGAGTCGCCACCAACTCGAAGGGCCACGTGTTCGTGTACACGCGCAGCCGTGAGACGCGGCTCTTCGAGTTCGACGCGGCAGGTCGGTTCGTCAGGGAGATTGGACAGGGCCTCTACGGGTTCGCGTTTGCCCACGCCGTGCGCGTGGACTCGCAGGACAACATCTGGACGGTCGACGAAGGCACGAACATGGTGATCAAGTTCAGCCCGACCGGACGGGTGCTGATGACGCTCGGGCGGCGGCCCGAGGCAATGGACCAGTTGTCTGCGATGAGCGGGAGCGGTGCCTACTCCGGTGTCAACCGGCCGTACTCGTTCAGCCGTCCGACGGATGTTGCCTGGGATGCCGAAGGAGACATCTTCGTCTCCGACGGCTACAGCGACTCGCGAATCGTGAAGTACGACAGGAACGGTCGTTTTCTGAAGTCAGCGGGCACGCGCGGAACCGAGCCGGGCCAGCTCAACTTGCCACACACGCTTGCTGCCGATGCGCAGGGCAATCTTTACATCGGCGATCGCGGTAACGCGCGAGTGCAGGTGTGGGACAAGGACCTGAACTTCAAGAGGATCTACGACACCGTCGGTAACCCGTGGACCGTTTGCATATCGCCGGGCCCGCATCAGTATCTGTATGTGTCGAACTCGGTCCCGGACAATGGCGACTCACGCACTGCGGCAGTCACGGGTGAGATTTACAAGATGGAGCTCGACGGCACGATTCTCGGGCGCTTCGGCGCGGCTGGCAAGAAGCTGGGCCAGTTCAGCACCGTCCACGGGATCGACTGCCGCAACCCAGACGAGCTGATTGTGTCGGAGATCACGGCGTGGCGGGTGCAGAAGATTCTGCTGCGCCCGTCCGCCACGAGCCGTCCCGCGCGAGAGGAGCAACGATGAGGCGCCTGCTCTCTGTCATTGTCGCGCTGGCGCTGACGACCGGAATGACTGCACAAAACCCGGTCGCAGAGATCCCATTCGATGCTGCGGACATCCTAAAGCTCCCGGATGGTGTCTATCTGGGTGAGGCTGCCGGTGTCGCGACAAACTCGCATGGACATCTGTTCGTCTTTACGAGGACGGGGCCCGCACACGCGGCCGTGGGTGCCTCGCGCACCTTCTATAAAGGCGGTTCGAGACTATTCGAGTTCGACGCGACAGGCCGCTTCGTCAAGGAAATCGGGCAGGGGATCTACGGCTTCAACTTCGCGCAGGCGGTGCGCGTCGACCCGCAAGACAACATCTGGGCGGTGGATCAGGGATCGACTCAAGTTATCAAGTTCGATCCGCAAGGGGGAGTGCTGATGGTGTTCAGCCGGAAGCCGGAGAGCATTCCCGTTGCCGCCGTTACGTTGGGCCGTGGAACCGGTCCGGCTGGTGGGGGTGCGGCGGCGACGCCGCCGGCTGCGGGCCGCACAGGCGGGGCTGCCGCCCAGGCAGGCGCGGGCATTCCGGGTGACAGCTTCACGCGAACCGCGGACGTCGCGTGGGATCGTGCTGGCAACATCTACGTGGCCGACGGTGCGGGCGATGGAACGGGCAACGCGCGTGTTGCGAAGTTCGATAGGGATGGTCGCTTTATCCGCACGTGGGGATCGCGCGGCAGCGGCCCCGGCCAGTTCAGCGCGCTGCGCGGAATCGCCGTCGACGGATCCGGGAACGTGTACGTCGCCGACAGCGGAAACAAGCGCATCCAGGTGTTCGACGGCGACGGAAACGTCAAGGCGCAGATCGGCGGAATTGGAACGCCGTCGGCGATCTGCATGACAAACGGATCGCACCGATACCTCTACAGCTCGAACTCCAACGATCCTGAAACGATGGACAACGGCGAAATCTACAAACTCGAGCTCGATGGCCGGATCGTCGGAAAATTCGGCCGCGCAGGCAAGAGCCTCAAAGAGTTCGGCACGGTCAACGCGATCGATTGCAGGGTTGAGAACCAGTTGTTCGTGGGCGAGTTGCTCAATTGGCGAGTCCAGAAGCTGACGCTGCACCCGGGAAGGTAGCGCCCGCACGTCGAAGAGGAGGCCGGATGATGGTGCGCGCCTGTGTGCTGATGACTTGTCTCCTTGTGGCCGTTCCTCTGCTCGCGCAGCGCGACGGGGTGGTGAGCCAGATCATGCCGCCGCCACCCCCACCCCCTCCGCCCCCTTCGCGAGACGCAACGCTGGCACGAACGCAGGCGGTGCCCATCGGGACCGGGAGCCTGGGCGGAACGGTTGTCGCGGCGGATACGGGACGGCCGATCCGAGGGGCGCGAGTGACGGTCTCTGGCACCGCCAGCGGCGGATCGGCGCCAGCCGGTGCGGCACCGGCGGGCGCGCGCAATGTTGTCGGAGGCATCGCGGGCGGGTCCACGGTTACCCTTGGCGCGATCGCTCAATCGGCCTCATCCGGTCCTGGTCTAACCCGGAACACGATCACTGACGAGCAGGGACAATTTCTCTTCGAGGCCATGCCGTCCGGGCAGTTCACAGTGAACGCGATCCTGAGCCAGTACCTGCCCCTGGCGTACGGCCAGAAGGGGCCAGGACGGCAGCCCGCATTCATTCGGATGGCTGAGGGGCAGCGCGTCAGTATCACGCTGCCGATGCAACGTGGTGGAGTGATCACCGGCACTGTCTACGGCGAAGATGGCGCGCCGGCTGTCAACGCACAGGTTCGCCTGCTTCGATACGTGTCCAACGCCGGAATGCGTCGCCTTCAGCAGACTGGCGGTTCGTCCACCGACGATCGCGGCGTGTATCGCGCCTTCGGGCTGACTCCCGGCGATTACATCGTCGCGACGACGCCGCAGGCCAATGACATGATGCTTGCCGATCGCGTTGCGACAGACGCGGCGGCCTTTCAGCGGGCGCTGGCCGCGGCGCGCGCGTCGCAGCGGCCGGGAAGTGCCGCGCCGTCTGTTGTGACCCTTCCCGCGTCGACGGTGCAGATGATCGATGGCCGACCGGTCGAGCAGGGGGGCTTCGCACCGACCTATTACCCCAGCGCCATCTCCCCGGGCGCCGCCATGACTGTGGCAGTGAGCGCGGGCGAGGAGCGTAGCGGTGTGGACATCCGGGTCGTCCTGGTCCGAGCCGGAAGTGTGACGGGGACCGCCTTTGGCGCTCCCGAAGGCACGCGCGTACAGATCGCGATGGTCAACGAGAGCCCGGAGGCGGAGCAGTCTTACCTGGGTGCGCAGGTCGGCCTCGAGGGCCGGTTCTTCCTGCGTAACGTCGCGCCAGGTCAGTACACGGTGTTCGCGCAGACGGTCCCGGTTCCGTCTCCGTCGACGAATGGGTCGTATGTCCCCCCGCCGCCTCTTACCGGCGAGCAGCGTCTGTGGGCAAAGGCCTCCGTGTTCGTCGACGGCCAATCGTCGCCGTCCGTCGATCTCGTCCTCCAGCCCGGCCGCTCGATTTCAGGTACGGTGGCTCTCGACATGGCGTCGCGGTCAGACGCGTCGCGCCGCATGACGGTAGCGCTCTTGACCACACCTGGTCCTGTGCAACTTCCGCAGTACGGGCCGCTGCCAGAGGCCGTCGTAGACACAGAAGGACGCTTTGCCATCCCGGGTGTTGGACCTGGCCGGTACACGCTGCGCATCACCGGCGGGGGCGTGGTGCGGTCGGCGATCGTCAATGGCGAAGACATCCTCGATGCGCCGCTCGTGTTAGCCGGCGACCGCGACGTGACGGGCGTGGTGATCACCGTGACCGACAAGCCGAGTGGGCTGACCGGCACGTTGTCAGACGCGTCGGGATCGCCTGCCGCGGACTACTCGATTCTCCTCGTGCCCGCCGAGAGCCGCTACTGGACACCCGGCTCGCGGCGCATCCAGATGACGCGGCCCGACATGTCGGGCCGGTACACGTTTCGGACCGTTCCCGCCGGCGACTACTTGCTCGCCGCGGTTTCCGACATCGAACCCGGCGCGCAATACGATCCGGAATTTCTCAAGACCCTCGCGGGCGCGGCGCTGCGGGTATCGATCGCTGAGAGTGCGGTTGCCACGCAGAATATCCGCGTGTCGCAGTAGGCAAAACGCTGGCCTGCCAGCGTTGTCGGTTGGCGATGTTCATCAATGTCTTGAGAATGGGCCCTCACTTCAACTTCGGCAAGACAGCTTTGGCCAACGCTATGACATTGGACTGAATCGACGCTGACGTGCGACCGCTGGGGACGTCCATTTGAACGTCTGCTTTTGGAGCGGCGTGGTCTGTGCGAGCAGTTCCTTAGTGAGCACCGAACAGGCGGGAGTCGACGGCATCCCGGTCGGAGTCGCGCCTTGGCGCGTCGCCTGGACCACGCTTGCGTGAATCTCGATGCACGCAACCATCACCAGCAACAAGAGAAGACTTTGACGCACCACACGCTCCTTCCTGCCTCGCAGGCCTCAAGCCGGCGGTGTCACCATCGGAGCGGCCTTCCTCATACTGCCAAGTGCGGTGGCAGGCAGCGTGATGCCACTCCTCTATCGACTGCTCGTGGACCCACAGCGGAAGTGACGATGCCGCCGACGCGGCCAATGCCTCCTATGTCTGCCGAATGCTATCATTGCAAGCATGTCGCAATTGGTTGTCCGGAACGTTCCGCCGCGTGTCGTCAAGGCGCTCAAGCAACGGGCCGCGAGAGCGGGGCGGTCGGCGGAGGCCGAGCACCGCGCGATTCTCGAGTCGGCCTTGGCGGCCGGCATGTCGAGCCGCGATTTCAAGGCCTTCTTGAGGGCGATGCCAGAACCTGGTCCGATTCGAGTGCGGCGCTCTCGGGATACCGGACGGCCGGTCGCGCTGTGAAGGTCCTGCTCGATACCAATATCCTGTCGGAGATCCGCAAGCCGCGGCCGAAGGCGGCGATCCTCGCCTGGCTCGATGCACAGGACGCGGACGACCTGTACGTCAGTGTGCTGACCTTGGGCGAAATCCGCGAAGGTGTGGATCGGCTGAAAGCCCGAGACGCGGCCCGCGCACACGCGTTGGGACTCTGGCTCGCGGATCTATCGCACCTCTATGTGGACCGGGTGCTGCCCGTCGACGAGCCGGTCGCCGACGAATGGGGGCGGCTACGCGCCCTTGTTTCGCGTCCGCTTCCAGTGATCGATTCCCTGCTCGCCGCAACCGCGCGTGTCCACGGCCTGGCCATCGTGTCTCGAAACGAGAAGGACTTCAGAGACCTCGGCGTCACGATCGTCAATCCCACATAGCGGCTGCTCGGGTGTCGGCCGATCGGAAGAGCTTGCCTTGTCGGTCGAAAGGCTGGACTATCAGCGCACAACGGCCCGTACAAGGAGGTGAGCGTGGATGTGCACGAAGGCAAGACGATGTCGTTCCTGGATCACCTCGAGGAGCTTCGAAAGCGTCTGATCTGGGCCTTGGCCTCGGTCGGCGCCGGTTTCGCGGTGACGTTCTTCTTCGTGGATCGGATCTTCGATTTCATCATGCGCCCGATGCAGGCGCTGCTGCCGGCGGGACAGACGCTCATCTACACCGATCCGGGTGAAGCGTTCATGCTGCAGGTGAAGATCGCGCTCATTGCAGGACTCATCCTGGCGTCGCCGCTCGTCTTCGCGCAGGTGTGGCTGTTCATCGCGCCCGGGCTCTACTCGCGCGAGAAGAGCCTGGCCCTTCCCTTCATCGCCATGTCGACAGTGTGCTTCGTCATCGGCGCCGCATTTGCGCACTATGTCGTCTTTCCAATCGTCTGGCAGTTCTTCGGCCACTTCACGCGCGATTACCTGACGTTCATGCCACGTGTCGAGCCAGCGTTCTCGATGTACCTGCGACTCATCCTGGCCATGGGGATCACGTTTCAACTGCCGACGCTCGTGGTCTTCCTCGCGCGGATGGGCATGATCACGCCCCGATTCATGATCAGGCACTTCAAGCTCGCCGTTCTGCTTATCGCCATCGTCGCTGGCGTACTCTCACCCGATGGCGGCGGCGTAGGCATGGCGGCCATGGGCGGGCCGGTGATCCTGCTCTATGTGCTGAGCATCGGCCTCGCCTGGCTGTTCGGCCGGAAGGCAACCGATCGTCGGGCGCACGACTCGGAGCTCGTGCTTCTCCTTCTGGTTGGTGCGCGTGTCGTCAGACGCACGATCGCGCGGATGGGGTCCCGAAGAAAAGTAAACGCGCTGCAGGTCTGACGGGCTGGACGCCGATCGTCAGATGCCGCTCGTGCCGCGAAGTCGTGCGTCTGCGCGGCGGCCCTCGCGCGCCACGGTTCCAGGTACCACCGCAACGTCGGCCTCGCTCGTGTGGAAGTTCACGATGCAGGCACGCAGGACGTAGCGGCCTGTGACGACCGCGTTCGAAACAAAAATCTCACCGCCGGACTGAAGCCGTTCCAGGAGATCCTGGTTGAGGCGGTTCAGATACGCCCCGACCTTCTCGTCCGCGGCTGACGCTCGCAGATCCGGTGGCACATAGCGGAACGTCGTGATGCTCAGATTCTGTGTCACCAGCTCGAGCTCGGGATGCTCACCAACCGCGTCGGCCAGCCCGCGAGCCAGGCGCATGTCCTCGCCAATCATCGCGCGATACCCGGCGGCGCCCGCGTGCTGAAGTGCAAGCCAAACCTTCAGCGCGCGGAACCCGCGCGAATTCTGCATGCCGTGGTCCACGAAGTTCGGGCCGCGGCCATCGAAATGGTAGTAGGGCGGGTGATACGAGAAAGCGTCTCGCAGATGGCGCGGGTCGCGCACGAGCGCGCAGCCGGCCTCGAGAGGCGCGTATAGCCACTTGTGCGGATCGACCGCCACTGAATCGGCCAGTGCCAGCGCCCGCAGATCGGCTGGTGCCTCGTCTGCCGCGGCGGCGAACCCGCCGTACGCGCCGTCGACGTGGAACCACAGGTCGTGTTCCCGACAGATCGCAGCGATGTCTGCCAGTGGATCAATAGCGCCGGTGCTGACCGATCCTGCGGTGCCCACGACGAGAAAGGGGGCGACCCCGGCCGAGACGTCTCCAGCGATCCGTTGCCGCAGCGCCCCGAGATCCATCCGCTGGTGGACGTCGGTCTCGATCCATCGGATGGCATTGGTGCCGATGCCCGACAGGTCAGCCGCCTTCTGGATCCATGTGTGCGTCTCCGCGCTGACGTATACGGCCAGGGGCCGGCCATCGGCGCTGGCGTTGCCGAGACGACGAATGTCCCAGCCGGTCCGTGCAGCGCGCGCCGCGAAGAAGCCCACGAAGTTCGCCATGTTGCCGCCGCTGACGAGCACTCCGCCACAGGACGTCGGATAGCCGATCATCTCGGCGATCCAGCGGATCGTCTGCGCCTCGATTTCCGTCGCCGCCGGCGACAACGCCCAGCTCCCGACATTTGCGTTGAGCGCGGACGCGACGAGGTCGCCAAGGATACCGATCGGCGCGGGCGGAGCGGTGATGTAGCCGAAGAACCGCGGATGCGCATTGAACAGCGAATGGTCGAACAGCCGTGCCGTGAGTCCACGCAACAGCTCGCCTGCGGGTGCTCCCTCCTCCGGGAGGGTTCGGCTCGCATCGAGTGCCTCGTGAACTTGATCGGGCGTCTCGTTGGGTGTGATGGGGCGTGCAGGGATCGACGCGAGCGCGTCCGCGAGCTGATCGACGAGCTCGCGGCCGAGCGTCCTGAACGTCTCTGCATCCATGTCGAGCGGGCTGCGGCGTGGCTCAGTCACTCGAAGGATCTTAACCGGGCGCTGTTTCAGCCGGCGTTGAAACTCATGTGCCGATAGATGTGGCGAGCTCGGTCCGCTCCTGTGGGCTGAGCGACGGCAGGACGTGGCGCACGATGCCGCCGATGCCGATCTGGAGCGGCAGCATGACGGCCGTTCCGCGAACGCCGAGCTCGCCCTCGAGCACCGTCAGCGCGTCGTGCATCCTGCGGCTGCCATCGATCAGCGCCTCGACCACAGGAGCCGTTGCGGCGGCGATGGCAATTGGACCCGGCGGCCAGAGTCTGGCCACCGACGCGGAGAGTGCCAGCAGCCGATGGCCATTGATCCGCTCCGAGAGCAGCGACCCTGCCACCGATGCGGCCGACCACGCCGCTACGAGCTTTGGCGGTCTGCCTACCAGCACGAGCTCGACACCCGACATGTTGAGTTCGAGTCCGGTCAGCGCCTGCGCCGCCGCGGTCATCGACGAAGGAGCAGTGCCGATCAACCGGCGCGTCGGGATCTTCAGCTCCGTGTAGCAGCGCTCCATCAATCGGGTCTGCAGCGGTCCGGCGAACACGATAGGAGCCCGGCTGCCGGCGCGCACCAGTCGCCCGACATGTGCCAGCCCGCGGTCTCCCTCCCATTCGCCTCCGGCGATCTCGTCGGCCACCACGACCACCGAGGCGCCCGTCGCCGCGAGCACGTCGCGCTCGGCGACCAGCGCCGTGTCGAAATGCTCGACCGGACCGGACTGCTGAAGATCGAGCGCCTTGCCGGCGGCGCTGTCGACGCGTTCGTCTACGAGGATGATTCGCCTGACCCGCCCGCGCTGGCAGAGCCGGTGCGCAACCGCCGAGCCCAAGGGGCCGGCGCCGAGAATGGCGACAGTCGACACGGAACGCTATTCTAATCCTCGGTGCGGTGGCGGCGTTGCCTCGCTCCACGGAGGCCACGGATGCAAAGAGCGATAGTCACCGGCGGAACACGAGGCATCGGATTCGCAATCGCCCACGCCCTTCTGGCCCAGGGCGCACGCGTGATGATCACCGGACGCGACACCGGCCGTGTGGACGAGGCCGTTCGATCCCTCGTGGCATCCGGTCATGACGCGGCACGGATTGCCGGCGCGGCCGTCGACGTGCGCGATCGTGCCGCCGTGGACCGGCTCGTCGCGTCCACGGTCCGGCAGTTCGACGGGCTGGACGTTCTCATCAACAACGCCGCCGTGGGCGCGTCGGGCAATGTCGAGGTCACGACCGACGAGACCTGGCACGCGGTGATTGAGACGAACGTGACCGGCCCGTTCTATTTCAGCCGTGCCGCCATCCCCGTGATTCGACGTGCCGGCGGCGGCTGGATCATCAATGTCGCAAGCCTAGCCGCCCGCCATCCCTTCCCCCGCGGTGCCACCTACTGCGCGTCGAAAGCCGCGCTCGTGGCATTTACCGAGTCGCTCATGCAGGAAGTCCGGTTCGACAACATCCGCGTGAGCGTGATCCTGCCGGGATCGGTGGCAACCGAATTCAGCGGTCCCAAGGCGCCCGACGACGACATCTGGAAGCTGAGTCCCGACGATGTCGCTGAAGCGGTGATTGATTTGTTGCGGCACCCCGCCCGTAGTCTGCCGAGCCTGATTGAACTTCGGCCCTCGAAGCCAAAGAAGAACTGACGCGGAACGCCGACCATGCTGATCCACACGGCCGCGGTTGCGCCTTTCATGAAGAACGGATTCCTCGTGTCGTGCGAGGACACGCACGAAGGGGTGCTCATCGATCCCGGGGACGAAGTCGACGAGTTGCTTTCGGCCGCACAGGAGAGCGGGGTCGAGGTGCTCGCGATTCTACTCACGCATGCCCACTTCGACCACATCACCGGTGTGGGACGAGCAAAGGCCGCACTGGATGTGCCGGTGTGGCTGCACGCTGACGATCTGTTCCTGTACGACGCGGCCGTTCAGCAGGGCGCCATGTTCGGTGTCACGGTCGAACCTCAGCCGCCCATCGACGCCTTCTACGATTCGGCGATTCCATTCGCATTCGGCAACTACATCGTCGAGCCCCTGCATACACCGGGACACTGTCCTGGTGGCGTGTGTCTGGCGATCGGCCGTGCCGACGCCGATGCGCGTCAGTTGTTCGACGGAGACACGCTGTTTGCCGGGGCGATTGGGCGAACCGATCTGCCGGGAGCCGATTACGCCACGCTGATGCGTTCCATCCGGACGGTCCTGTTCCGGTTTCCAGACGAGACGCCGGTGCACCCCGGTCACGGACCGAGCACGACGATTGGCGCCGAACGCGGCAGGTTCTGAGCCGCCTGGACGCGCCCTTCAGCTCTGCTGTACTTCGAAGTCGACGCGCCCCACCGTCAGGATGTCTCCTGGCCTGAGCACGGCGCGATCGATCCGCTCTCCGTTCACCATCGTGCCGTTCGTGCTGCGGAGGTCTTCGACAATCAGCTGATCGGTCGGGTCCGAAGTGACGCGGCAATGGAGCCGGGACACCAGTGCGGCGTCGATGATGAAATCCGCGCGGGCTGTCCGTCCGATGGTCTTGACGGTGCCAGGCGGGAGACGGAAGAGAACGGGTGACTCGCCGTTGTGTTGCAGAATCCATCCAGCCATGGTCAACGCACTTCCTCCGGCAGCCGCACTCTCGGCTGCACGACGCTGTCATCTGCGCCGGGGAAGGGGTTCTTCACGACGGCAGCTTTATGCGACAAGGAGTGTACGCGATCTGCCGGGCCGCAATTCACCGCGCAGGCGCCAGTGCTCGCAGCCAGGTGGCGATCGAGGCGACGAGATCACGCGAGAGGTTTCGATCGGGCAGAGTGGCGTACTCGTCGACCTCGCCCGTGTCGGCGGGAATCAGCAGGTGATTGACGCCGGTCACGAGCACACGGCGCGTGGCGGCCTCGGGCGCTTTACGCCGCGCGCGAGCCAGTGTCTCGAGCCGTTCGCTATGAGCTGCGGGAATCTCTCGATCGACAGTGCCGTGAACCAGGAGCAGGGGCTGCTCCAGCTTGGCGATCGCTGTTGCGGGATCGAACAGGAGCCAGCCCTTGAACCACGGCGAATCGGCCTGATCGCGTAATTCCCGCGGCATACCTTCCCAGTTGCCGGTGACGGCAGCGTCGATGATGCGCGTTTGCAGCGAGGTGCGCGAGGCCTTCTCGCTCTCGGGGATGTTGAGCCGCGACAGCACATGCTGTTGCTGCTCGAGCGTCACCTCGCGGCCCGTGCGCCCCGGAGCCGCCACGAGCACCACGCCCTTAATTCGCTTCTCTCGACCCGCAGCGGTCAGGGCGACAGGCGCGCCTTCGGAATAGCCCACTACGGCAATGCGCTCGGGATCGATGTCGCGTCGCTTTCGCAGCCATCCCACGACATGCAGCACGTCCTCGGCATACTCGGCCAGCGCAGCGTTTTCGGTACGGCCGCCACTGCGTCCGACACCGCGGCCGTCGTAGCGGACCACCGCGAAGCCCGCGTCGGCCAGTGCGTTCGCCAATTGTCCGAAGATCGACACGCCGAAAACCGTGAGGTCGCGGTCCTGCGGCCCCGGGCTCGAGACGAGAATTACGGCGGGCAACCGCGGAGCAGCGTTGGACGGTTTGGAGAGGGTGCCGCCAAGGCTGAAGCCGTTTGCCGGGATAAACACATCCTCGTCGCCCGCGCTGCGGACATGCTCTTCGCGCGCCATCACTGTGGCGAGGTCTTCGCGCAGCACGACGAGTGACGACGCAGGCATCACCAGGCGTGCGAGCCGGCTCCGACTGTCGACCCATAGCTCGAGCGGCATAGTGCCGCCCGGCACGTTCACCGTCAGCAGAAACTCGCGCAGCTCGAGCGTCGTGGTGCCAATCGATACGCGTCGTGGGGTGATGCGGTCAACAGTGATGCTGACCTCGCCGTCGGGCGCCAGGTAGGCAGGCACTCGCGTGCCCGGCGTTGCCGTCTCGAGCCGCAACGCGAGCACTTCGTAGCCGCCGAAAAAATTGCCCGAGAGGATCACCGATCGCGGGGCCATCTGATGGGACAGCGAGCCGTGCTGCAACCCCTGCACGACGTCGGTGCTCGCCGTGGTCAAGCCGAAGGTTGCGGCGATCGCGAGCGGCTGGCCGCGCAGCGATCCCTGCACTGTCAGTTGCTGGGGCTGCCAGTCGCTGCCGTAGCTGACTTCGAACTTGTTGGTGACGAGGTCGACCGGGGGGGCGAGTCGTCCCGTTCCAGAGACGAGCCAGCCGGAGCCACTGCGGCTGACCGCTACACTCTGGGTACCCACCCTCGTGCCGCGGACGAGCACGAGGAACGTGGCCGGACCGGTGCTGTCTGTCTGCCCTGATGTGGCCGGACCGGCAGTGGCGGCGATTATGAGTGTCAAGAGCGCGACACTAGAATGACGGGCAGGGATTCTCTTGAACAGCATCGCCGATCAGTATCGCACCATCGAGACGGGCGCCGGCTGGGCCGCGCTGGACGCGCGCGGCCGCATTCGGGTCGACGGTCGCGACGCCGTACCATTTCTCCAGGCGCTGCTGACCAACGACGTAGCCAAGCTCGCAGCAGGCGAGGGGGTCTACAGCGCGTATCTCACGCCGAACGGGCGGATGATCGCCGACCTGGAGGTCCTCCACCGGGGCGATCACCTTCTCGTGTGCGTCGCGCCAGGGGTGGCGCCTGGGCTCGCGGCCCGACTCGACGGACTGGTGTTCGCCGAAGAGGTGCAGATCGCTGACGAGTCGTTGCAGTTGTACGAACTGGGCGTTGTCGGCCCCGAGGCGGCCTGCGCGCTTGCCCGCGCGCTGGGATCCGACCCTGAGACGCTTGTCCGCCTCCCCGAGTCGTGGCAAACGGACTGGGGCGGAGGGTTCGTGTCGAAAGGCGGTGGCGCCCTCGTTCCTGTATTCAGACTCTTCGGTGCGGTTCGCGATCGACAGGCGGTCATCGAAAGACTCGAGTCGGCAGGAATCCGCGCGGTCAACCCCGAGGTCATGGAGACGCTGCGCATTCTGGCCGCCAGGCCGGCGTGGGGTGCCGAATTGACCGAAGAGACCATTCCCCTCGAAGCGGGCCTGCTCGACCGGGCCATCAGCACGAGCAAAGGGTGCTACGTCGGACAGGAAATCATCATCCGGATGCTGCACCGCGGCGGCGGGCGCGTCGCCAGGCGGCTCGTCATGCTTGCCTTTGCCGACGCACAGGATGGCGCGGCCCTGGTGGGCGCTACGTTGCGCAGCCTCTCGGGCGCCGACGCGGGGCGCGTGACGAGTGCCACGGTGGACCCTTCGTCAGGTCAGCTCATCGCGCTCGCGTATCTGCGCAGCGATCACGCGCAAGTAGGTGAGCAATTGACAGTGGCCGACTCCGGCGCCAAGGCAGTCGTGACGATGGTGACGACGTAGTCAGGCCCCGGGTTTCCACGCCGGCTCGTGTCGCAGGCGCTCGATCAGCTCGCGGTCCGCGGCCGGAAATTCCAGGCCGCTGAGTTCCTCGCGGGTCACCCAGCGGATCTGTTGTCCGAGCATCGGTCGAGGCTCTCCTTCGACACTGCAGTAGCGAAAGTGCAATCTCACTGTACGGTCCGCGTAGTCGTGCTGGACTGTGAACAGCTCGGGACCGACCTGCGCGACCACGTCCAACTCCTCGCGCAACTCGCGCGCGAGCGACTGCTCGTGCGTCTCTCCGGGCTCGCACTTGCCGCCAGGAAACTCCCAGAGCCCGGCCAGGTGCGTGCCATCGAGCCGGCGGGTCACCAGAATCAGGTTCGCCCGTTCGACGATGGCCGCCACCACGACAATCGGCGCCCGCGTCATGAAGCGTCCCGTGCCACGCGCGGCGGAGCCTGGAATGGGTAGCTCTTGCATCGCGATGAGAGCGGGCACGTGGGGCAGATGGGCGCTCGGGCGGGGCATGCCATGGCCCCGAAGTCCATCAACGCCTGATTGAAATCGAACACGTCGCGGCGGGGCAGCACACTCCACGAGACGTCCCACAGATGCTGCTTCATGGCGTGCGCGCCCGGCTCGCCCTTGCCGACGAAGACGCGGAAGAGCACGCGCGCCACGTTCGTATCCAGGATGGCGGCGCGTTTGCCGAAGGCAAAGCTCCGGACCGCGCCCGCCGTATACGCGCCGATCCCCTTGAATGACAACAGCGTTGCCTCATCGTCTGGCAGCGTGCCGCCGTAGCGGTTCACTGCCTCGCGGGCGATTGCCTGGAGCCTCCGCGGCCGGATGTTGTAACCGAGCGGGTACCACGTCTGGACCACTTCTGGTTCCGGCGCGTCGGCGAGCGAGGCAAAGGTCGGATATCGGTCGAGCCATTCGCGGTACTTGGGTAGCACGCGATCGACTTGCGTCTGTTGCAGCATGACCTCCGAGATGAGGATCTCGTAGGGGTCGCGCGTCTCACGCCAGGGCAGCGCACGCCCGTGCTGGCGATACCAGCGAAGCAGGCGTTGTCGAAACCAGCGTCGGGCTGCCGGATCGGGCAGAGCAGGCGGCTTAGGGCGTCGCGGCACGGTGCCATAATAGGGCGACTCGCAGAGGCCGTGGACAACAGACCCCTTCCCAAGATCTACACGCGCACCGGAGACGCGGGCGACACCGGGCTCTTCGATGGCACGCGCGTCTCGAAATCCGACACGCGGGTGGAGGCGTACGGCGACGTCGACGAGCTCGCGTCCTGGCTCGGTGTCGTGCGGGCGCATCTTGACGGCGGCGAGCTCGTGCCGATGCTCGAGCACCTGCAGCGCGATCTGTTCGCGCTCGGCGCACATCTGGCCGATCCGCGCCACCGGATCGCGTCGCGCGTCGAGAAGGTGGCTCTTGGCGCAGAGGACGTCGCGCGCCTCGAGGGCTGGATCGACACGATGGAGACGCAATTGCCGCCACTGCGCCGCTTCATCCTGGCAGGCGGGTCGCGTCCAGGGGCCCTCCTCCATCTGGCACGAACGGTCTGTCGTCGGGCGGAGCGGCGAATCGTCGGTCTCGGACCTGACGTCGTCGAAGCGATCATCCTGGTGTACGTCAACCGCCTTTCGGATTTGCTGTTCGTCATGGCCCGCAAGGCGAATGCCGATAGCGGTGCCCCAGAAGTGGAGTGGTGATCGACCCCGCCTACTCGACCTGCCTGCGTATCGCACGGCAGCATTACGAAAACTTTCCAGTGGCCTCCGTGCTGTTGCCGAAGCAGGTTCGCCATCACGTGGCCGCCGTATATGCATTCGCGCGTATCGCAGACGACTATGCGGATGAGGGAGAGCGGAGCGATGTCGAGCGCCTGCAGCTGCTGGAGCAATGGCGAGCTCGACTGCGCCTGGCAGCGGAAGGTCGTTTCGACGAGGCGCCATCGGAGACACGAGACGTGTTCGTGGCGCTCGCTGCGACGATTCGAACATTTCACCTGGAGCCGCAACTCTTCGACGATCTGATCGACGCCTTCGCGCAGGATGTCAGCGTGAAGCGTTACGCGACCTGGGAGCAGTTGATTGACTATTGCCGGCGCTCGGCCAATCCCGTGGGGCGGCTGCTCCTGAGAATTCATGGCTACCGTGACCCCGAGCTGGATCGTCTCTCGGACGCCGTCTGCACGGCGCTGCAGCTCACCAACTTCTGGCAGGATCTCGCCCGCGACCTCGAGAAGGGGCGGATCTACGTGCCAGGAGATGTGCTCACGCTTGCCCAGGCGCGCGAAGGCGATCTGCTCTCGGGCGAATGGCCACTTGCCTGGCAGCTGGCGCTCGGGGAGGCCGGGCGGCGCACGCGGGCCTTATTCGAAGATGGCCGCGCGGTCGCTTCGTCGGTAAGGGGCAGGCTGCGCTGGGAATTGCGGGCGACATGGCTCGGCGGCGTTCGGATTCTCGATCGTCTGGAGCAAGCTCACTATGACGTGCGGCGAACGCGTCCTTCGCTCACCTGGCGCGACGGTGTCCTGCTCGGCTGGGACGTGCTGACATGGCGATGACCCCGACGGCGACGACCGCATGAGACAAACGAGTTTCTATTTCTCGTTTCTGGCGCTGCCGAAGCCGAAGCGTCAGGCGATTACGGCCGTGTTCGATTTCTGTCGGGCTGTGGACGACAGCGTCGATCTCGAGGCCGACCCGACGCGCGTTTCTGCGGCGGTGAGCGGCTGGCGGTCGGAGGTCGAACGCGTATTTACTGGCGCGACGCCGGCCACGGCCGAGGGGCGACTGCTCCAGCCGTGGGTCGGCCCCGCACACTTGCCGCGCGATCAGTTCGACGCTCTCGTCGACGGTGTGGCCATGGACGCCACGCCACGCGAGTACGCCACGTTTGCTGAGCTCGAGCCGTACTGTCATCGCGTGGCCTCGGCGGTTGGTCTGATCTGCGCGGAGATATTCGAGTATCAGGATGCCGCGGTGCTCACCTACGCGCGCGATCTCGGCGTCGCTCTGCAGCTCACCAATATTCTCCGTGACGTCGGCGTGGATTTTCGTAACGGCCGCCGGTACGTCCCAACCGAAGACCTCGCACGATTCGGCTGTTCGTGGGATGACGTGGCGCGGGAGGTGGCGGAGAGTGGCCACGGTGTGAGATCGCCCGGAGTGCGAGCCGCGCTCGACCACCAGGCCGCTCGTGCACGCGTGTTCTTCACGCGCGCTGTGCGCGCGCTGCCGAAGGGCGACGCGCCGCGGTTCGTCGCCGCCGAGATCATGCGTGCCGTCTACTGGGAGCTGCTCCAGCGGATCGAGCGGGCGCAGTTCGACGTCTTCTCTCAGTTGATTCGGGTCCCTCGCCCTCGTCAGGCCAGTCTCGCCATTCAGACGTGGTGGCGGACGCGGTGAACGGCAGCCTAGGCCGTGACGACGCAGCGAACAGCGCGGACGTGGTCGTCATCGGCGCCGGCTTTGCTGGACTGAGTGCCGCAGTCCGGCTGGCGGGCGCTGGATTGAAGGTGGTTGTGCTGGAAGAGGCGCCGAGGCTTGGCGGCCGCGCCTCGGCATTCACGGATCGTGTGACAGGGGAGCGTGTCGACAACGGGCAGCACGTGATCTTCGGCTGCTACAGAGAGACGTACGCCTTCCTTCGCGAGATTGGCACCGCGTCGTTGGCGCCGCTGCAACCACAACTGCGGTTGGTCGTCGCGAATGGCGACGGCCCGCCGCGCGAGCTGCTGTGCCCGTCGTTGCCGGCGCCCTGGCATCTGCTGGCCGGCGTGCTGTCGTGGCGCGGCCTTCCGTTGCGCGACCGGCTCAGCGCCCTGCGGCTCGGTCGCTTCCTGATCGACGCGCGGCGTCGTGGTCCGCGCGCGGCCGCCGCGGCCGTGGCTGACGTGGCAGGCGACCAGACGGTCACGCAGTGGCTCACAGCGCGCGGCCAGTCGGCGGCGCTGCGGGAGTGGCTCTGGGACCCGCTGGCCATCGCTGCATTGAATCAGTCGGCCGACACCGCCGGAGTCGAGCCGTTCGCGCGCGTGCTCGCGGAACTCTTTGGGCCCAGCCGGCAGGACGCGGGCATTGGCCTCGCGACCGTGCCTCTCGACGAGCTCTTTGCGCGCCCCGCCGCCGCCTACATCGAAGCGCGGGGCGGCCAGGTTCACCTGCGCGCCCCGGCTCGTGTGCGGCTCGATGCACGTGGCCACGTGCGAGGCGTCGACGTGGGCGGGGTCACCGTGGCCACTCGGCTCGTGATTGGCGCCGTTCCATGGCACGCGGTCGACAGGCTCTGGGACGATGCCATTCCCGCAGAGCTCGACACGCTCGTGTCCGATGCGGCCCGGATGAAGAGCTCGCCGATCGTGACCGTCAACCTCTGGCTGGCGAATGCGATTCTGCCGGCCACGTTCGTCGGGTTGCTGAACGGCCCAATGCACTGGGTCTTCGACAAGAGCGCGATCTTCGGACAGCAGGCCGGACACCTGAGTGTCGTCGCGAGCGGTGCCACTCGACTGGTCGGGCTCGACAACGAGGCCATCACCCGCGCAGCGCTCGAGCACGTGCGTGCCGCGCTGCCCGCGCTTCGCCACTGCGACCTTCGCCGATCGGTGGTCGTCCGGGAACAGCGCGCGACATTCTCACTCGAGCCCGGCCGTCCGCGCAGGCCGGGTGCTGTCACGCGGCTCGAAGGATTTCTCCTGGCCGGCGACTGGACGGACACTGGCTTACCCGCCACGATTGAAGGCGCCGTGCAGAGCGGGCACCTGGCCGCCGATCTGGCGCTGCGGCGCCTGGGCCGGCCACCGCGCGGGACGCCGGCCAGCGACCGCTCCGTAGCCTCATAATCATCACGATGTCATCGGTCGTCATTCACTACGGCGAGCTCGCGCTGAAAGGCCGCAACCGGTCGTGGTTCATCCAGACGCTGGTGCGCAACGTGCGCGCGGCACTCGTCGACTTGCGCGTCTCCCGCATTGCGGCTGTCGTCGGCCGGATTGTCGTGACCTTCGAGTCGGCCGATGACTGGGGCGAGATCGCGTCGCGCCTCAGCTGCATACCGGGCATCGGCAACTTCGCGCTCGCGGAGCAGCTGCAGGCAGACGTCGGGCTCATCGGCGACGCCGTCGTGGCTGGAATCGCGGGGCGACAGGCGCAAAGCTTTCGCGTGCTGGCGCGCCGCGCGGATAAGCGGTTTCCTGTGCCGTCGCCGCAGATCGAGCGCGAGATTGGCGGCCGCGTACAGCAGGCCACCGGATGGCGCGTCGATCTGTCGAATCCCGAATACGTCATTCGCGTCGAGGTGCTGACGCACGAGGCGTACCTGTTCCTCGACAGGATGCCGGGCGCTTGTGGGCTTCCCGTCGGGACGGGAGCCAAGGTGATGGCGTTGCTCTCGGGCGGCATCGACTCGCCCGTGGCCGCGTGGCGTCTCATCCGTCGCGGTTGCCGCACGCATTTCGTCCACTTTCATTCCTATCCGGTGCTGTCGAACGCGTCGCAGGACAAGGCCCGCGAACTCGTGCGCACGCTGACGCGCTACCAGCTCAGCTCGCGGCTGCATCTGGTGGCGTTTGCCGGCATCCAGCAACAGGTGCTCGTCGCGGTGCCGCCCCCGCTGAGGGTCGTCATTTACAGGCGCATGATGTTGCGCATTGCACAGGAGCTGGCACGCCGGTCGGGTGCACACGCGCTCGTCACGGGCGACGCGGTCGGCCAGGTGGCCTCGCAGACAGTGGACAACATGGCGGTTGTCGGGGCCGTGTCGGCGCTGCCCGTGCTGCGGCCGCTGGTCGGTATGGACAAGGATGAGATTACGCGCGATGCACGATCGATCGGCACCTATGCGACCTCGATCCTTCCCGATGAGGACTGCTGCACGCTCTTCATGCCGCGCAGTCCGGCGACGCGCGCCTTGCCGGCGGCCGTGGAGCGCGCCGAGCGCGCGTTCGATGTGGCCGGGCTCTTGACCGAGGCGGTGGAACAGGTGGTGACCGAACGGTATCGATTTCCTTCCGTGCGCGCGCCGCTCCCCTCGCTCTCTTCCTTATAATCCTGCGATGGCAATCCTGAAGGTGGCTCGACTGGGGCATCCGGTGCTCCGGGAAAAAGCGTTGCCCGTGCCGAAGGTCGAGATTGGGTCTACGCGGATTCAGCGGCTGATCGACGACCTGTTCGACACCATGGGCGAATACACCGGCATCGGGCTCGCCGCTCCGCAAGTGCACGAGAGCCTCCGCATCTTCGTCGCCGGTGTGCGCGAGGCCGATGTCGTCACCCCGATGAACGACGACGAGGAGATGCCGTTTATCGCGCTGGTCAACCCGGAGGTCACGCCGGTCGGGACGGCGCTGGTCACTGGTTGGGAAGGCTGTCTCAGCATCCCCGACATCCGCGGAAAGGTGCCGCGTCCCGAGAGTGTCCGCGTGCGGGCGCTCGATAGGACCGGGCGGCGAGTGGAGTTCATCGCCGAGGGCTTGGCCGCTCGCGTCATCCAACACGAGACGGATCATCTGGACGGCGTCATGTTCTTCGACCGCATGGCGTCATTCGAGACGCTGACGTTCATGGACGAGTTCCGCCGGTACTGGGCGAAAGACGACGAGGAATGATGACCGAGAGCCGGCTGTCAGAGGCCGAAGCGTCCGCAGTGGCACCCTATTTCACGAACATGGACCGTCCGGTCTTCGCGCTCGTGAATCTTCCCGAGACGGTCAAGGGCGCGCTGTTCGCCCGCTACTCGCGATCCGCGAAGCCGCTTCGCAAGCTGTTTCACGACGAGTTCTATTCGGAGGTGGCCGCCGGTCCCACGGCGTCAGATGTGGGTCTGGCTCGCGCCGATCGCCTCTATCAGCGCGTCTTCAATGAGTATGGCGATGATTCCGTCGCACAGCTCGGTGGGGTGCATCTGGCGGTCGAAGACGCGTCGAACGTGCTGACCAAAGTGCTCGAGCGGGGCCGCCTGATGGCCTACCTCGAGCAGTCGACGCGCTACATCCCGTACACGGAGCGACGCGGCGAGAACTGGCGGTACCTCGTGCCGTCCGAGCTCGACGGGCACGTCCTCCGTTCGAGGTACATCGACGTCCTGAACTTCGCCTTCGCGACCTACGCGCGATGGATCGACCCCATGCGCCAGTGGTTCGAGCGTCGGTATCCGAAGTCGGCCGCTGATTCGGACACGGTGTACCGTTCGGCGATCCGCGCCAAGGCACTCGACACGCTCCGCGGCCTCCTGCCCGCCGCGACACAGTCCAATGTCGGCATCTACGGAACCGGGCAGGGATACGAGTCACTGCTGCTCCGCATGCGGGCGCATCCGCTGCTCGAAGTGCAGGCCGCTGGCGACCTGATGCTGGAGGAACTGCGAAAGGTGATTCCTGCGTTCCTGACGCGGGTCGATCAGCCTGAACGCGGCGGCGCGTGGAGCAGGTATCTCGCCGAGACCCGGGCAAGGACGGGGGACCAGGCCGTGCGCCTTGCCGCCATCACGCCTTCGACCGAATCGGCCCCAGAGGTTCACCTCACGGACTTCGATCCAGACGGCGAAGTGAAGGTGGTTGCAGCAGCCCTCTATGCCGTTTCCGGCCAGTCAGACGCCGAGTTGCTGGCCGCTGCCCGTCACATGTCCGAGGCCGACCGGATGGCGGTGCTCTCGGCCTACGTCGGCGATCGGACCAACCGTCGCCACAAGCCCGGCAGAGCCTTTGAGCGGACGAGCTACAGGTTCGACGTGCTCACCGACTACGGCGCGTTCCGGGACCTGCAGCGGCATCGCCTGCTGACGATCGAGTGGCAGCGTCTCACGCCCCTGCACGGCTACACGCAGCCCGAGGCGATGGTCGACGCGGGGGGCGATAGCGACTGGCGCGATGTGATGGAGCGGTCGGCCGAGCTGTACACGGAGCTCTCAGACGCGGGCCTGCCGTCGGTCGCGCAGTACGCCGTGAGCATGGCCTACCGTTTTCGGTTCGTGATGGACATGAACGCGCGTGAGGCCATGCACGTTCTCGAGCTGAGGACGGCCCCGGCCGGCCATCCCGCATACCGGCGCGTCTGTCAGCAGATGCATCGTCAAATCGCGGATGTCGCGGGCCACCGCGCGATCGCGGAGACTATGTGCTTTGTCGATCACTCGGCCGTCGAGCTGGAACGGCTGCAGGAAGAACGGCGTCTCGAGCTCAAACGCCAGGCCTCCAGGCCCTGAGCCTTGGTGCCGGCTCGCGCGCCAGGCGATTTCTTCAGTTCTTGAAGATTTTTCCGGCCTCGATGCCGAACTTTGGCGCTTCACGCGTGCCGGTGATTTTGATCGGAATCACAGCCCCGGCGCCATCCTTGCGGAACAACGGATCGAACGGTTTCAGGAAGAAAGACTTGAAGCCGCCGACCGCTTTGGACACTGACGCTTTCATGCGGAGCGTGCCCCGCAGATCGATCTCCTGGTTGGCCAGCGCGTAATAACCGTCGAGCGCCACCTGGGCGCCAGGCACCTCGAAGGTCAGCTGGTCGAGCGCCATGCGGCCGGAGCCGAGCTTGAATCTGCCACGCAGATTCGTCAGGACGCGGCCCAGTTCTTCGTCGGTCTTCTTGCCCTGGCTTCGCCGACTGAGCTCCTTGAGCTTGTCCTGCACGCCCGTATCCGTGAAACGGGTGCTCGTCAGGCCGAATCGTCCCTGCAGCTTCAGCCGATCGCGCACGCGGGCTCGACCGGGCGGGAGCGACAGCGTTGCGTGGAGCGAGATGTCGCCGAGCATCACGGGCTTCGGCGTGTCGAGGGCCAGGGCGAGCAGATCCTCGATGTTGCCATCCGGGACATGCACGACGAGATCGACCTGGTGCCGGCCGGGACCTGGGAGATTGCGAATTGCGCCGGTGACCGAGAGTTTGGTTTGCACGAGCGTCGCGTCGACGTGCTCCAGCACGGTCGTGCCGTCGGTGCCGTCGACGATGGTCTCGTACGCGCAGTCGAGCAGCACGGGTTTCCCGCCAAGGTCGAGGCTGAAGTTGGGAACCGTGGCCTGACCCACGACCTTGATGGCTGTCAGATCGCCCGAGAAGTCGCCCGTGGATCCCAGCGTCCCACCGATACCGTTGATGGTCGAAAGGTCGGCGTCGGAGAAGGTGAACGCTCCGGAAACGGGCGTCATGGGACCGTCGCTGCGCAACCACGGACCGACCCGGCCCCGCGTCCGGACCAGGCCGCGCGGAACAGGGTTGGTCAACGTTGCCTCGAACGGCATCTCGCGTCCGAATCCAACGGCATCGACCGTCAGGTCGTGGATGAGAAACTCGAGCGGTGTGTCCTCGGGCTTGCGGCGAACAAACGTCAGCGTGGCGTCGTGCGTGACGAAGTGGTCGATGATCACGTCGGAGTCGCGGCGAGAGCTCTCGCCGGCCGTAAGGGCCTGGCGCACGTCACCGTGCGGCACGGCGATCTTGAGCCCGTCGGCGTGCACCGTCTCGACGTGCCTGCGCATCAGCGAGAACAGCCCGACGTTCATCGAGAAGCGCTCGATGCTGATGAATGGGGGCAGGTCCGGTCGGTTCGGGAAGCGCAGCGACAGGCCCTGTCCCGCCAGTCGCCATCGTGGATAGAACGACAGGGAGATCTCGTCGATTTTCGCCACCATGTTCAGGTGGCGCGAGAGCCCGTCCTCGGCAAATGTCCGGATGCGCCTCGGCTGGAGCGCGAACACGGCGATAGCCGTGAGGATCACCAGGGCGGCGACCGAGGAGAACACGGCCCACAGCAGAATTCGTTTTTTCACGCTATCTCCAGCATAGGCGATGCGAACATCGCCGCGCCCATTGCCGCCGCTGGCGAAACGACTTGACGCACTGGGCGTGGTTTCACATAATGAGGGTGTTCGTTTCCGGCCCCATACTTCGTAACGACCCTCGCGGCTCTCTCTCCCTGGGAGCCGTCAGTCATCGTAAGTAACACCTCGCCTCTTTATTTGCTTCCTAATCGCTCTTCCTGAATACCGGGGCCGGGAACGAGCGCTTTCTCCCAAAACGGAAGTCAGAGGCCGTGCCGTCCCATTCAAACCTGCTCGGAGCTGCTGCTGAATCTGCCGTGACCCCGCCCACGCGAACGTCGACACCGCTCGTAACCGTTGAGGAGCTTGCCGAGCAGTTGGACTCGGCCAACCCTCCGCTCGTGATTGACGCACGGCCCGCCGAGCAGTTTGCTGCCGGACACCTGGCCGGCGCCGTTCACCTGGATCTCTGGGGCGTCAGCCTCATCGACACCAGTCCAGCGCCGCTGCGGGCCTTCACCTGGATGGTTGCGCACCTGTTTGCTCTGCGGGGCGTGACGCCGCAACGGCCCGTCATCGTGTACCAGGAAGACTCGGGCCCCCGCGCTGCCCGCTTGTTCTGGTTTCTGGAGTATCTCGGCCACCCCGGCGTTCACGTGCTCGACGGTGGAATTCGGGCCTGGTCCGCTGCCGGGCACGCCACCACGACCGCCGCCATCGCGCCCGCCCCGTCGACGTGGCAGGCCACGCCCGTCACCGACCGGGTTGCCAGCTGGCAGGACGTGCTCGGCTGTCTGCGTGACCCCGGCACCACGATCCTCGATACCCGGAGCGACGCGGAGTTCACTGGCGCCGTGGCGCGAGCGAAGCGTGGAGGAGCCATCCCCGGTGCGCTTCACCTGGAGTGGACTCACAACCTGGCACCAGACGGTCGGTTCAAGCCGGCGAGCGAACTGCGCCGCATGTATGCCCAACTCGGCGTCTCGCCTCACCAGACCGTCGTCACCTACTGCCAGGGCGGGTACCGCGCAGCGCACACATACCTCGCACTCAGGACGCTCGGGTTTCCTGATGTTCGCAACTACACCGGATCGTGGAAGGAGTGGGGCGATCGCGAAGACCTTCCGCTGGCGGGCGCCAACGGCGTACCTCCGGCTGATCCGGCCGGATGAGCGCGCCGAGCGGTTTCTCAATCGGATGTCGCCGGTGGGTTGCCATCGGGCTGACGGCTGCGTTGCAGCTGAGTCCTGATCGACGTGCGGGTCGGGCACAATCCTGACGCCTCTGCCCGTGGCCGGACGGCACCGTCATCGGACTCGACGTTGATAGCCCAGACGATCTCGAGTTTTGGCCTGCACAAGGACTATCACACGCCCCAGGACGAGCTTTCAGGCATCGACTTCGCGCATTTGACGAAGGCGATTCAATCGCTGGTCGAACCTGTGCGGTGGCTCGCGAGCACCGCATTCCGGCCTCAGTGGCGCGCAGGGAAACGACCGGTGCCGAGGTCGAACGGCCCTTAGCTCAGCCGGAGAAGAGCGCCAGTCTCAGCTGCGGCGGCTGCCAGTCAGCAGCATTGCCGCGCCAGCCACGAGGCAGATTCCGCCAACGATGGGGGGCAGAGGGATGGATTTCTGTTTGTCAGCAGAGATCTGAATGGGACCCGCATCGACGACTTTCTCGCGCTGGGTCCAGGTGATCCCGCCGTACAGCAAGCCGAGGATGCCGACGACGACGAGCACCAGTCCGATGATTTTCATGGAGGATCTCCCGCGCGCGGAATAGCGCGTGGTCTACCATTGCAAGCCACGAGCCACGATTCCCACTGCCTCCCTCCTGACCCACGGCCAAACCACAGGAGCGGTAAAACAGGCGGAATAGCGTGCAAGAAGTTCGGGGCACCCCGTCGTTTTGCACCTGCATCGTCTGGAACGGCCGACCGGTCACAGCGGAAGCGCGGGAAGCATTAGTGGCACATTCCTTGATGTCCGGTCTTGGAAGCAATGCTGCACTCCCGGATTCTACTGGTAGATGATTATGCAGACGCCCTGGAGATGTGGGCGTTCTACCTGCGCACCCGTGGCTACAACGTGTTGAGCGCCGCAGACGGTGTCACGGCTGTCGATATCGCGCGTGACTGGCTGCCCCATCTCGTCGTCATGGATCTGACGCTGCCCGGCATCAGTGGGTGCGAGGCCGCGCGTCGGCTCCGTGGCCACGTTGCGACGGCAGCCATCCCGATTGTGGCGACGACGTGTGATATCCGCCCGGACCACTTGGACGAGGCCCGGAGCATCGGCTTCGCGCGCATCATGATCAAGCCGTGCGACCCGCCGCGACTGCTCCACGAAATTCAGATCGCGCTTTCGGCGCGCGCGACTGTCGACCGCTTCGACCGAACGGCGGTGCCCGTTCCGCTCTCGCGTCTGACCTAATCGTTTCGGCCTCTACGGGCCCTCGGTTAGACTCGTGGTCGCACCAGACTCGTGGCATCCCGGCCCCGACTCAGTCAAGCGGCAGCCCACCTATGTTCAACGTCATCGACCACATCCACAGCAACCGCGATCGTTACGTGTCGGAGCTCAAGTCGTTTCTGGCGATTCCGTCGATCAGCTCGCAGCCCGATCACCAGCCGGAGGTGCGCCGCTGTGCAGAGTGGACGGCTGCCGAGATGCAGCGGATCGGGCTCGAGAACGTCAAGCTCTTCGAGACGGCGGGCCATCCCGTGGTGTATGGAGACTGGTTGCACGCCGCAGGCGCGCCGACGATTCTCTTCTACGGACACTACGACGTGCAGCCCGTCGATCCGCTCGAGCTCTGGGAGTCTCCGCCTTTCGAGGCGACGGTCCGTGACGGCGAAATTTACGCGCGGGGTGCCGCAGACGACAAGGGCCAGGTATTCATGCACTTCAAGGCCATCGAAGCGCACCTGCAGAAGGGCGGCAAGCTGCCCGTGAATATCAGGCTCATCATCGAGGGTGAGGAGGAGGTCGGCTCGGCGCACCTCGACGAGTTCATCCGCGCGAACAAGGCGACGCTCGCGGCCGATGTCGCGGTGATCTCGGATTCGGCCATGTTCGATCGCGATGTGCCGTCGATCTGCTATTCGCTTCGTGGGCTGGCATATTTTCAGATCGATCTGCGCGGCACGACGAGCGATCTGCACTCCGGAGTTTTTGGCGGAGCCGTCGCCAACCCTGCGATGGTGCTCGCCCAGATGCTGGCGCAGATGAAGGACCGCAGCGGCCGCATCAAGATTCCCGGCTTCTACGACGCCGTGCGCGACCTGTCTCCAGAGGAACGCGCCGAGTGGCTCAAACTCCCGTTCAACGAAAAGCGCTATCGCAAGGAGCTCGGGGCCCCGAAGCTGGCCGGTGAGAGCGGCTACAGCGTGCTCGAGCGGGTATGGGCGCGGCCGACGTTCGAAGTCAACGGGCTGCTGAGCGGATTTACAGGTGAGGGATCGAAGACCGTCATTCCTGCCGTGGCCATGGCCAAGGTCAGCATGCGCCTCGTGCCAGACCAGGACCCCGACGTCGTGTCCGGGCTCTTCGAGACGTACCTCGAGAAAGTTGCGCCGAAGACAGTGGACGTGAAGCTGACCCGCATGCACGGCGGTAAGCCCTGGATCACCGCATACGACAATCCATTCGTGCGGGCCGCCGGGCGGGCCATCGAGCAGGGTTTCGGCAAGACGCCTGTCTTCTGTCGTGAGGGTGGATCGATTCCTGTCGTCTCCACGTTTCAGACCGAGCTCAACCTGCCGGCCGTGCTGTTTGGGATCGGTCTTCCCGACGAGAACGCACACGCACCCAACGAGCGACTCGATCTCGGCAACTTCCACAACGGGATCGTCTCGTCCGCGATTCTCTATAACGAAATCGCTGGAGTTCGCTGAGTGAGCGCTTCATTCACGCAAGCGCGCGCGTAGATCCCAGACATACAAAACCGTACGCGTGTCCGCTGTCGGGCTCGTTGCTGCGACGGCGCAGTTACTAAAGTCGACGGCCGGAGACAGAATCGAAAAGTCTGGCCGCTGCGAGCGAGTAATTGGCCGGATTGTCTCGGCGAAAGGGTCGGCCGGAGACGACGCCCGTGGCACGGGACCTGCAGCCGCCGACGTTCGCATGTCGAAGTCCGAGACGTGGGACATCCTCAGAGCTCGCATCGCAAGGGAGCAGACCGTGCTTCTCTCGCTCATCTTCGTGTACGTCGCGAGCGGCCGTATGGGGCTGGCCCTCAGTTTTTCTCATCCGGCAGCCAGTCTCGTCTGGCCTCCCGCCGGCATTGCTGTTGGAGCGCTGCTGGTACTTGGGTATCGCATCTGGCCGGTCATCTTCGGCTCGTCCGCGCTGCTCTACGCCATCACGCTTGGGCCGGTGCCTGTCGTTCTCGGCCTTGCGGCGGGCAACACCGCCGAAGCCGTGCTGCTGGCCTATCTGGTCAACCGGTACGCATCGGGTCGGCACGCACTCCAGACGCCGCGCAACAGCCTGCGTTTTACCGGCGCGAGCGCGCTGGCGTGCGCCACGAGCGCCTCTACGATCAACGCGCTCAGCCTGGTCCTGAGCGGAACGGCAGAAGGCACCGCATACGGCAGTCTCTGGATGGCCCAGGCGATTGGCAGCTTCGTGAGCGTGCTGCTGATCACGCCGATCATCATTCACTACAGCCAGGGAGGCGTGAAGCGCTGGCGCCCGCGCCAGACCGTTGAAGGCGTGACGGTGCTGGCCCTCGTCGCTCTCACGGGCCTGATTGTCTTCTTTCAGTTTCCGGTGTCACTCAGAAGCTTCCCGGGCGAACTGCTGTGCATGCCGGTGCTGCTCTGGGCGGCGTTCCGCCTCGGCCGCCGTACCGCCTCGGCGGCGTTGTTCATGCTCGCGATACTCGCGGTGGCCGGCACCCTCTATGCGCGCGGGCCTTTTGTTCGCGGCACTCCGTTCGAATCGCTCACCATCGTTCAGTTCTTCGTGGGCCTGTCGGCGATTATCACGCTCTCGCTGGCCTCGCTCGCGTCGGAGTATCGGGCGGCCGAGGAGCAGTTGCGCGAACTGGTCGTGACCGATCCGTTGACCGGATTGCCGAACTACCGCCGGCTGCTCGACGTCCTCGGGACCGAGATCGAACGAGCCAGGCAGACCGACCGTCCGTTTGCCGTTGTCTTCTTCGATATGGATGGACTCAAGGGCGTGAACGATGAGTTCGGGCACCTGGCCGGGAGTCGGGCCGTCTGCCGTATGGCCGAGACCTTGCGATCGGCCTGCAGGGCCACAGACACAGCAGCCCGATACGGTGGCGACGAGTTCGTGGCCGTGTTGACCGACACCGACTACGAAGGGGCGCGTCTTGTGGTGCGCCGGACCGCCGAACTGCTCGAAAGCGACACGGATCACCCGCGGTTGTCGGCCAGTGCGGGTATTGCCGTCTATCCTCGCGACGGCGGCACGCCAACCACGCTGCTGAGCGCTGCCGACCGCGCCCTCTACGCTGCAAAGGCCGAGAAGGTGACTTCGCGCCGGCGGGTCGTCGCCATGCGCGAGTGGAGTGACGCGAGCTAACCGACCGGCGCGCTCCGCCCAGACTTTCGCACTACGATAGCGGGGTGATTGACCCCATCTCCGTTGCACGCACTCCGGACGGCCGGGATCTGGCGCTGCTCCCGGGACTCGCCAACCGACACGGCCTGATCACCGGCGCCACAGGCACGGGCAAGACTGTGACGCTGCAGCGTCTTGCAGAAGGCTTCTCGCGCATCGGCGTTCCAAGCTTTCTCGCGGACGTGAAAGGTGACCTCGCCGGTCTGGCGGCACCGGGGACACTCACGCCGAAACTGAAGCAGCGGCTCGAGGGCTTGGGTGTTGCGGCTCCTGCCTTCGAGGCGTGCCCCGTGACGTTCTGGGATGTGTTCGCGAAAGCTGGACATCCCGTCCGCGCCACGATCTCCGACATGGGCCCACTGCTCCTCGGGCGGCTGTTCAATCTCAACGACATCCAGTCAAGTGTGCTGTCGGTGGTCTTCAAGATCGCGGACGACAACGGGCTGCTCTTGCTCGACGCGCGCGATCTGCGTTCGATGCTCCAGTACGTCGGTGACAACGCGAAGCAGTTCACGACCGCCTACGGCAACATCTCGGCGGCGTCGATCGGGGCCGTTCAGCGCTCGCTGCTCGCTCTCGAACAGCAGGGGGCGGGACAGTTCTTTGGCGAGCCGATGCTCGACATCGAGGATCTCATTCAGACGGCGGGCGGGCGCGGGGTGGTGAACATCCTGTCTGCGGATCAGCTGATGCAGTCGCCCAAGGTCTACGCGAGCTTTCTGCTGTGGATGCTGTCCGAGCTGTTCGAGCACCTCCCGGAAGTGGGAGACCCGGAGAAGCCACGGATGGTGTTTTTCTTCGACGAGGCACATCTGCTGTTCGAAGACGCGCCCCCAGCTCTCGTCGACAAGATCGAACAAGTGGTGCGGCTGATCCGGTCGAAGGGCGTCGGCGTCTACTTCGTCACACAGAACCCGCTCGACATTCCCGACCGGGTGCTCGCTCAGCTCAGCAACAGAGTGCAGCACGCGCTGCGGGCGTTCACGCCACGCGACCAGAAGGCGGTCAAGACCGCGGCCGACACGTTGCGCGCTAACCCAGGTTTCGACACGCAGAAGGCGATCACGGAGCTGGCCGTTGGCGAAGCACTGGTTTCATTGCTCGACGAGAAGGGCAGTCCCACCGTCGTCGAACGCGCCTGGATCCTGCCGCCATCGTCTCGCATTGGCCCCATCACTCCGGACGAGCGCGCCCTCGTCATCCGGCAGTCGGTGATCGGTGGCCACTACGAGCAGGAGGTGGATCGGGAGTCTGCCTACGAAATCCTGACGAAGCGGGCCGAAAGCCGCGCGGGCGTGTCCGGCGAGAAGCAGCCGCCAGTCGGGCCCTCAACCAGCGGCCAACAGCCCACGACTCCTTTGCCACCCCCGACCGCCGCCGGGACTGGAGGAGCGCTGACCGATCTCATCTTCGGCTCGACGGGGCCGCGCGGGGGGCGTCACGAGGGGATCATCGAATCGGCGGCGCGCAGCGCCGCGCGAAGTGTCGGCTCGAACTTCGCCCGCTCGATCGTCCGCGGGATGCTGGGGTCAATCCTGGGCGGCAGTCGTCGCCGCTGATTGAGGGCTGCCTCGCCGGCCCAGAGCAGCATCCTCTCGAAACTGACGCCATGTCCCTCCGGATCCTGCTGACGTGCTGGGGCTCGTACGGGGATCTGTTTCCCTATCTCGCCGTGGGGGCCAGACTCAAGGCGCTTGGTCACGAGCCGACGATCGCGACGTGCGGCTTCTACCGCGACGTGGTCGAACGCGCCGGCCTCCGGTTTCACGCCGTTCGCCCCGATGTCGATCCTACGGACACCGCGCTGATCGAGCGCGTCATGGACCCGTCGCGCGGCACCGAGGTCATCGTCAGGGAATTGCTCGTCCCGGCGCTCCGAGACTCGTTTGCCGACCTTGGCGTGGCGGCACGAACAGCCGATCTGATCGTGGGCCATCCGGTGGCATTTGCGGCTCCGCTCGTCGCCGAGTCGCTGGGCGTGCGTTGGCTTTCGGTTGTGCTCGCACCGACATCGCTCTTCTCGGTGCACGATTTTCCGATTCTTTCGCCATATACGACCGCCGTTCGTGTGGCGCGCGTGGCACCGCTGTTTGCCAAGGGCGTGTTGAAGCTGTGTCACATGGCGACTCGTGCGTGGACATCGCCGATCAGGACGTTCCGGGCAGAGCTCGGACTGCCGGATCGGGGCGACCCCCTCTTCGAAGGACAGTTCTCGCCGTTCGGAACCCTGGCGCTCTTCTCGCGTGTCATGGCGGTGCCGCAGCCCGACTGGCCGCTCCGCACCACGCTGACCGGCTTCGCGTTTCATGATGGAGACGGCCAGCTGCCCGCCAACGTCGTTGACTTCCTCGCAAGCGGCGACGCGCCGATTGTGTTCACGCTGGGCAGCTCCGCCGTGGGCGCGCCTGGACGCTTCTACGAAGAGAGTCTCGATGCGGTGACGAGGCTACGGCGCCGCGCCGTGCTGCTCGTCGGACGACGATCGACTGTCGGCTTGCAGCCGACTTCGTCGAATGTGTGCATGGCCGAGTACGCGCCGCATGCTCCGCTGTTCGCTCGTGCCGCGGCCATCGTTCATCATGGCGGTGTGGGCACGACCGCTCAGGCGCTCCGGGCCGGGTGTCCGATGCTCGTTGTGCCGCACGCGCACGACCAACCCGATAACGCGTTTCGCGTCTCACGGCTCGGCGTGGCGGCCACGCTGCCCGCCAGCCGGTATACGGGTCGCCAGGCCGCAGCATCCATCGCCGCGCTCCTCAGCGATCCACGAGTCCTCTCCCGCAGCGCCGGCATCGCGCGCGAGCTGGCCGCGGAAGACGGCCCCGGCGCCGCCTGCCAGGCAATAATGGCGGCGGCGGAGCAGCCTGAGGGGCCAACGTGAGACCCTATCGGCGAGACGCACCATGCCATCTTCACACCCGCGCGGATTCCGCGACATCTCCCTGGAACTTGCCCGCATAGGTGAGCGGTTCTACGCGCGCAACTGGGTGCTCGGCACGAGCGGCAACTTCAGTGCGGTGGTTTCACTCGACCCGTTGCGACTGGCGATTACGCCAAGCGCGGCACACAAGGGCGCACTCACCGGCCGCGAGATCCTCGAAATCGGCGCCGACGCGCAAGTTGTCGGAAGCGCCACCGGCAGGCCATCGGCCGAGGCGCTGCTGCACCTCGAAATCGTCAGGCGCCGCGAAGCGCGCGCCGTGTTGCACACCCACTCGGTTTGGGGCACGATACTTTCAGATCTGCACGTCAATGAGCGCGGGCTGATGCTCGAAGGCTACGAGATGCTGAAGGGGCTCGACGGCATCTCGACCCACGAGCATCAGGAATGGGTCCCGATCATCGCAAACGATCAGGACATGCCGCGCCTGGCGCAGGCGGTGGGCGCCGAGCTTGCCGCCCACACCGGGGCGCACGCCTTTCTGCTCTGTGGACATGGGCTCTATACCTGGGGTGCGACGCTCGCAGAGGCCGAACGGCACGTCGAAATCCTTGAGTTCCTGTTCGAGACCGTCGGCCGGAGAAACCAATATGGCCATCGTCACCATCCCTGAGCTGGACCGGAAGATCGAAGGCGACCAGGCGGTTCGCGAGTTGCTCGCGCCCTTTGGCATCGACTACGAGCGAGCGGAGCCCAGTCGGCCTGTGCCGCCCGGCGCCAGTGCCGACGATCTGCTCGCGGCCTACGCCGAGAAGATAGACGCCCTCAAGGCCAAGGGCGGATATGTCACGGCGGACGTGATCGACGTGTTTCCCACCACGCCCGGCCTCGACGCCATGCTCAACCGCTTCAACGCCGAACACTGGCACAGCGAAGACGAAGTGCGCTTCATCATCGAGGGGCGCGGTGTGTTTCACATCCATCCGGAGGGGCAGCCGGTAATGGGCGTGGAGGTCGGGCCCGGAGATCTGATCCGTGTGCCGGCCGGGATCCACCACTGGTTCGACCTGTGTGCCGACCGCCGCATCCGGGCGATACGGTTGTTCAGAGATCCGGCAGGCTGGAGCCCCAACTACACGCACACGGGCGTCGACCAGCAGTTCCAGCCGCTTTGCTTTGGTCCCGCCTACTTGCCGCCCTCTGCCGGCGTGTGAGCACGCGACTCGCCGAACGGGGTGTGCGTCTCGCGCTGCTCGACATCGAGGGCACGACCACTCCGCTGGCGTTCGTCCACGACATCCTGTTCCCCTTCGCCGGCGCCCGCCTCGCCGCATGGCTCGCGGGGAACGACTCGACGGCCGACTACGGTCGTCTCGTCAGCATGCTGCAGTCGGAGCGTGAACCCGATGAGAAGGCCGGCGAGACACTGCCCACCTGGAGCACCAGGACCGATGCGGAGTGTCTGGCATCGGTGCAGGCGTATCTCGAGTGGCTCATGGCGCGCGACCGCAAGTCTCCGGCGCTCAAGCTGGTGCAAGGCTGGATTTGGGAAGCGGGGTACCAGGCGGGTGAGCTGCACGGCGAGATCTTTCCCGATGTCGCACCCGCCCTCCGCCGCTGGCGGACCGAGGGGGTCGTGGTTGCGATCTACTCGTCGGGCAGCGAGCTGGCGCAACGGCGCCTGTTTGCGTCAACCGGACATGGCGACCTGACACCGCTGATTGCCGGGTTCTTCGATACAGCCGTCGGCCCGAAGCTGTCGGCATCGAGCTACCGGCGGATCGCAGACGCGATGGGCTGCCCGCCCGGTGCCGCCATGTTCATCTCCGACGTCGCCGGAGAGCTCCAGGCGGCACAGGAGGCGGGGTGCCGCGTGATTCTCAGCATCCGCCCGGGAAATGCCGAGCAGCCCGACCCCGATCGGTTCGAGCGATTCTCGACGTTCGAGGCGCTCTAGTGACGGGGAGAGCAGCAGCCGATCGCGCTGCGAAGGCAAAGCACGACGGCAGCTGGCGTCTGGTTGCTGCCTCTGGAACGTTCGTCGCCCTGCTCGTCACGATCGTGGCCGGTGCAGGTAGCCCGCCTGCCGATACAACCGCACCCGAGCGATTCATCGTCCCGTCCGACGGTCATCCGATGACGGTGTGGGCTCGTCGACCCGCGGCCCCCCGGGCCACCCTGCTGCTCGTCCATGGCCGCACGTGGAGCAGTCGTCCCGATTTCGATCTTCAGGTCCCAGGCATACCGCGGTCAGTGATGGCGTCGTTTGCCGCACGTGGGATTGCGGCCTATGCCGTTGATCTGCGTGGGTACGGTGCCACGCCACGCGATCCTTCGGGCTGGACGACACCACGACGATCGGCGAGCGATGTCAGCAACGTGCTTGCCTGGATCAGCCGGCAATATCCGGCATTACCCCGCCCGGCGCTTGTCGGGTGGTCGCGAGGGGCGGCGGTTGCGATGCTGGCGGCGCAATCAACCGTGGCCCGTGCATCGGCGCTCGTGATGTTTGGCTTTGCCTACGATCCGGACGCGCGATTTGCCGAAGTCGATCCTGGGCCGCGACCGGCGAAGGCTCCGAACACCCGTGGTGCCGCTTCCAGTGACTTCATATCGCCCAAGGTCACACCAACCCCGGTGGTGAGGGCGTTCGTCGATCAGGCGTTACGCAGCGACCCGGTCACTGCCGATTTGAGGGGCGACGATGAGTTCAATGATCTGCGGCCCGAAAGGATGACCGTCCCAACTCTCGTGATTTTTGGGGAGCGCGATCCTGGTGTGCTGCCGGACGAGGCGACGAAGTTGCTGGCACGGCTGGGCACGACCGAGAAGCAACTGGTCGTGATCCGAGGTGCCGACCACGCGGCACACCTGGAAGACACGCACGAGATGTGGATCGGAGCGGTTGTGGGGTTCATGGAGCGCGCGGCGGGGCATCGCTGACGTGGCACGGCTCCGGCTGCCCCATCCACTGATCGTGCTGCTGGCGTGTGTGGGCGCTGCCGCCGCATTGACGTGGATCGTCCCGGCCGGTGAATTCGAACGCCGCCCAGACCCGTTAACCGGGCGCGCCGTCGTCGTAGCGGGGTCGTACCACCGGGTGCCGGCAAATCCTGTCGGGCCCATCGCTGCGGCCGTCGCCGTACCCCGAGGATTTATCGAAGCGGCCGACGTTGTCGCCGTGATCCTGTTCGTGGGCGGCGCCTGGGTCGTTCTCGATGACATCGGTGCGCTGGAGCGAATCGTGGCGGCGTTTCTGTCCAGGTTCCGCCGACGCAGTGCTCTGGCGGTGCCCGTGGTCTGCGTCTTCTTTGCCTCGATGGGTGCGCTCGAGAACATGCAGGAAGAGATCATCCCCTTGGTGCCGGTGCTGCTCATGCTCGGGCGGCGGCTGGGGATGGACGCCGTGTCGGTGGTGGCGATGAGCGCCGGCGCTGCGATGGTCGGCAGTGCGTTTGGGCCCACCAATCCTTTTCAGGCAGGAATTGCGCTCGAGCTGGCGGAGCTCCCGCCGCTGTCTGGAGGGCTGCTGCGACTGGGGATGTGGGTGGTGGCCACGCTCGTCTGGCTGCTGTGGATCCGGCGATACGTCGGCGGCCTCGCGCACGGTGCAGTCGCCCCATTGGCAGGCCGTGCTGTCGCGGCTCCAAGTCTGCGTGACGGAGCGGCACTGGCGGTCACCCTGATGCCGATGGCCCTATATGTTTATGGTGCGGCCGCCTGGGGTTGGGGATTCAACGAGCTGTCGGCCGGCTTTTTTGTCGGGGCTCTGGCAGCCGGGCTCATCGGCGGGCTCACGCTGACCGGCACATCTGAATCGCTGCTGAAGGGCATGCGAACGCTGGTGGCCGCAGCGGTTCTCGTAGGGCTGGCGCGCAGCATCTCGCTCGTGCTGACTGACGGCAGAGTCATCGACACCATCTTGCAGGGCCTGAGCCAGCCATTGGCGCATATCGGCGCCACGTCCGCAGCGCTGCTTATGATCCCGTTCCACATGCTGGTGCATGTAGCCGTTCCGAGCGTCAGCGGGCAGGCAGTGTTGACGATGCCGGTGCTGGTGCCGCTGTGCGATCTGGTGGGGGTGCCCAGGCTGGCGGGGGTGATTGCCTATCAGACGGGCGCCGGACTCATGGAACTACTGACTCCGACAAACGGGGCGCTGATGGCGATCCTCCTCGCCGCTGGAGTGCCGCTGCAGCGCTGGCTGCGGTTTGCCATCCCGGGCGTCATGTTGTTGACAGTTATAGGGATTGTGGCGATTTTGGTGCTGAATTAATCGTGGTGGTGCAAACCAGGGCAGTCTGGAACTCGTCTATGCTTGAAGGTTGAGCTCGGCACTCGGGCCGGGCCATTCGGAGGTATAGCGTGTTCAATTCGGTCAGATCGTTCGTGATTGGTTCCGCTCTTATTCTTTCCATGGCAGCACCTGCGGCCGCCCAGGGTCAACTCGGGGCCGGCATTTCATTCCTGCACGACACCGACAACACAGGGGTCGGCTTCACTGTCGACTACGCCAGTGTGGTCAAATCGGCCAGACAGGTAGACGTCAGCCTCGTTGGCGATCTCGGCTGGCACCACTTCGATTTCGGGAGTGTGTCCTCGTACATGGGCGGCGTGCGTGTCGGCGGCAAGCCGGCAGCCTTCTCGCCGTTCGCACAGTTCCTCATTGGCGCCACTCACCAGAGCGTGTCGGACTGCTCGGCGTGCAACACCACCGACGTGTCCTTCGCCCCTGGATTCGGCGCGAACTTCGCGGTCAGTCCTCAGCTCAACCTCCGCGCGCAGGTTGATTTCCTGAGGATCCACAACGAGTTCGACACGACCAACGTCACCCGCTTCTGGTTTGGTGTCGTCGTGCCGGTCGGCGGCAGGTAGTTACGCGCATCCCCCCGGGGATGCGGATGAGGGCGGGCGCACGAGCGCCCGCCCTTTTTTTGTTGAGCGCCCCGTAAGCCGTCGGCCGTAACCGGTCGTAACTGTAGTGTTTGCCCCGGAAGCGGCCCCTCGGTCGCCACCTGTCGGTCACCCTCTGCTTTGCGTTACAATGCCTGTTCCTCAGCGATGCGAATTCAAGCCAGACATCTGTCTCTCCTTGCCGCCGGCCTGCTTGTCTCCTGCCAGCCATTGTTGACGTTCACGTCGCCTGTTTTGGGCCACGACGTGGAGCTTGGACCGGATCGCACCACGGTTGAGTCGATCGTCCCGCAGGACGCGACGCTCGAGAGCCTGCTCCGGCAGCAGCAGGTCTCGGCTGAGCTGACGTCCTCGGTGGTCAACGCCGTCCGCGGCGTCTTCAATCCCAGGGAAATCCGTGCGGATCGGGCCTACTGGGTGACCCGGACCCTCGATGGGCTGTTTCGCGAGTTCCGCTATCAGATCGATGCGGACAATCTGCTGCGCGTCGCGTTCCGCGACGGCCCCCGCGAAGCGGCCACGTCGCTCGAGGTCGAAGTCGTCACGCTGCCTCGTGAATACCAGCTGGCCGTCAGCTCGGCCCAGATTTCCCGCGAGACAAGCTCGCTCATCGGCGCGTTCGACGCCAACGGCGAGAATATCCAGCTCCCGCTTCAGCTGGCAGACATCTTTGCCGGTCAGTTCGACTTCAACTCCGACCTGCACCTGGGCGATCGCGTCGATGTGCTCTTCGACCGCGCCACCCGCAACGGCGATTTCGTCGGCTACGGCGACATCCATGGCGCGGTGCTGCATACCGGTGGCCGTCGTGTCATGGCATTCCGTCATCTGGGCGAGGACGGGAAGCCATCGTGGTACGACGAGCAGGGCCGATCGCTCCGGCGGCCGTTCCTCAAGTCGCCGCTGCCGTTCAGCCCGCGCGTGACGTCCGCGTTCTCCAACAACCGGTTCCATCCGGTGCTCGGCATCAACCGCCCGCATCTAGGCGTTGATTTCGGCGCGCCCTTTGGCACCGCCGTCAACGCCGTCGCCTCGGGCGTCGTGGAAGTGGCCGGCTGGTCCGGTGAAGCGGGACGCATGGTGAGGATTCGGCACGCCGGCGGCTACGAGACCGCCTACCTGCACCTCTCGGCGTTCGGCCCGGGCGTCCGCGTCGGTGCCCATGTCGACCAGGGGGCCCTCATCGGCCGCGTGGGGCAGACTGGCACCGCGACAGGCCCGCATCTCGACTACCGGATCATCAAGAACGGAATCTACGTAAACCCGCTGACGGCATTCAGCCGCATGGCCGCGGGCGACCCTCTCGCCGCGGCAGATCTGCCGCAATTCCGCCGGGAGCGCGACGAGGCGCTTGCCGAGCTCACGCGCAGACTGTCGCCGGCCCCCGTCTCGACTCTCGCAACCGCAAAACCATCGTCGCGCTGACCGCGGCGCCTGAACCAGATGTCTGCACTGTTTCCCTTCCGGGCTCTGCGTCCGGCTCCTGATGTGGCCGCCCGCGTGGCGTCCGTGCCCTACGATGTGATCAACACCGACGAAGCGCGGACGCTCGCCAGCGGCAATCCGCTGTCGTTCCTGCACGTGACCCGCTCGGAAATCGATCTGCCGGCTGGCACCAACCCGTACGACGCGGTGGTGTACGAACAGGCGGTACGAAATTTCGAGGAGCTGAAGCGGTCGGCTCCCATGCTGATGGAGGACGAGCCCTCGCTCTACTGCTATCGGCTGCGCATGGGGACGCACGAGCAGACCGGGCTGGCCGGGTGCTTCGCCGTGGATGAGTACGAACGCGGGCTGGTCAAGAAGCACGAGAAGACGCGCAAGGACAAGGAAGACGACCGCACCCGGCACATCACCGAACTGCGCGCGCAGACCGGCCTGGTGTTCCTGACCTATCGCGCCTCTGCCGCAATCAACGAGATTACGGCACGCGTCTCACAGCGCGTTCCCACCTACGACGTGGTCGCTTCTGATGGCGTGGTCCATACCGTGTGGCAGGTTACCGGGGCCGATCGCGACGCGCTCGTCGCCGCCTTTGGCGCCCTCGACGCGCTCTATATCGCCGACGGGCACCATCGCGCCGCCAGTGCGGCCCGTGCAAGGCAGGCGCTCGCCTCAGGCAACGCGAGGACAGCCGACGCCGAGCAGTTCGTGGCCGTCGCCTTTCCCGACGATCAGATGCAGATTCTGCCCTACAACCGCGTCGTGAAGGATCTGGCTGGCCACTCGGTCGAGTCGCTGCTCGCCGCGCTCCAGGCCGTCGGCGACGTGCAGCCGGGCGCCGCTACGCCCGTGGGACCTGGGATGGTGTCGTTCTTTCTCGGTGCCCGTTGGTACTCCATGCCTCTGCCGTCGCCTGCGCCTGGCGCCTCTCGGGCCGACAGCCTCGACGTGGAAGTGCTTCAGACACGCGTGCTCGAGCCTCTGCTCCAGGTGGGGGACCCCCGCAGCGATAAGCGGATCGACTTCGTCGGCGGGATCCGGGGCACAGCCGAACTGGAACGCCTCGTCAACGAAGGGCACGCCGCCATTGCGTTCGCCCTCCACCCGGTCAGCATTGCCGACCTGATGAGCATTGCGGACGCGGGCGGCATCATGCCGCCAAAATCGACATGGTTCGAGCCGAAGCTCCGCGACGGCCTGTTGGTGCATCTGATTTAAGACGGCTTACGGCTTACGGCCTACGCGCGGGGCTCGGGGCTTGGGGCTTGGGGCTGACGGGTGGGAACTCGCGTCGGCCCGGCGGTTCGTGAAATCATCAGGGCATTACATGACGCTCCGGCAGAGGCGATCGAGCCGCGTTCGCTCTCCGCCTGGCACCCAGGATCAAGGACTCATCCTCTATGTCTCGCATCTATAACTTCTCAGCAGGGCCGGCTGTGCTGCCGCTGCCGGTGCTCGAAGAAGCGCAACGCGATCTGATTGCTCTCCCGAATGTCGGGATGTCGGTGATGGAGATCAGTCACCGGTCGAAGCCGTTCGACGAAATCATTCAAGGTGCCGAAGCCGACCTGCGGACCCTGGGCCGGATTCCCGACAACTACAAAGTGCTGTTCCTGCAGGGCGGGGCCAGCCTGCAGTTCTCGATGGTGCCCATGAACTTGCTGACCCAGGGCGCGTCGGCCGACTACATCATCACCGGCGACTGGTCGAAGAAGGCGCTGAAAGAGGCCAAGCGGGTGGGGCAGACGAACGTGGCGGCCTCGACCGAGGCTGACGGGTTCAAGCGCGTCCCCGCGCAGGGCGATCTGCAGCTCACCCCGAGCGCCGCCTACGTCCACATGACGTCGAACAACACGATCTTCGGCACACAGTGGTCGACCGTGCCCGACACCGGCGCGGTGCCGCTCGTCTGTGACGCCTCATCGGATATTTATTCAAAGCCGATCGATGTCTCCAGGTTCGGTCTGATCTATGCCGGTGCTCAAAAAAACCTGGGGCCTTCGGGCGTCACGGTCGTCATCGTCCGTGAAGACCTGCTGGCGCGGTCGGCCGACACGCTGCCGAGCATGCTGAATTACAAGCTGCTCGCAGATAACGGCTCGCTCTACAACACGCCGCCGGTGTTCGGCATTTACATCCTGCGACTGGTCCTGAAATGGCTGGTCAGCAACGGCGGTCTCGATGCCATGGCGGTCGTGAACGAGCGTAAGGCGAAGATCCTGTACGACGAGCTCGACCGCACACCTTTCTGGCGGCCGCATGCCAATGCCGACAGCCGTTCGAGGATGAACGTCACCTTCCGGTTACCCAGTGAGGAGCTCGAGAAGCTGTTCGTGAAGGAAGTGACCGCCGCTGGGTTTGATGGGCTCAAGGGCCATCGCTCGGTGGGAGGGCTGCGGGCCTCGATCTACAACGCCTTCCCCGAGGAAGGTGTCACCGCGCTTGTTCACTTCATGAAGGAGTTCGAGCGCAAGCACGGCTGAGCGTCAGGTGTTTTCGGGCCGCGGGCTGCTTCGCCCGCGGCGTCGCCTGCGGCGCCGGCGTCTCGGGGGCCCGGTCGGAATCTCGTCGGGCTGGAGTGGGTCGTTGTCTGGGCCGGCGTCGGGTGCGTGAGCCTTGGCCTGGCTGGCCTGTTTCCACTGCTCGACCTGCTCCGGGACGTCGCTGAATATCTCGAGCCAGAGAAGCGTGTCTGGGAAGGCGGGCCGATGCATGATTCCCCGCGCGACTCTAGGCGGGAGTGCCGCGTCAATCAGCCGCGGCACCATCTGCAGGATGTGCCGGAGCCGTTCCATGTCGCGTCGCGCGATCGGCAGGATGCCGAAGTTGATTCGGTCTCCGTGTGGATCCCGCGCAGAGGTCGGTGCGCGTTTCTCCAGCAATCCCGTGGGAATGAGCAGAGCGCCGATGAGCATGGTGTTGGTCAGCTCAGGCGGCGCCGAGGGGAACTGCTGCCTGTAGCTGTCGAGCCGGGCGAGCGTATCCCACAGGGCTTCGGGCGGATGCCTGAGCTCGGGAGTGATGAGCTCGAGCAGTCGCGCGCGGCCGAGCGCCCGGAACGTTGCCTCCGCACAGCCTGACCGTAGAATCTTGTAGTACTCCTCGAGGAGTCGCGCCGGCGAGGCTTGGGCGATCAGCTCGCGATGTTCTGCAATTGCTTCGGTCACCAGCAGGTCCAGGTCGAAGCCCAGCCGGCTCGCCATCACGATCGCGCGAATCATCCGGACCGGATCCTCGACAAACCGCACGCGGGGGTCGCCAATCGACCTCACGACCCGCTTGTCCAGATCCTCCAGCCCTCCCACGTAGTCGATCACCGAAAACGTGGCGATGTCGTAGAACAGGCCGTTGATCGTGAAGTCGCGCCTGAATGCGTCTTCTTCCGGCGTGCCGAAGGTGTTGTCGCGATGAATCATCCCCTGATCGGCCCCCTCTGGGACCGACGCCGCGACAACGGGGCGGGTGTCGGGCTCGCCGTCCGGAGTGTCCGAAGCCGGTTCCGGGACCACGCGGCGGAAAGTGGCGACTTCGATGGTCTTGGGGCCGAACTTGACGTGGGCGAGCCGGAAGCGTCGGCCGATGATCCAGCAGTTCCTGAACAGCTTCTTGATCTGATACGGGTGGGCGTCGGTGCCGATGTCGAAATCTTTTGGACGTCGCCCCAGGAGCAGGTCGCGGACGCTGCCCCCAACCAGGTAGGCGACGTAATGGTGCTCGTGAAGCCGGTAGAGGACTTTCAGCGCTTCCGAGTCGATATCCTTGCGCGAAATCTTGTGGTCTGCTCGCGGCAGGATGATAGGTACGGGCACGAAAACCGATTATAAGGCCCTAGGGCTTCGCTTCCTTCCAGTTCCGGCCCACGCCTACGTCCGCCGTGAGTGGCACAGACAAGGCAAATGCCTGTTGCATCACCCCCTGAACGAGGTGGGCGATCTCGGCCGCCTGTGCCTCAGGCGCTTCGAAAAGCAGCTCGTCGTGGACGGTCAGGATCATGCGGGCTGGGTCTGGCCTGCCGCCGTTCCAGTCGTGGAGCGTGCGGCGGATGCCGATCATCGCGAGCTTGAGAATATCGGCGGCGGTGCCCTGAATCGGCATGTTGACCGCTTCCCGTTCTGCCGCGGCCCTGATTTGGCCGTTCCGGCTGGTCAGCTCCGGCACCAGGCGCCGGCGGCCTGTGGCCGTGCGCACGACCCCGCTGGTGCGGGCCTCGGCCAGCGTGCGATCGATGAAGCCGCGGACACCCGGGAACCCGGCGAAATAGGCGTCGATGAACTCCTGAGCCGCCTGCTGGGGCACGCCGATGTCCTTGGCGAGCGTAAAGGCCGTCTTGCCGTAGAGAAGGGCGTAGTTGATGATCTTTGCCCGCCGGCGAAGCTCGTGCGGGTCCAGTTGCAGTGGTCCGTCGGGGCCCCCGAACACGCGGTCCGCGGTCCGGTCATGAATATCGATCCCCTGCTGGAAGGCCTCGGTGAGCGCTTCGTCGCCGGAGAGGTGCGCAAGCACCCGTAGTTCGATTTGCGAGTAGTCGGCCGAGATGAGGGCGAAGCCTGGCTCCGCGATGAACGCCGCCCGGATCTCGCGTCCGAGCGGGGTGCGAATCGGGATGTTCTGCAGATTCGGGTCGCTGCTGCTGAGCCGGCCGGTGGCGGCCACGGCCTGATTGAAGGTGGTGTGCACGCGTCCGCTGAGAGGGCTGACCATCGCGGGCAGCGCGTCCACATAAGTGCCCTTCAGTTTTTGAACCTCGCGCCACTTGAGCACGAGCGCCGGCAGTTCGTGCACCGACGCCAGTTCCTCGAGAACGTCGCGTGCCGTCGAGACAACCCGGGTCTTACCTGTCTTCTTCGAAGGCTGCAGGTTCAGCCGTTCGAAAAGCACTTCTGACAACTGGCGGGGTGAGTTGATGTTGAACTCGCCGCCGGCGTGACGGAAAATTTCTCGAGTCAGGTCGTCGAGCTGCGTCTGCATCGACCGGGCGAGCACGCTGAGCGCCGCCACGTCCACCTTCACGCCGCATCGCTCGAGGTCGGCCAGGATAGGAATAAGGGGCTGCTCGATGGATTGATACACCTGGTCGAGCCCCTCGCGCCGCAGATCCTCGAGCAGCCCTGTCGATAGCGTCAGCGGCAGGTCCGCGCGTTCTGCCGCCAGCGTCACGAGTGACTCGGGCGGCACCGCCGCCCACGCGAGCGCTCTGCTGCCCTTCCCAAGGACGTCCTGATCGGTCTGCGCCCGGTAGCCGGCGCGTTCGAGGGCCAGACCTTCGATGGCATGGCTCGACCGCGTCGCATCGACCAGGTAACTCGCGATCATGATGTCGAGCTCGTCGCCCGCGAGCATCACGCGCTGCCGCCCCAGCAGGATGTTGGCCGTCTTGAGGTCGTGGCCGACCTTTGCCACGCTCGAGTCCTCGAGCACCGCACGCAGCCGCGCGAACACCTCGCGGTCTGGCATGTTCGGCTGGTCGGTCAGCCCGGAATGACCGATCGGGATGTAGGCGGCGGTACCCGGCTTCCAGGCCACGGCGATCCCGATGATGTCGGCGCGAATGGCGGACGGCTCGCTCGCGACGATCGCGATCCCGATCCGGCCAGCGGCTCGTAACGTGGCGGAAAGCGTGTCGATCTGCTCGAGCGACGTGATCACGACGTAGTCGCGGGTCACCGACTCTGCCGTCGGCGCGAACTCCTGCGACAGGGCGCGGAAGCCGAGCAGCGAGAACAGGGCGTAGCAGCGCTCGTGCGATGGCCCGCGATAGCGAAACGCCTCGGAATCGAACGTCACCGGCACGTCCGTGCAGATGCGCGCCAGCTCGCGGCTCGATCGCGCCGAGTCGGCATGAGCCATCAGCGCCTCGCGGTAGCGCTTCTGCGGGAGCGAGGCCGCCTGTTCGATCAGTGCGTCGAGCGTGCCGTAAGTGGCAATCAGCTCGCGCGCCCCCTTCTCGCCGATGCCAGGCACGCCCTTGATGTTGTCGATGCTGTCGCCCATCAGGGCCATGACGTCCAGAACCTGGTCGGGCCGCACGCCGAGCTTGGTCACGACGCCCTCCGCGTCGTACCACGTGCCCTCATCGCGGGGGTTGAACACCCGAATTCCGGCTGTCACCAGCTGAAAGAAGTCCTTGTCGCCCGTGACGATCGCCACCTCGAACCCGGCGGCGCTGGCCTGAACGGCCAATGTCCCAATCACATCGTCGGCCTCATAGCGCTCGGATGTCAGGATGGGCACGCCCATCGCTTCGCAAGCCTCGCGGACGAGCGGGACCTGCTCGGCCAGATCGGACGGCATCGGCGTCCGATTCGCCTTGTAGTCGGTGACCATGTCGTCTCTGAACGTCGGACCCGCGAGGTCGAATGAGGCGACGATGAACTCGGGTGAATGGTCGGCGAGCAGCTTGCGCAGCATCGTCGTGAAGCCATAGACCGCGTTGGTCGAGCGGCCGTCCGGGCCTGTCAGTCCGCGGATCGCGTGATACGCGCGGTACATCTGAGAACTGCCGTCAATGAGAAAGAGGCGAGGCACGTGTGAAGGTGTGACCGGGGATTTCACTGCCACGAGCGATGCGGGAAACGCAGTATATCATTCGGGCGATGTTTGACCGGATCGCCGCGTCCGCGATGGTGCTGCTCGCGCTCACCTTTGCCGGGTCGTGCAGCAACCCGCTGGGCCGGCAGTACGAATACGAAGAGCAGCTCTATCTCGGCGTGAATGGCGCCGCCACGCTCGTGATCGATTCATCGGTGCCGGCGCTCGTCGCGCTGCACGGCGCGCCTCTCGATCCGGCGCTTCATGCGCGCGTGGAGCGCGATCAGATTCGCGCGCTGTTCGTCGCCGCCCAGTGCCCCGATGTGCGCGTGGGACAGCCGTGGATTCGACGCGGCCGGCGGTTCGTGCAGGTGCGCATCGCGACGCCGGATGTCATGCGCTTGAAGAGCTGCGGCATTCTGTCGTGGGCGACCTATGCATTCAGCCGCGATGGCAAGCTGCTCCACTTCGAGCAGGAGTTGGGTGCGAGCGCGGCCGGCAATCCGGGGGCAGTCAACTGGGATGGCTCGGAATTGGTGGCTTTCAAGCTGCACCTTCCAAGCCGGATCGTCTTCCACAATGTGAAGCGGCTGGAGACGGGCGCGAATGGGGAGCCCGACAGAGGCAACATTCTGACGTGGGAGCAGCGGCTCTCGGACCGACGGGCCGGTCAGCCGCTGCGGATGGAAGTGCGCATGGACTCCGAGTCCATCCTGTACCGCACCCTGTGGCTGTTTGCCGGCGCTTTCGGGGCCGCCGTCGCGGTGCTTGCGACCCTGATCTGGATCACTATTTCGAGGGCCAAGCGCCGCCACGCTGTCGCCGCTGGCAGGCGACTACCCTCCGGCTAACCTGATGTTCTGCACTTTCTTGTCACCCTCGACAATGCTGACTGGGATTGACGCCTGCAGGAGCTGGGTGAGAAATGCCGGGTCGTACCACTCGCCGGGCTCCACGTCGGTTACGGCCGTGAGGCGATAATCGCCCTCAGGGAGCGAACCGAACGTGAACTTGCCGTCTGTATCTGGCCGCGTCGAGAGGATGCGGCGCGATTGCGGCAGCCAGTAGCGCTTGTCCGACGGGAACACAATAATGGCGAAGTCTGCCGTCGGCCTACCCGCCGTGTCCTGAATCGTGCCCGAAAGCTGCTGCGACTTGTCGGTGAATGTCAGCAGCGCACTGGCCACTTCCTGCCCGGGCCCGATCTCGAGCGGAAAGTCGAGGACATCGCGTCCGTCGACAACCGCTGACTTCAGCCGCCACTGGCCGTTCGCCAACCCGCCCCCGGCACCAGCCCCCCCGCCCCGTCCCCCGGCCGCTGGAGCTCCAGCGCCTCGCCCCACAGCGGCCTGTTGACTTGCTGCGGCCCCGGCTCCCGCGACCGACGCGTTCAACACATATCGACCTGGAGCGACGCCCATCACGCTGAAATGACCGGAGGCGTCGGCCTGGACGGGAGCGATTCCGCCAATCTGAAATCCCTGCGAGCCGCGCGGCGTCAGCGAGACCCGCACGCGCGTCAGATCGGCGGGTGGCTGCGTCCCGTGGAACTCGACACGTCCCTGGACACTCATGCCGGGCTGCAGGCTCAACCCGAGGTCGGCTAGGTCCTGGCCTGCAACCGACACGGCGACCGACGCCCACAGCACCTGCAGGATTGCTCCTCCCCCGGGTCCCCCAGGTCCGCCGCGGCCGCCACGTCCCTGCACTTGTGCATCGTTGGCAGCAGTGGCATCGCGGACCGTCGCGCGAGCCTGCAACGTGTAATCGCCTGGCGTGATGCCCGCGAATCTGAAGTGGCCTGTCTGGTCGACGCGCGTGACACTGGTGCCCACAATTCCGGCCGGCGTGGCCTTGTCGGCGCTGATGAGCGACACCTGCGTGCCCTGCGGCAATGTGCCGTCGAAAGACGTGACAGTGCCCTCCACCTTCGACGTCGGGACTAGTTGCAGCTGAAAGTCGACGCCGGCGCGCTCCTCGGCCACACCGAGCGTGACGGTGGTTGCGGCCGATGCCGTTGCCGTGCCGGGGTAATAAACGGGTGCGTAGGCCACCGCCTGTTCCGGCGCCCCCTGTGCCAACTGCTGCTGGAGCTGCGCCACACGATCGGCGATGGCGTTCTGTCCACCGCCACCGGCAAGGCCCGCGAGCAGGCCGCTCGTCTGCGGATTGGACTGTGCCTGCTGCACGAGCGCGCTGACCTGCGTGGCAATGGCTTGTGCGAAGTCGCCGCCCGAGACATTTCGTGGGGAAGCCGTGACGATGTAGTCGCCGGGCTGGAGCTGGTAGATGCGGTACATGCCCCGGTCGTCAGTCTGATCCTGCCCGGCCGACTGGAGGGTCCGCTCGCCGGTCTGACTGACGAATCGGAGCGCACGCACGGGCGTTCCGGCCGAGGGCTCGCCGCGCTCGTCGACCACGATGCCGGTGAGCACGCTGCCACGCGGCAGTGTGATCACCGCTCGCTCGAGCTTCTGTCCATCTGCCAGTTGAATCGGAGTGCCAGGCCGGCCGGGCTTCTTGGCGCCATAGCTGTTGTCGACGAATCCCGGCTTGGAGGCCGTCATCGTGAAGCGTCCAGCGGGCAGCGCCGGAAATGTGAATCGCCCGGCATCGTCAGTCACTGCGGAGCGCCCCCCACGCAGTTCGGGCGCGTTGAGGGTGACCCGCGCCCGGCGCGCAGGTGAACCTCCATCGAGCACGACCATGCCGCTGATAGTGCCGGTGCCGACAGCCGTGACTGCCGCGCTGTCGCGCGCTGGTCCGCCCCGCCCACCGCCGGGGCCGCCCGGGCCGCCAGCTGGGCCCTGGCCGAAGCCGCCTCGCCCGCCGCCTGCCCCTCCGCCTGGGCCCCCCTGTCCGCGCCCCGCTCCGCCGGCCCTGCCCCCGCCGCCCCCCTGGGCCGCCATGGCGACGACCCATAGGCCGATCACGAGTGACGTCAGGAGTAGAACTGGTCGAATTCGCTCTAATCGCATAAGCCTGCCCGGTCGCGTCATGCACGTTGGACGCTCACCGGCGGCCAATCGTTTGTCCCACCTGAGGTTACGCCGACGTTCGATCAGAAGTTTCGAATTGCAGGGCCGGATGGCCTTCACCGGCGTCCGACCCTGAGCTGGTTTGTCACGCTGATTGCGCCATCCACCTGCGCGAGCGAGTAGGCCAACGTCCGGTCGACAGGGGACTCGACGTCTCCGGTCAGAACGATTCGCTGGTTTTCGATGACGATGTGGATCGGAGGATTGAGGAGCTCGGCGTACCGCCAAAAGGCGGGATGGTTGTAGATCGCGCTGGCGACTTGCGCCCGTAGCCGTTGGTCGACTGCAGACGGGGGCAGCACGCCGATGTCATTGGACACAGACTTCACCCCGTCGATTCTGCCGGCACGCTCGCCCAGTTCTTCGCGCTTCTGTGACGTCGTCACGCGTCCCGTCAGCGTCACCACCCTGTTATTCACTGCGACGTTCACGTCGTCGAAAATGCTGAATTTCGGGTAGTGGTGCACGGTGTCCGTGACCCGCTCGGCAAGATCCGAATCGGCGACTTGCGCGGCCGCCGCGGGAAGGGCGCAGAGCAACGCCGGGAGGGCGATTGCACAGATAACCCAGTTTCTCATCATGACCACCGCAGGCAGGCTGACGACAGGTTGACGGAGCAAACGAGGTGCCATGGGGGGAGCGGCTGGCCGCAGCCTCAATTGGCGCAAGCGCCGGGTCGTACGTCGCCGTCGGGTGACGTCAGCGCAGATTCGTCAAAGAAATGCGATCGTCAGCACTCCCAGACTGATGAGGGCCACCTGCCGAACGGCGTTTCTGTCGAGGTGCCCCCGATGCAGGGTCGGGATGAGGTCTGCCATGGCGACATACATGAAGTTGCCGGCCGCGAAGGCCAGCACGTACGGAACCAGTCGAGGTGCCTGGCTGCCGAAGGCCAGCATTGCTACCGCGCCGAGAATGCCGCCAATGGCTGAGGAGAGGTTCAGGAGTAGGGCACGCGATCGCGAGTAGCCCGCCGTGAGCAGGATGGCGAAGTCGCCAGCTTCCTGCGGGATCTCGTGCGCGATGATGGCCAGTGCCGTTGTGACACCGAGCGGAACCGAGACCAGCACCGCCGCGGCAATCACGACACCGTCGACGAAGGTGTGCACCGCGTCTCCGACGATCACGAGGGTGGCGGTTGTCCGGTGCACGCTGCACTCGTGTTCGTCGTGGCAATGCCGCCACAAGACGAGCTTCTCGAGGACGAAGAAGGTCAGGATGCCCGCGAGCAGCGTCCCGAGCGCCGTCGAAGGGGCGAGCGTTTGGAGCGCCTCGGGGGTGAGTCCGAGCAGGGCGGCGCCAAGGAGTGTGCCGACGGCGTACGAGACGAGCCAGGGCACGGCGCGTATCCGCACGTCGTGATCGAAGAAGAGGATGATTGCGGCGACCAGCAGACCCCCGACGCTGCCGAGCACAGAGAGACCGAGTGCGATCGACCAGACAGACACGCGTGGGAATACTAGCCCGAATCGGCGGCCTGTCGGTTTTGTTGCCCCTCGTAGTAGGTGAGCCCATCAATCGCTCCGAGCGCGCGGCTGGCGAGCGCGCCGGCGGCCGCCATCAACGCCACTACCTGTTCGCTGCCGACAGCGCTTGGGCGCGACCGCGAGAAGCCTCCCGTCGGCCGCGTGTCGTCGATGACGATGATGCGGCCTCCGGGTCGGAGCATGTGGAGCGCGTCGTGTGTCCGGGTGAGGCGCCGATCCGCCTCGACCGCCGCGAGTGGTGCGACCCAGATGGCGAGATCGAACGTGCCGGGTTGCGGAGTCGGAACCGCGTCGCGCACCACGAAGTCGATGAGCGCGCCAGCCTCCGCGGCCGCAGCGTCGGTGGCCGCCCGGTCCTGCTCCCTGGCCCAGACCTGTGTGAGGCCGTTGAGCCCAGTGACTCGCGCGAGTTCTCCCGCCAGGCGTGGATAGCCGGCATCGAGAACGAGCACGCGCTGTCCGGCCTTGACCCCGATCATCGCCAAGGCTGCCTCGTACGGCGGCGGTGCCTTCCTGAGCCAGTGCCACATCGGAGTACCTCGGATGATATAGTTTTCGGCCGTGACTAAAGGTTTGTCTGTTGCTCCTGCCGGTGGCAAGCTCGGCATTCTTCTCGTTGGCCTCGGGGCCGTCAGCACGACGACGATCGCCGGGGTCATGGCAATCCGCAAAGGACTGGCCAAGCCTATTGGGTCGCTGACCCAGATGGGGACCATCCGTCTCGGCAAGCGGACCGAGGGTCGCGCCCCTCTCATCAAGGATTTCGTGCCGCTCGTCGGCCTCGACGACATCGTGTTTGGCGGCTGGGACATCTTCAACGACAACTGCTACGAAGCGGCGCAGACCGCTGGCGTCCTCGAGCCGGCGCTGCTCGACTCCATCAAGGACGAGTTGACGGCGATCGAGCCGATGCCCGCCGTGTTCGATCGTCAGTACGTGAAGCGCCTCGATGGCCCGAACGTGAAGAAGGGCAAGAACAAGAAGGACCTGGCCGAGCAGCTCATAGAGGACATGCGGCGCTTCAAGGCAGAGCACAAGCTCGATCGACTGGTGCTCGCCTGGTGCGGAAGCACTGAGATCTTCCTCACCGAGACTGCCGCACACCAGTCGGTGGCCGCGCTCGAAAAGGGGCTGGAGGACAACGACCCGTCCATTCCTTCCAGCATGATTTACGCGTATGCCGCCATTCGCGAGGGCATCCCCTATATCAACGCCGCGCCCAATCTGAGTGCCGATATCCCGGCCTTGCTCGAGCTTGCCCAGAAGACCGGATCGCCCCTGGCGGGAAAAGACCTGAAGACCGGGCAGACGCTCATCAAGACGATCATCGCGCCGGGAATGAAAGCCCGACTGCTCGGCATCGAGGGCTGGTACTCCACCAACATTCTGGGCAACCGCGACGGCGAGGTGCTCGACGATCCCGAGTCGTTCAAGACGAAAGAGGAGAGCAAGAAGTCTGTCCTCGATTTCATTCTGCAGCCCACCTTGTATCCCGATCTCTACAAGGATCTGCACCACGTGGTGCGCATCAACTACTACAAGCCTCGCGGTGATGCGAAAGAAGGCTGGGACAACATCGATCTGGTGGGCTGGCTGGGCTACAAGATGCAGCTCAAGATCAATTTCCTCTGCCGCGACAGCATCCTTGCGGCGCCGATCGTGCTGGACGCGGCACTGTTCATGGACCTGGCGCGGCGTGCGGGCATGTCAGGGATACAGGAGTGGCTCTCGTTCTACTTCAAGAGTCCGATGTACGCGCCCGGCCTCTACCCCGAGCACGATTTGTTCATCCAGCTGATGAAGCTCAAGAACACCCTGCGCTATATGCAGGGCGAGGAGCTCATCACGCACCTCGGCCGCGAATACTACGACTGAGCTCGCACGGTGGCCTGGCGCACCGCTGACATCCGATGAAACGTTTTCAACCCGCGCTGCTTGGTGGACTGTTCATCGGCGTGCTGTCGTCGCTGCCCCTCGTCAACCTCGGCAACCTGTGCTGCTGTCTCTGGGTCGTCGTTGGTGGCGTGTTGACCGTCTACCTGCAACGCCAGGGTGGTGCGGTCGAACTGGACGTGGGTGAGGCCGTACTTGGCGGGCTCATCGCCGGTGCAGTCGGCGGCCTGATCTCCATGCTGGCGACGTCGTTGCTCTTCAGCGTCTCGGGCGAAGCCATGCAGGCCCAGTTTCGGGCGATGCTCGAGGACCCGCAGATTCCGCCCCAGATGCGCGAACGCCTGTCCGGTTTGCAGAGCGGACGCACACTCGTGCTGCTCATCGGAGCCTTCACGCTGCCGGTCTTTGCGGTGTTCAGTATGCTCGGAGCGCTGCTGGGCTATGCCTGGTTCCGGAAGAAGACTCCGCCGCCAGCCCTCCAGTCCTGATTTACGTTGAAGAGGACGATAGATGTCCGACCACGACAAGCCTGAAATCAACGCGCTGCTCCAGGAGGGGCGGGTCTTCCCTCCGTCTCGTGAGTGGCAGACAACCGCTCTTGCTCGCGACCCTGATGTGTACAGCCGGGCGGCGGCAGATCCGGAGGCGTTCTGGGCTGGCTTGGCGGGTGAGCTCGAGTGGTCGAAGCCGTGGACGCAGGTGCTCGATTGGCAACCGCCGCACGCGCGGTGGTTCGTGGGCGGTCAACTGAACGTCAGCGTCAATTGCCTCGATCGTCACATCCGCGCGGGGCGGCGCAACAAGGCGGCGCTCATCTGGGAGGGCGAGCCCGGCGACTACCGGACCTTCACCTATTTCGACCTGCACCGGCGCGTGTGCCAGTTCGCGAACGTGATGAAAGGGCTCGGCATCGGCAAGGGCGATCGCGTCGCGATGTACATGCCGGTCATCCCCGAGCTGGCGATCGCCATGCTGGCCTGCGCCCGCATCGGGGCTGTTCACAATGTCGTGTTCGGCGGGTTCAGTGCCGAGGCGTTGCGCGATCGCATCAACGACTGCCAGGCGTCGCTGCTCATTACCGCCGACGGCGGCTTCCGCCGCGGCGGCATCGTGCCCCTCAAACAGACGGCCGACGAGGCCTTGCGCGACACGCCCTCCATCCGGAACGTCGTCATCGTCCAGCGCCAGGCGCGCGAGTCGTTCCCCATTCACGTCACCGAGGGACGCGATCACTGGTACCACCGGCTGATGCAGGATGCCGACGCGGTGTGCGTTCCTGAGCCGATGGATGCCGAAGACATGCTGTACGTCCTTTACACGTCCGGCACGACAGGCAAGCCCAAGGGGATCGTGCACACCACCGGCGGCTATCTGGTCGGCGTGTATGCCACGACCAAGTGGGTCTTCGACCTCCGCGACGACGACGTGTACTGGTGCACGGCCGATTTGGGCTGGGTGACCGGACACAGCTACGTGGTTTACGGTCCCCTCGCCAACGGCGCGACGCTGTTGATGTACGAAGGCGCTCCCGACTGGCCGGAGCGCGACAGGTTCTGGGACCTGATCGAGCGCCACGGCGTCTCGATTCTCTACACCGCCCCGACGGCCATCCGCGCGTTCATGAAATGGGGTACGGAGTGGCCCGCCAAACACGACCTGAGCTCGTTGCGGCTGCTCGGATCGGTGGGTGAGCCCATCAACCCTGAAGCCTGGATGTGGTACCAGGAGCACATCGGCAGAGAGCGGTGTCCAATTGTCGATACCTGGTGGCAGACGGAAACCGGACATATTCTGATCAGCCCCCTGCCTGGTCTCACCACTCTCAAACCTGGATCGGCCACCAAGCCATTCCCGGGCATCACGGCGGAGGTGAGAACATCGGCGGGAGCGCGGGTGGAGCAGGGTGGTGGCCTGCTGGCCATCACGCGGCCCTGGCCCGGCATGCTTCGCGGCATCTATGGCGACCCGGAGCGCTTCGCTCAGCAGTACTGGACACGGTGGGCCGACGGCGTCTACTTCACGGGTGACGGCGCGCGCGTCGATGGCGACGGCGACTACTGGCTGCTCGGACGCGTAGACGATGTGCTGAACGTTGCTGGACACCGCATCGGCACGATGGAGGTGGAGAGCGCGCTGGTCGACCATCCGAAGGTGGCCGAGGCGGCCGTCGTGGGCCGGGTTCACGAAATCAAAGGCCAGTCAGTGGCCGCGTTCGTGACGCTCAAGGAAGGTGTGACGCCTTCTCCGGCGCTCATCGACGAGCTGAAGGAGCACGTGGTGAAGAAGATCGGTGCCATCGCACGGCCCGATCAGATTCTGTTCGCCGCCGATCTTCCCAAGACGCGGTCCGGCAAGATCATGCGGCGTCTCCTGCGTGACATCGCCGACGGCAAAGCGCTTGGCGACACGACGACCCTGGCCGACCCCAATGTGGTCAACAGGCTCAAAGGGGAGTACGAGGCCCTGGAGAGTTAGGCGCAACCCCCAAAAGCAGTGAGGGTGCCGAGCGTCTGAACGATGGGGATGGCCCATCCCAACTGAAGAGCAATCACCTCTGTTCGAACATCGCCGCGTTCTTTCCCGTAATGGTTCTCGCCCGCAGGCCGCAGAGGATTCTACCCATGTCTCTCATCGAAACCGTCGACCTCTGGAAGACCTACCAAATGGGCGCCGAAGAGGTGCACGCGCTCCGGGGCGTGTCCATTCAGATCGAGCGCGGCGAGTACGTCGCCATCATGGGGCCGTCGGGGTCTGGCAAATCCACCCTGATGAACCTGATCGGCTGTCTCGACACACCTTCCCAGGGCAGCTACCTCCTGAACGGCAAGCAGGTGAGTCAGATGAACGACGATGAACTGGCGCGGATTCGAAACGAGGAAATCGGATTCGTCTTCCAGACATTCAATCTGCTGCCGCGCGCGACGGCCATGCACAACGTCGAGCTGCCTCTGATTTATGCGGGAGTGTCGGCGAAGGTACGCGCCGAACGGGCCAGCGAGGCGCTCGATCGCGTGGAACTGCGCGATCGCAAGTCGCACCGCCCCAATGAGATGTCGGGTGGGCAGCGGCAACGGGTGGCCATCGCGCGCGCGCTGGTGAACACCCCGTCCATCCTGCTGGCCGACGAGCCCACCGGTAATCTGGATTCGAAGACCGGCGTCGAAATCATGGCGCTGTTCGAGCGGCTTTACGAAGCCGGCAACACCATCGTGCTCGTGACGCACGAACCGGACGTCGCCGCCCACGCCCACCGCGCCATTCATATCCGCGACGGCCAAGTCGAGAAGGACGTCAGAAGCGCCGCATAGCGGGAGCTGATAGCCGAATCCGGGGCCGTCGGGCCTATACTCCTTTGCCGGTCGGACGCCTGCGGCCCGCTACGCGAGCCGATGGCGGGTACAATTGTCCCTTCCTATGAGTACCAGTCTTTCTTCCGATCTCCAGGCACGCTACGAGGCGTTCAAGGCACGTGGGCTGAAGCTCGACATGACGCGCGGCAAGCCGTCGTCGGAGCAGCTCGACCTTGCAAACCAGATGATGACGATTCTTGCCGAGACCGACCACACGTCGGCCGACAAGACGGACACCCGCAATTACGGCGGGCTGGACGGCCTCCCCGAAATGAAAGCCATATTCGCAGAGATGCTCGAGACCTCGCCCGCGCGGGTGATCGTCGGAGGCAACTCGAGCCTGCAGATGATGCACGACACCGTCGTGCGCGCGTTGCTGCATGGCGTGCCGGACGGGTCTGGCCCTTGGCGCCGCGATCCTGCGGTGACCTTCCTCTGTCCGAGCCCGGGATACGACCGCCACTTCGCTATCTGCCAGCATCACGGCATCCAGATGGTCGTGGTCGAGATGAGAGACGGCGGCCCCGACATGGACGAAGTCGAACGCCTGGTGGCCAGCGACCGCACGATCAAGGGCATGTGGTGCGTGCCGAAATACAGCAACCCCACCGGCGCGACGTACAGCGATGACGTGGTGAGGCGGCTCGCGCAGATGAAGGCTGCGGCGCCAGACTTCCGCCTGTTCTGGGATAACGCATACGCTGTGCACGACCTGTACGACACGACCGATCCACTCGCGAACATCCTGTCGGCCTGCGAGGCGGGTGGCCACCCGAACCGGGCCATCGTCTTCGCGTCCACGTCGAAGATCTCGTTTGCTGGCGCGGGCGTGGCCGCGATGGCGTCGAGCGATGCGAACATTGCCGATGCCAAGCGGCATGCGGGAATTCAGACCATTGGACCAGACAAGGTCAATCAGCTGCGGCACGCGCGGTTCTTTGGCGACTTCGCGGGTATCCGTGCGCACATGGCCAAGCACGCCGCACTGCTGCGTCCGAAGTTCGAGGCCGTTGGGCGCGTGTTTCAGGCGGAGCTCGGCGGCAAGGGCATCGCATGGTGGACGAGCCCGAGAGGGGGCTACTTCGTGAGCCTCGACACGCAGAACGGCTGTGCGTCAGAAGTGGTGGCGCTGGCCGACGCCGCCGGTGTCAAACTCACCGGCGCCGGCGCCACATACCCGAATAACAAGGATCCGCACGACCGAAACATCAGGATCGCGCCATCCCTGCCTCCGCTGCATCAGGTGGAGCTGGCGATGGAGGTCGTCGCCGTTTGCGTGCAGCTGGTCGCCGCCAGAAGGAAGTCCTCCTAGCGGCAGCTCAACCTGCGTGGCATCAACGCTCGGGTGATTCAGCCGGGAACGATTCGCCTGGGCGATACCGTCCGAAGAGTGAAGCCGGCGGAGAGCGCGATGAGCGACTCGTAAACGAGCGGTGCCGTCACGGCCGTCTGAGCAGCAGGAACAAAGTCACTGGCTCTGTGCCTTGCTCCACCACTTGGAATCCGGCCTCGATCGACTGATCCCGCCACCACGTCGCGCCCCTCGTGCCGCCGTGGGCCAGCAGCGGCCCAAACGCGAACTTGGCCCATCGATCGTTTTCGATCAGGATTAACAGAAAATCGCCGCCCGTCTTTAACACGCGGTGTGCCTCACGCAGTGCCTGACGCGAGCCGTCCCGATTCAAATGATCGACGGCATACGCGCTCACAATCCCATCGAAGCTCGCCGACTCGAACGGTAGCTTCAGCATGTCGGCGGTCTCGATCGAGGCGCGATCGGCAACCCCCGCTTTCCGCAGGTTGGCGCTCAGCCGTTCCTGTGGGGTCGGGCCCTTGCCGAAATGCTGTTCGAACGACTTCCCGAACAGGTCAGAGGCCACGAGCGTCGTGCGCGGACGTGAACGCAGCACCATAATCGACGAGCGGCCGGTGCCGGCACCGATATCGAGCACGCGACCCGTGCCCGATGCCATGAAGGCCTCGGTAGGCAGCGCCGGCACGCGGTTGATCCCAAACAAGGCGATGGCAAGAGCCGCGGCGCCCGCCCAGAGCGTGATGAGCGCGAACGACACCTGCCGCCAGCGCGCCCACTTGTGCGCAATCGACAGAACGAGCATCCCGAGTGCGGGTATGAGGATGACCAAGTGGCCGTAGCTCAGCCACCACGGATAGCCGAAGTCGATCGATCCAGTGCTTGACATGCGTCAATGGTGCACCGGCATGCCTGAACGGGAGCTGAACGAGCCGCGCCGCGGCCCGGCCAGCCAGGCGTACCTTCGTTCAGCTCGGTTTCTTCGCGAGTCGGGCCGCCACTTCATCGAGCCGGTCATAACTGATTGCGGCGCCGCGCTCCATGCCCGACTGCAACACCGCGTCGCGCACCTCGCGCGACGGGTACAGCACGGTGGCGGTCAGCCGCGTCCTGCCGTGTTCCTCGGAAAAGACCGCGGTGACAACGGACTCGGCGTCTGGAAACGCTTCGAAGATTTCTGTGTGGACCGTCCGGTCTGGCGGTGCGATCTCGCGATACACGCCAGAGAACGCCACGAGATCCCCCGCCGGTGTCCGGTTGACGAAGCGCCAGGCGCCCCCGGGCCTCAGATCGACTTCACAGACTGGCACGGAGTAGCCCTCGCCAAGCCGGCCCCACCATCGCGTGATGTGCTCGGGCCGAGTCATCGCCGCGAACATGCTGTCGCGTGGGGCGTCGAACAGCCGCGTCATGCGAATCTCACGATCCGACGGAGTCGTCACTGTAAAAGTGTCGGAATTGGACGTGGTGCTTGCGGTCATGTGTTCATCTCCCTCGTCGAGAGCCATCAGCGGCTCTCTGTTGAGTAGTCGATTGAGCGCTTCGTGGATCGACACCACCGTAACGCAAAGCGAGAACTACTCCACGGCCGCGAAATGTCCCTCGTCGACCTGTCGCAGAGGCAGCCGTACGAACTCCGACGGGTCGTACTTCACCCGCGGAGGACCAGCCCCAGGGGTCAGTCGTGGAATCGCCGAGAGCAGCGCCTGCGTATACCGGTGCATCGGGGCGGCGAAAATGCGATCCACGGGGGCGAGCTCGACGATCCGTCCGCGATACATGACGGCCACGCGCCTGCATGTTTCGCGAACCAGCCGCAGGTCGTGGGCGATGAACAGATAGGTCAACCCGAGCCGCTGCTGCAGATCGAGCAGCAAGTTGACGACCTGTGCCTGCACGGAGACATCGAGGGCCGACACCGGCTCGTCGGCCACAATGAGAGACGGCTCGAGTGCCAGGGCGCGGGCCAGGCCGATGCGCTGCCGCTGCCCGCCGCTGAACTCGTGCGGATACCGGGTAATGGCGCCTGGTTCCAGCCCCACCAGGTGAAACAGTTCACGCACCCGCTCGCGACGTTCCGTACGGCCTCCTCGCTTATGAATCACCAGTGGTTCTTCGACGATGGCGCCGACGCGCATGCGGGGGTTGAGTGACGAATACGGATCCTGAAACACGATCTGAAAGTGCTGCCGGGCCGCCCTGAGCTGCGGTCGTGACAGGCTCCGGACGTCGGTGCCCTTGAACCACACCTCACCGGCTGTCGGCTCGATCAGACGCAAGACGCAGCGGCCGGTTGTCGTCTTGCCCGATCCCGATTCACCGACCAGGCCGAATGTCTCGCCCGCTGTCACCTCGAAGCTGACGTCATCGACCGCGCGTGTCGTGCCACGCCGGCCGAGAAAGCCGGCACCGGCCGGAAATTCCTTGAGCAGCCCACGGACGTCGAGCAGTGGTGTCACGACGGGTGGTCCGCGTACAGAAAGCAGCGGGACTGGTGGGCCTCGCCGACCTGGTAGAGCCCCGGCGGCGTATCGCACGGCGCGAATCTGTTCGCGCATCGCGGCGCGAATGCGCATCCGGGAGGCACCTGACCGAGCGCGGGCACGTTTCCGTCGACGGCCCGGAGCCGGGCGCCCGGGTGCGCGCCGGGAATGGAAGCAAAGAGCGCGCGGGTGTAAGGGTGCGTGGGTGCAGCAAACACAGCGGCCACGGGGCCCTGCTCCACCAGGCGCCCGGCGTACATGACCGCCACGCGATCGGCCATCTCCGCCACCACACCCAGGTCGTGCGTGATGAGCAGAACAGACAGGTTGAACTCACGACGCAGCTGGCGCAGCAGTTCGAGGATCTCGGCCTGCACGGTGACGTCGAGGGCCGTGGTTGGTTCGTCCGCGATCACCAGCTCAGGCTTTGCCGACAGGGCGAGGGCGATCATCGCACGCTGTCGCAGTCCACCGCTCAGCTGGTGCGGATACTCGCGCGCCCGACGCGCGGGGTCGGGAATGCGGACGGCCTCGAGCAGCTCGAGAACTCTGGCCCGGGCCTGCGCGCCGCGGGCGAGCCCGTGCACTGCCAGCGTCTCGGAAATCTGGGCGCCGATGGTGTACACCGGATCGAGGGCGACCATCGGCTCTTGAAAGATGAAACCGATGCGGCGGCCCCGAATGTGCCGCATGCGCGAGTCGTCGAGTCCGGCCAAATCGACTCCGTCGAGCAGAATTCGTCCGCTGACCACCCGGCCGGGCCGCTGCACCAGACCGACGATCGACAACGCCGTCACCGACTTTCCGCTGCCCGATTCACCGACGAGCGCCAGCGTCTCTCCGCGATCGATGTGCAAAGACACGTCGTCGACGGCAGCCGCCTCGCGCCCGCCCCGGAGCGCGAATGTCGTGGTGAGCCGATCCACCTCCAGCAGCGGAGGCCCTTCAGATGCCGGCGTCACGGTGTTCACCAAAGACTTCTCGGAGCACATCCGAAATCTCGCCCAACGTGGCGTGCGCTTCTACCGCTTCGATCGTCGGAGGCACGAGGTTGCCACCTGATCGCGCCACGGCGAACACCTGGCCAAGGGCCGCGTGGCATCGTCCGGCATCGCGTGCTGCGCGCGTCCGCGCCACGGCATGCTGCTGGTTGGCTTCCATCTCTGGAGCCATCCGGTGGATGGCGATCGGCGGTGCGTGATCTGTGGCGTATTTGTTGACGCCCACCACCAGCTGCGACCCGTCCTCGATAGCGAGCTGGGTGCGGTAAGCCGATTCCTGAATCTGGCGCTGGATTGTGCCCTTGTCGATGGACGCCAGCACTCCACCGTCGGCGTCGATTGCGTCGATCAGGAGGCGAGCCTCGGCTTCGATACGCGCTGTCTCGGCTTCAACGGCCCACGAGCCGCCGAGCGGATCGACCGTGGCGGTGACGCCCGACTCGGCAGCGATGATCTGCTGCGTGCGCAACGCGAGGCGCGCCGACTCTTCAGTGGGCAATCCCAGGGCTTCGTCGCGCGCGTTGCAGTGAAGGGACTGGGTCCCGCCAAGTACCGCGGCCAGCGCCTGAAGCGTCACCCGCACGATGTTGTTGTCGGGCTGCTGGGCGGTCAGCGTGCTGCCAGCTGTCTGCGCGTGAAAGCGAAGTTGCATCGCACGCGGCGTGGTGGCGCCGAACCGATCGCGCATGAGGAAGGCCCACAGCCGACGGGCGGCGCGGAACTTCGCGATCTCCTCGATGAAATTGCTATGGGATGCGAAGAAAAATGAAAGACGCGGGCCAATTCGGTCGGCGGCGAGTCCGGCACGGCCAGCCGCCTCTACGTATGCCACGGCATTGGCGAGGGTGAACGCCACTTCCTGCGCGGCGGTCGACCCCGCCTCCCGGATGTGGTAGCCGCTGATCGAGATGGGGTTCCAGGCCGGCAGTTCGCTGTCGCACCACGCGACGATGTCGGTCACGAGACGCAGCGAGTGCGGGGGCGGGAAGATGTATGTGCCCCGCGCGATGTATTCCTTCAGGATGTCGTTCTGAATTGTTCCAGACAGCGCGGCGAGCGGCGTGCCTCGGCGCCGGGCGAGCGCCACGTACATCGCGAGGAGGACGATTGCCGTGGCATTGATCGTCATCGACGTCGAGACGCGGTCGAGCGGGAGGTCCTCGAACAGGGCGGCCATGTCTTCGAGCGAATCGATGGCGACGCCGACACGGCCGACCTCGCCGGCCGCGAGAGGATGGTCCGAGTCGTAGCCCATCTGCGTGGGCAGGTCGAAGGCCACGCTCAGTCCGCTGACACCTTGGGCAAGCAGATACCGGAACCGGGCATTCGACTCGGCGGCCGTGCCAAACCCGGCGTACTGGCGCATCGTCCAGAGCCGCCCGCGGTACATGTCGGGCTGGATGCCCCTCGTGAAGGGAAAGACGCCTGGCAGACGGTCGCCGGGCTCGAGCGCGGCCGGCGCGTCTTCCGGCCGGGCGAAAGGCGGAATCATTCAGGGCTTCCCAATGAAGTCAACGAGCGCTCGCGCCGCGTTGATACCCGCGCAAACACTGGTTGAACAAGCGGTTGTCGCCCCTCGACCACGCACCACGTCATAGTCATCTTACAGGATTGGTGTTGTTGTAGCGCAGTAGTAATGTCCCCTCGGTAGCGCAATAGAAATGTCCCTTACGCTGGCGATCTCCTGGGAGGTCGCAGATTGGGACGGACAGCGATGAGTGTGCGGGACTTGACACGGGTCGAGG
>JBDSZL010000031.1:0-7876 GCA_039925145.1 Vicinamibacterales bacterium | reverse complement strand
GGGGGCCGCTCAACCGAGGCGGCGCGCGCGTCTCCGGCGGCCGCACCCGCAGCTGCCCCCGCACCTGGGGCCGCGGCTCCGGCACGCGGGCGCAACGCCGCACCCCCGAGCCCCGAGCAGGTCGCCGCCCAGCAGGCCTCGGCCGAGGCGCTGCGCAAGTGGCGCCTCTCGGCCCCGATGAGCCGGCTCAAGGAGTTCCGCAAGAAGTGGAGCAGAGCCGGTGTGGCCATCCAGATCGTCAAGTTCGATTGGATCAGCCCGCTGCCGTCCGACGACATTCTCGAGTACTGCTTCGAGATGGCGAAGGCGCTCGGCGCGCGCGCCATTTCAACCGAAGTGCCACTGGCGCGCATGGACGACACCAAGCGGCTGGGCGAAGTGGCCGATAAGCACAAGATCTGGGTCGGCTACCACGGCCACGCGGCAGTGAACGCCGCGGTGTGGGAGCGCGCGTTCAGCTATGCGAAGTACAACGGGGCGAATCTCGACCTCGGTCACTTCGTGGCGGGCAACAACACGTCTCCCATTCCGTTCATGAAACAGCACCACGACCGCATCACGCACATGCACGTCAAGGATCGGAAGCTGCAGAACGGCCCCAACGTGCCGTTCGGCCAGGGCGACACTCCCATCAAGGAAGCCCTGCAACTGCTCCGCGACAACAAGTGGAAGATTCAGGCGACGGTCGAGTTCGAATACCCGGTCCCGGCCGGCTCCGACCGCATGACAGAGATCGCCAAGTGTGTCGAGTACTGCAAATCCTGCCTCATCTCGTAACAAGCTGCGGTCACGTCGTTGACCTGCAGGTCCGCCGTTCGACGGTCTTCGTTATCTGAGCTCTTGATGGAACGACGTGACTTTCTTGCGGCGGGAGCCACGCTACTAATACCGGGTCGGCTGACACAACGGTCGCCCGAGGCGCCGCCGGCTGGCGCCGCCGGCGTGCGCATCGACATCTTCTCGAAGCATCTGCTCTGGTTGCGCGGCGCCGACCAGGTCGCCGAGGCGGCTGTCGCGATGGGGTTTTCGGGCGTGAACGTCACCGTTCGGCCGGGCCTCATGGGGCATGTCGAGCCGGCGCGTGTCGCCGGCGACCTGCCGCCGTTCGTTCGGGCGCTGCGCGCGCGGGGATTGCAGGTGCGGTCCTTGACCGCGCCGATTCTCGATGTCGATTCGCCTCATGCCGACGCCATTCTCCGGACGGCGGCCGCGCTCGATATCCGGAGCTACTGGTGGGGCACGTTCCGATACGGTGCGGAACGGCCCGTGCCGGAGCAGCTCGCGGCACTCAGGCCGCGCGTGGCCGCACTGGCGGCGCTGAACGCGCGCTACGGCGTCTGCGCGATGTACCACACCTACAACGGCAACGCGGTGGGCGCGTCAATCTGGGACATGCTCTCCATCCTGCGCGAGTTCGATCCCAGTCAAGTCGGCTTTCATTACGACACCGGCCATATGGCTACCGAGGGTGCGGCCGGATCGTGGGCGACCAACCTCAAGGTGATTGGGCCTTACCTGCGCGGCGTCTCGGTGAAAGACTACGGCTGGCAGCGAGGCGTCGATGGAGAGTGGCAGCGTCAGGCAGTGCCGCTCGGCGAAGGCGTCGTCAAACTGCGGGAGTTCGGGGCCATTCTGCGAGAGCAACGATTTGCGGGTCCGCTGGAACTGCAGGCCGAGTATCCGCTTGGCGGCGCCGAAGACGGTCGTACGACGCTGACGATTCCACAAGACCAGGTGTTCGCGGCGCTCGCGCGCGACAGAGAGACGTTGAGCCGCGCGCTGATCTAGTGCGAGCTAAAGAGACCGGGTCTCCGCTGTCCGAGAGCTACGGAGACCCGGCCTCCTGTGGGTGATCGAAGAGACCGGTCTCCGCTGTCCAACGGTGATTGAAGAGACCGGGTCTCCGCTGTCCAACGGTGATCGAAGAGACCGGGTCTCCGCTGTCCGAGGCCCACGGAGACCCGGTCTCCTGTACACCTACCGCGGTTTCGCATCGCCGTCCGTCAGCTTCATCGCCCACTTGATCGCTTCCAGATACATGGTCTGCACGGCGGGGTCGTCCCAGGTGTCGGAGCTGTGTCCGAACACCGACCAGAACGTGCGACCCTTCCCGTACTCGTGGGCGAGAGCCACAGGAATGTCGGTGTCCTTCCGGTGATAATCGGGCGTCTTCAGGTCGAGAGTGGACGGATCGAGGTGGGCGAGAACCCGCACCGATTGACGCGAGTATGGCTTCTCCCGCAGCACGTAGAACTCTTCGGTGAAACGGAACGTCGGTGGCAGGTGCCGCATGGCGGGGAAGTCGGGCGCTTCGACCACCACCGTGCCGGGTGTGACGTTCCAGGGATGGTTGTCGAAATAGCCGCCCATCATCTCCCCGAACTCAGGCCACTGGTAGAAGGCGGCGTTTCCCGTATGCGCCCCGACCACGCCCTTGCCGTCGTCTCGGACAAATGAAAGAAAGTCGTTCTTCTGTTGATCGGTCCAGTCGCCCTCGCCCGAGATGAAGAGGAACACGGCATCGAAGTCATTGAGATTTCGCGCGTTGCGCGCCGGCGACGGAACCGGCTGCTTCGTGATCCACTGCGAGTCGGTGCGGATGTACGTGTCGTAGAGGCCGGACTCGCGACCGAGCCGATCGATGACCGAGAGCGCATGTCCAATGGAGTCGTGCGTGAAGCCGGTGTGCGTGTCGCCGAGCGCCAGCAGCTTCTTGCGCGCCCCGGCCGCGGCCGGGGCCTGTCCGCGTTGCGCGCGAAGGGGCCGCGCCAGTCGACTGGCACCGGCCAGCGCGACCAACGCCAACACGACGCAAGCAGAGAGGAGGAAGCGGCGGGGCTGCGCGTGCATGGAGCTCTCCAGGCGAGACCAGGATGTCAGCCGGCGGTGCTTTGCCAGATCTTCACGGCCGGGATCGGATGGATCAACATCAGAATATTGAGCGCGAGGTTGTCACGAATCATGTACCCGACGAAGAACTCCAGGCTCAGTGCGATGGCGATGATCAATCGCGTCGGGAGGCGGCTCGCCAGCAGGAAGCCGGTCACCATGGCGAGGATGTCGGACACCGAGTTGATGACGCTGTCGCCGAAGTAGTCGAGGGAAATCGTAGCCTCACGGTACCGGTTGATGACAAAGTCCGTGTTCTCGAAAATCTCCCATCCGCCCTCGAGCGCGGCCGCCAGCACGAGGCGGAGTCCGACGGGCCAGCGGCGAGCGATCACCCAGAGCAGACCGTAGAACAGAAAGCCATGGATGACGTGCGAGAACGTGTACCAGTCGGTGAGGTGCTGCGAATTCTCGGCGCTGTACACCACTCCGTGCCAGAGCTTCACGTGGCCACATTTGCAGATGGGCAGCCGTCCCATCTGGAGCAGCACGAGGGCGGTCAGCATCACAACGACGGCGGTGGCGATCGCATAGTGGCGCGGCAACAGTCGGGCGGTCCCAGGGGGCACGTCGCGGATTATGGCCGAAGAGCGACGGGCGGCAGCGAGTGATGACGCCGGGCATGGAAAGTCGCCTCCGTGATACACTTCTTCGGTTCGTCCCCGCCAGTCCTTCCGGCATCCCGGCCGGTCGAGTCCGCAAGGTCGAATCCCTTTCCAAGGATTACTTGTTGTCATTCAGTGCGCTGAACCTCCATCCAAACCTGCTGCTCGCGATCAAAGAGCTGGGGTTTGCCCGCCCGACGCCTATTCAGGCCGAAGCGATTCCCCCGGCCATGGCCGGACGTGACGTGCTGGCCTCCGCACAGACCGGCAGCGGTAAGACCGCGGCGTTTCTGCTGCCCATCCTGCATGCCCTCATCGAAAGACCTCGCGGGACCACGCGCGCGCTCGTGCTCGTCCCGACGCGTGAACTGGCCGCGCAGGTCCGCGAAGACATGCGCGACCTCGCCGTGCACACCCCGGTGACCGGCTCGGCCGTTTACGGCGGCGTCAATCCCGGTCCACAGGAGCACGCGTTCCGCAGCGGCGTCGACATCCTGATCGCGACGCCAGGCCGGCTGCTCGACCACATGCGGCACCAGTACGCCAAGCTGCCTCGTCTCGACTACTTGGTGCTCGACGAAGCGGACCGCATGCTCGATATGGGCTTTCTGCCGGAGATCCGGAAGATTCTGCGACAACTTCCCGCGAAGCGGCAGACGCTGTTCTTCAGCGCGACGCTGCCTACCGAGATTCGCGCCCTGATGGGCGAGATGCTCAAAGATCCGGTGAACGTCCATCGCGAGAAGACGACCACCACGCCGTCCGGCATTACGCAGGCCGTGTATCCCGTGTCCCAGGACCTAAAGGCGTCGCTGCTCATTGCCTTGCTCACGCGCGGCGATATCAAGCAGGCACTGGTGTTCACCCGCACCAAGCACCGCGCCAATCGGCTCGCCGACACGCTCGTGCGTGCCGGTATCAACGCCAACAAGATTCACGGTAATCGGTCGCAGGCTCAGCGTGTGCAGGCCCTCAAGGACTTCAAAGCCGGCGCCTGCCCGGTTCTCGTTGCCACCGACATCGTGGCTCGGGGCATCGACGTCGAAGACCTGGGGCATGTGGTGAACTTCGATGTGCCGCTCGTGCCTGAGGATTACATTCATCGCGTGGGCCGCACCGGACGGGCCGAAGCGACCGGAGAAGCCTTCACGCTGGCCGCTCCGGAAGAACGCGCGAGTCTGACCGCGATCGAACGGGCACTCGGACGCCCGTTGTCGCGTGTCACGGTGCCTGATTTCGATTACAACGCCCGCCCCGCGGCACGGCTCGAGGTGCCGCTGCAACAGCGCATTGCCGAGATTCGAGCGCGCAAGGCCGACGACCGCGCGCGTGCCGAGGCGAAGCGCGCGCGCTGGCGCCGCCGAACGGTCGCGCACCGCGGGTGGCGGTGCGGCCGGACGGCCAGGCGCCGGATCCAGTCGTGGGGCTGGTGGATACGGCGGCGGCGGATCGCGCCGCGCGCCGGCGCCGCAAGAGCCGCGGGGCAGGACCGACGGCCGTCAAGGCGGATATCGCAGTGGTCCGCCCGTCGACGGCAACCGCGCCGACACACCGAGGCCGCACGGCGGCGGCGTGGGGCGTCCGCATGGCATTCCCGAAGGCGGACAGCCGCTGAGCTCACGACCCGGTGGCGCGGGTGCGGCGCGTGGAGGAAGTTTCCGCCCACGCCGGCATCGCGACAGCTAACCCGCATGTATCTGTCGTTCCCACGGTCTCCCCTGCCTGGTGGTCTTTCGCCTCAGGTCGTACTACACTGCAAGTTCGTCTCTCGTATGCCGCGTCCTCGAGTCGAGGGCGCGTGCGCTTCCCATGGGCACGGCCGCGAACGTGTGCTCCCGTCGACTCACTGCGTCAATCAGGCGGGCATCGGCCCGCGCGGTGCGGCTCGACCGGCGGCGGATACGCCCATGTCTGAAAGGACCGCGTGACTCCGGACGATCGTCTTCGCATTGCTGTATTCATCGATTTCGACAACATCGAGATCGGCGTCAAGAACACCCTCGGCGCGTCGTTCGAGGCCGGCCTCGTGCTCGAGGCGCTCAAGGAGCGCGGCGACGTGGTCTCGAAAACCGCGTATAGCGACTGGCAGCGCGCCGGCGGCTACAGCCGGTCGCTCACGCAGCACGCCATCAAGATGGTGCAACGCAACCTGACGCCGGGCGGCGATAAGAACGGGGCAGACATCAACCTCGCGCTCGACGCGCTCGAGATGGCCTTCACCCATCCCCACATCAACGCCTTTGTGATCGTGGGTGGCGACAGCGACTTCATCAGTCTCGTCGAGAAGCTCAAACAGTACGACAAGAAAGTATTCGTCGTCGGCGGGCGGCAGTTCACCAGCATCATCATGCAGCGCAACTGCCACGAGTTCATCGCGTACGAGAACCTCGTCGGGGCCAGCACGCCTGCGCCAACTGGCGGCGGCAGACGCCAGTCGGGCCGAGGCGACGTCCGCGTCGAGCGCGCGCCACTCGAGCAGGCTATTCCACTGGTCGAGCGCGCACTGCAGGTGCTCTCGGAGCGCGAAGTCTCTCCGCAGCTCGGGCTGTTGAAGACGACGATGCTGCAGCTCGACTCGACGTTCTCGGAACGCAGCTACGGTGCCGGGTCGTTCCGTGACTTCGTGCAGAAGCTCGAGAAGATCGGCATCGTCAAGATTCACCACGGCAAGGGTGGGCTGCTCGTCGGTCCGGCCGAAGGCGGAGCGCACCATCAGGCCGATCCGGCCGTCGGCGTCGACGACGCGGAGTCCGCGGCGACGGCTGGCGCGGTGCCGGCGAGGGAACAGAGCCCGCGGAACGGGCGAGCGCAGGCGGGGAGCCCCGCGCAGGATGGTGAGGTTGACGACGAGCGCGAGGAGCGTGAGGGCGAGCCACAGGCGGCTGGCGGCAGGATGCAAGGCGGGTATGGACCTCCGCCGCCGGTCACCGGCACCAATGCAGAAGGGCTGCGCGAGTTCAAGAACATCCTCGCGTCCGGGCAGATTCGCCGCTGGCCCATGTATCTGCGTAACGTCAAGCAAATCATCCGGCAAGTCAGCACTTCGTTCGACGAGCGCACGTTCGGGTTTGCGAATCTCGTCGACTTGCTCCGCGCCGCTGCCCGCGAGGGGTTCGTGCGCGTGGACCGCGATCGTCAGGGTGTCATCCGTGTATTTCAGGGCACGGTGCCGCTGCCGTCGACCCCATCCACGGGGCCGATTTTTGACATCGCCAACGAAGAGCAGGACATGCCATCTGAGGCCGATGGCAACGCCTTGCCCGTGACCGTCGAAGAATCGGTGGTCGTCGTCGACGAGGAACATGGCACGGTGAGCGAATACCCGGTCATCGACATGAACCCTGAGGGCGACGGGCTGGGCGAAGACGAAGACAGCGGGCCGCAGCCTGGAAACGAAGCCGTGCCGTCGAGTGGACACGCTGGACCGGCCGCCCGCGGGGGCGCCCGTCGATCGCGCTCGACGACCGGCCGGGCCAAGGAAGGGCGGCCGGCCGCGAAAGCACCAGCGCGTAGCCGCGCGAAGAGTGCCGACACCGCCAAAGACCGACCGGCGCGGCCGCGTCGCACGCGTCGCTGAGCGGCCACCACCGCATTCGTCTTTCGCACCGGGCATCGGCTGTCGCCAGATAGCCGGTGCCCGTCTCACGTGAGGTCGCATTGGCCAGCCTGTTGCTCTACGCAGGGGGATGGCCCATCACCTGGATCGGCAGTCGCTCGGAATTCGCGGAGAAGAGCTCGCGTGCGCGGAATTGCTGCGTCGCGGGTACGCAATTCTTGCCAGGCGCTACCGCACCAGGTTTGGAGAAATTGACATCATCTCGCGGCGTGGCGAGACGATGGTGTTCGTCGAGGTGAAGGCAAGACGGACGAGCCGCCGGGGTGCGGCGAGTGAGTCGATCCCGTTCTGGAAACGCCGGCGGATTGCGGCCATGGCGGTGGACTATCTCGCCTGGACAGGCAGCCTCGACAGGCGATGCCGGTTTGATGTGGTCGCGATCGATGGGATCGATACGGAGCACATGTCCATCCGGGTGATTGAGGATGCCTTTCCTGTGGGGCAGTGGTAGGAAGGCTCGGGGCTCGGGGCTCGGGGCTCGAGGCTTGGGGCTCGAGGCTTGGGGCTCGGGGAAGAGGTCGCGGCTGGGGTTGGCGGACGTCCCGAGACGAGTTGCCGGGTGGATGTGCGGTTCTGGTTGCCCGTGCGAGGCGAGTTTGTGTAAACTCGGGTGTCTGGAACGGGCGGGAATAACTCAGTGGTAGAGTGCGACCTTGCCAAGGTCGAAGTCGCGGGTTCGAATCCCGTTTCCCGCTCCACCCTTCGCTCTGGGATGCTCGCGAAGGGTGCCCACCGTAGCTCGCGACTCCGCCGCACACGCGAGCGA
>JBDSZL010000030.1:0-91220 GCA_039925145.1 Vicinamibacterales bacterium | reverse complement strand
GAGGCGCTGCCCCAGCAGACGCGCGACCAGGTCACCCGCCTTGAGCGCAGCATTCGCGCGACGCTCGACCCGCGAGAGGCCTACAACGACATCCCGGGGACATAATCCCCAAAACTGTTAAGCACCCCGCTATTTCTCGTGCGACGCCACGTACTTCACCGGGTGCTCCATCGCGAAAGTGCTCTGGAAGAGATCCGTGCGTGCCGATCCGTCCATGTCGCGACCGACCGGCACACCCAGGTAATAGAGCAGCGTCGGAGCGATGTCGCCCACCGCGCCCCTCGGAAAGTGCCCCAGGGCGACGTTCGCGCCGTACGCCAGCACAAACCCGTCGGGCCCCGATTCGTGCGTGCCGGTGAGCTCACGGTCGCCCAGAATCTGCGCCAGCAGGCGCTTCGGCAGCGGCGTCGCCTCCATGCCGAAACCCGAGATCACCATGAGCAGGTCGCCGGGCTCGAGCTGACGGGCCGCGCGACCCACCTCCGCATCCAGATACCCATAGTACCGGTCGAGCACCGATCGCTGCGGTGCCGCGCTGCGGGGATCGCCGAACAGCTCCGGTTTGGCCTGGCGAAGATACGTGTGGCCGAAGGCTTCGAGTCCTTCGTAACGGACGACGGTGAGCCGCGGCGCAAACTGCTGCTCCAGAACGGCGGCCGTGTCGCTGTAGGCGCGATCCCATCGCGCACGATTGATGTCGATCGGTTCGACCTCCCCGCGCATGAACGTGGTCAGGACTTCGTACCACGGACGCGCCTGCCAGTCGTCGAACGTCTCGCGCGCGACGTCGACGGCGGTCGTCGGGTCGCCGGCGCGCGCATCCGCGAGCCGAAGGGGTGAGCTCGCCGCCTCGTCGAACCGATCGCTCAGGATGTACCCGAGTGGAGCCCGGGCCGGATAGGTCAGCGGCCAGTTCACGATCCCCGATGTGATCCCGTAATCGCCCAGGATGTCCCAGACGGTGCGTGCCCGCAGCGATGTCGCCGAGTGCTCCATGGCGCGCACGAAGCCCTGCGTCACGAGCGCGTAACAGAAGCAGTAGTCCGGCAGCACATCCACGGCGTCATCGTCCTGGTCGCTCACCCGATAGCTGGCGTTCGACCGGATGCCGTTCTGCTGCGCGAGCTTGCCCGTCGCGGCGGCCGCCCACACCGGATCGATTTCGGTCGGCCTGACTGTGGCCAGATCGATGGACGCCCCACGATCCATGAGCCGGCCGAAGCTCGGCAACTGAGCAGCCGCCACCCGTTGCCGGATGAAACCCAGTGACGCGCCGTCGAGCAGCAGCACACGGATGTGCGCGGCACCGACAACGCGAGCCGGTTGCGACCAGCGGCGCGGCGGCCGCACCGGTGTCTCTCCTGGGCCACGCAGCCACAACGGCACGGTCACCGACAACGCCGTCGTCAGCACGAGCAGGATCGCTGCCGCACGTGTGCCGCGCCGTCCGAATGAGTACCGCAGCATCGCGATTGCCAGCAGCAGCGCGGCGGCCAGCGTCGTGGCGATGGCACCGTCGCGCATCCGCAGCGCTCCGGTGTCGGTCAGCACCGCGCGAAATGCGTCCAGGTTCTTCCAGGTGATGGCCGCAGCAGCGCCGGCGCCGAGCGCACCGAGCCAGGCCAGCAGCCGCACGCTGATCCAGGCAGGCCGCAGGGGACGCGATGACACGACTTCCCAGAACATCATGAGGAAGAACAGCACGACCGTCATGTACGGCGCGTAAAAGGCCATCATCGCGCCCCACCAGCGCAGGGCCGTATGCGACAGGAGCCGTACTTGCGGATTGAGCTGCAGCACCAGCACCGTGAGATAGCTGGCAACCAGCACGCCGCCCGCAATCGCATTGGTGAGGATGCGGAAATAACGCATCAGGCACGAATGATACGTCCTTGCGCCTGACCCGATGCCGGCGGCGCAGAGCCCGCGGGATATACTTCGTGGTCGATGGCGGTTGACGTGTTCGCCCCGGTGCTCGCCAACACCAGGCTCTCTCCCGACTACAACGTGCTCGCCCTGGCTGCCCCGCAGATCGCTGCACTGGCCCGCCCTGGACAGTTCGTGATGCTGAAGACGTCCTCGGGTCTCGATCCGCTGCTGCGACGACCATTCTCCGTGTTCGAGCACCTGCGAGATGCCGATGGCGCGCTCCAGGGCATCAGCATCCTGAACAAGCGCGTGGGGGTGGGAACCGCGCAACTCTACGAGGCACGCCCGGGCGATCGCATCAGCGTGCTGGGCCCGCTGGGACGCCCCTTCGTGCCGGTGCACCCGCCCGCCGCCGCGTGGATGGTCGCCGGGGGCGTCGGCCTCGCGCCGTTTGCCACGCTCGCCGAATCGCTCGCCGACCGCGCCACACCCATGACGCTGTTCTACGGGGGACGCTCCGCCTCCGATCTCTACTACGAGTCGTTCTTCGCGAGACTCGGTGCCGAGCTCGTGTTGACAACCGAGGATGGCACCCGTGGCGAGAGCGGACGCGTCACGCAGCCGCTCGAACGCGCGCTGTCAACGTGCCCTGCCGGGCAACCCCTTGCGATTTACGCCTGCGGGCCTACGCCGATGATGCGCGCCGTGGCCGCGCTCGGCGAGCGTTACGAGCGCGAGGTGTTCGTGTCGCTCGAACCGACCATGGGGTGCGGCATGGGTGGCTGTTACAGCTGCGTGGTCCGGGTGCGGTCCGGAACCGGCAGCCACTTCGTGCGTTCCTGCCTCGACGGACCGGTGTTCGACGCGACCACCGTCGTCTGGGATGCCCTGCAGGCAGGACACTGATGGCCGATCTTGCCGTGCGCATCGGTTCGCTGCGGCTGACCAACCCGATTCTGGCGGCGTCGGGCTGTTTTGGCTACGGCGTGGAGTACGCCGATTCGCTCGACCTGGCCACGCTCGGCGGAGTCGTCGTCAAGGGGCTCTTCCTGCGCGAACGCGAAGGTCATCCTCCGCCGCGGATCGTCGAGACGCCCGCCGGCATGCTGAATGCGATCGGACTGCAGGGCATCGGCGTGCACCGCTTCGTCGCCGAGAAACTCCCGGAGCTGCGGCGGCTCGGCGCGACCGTGTTCGTGAACATCTGCGGGTCCACGCTCGACGAGTACTGTGAGGTGGCGCGCGTGCTCTCGGATGCAGCGGGCGTCGCCGCGCTCGAGCTGAACATCTCGTGCCCCAACATCAAGGAAGGCGGCATCCAGTTCGGCTGCAGTCTCACGGGCACCTACGAGGTCGTCAGCGCGGTTCGCAAAGTCACGTCATTGCCGATCATCCCGAAACTCACTCCCAACGTCACCGACGTCGCCTCCTTTGCGCGCGCCGCAGAGGACGCCGGCGCAGACGCCGTGTCGCTGGTGAACACCTTTCTCGCAATGGCCATCGACGTGGAAACTCGAATGCCGAAACTCTCCAACGTGATGGGCGGACTCAGCGGGCCGGCCATCCGACCCATTGCGGTGCGCATGGTGTGGGAGTGCCGGCAAGCCGTGAAGCTTCCGATCCTGGGGATGGGCGGCATCTGCAGCGTCTCGGATGCTCTGGAGTTCATCATCGCAGGCGCGACCGCCGTACAGGTCGGCACAGCGAACTTCGTGAAGCCCTTCATCTGGAGCGAGCTGATCGACGGGCTCGGTAGCTATCTCGACCGCCACGGGTATCCCAGTGTCACCGACCTCATAGGGCAGTTGCAGCTGCCGGCACGGGAGCACGCATGAACCCGATTATCGTGGCGCTCGACGTGGAAACCCCCGACCAGGCGCACGCGCTGGCCGACGCGTTGCGCGGGCATGTAGGCGGATTCAAGATCGGGAACCAGCTCTTCACCACCGCCGGCCCGTCCATCGTCAGCGCGCTCGTGGACCGCGGCGATCGCGTGTTTCTCGATCTCAAGTTTCACGACATTCCAAACACGGTGGCAGGGGCTGTCCGGTCGGCCACCGCGCTCGGTGTATGGATGGTGAACGTGCACGCGAGTGGAGGCGCCTCGATGATGCAGGCTGCGCGGCGCGCTGCGGATGAGGCCGCGCTTCGGCATGGGTGGCCAGCCCCTCTCGTGATTGCCGTCACGGTGTTGACGAGCCTCGACGCTGCCGGCTTGAGGGCCACGGGCATCCCCGATTCACCGGAACACCAGGTCGTTCGTCTCGCGACGCTGGCTCAGGAGGCCGGGTTGGACGGCGTGGTGGCGTCGCCGCAGGAGATCGTCGCCGTTCGGCAGGCCTGCGGGCCGGCGTTCGTCATCGTCACGCCGGGCATTCGCGGTGGAGCCGCCGTCAGCGCCCCCGACGATCAGCAGCGGACCGCGACGCCGGGAGGCGCGATGGACGCGGGCAGCTCCTACCTCGTTGTCGGACGACCCATTACCGCCGCGACCGATCCGCGACAGGCTGCAGAAGCCATCACGGCCGAGCTGGCTCGCGACCCGCGATCGTAGACTGCCGGCTGCGGTCGATCGAAGATCGAGAGGTCGGTCCGGTTACTTCGCTGTGACGACAAAGTGGCCGCGACGGTTCTGCGTCCAGCAGCTTTCGTCTTCCACCCTGCACACCGGCTGCTCTTCGCCCATGCTCACCACGTTGATCCTGGCGAGGGGCACGCCGAGGCTCACCAGATATTCGCGTGCCGAGCTGGCGCGGCGCTCGCCGAGGGCCAGGTTGTATTCGCTCGTGCCGCGCGAATCGGTATGCCCTTCGATCGTGACGCGCGTGGAGGTCCACTTCTTCATCCAGTCGGCGTTCTTCTGCAGGCTGGCACGTCCCTTATCGCTGATGTCGGCACTGTCGTAGACGAAGTACACGTCGTCGAGCGGCTTCTGCGCGTTCAGTTCGTTCAGGGACATCCGTGCGAAGAGATCGGATTCCGTCGGTGCCGGAGGCGCTGGCGGCGGCACCCGTGCCGGCGCTGGCGGTGGTGCCGGAGGCGGCGCGGAGGCGACGGGAGCCGGCGGTTGCGGCGGCGGCGGGGCCGGCACGACGGCCGGGCGCTTCTTCCCACAGGCGGATACGAAAACGACGAGCACCAGCAGCGCCAGCACTGACACGACTCTGAACCTTCGTTGCGACATCACACTCTCCTCAGGAACTGTCCCGAGAGCATCACCGGCATTGGGAGCGACCCGAGCTTACCGATCGCGAAGTGTACGTGTCAACGAATCCCGACACGCGAGCGGAGACGCGGTGGCATCGCCATCATCGCGGCGTACAATCCTCGCCGATGGATCGCATGCTTGCCGCCACGGCGGCAGCGGAAGATACGCACTACTGGTTTCGCGCACTGCGGCGGGTCGCCGCGCGACTGCTGGACGAGACGCTTGCGGGTCGCTCTGTCGAGCTGGTTGTCGACTGCGGGGCCGGCACGGGCAGAAATCTCGACTGGCTGAGTCGGTACGGGCGCGCGATTGGCATCGAGCTCACCCCGCTCGCGCTGCGGGCGGGCCGATCGAAGGGACGGCCGCTCGTGCGCGGCACGGTCACGGCCCTGCCGCTGCGCGCGGCCTCGGTGGATGTGGCGACATCATTCGATGTGCTCTACTGCCTCGACGACCAGAGCGAATCGGCAGCACTCGCCGAGATGTTTCGAGTTCTGAAACCTGGCGGCGTCGCACTCGTCAATGCCGCGGCGCTCGACCTGCTGCGCGGGTCCCACTCGACACTCACGCATGAGGTCCGACGATACACGCCGTCCCGGCTGCGCGATCGACTGGCCGCAGCTGGGTTTCAGACCGAACGAATCACGTTCACGAACATGTGCCTCTTCGCGCCTGCGGTGGCAGTTCGAGGGCTCGAACGGCTCACGGGCCGTGCAGCCGAGGCCTCAGAGGCGGACCTGCGCGTGCCCCCTCGAGCCGTCAACACAGTCCTGGATGTCTGTCTGCGCGCCGAGGCGGCGATGCTGCGCGTCATGAACCTGCCGATTGGCACGTCGGTCATGGCAGTGGCCCGAAAACCAGGTTGAAGTGCGCCAGCGGCGGGCGGTCGCGTCGCGAGCGACAACCGCGACGGGCAGACCGGTTTCTTAGACGGGTTTCAGGGAGAGGCCTTCGTTGAGGCTGCCGAGACGGTAGCCGCGCAGGTCGACCGCGACGTACTTGAAGCCCAGCTCGCGCAGCGCCCCGTCGACTGCCCGCGCCACATCCTCCTCGAGTAATCTCGGCATCTCCGCGCGACCCACTTCGAGCCGGGCCACGTCGCCGTGGTGGCGAACCCGGATAATCCTGAAGCCGAAGGCCCGCAGCGCATCTTCCGCCTGTTCGATGACACGCAGCTTGTCCTCGCTCACCTCCGAGAAATACGGGATGCGTGACGACAGACAGGCCGACGCCGGCTCGTCCCAGGTGGGGAGCCCAGCTTCGTGCGAGAGCGCGCGAATGTCGTCCTTGGTGAGCGCCGCCTCGTCGAGCGGACTGATGACCCCGAACTCGCGCGCCGCGCGGCGTCCGGGCCGGTAGTCGCCGCGGTCGTCGGCGTTGCTGCCATCCGCGACAGCCGAGAACCCGCGCGCCTGCGCAATGGCGGTCAGGTGGGTATAGAGCTCGTGCTTGCAGAAGTAGCAGCGATCGGGCTGATTGGCGCGGTACTCGGGTCGCTCGAGCTCGGCCGTCTGCACCATCTCGTGCTGGAGATGAAAGTCGCGCGCGATCGCGAGCGCCATCGTGCGGTGCCGCTCGGGATAACTCGGACTGTCGGCCGTGACGCAGAGCGCGCGCTCGCCGAGCACCTGTGTCGCCGCCCAGGCGAGGAATGCCGAGTCGACGCCGCCACTGTACGCCACCACCAGAGACGGCAGCGACTCGAGGCGCGCGAGTAGCACGCGCCCCCGCTCCCGCGTCGCGGGGTCGATGTCAACGGTTGATGTGCTCACTCGTCCCAGTCTCCGCCGTCGGTCTCGGTGTCGTCGTCCTCGGCCTCGTCTTCGGTGACTTCCTCGGCCTCCTCGTCGTCGTCCTCGGCGTCGTCTTCGTCGGCTTCATCGTCACTGTCGAACTCGAGTGGCTCGAGCGTAGCGACACGGAGATGGCTACCGCAGGCCTCGCAGTCCCAGGGATCGCCGAGCTCCATCTCTTCGAGATCGTCGTCTTCGATTTCCAGTTCGGCGTCACATTCAGGGCAGGTCGCCATTCGCTCTCCTTCGTGGCGGCGGCACTGGGGTACCACCGCGTCCATCCACGGGCATTCAACCCGGTAGCGATTATATCGGCCGGTTTCGAAGCGAGGTCAAGGCCGCTTTTTCACCGGGGTCGGCCACATGCGGTATCGTCACGCCACAGGGCACGGCACCCCCATCATGACGACACAGAAGATCGTTCTCGTGGCGCATCACGCTCCCGCTGTCGTGGAACGTTTCTGCAGCGCGCTTTCGGAGGCCGGCCATACCTGCCTGATGAGCGCGTCAGAAGAGGTGATTCGTCAAGCGGTGCAGGATGGGCGCCGGCCACTGAGCCTGGCGCTCATCGACCTCGGACTCTCACGCCAGCCGTTCGAGATGGTGCGTCAGATCAGACATGCCGGCCGGCGGGCCATACGCGTCGTGGTCTTTGCCGGCACGGTCAGCTCGGCGGCAGACGTGCTGGCTCTCGCCGCGACGGGCGTGGCATACGTGAACGAACACGCCGCCCCCGCCCAGATTCTGCCGGCGCTGGCCCCGCACCTGTTTCCCGACAGCTTCAATCGGCGGGCCACGGCCCGCATTCCGATCGGCTTGCCGGTGACATTCCGCGTCGGCCAGTCGGTGGCTGGCGCTGTCACGCTCGACATCGCGCGGACGGGGCTGGCCATCCGCACCTTGAACCCCCTTCCGAACAGCACATCCGTCCAGTTGAAATTTCGACTGCCGGGGACGAGCGAGATCGAAGCCGCGGCCCGCGTCGTCTGGAGCGACCCCAAAGTGGGCATGGGTGTGACGTTTGAAAAGGTCTCGTCCAACGATCAGCGTCTCATCAACGCCTTCATGGAAGGCGCCGTCGGCGAGCTTTCGTAATCGTCCGTAGCGGCCGGGTCAGGCCGTCCGCAGCCGAAGAAGCCTGAGGCTGCTGGCCGTGACGAGCAACGAGGCGCCGGTGTCGGCAAGCACCGCCATCCAGAGCGTCGCAAGTCCGGCCGCTGCCAGAATCACGAATGCCACCTTCAACCCGAGAGCCAGCGCGACGTTGAAGCGGATGTTGCGCAGCGTGGCCTTCGCCAGACGAAGGGCGTAGGGCAACTTCGACAGGTCGTCGGTCATCAGCGCGACATCGGCCGTTTCGAGAGCGACGTCCGTGCCGGCCACCCCCATGGCAATGCCCACGTCGGCGGCGGCCAACGCCGGCGCGTCATTGATGCCATCGCCAATCATCGCCACCGGCCCATAGGCCTCGCGCAGTCGGGCAATGTGCGCCACTTTCTCTTCGGGCATCAGATCGCCGTGGGCCTCGTCGAGCCCTGCGCCTGCCGATGCGGCCTCCGCGTTTCTGGCCCGGTCCCCACTCAGCAACGCGAGGCGTGTGACGCCGAGCGCCCTCAGAGCTGAAACTGCCTGCCTGCCACCGTCACGCATCCGATCGGTGAGGCCCAGCACCCCGAGCGCGGCTCCAGCGTGTGCCACCAGGACGGCCGTAGCGCCGCCATGCTCAACGTGATCGATCTGCTGGTGCAGGCGTGGAGTGCACAGGTCGCGCGCGTGGAACAGGCGATGGCTTCCGACGACGGCCGCGGCAGCGCTGACGGTCGCTTCTGCGCCAAGTCCGGGCAGCGCCTGAAAGCCGCTGCCTGGCTCGAAGCGCAATCCCTCGCCGCGCGCGCGGGCCACGATCGCCCGCCCGATCGGGTGCTCCGATCGCGTCTCGAGCGACGCGGCCACCGTCAACAGACCGTCCTCGGAGGCGCCATCGACCGCCATGACATGAGTGACGTTGACGCGCCCGTCGGTCAGCGTGCCCGTCTTGTCAAAGACCACGCAGGTGACGCTCGCAAGCCGCTCCAGGTGCGAACCGCCTTTGATCAGCACGCCGTGCCTGGCTGCCGCGGTCAGTGCCGAGACCACCGACACTGGCGTCGAAATCACGAGCGCGCACGGGCATGCCACGACCAGGAGCGCGAGCGCACGGTAGCCCCACAAGGCAAATGCGCCCGACCAGCCACCGGAGGTCGCAACGAAGAAGGGCGGCACCACGGCCACCAGAAGCGCCAGACAGACGACAGCCGGCGTGTAACGCCGTGCGAAGCGATCGACGAGGGTCTGAATGGGCGCCCGTTGTCGCTGTGCCTGCTCGACCATCCGGGTAATTCGCGCAAGGGCGCTGTCAGCCACCGCACGGGTGGCCCTCAGTTCCAGCGCGCCCGTCCCGTTGACGGACCCGGCCAGGAGATCCACACCGGGCTGGGCGTCTATCGGCCACGACTCGCCAGTTAACGGACTCTGATCCACCGCCGACTCGCCGTCGACGACCGTCGCGTCTACGGGAACGCGCTCGCCAGGCTCGAGGATGACGATGTCGCCGGGCACGACCTGCTCAGCGGGCACCACGCGATCGATGCCGTCGCGCCGCACAGTGGCCTCGGCGGGCGCGAGCGTGACGAGGCTGCGGATCGCGTGGCGGGCACGGGCCAGGCTCAGCACCTCGACCCACTGAGCCACGCCGAAGAGCCAAACCACCGCAGCGGCTTCGAGCCAGTCACTCAGGGCGATCGCGCCTGCGACAGCGATCAGCATGAGGACATTGATATCGAGCGTTCGGCCGCGAAGCGAGGTCCACGCGCGGCGCGCAGGAAGCGGCACGGAGATCGCGATGGACGCCGCGTAGCACCCGATGCTGAGCAGGTGCGCATTCTGCTGTGCCGCGCCGGCACCGAGCGCCATCAGAAGACCGGCCAGCACGACCAGCCAGAAGGCTCGCCCGCGCGCAGATTCGGCACGATCAGCGCTCTTCGTCTGGAGCGGTACCTCGCAGGTTCCGCAGCACGCCTCGCTCATGAGCGGCCTTCTTCGACATGTTTGCGGGTGTCGTGCAGGAGTCCAATTACGTGATGATCGTCGAGCGTGTAGTACGCCATGCGACCGACGCGCCGGACGCGCACCAGCCGGGCCGCCCGCAGGAGACGCAATTGATGCGAAATCGCAGACTCAGTTGTTCCAACGAGAACGGCGAGGTCGCATACGCACCGCTCGCCGTGGCTGAGCGCGTCGAGCAGGCGCACGCGCGTTGGATCCCCGAGCAGCTTGAACACATCCGAGACGGATTCAATCAGGGCGGCGTCGAGCAGACGCGGCTTGATGAGAGCGAGGGCGGCGGGATCGTGCTGGTGGGCGGCGTCCGGCGACGCATCGGTGGAGTGAACTGCGAGTAGCGGATCGGCCGCGGTGGACATAGGATGATTATATGAACATATGTTCATATGTCAAGACTGGCTGGGCATCTCCTCCCCGCGCCGCAGAAAAGTAGCCCTCGCGGCTTCCGGCCCACGACATCCAGACCAGTTTGGTTATTGACACGTCTTTTCTGCACGAACTACGATGCGGGGCTGTCTCGTAAGTAGATTCATTTCCATAGGTTAGGCCGGGTCGCTCGGCCCGGCGCGCCATCCATTCGAGGAATTGCTCATGATCGAGGTGCAGCACCTCACCAAGCGATACGGCCCGTTCACCGCGGTCGACGATGTGAGTTTTCGCGTCGAAGCGGGTGAAATACTGGGGTTTCTCGGCCCAAACGGAGCGGGCAAGACAACCACCATGCGGGTCCTGACCGGCTACATGCCCGCCACCGAAGGCAAGGCCGTGGTCGCCGGGTACGATGTCTTCAGCCAGCCGCTCGAGGCGAAGCGACGCACGGGCTACCTCCCGGAGACTCCGCCGCTCTACCCGGAGATGACCGTCCGCGAATACCTCCTGTTCGTCGCCCGCATCAAAGCCGGGATTCTGAAGAAGAGCGAACGGGTTGAACGCGTCGCGAGCGTGATGCGCAAGACACACGTGGACGACATGGCGAATCGTCACTGCGGCAAACTCTCGAAGGGGTACCGCCAGCGCGTGGGGCTGGCGCAGGCGCTCATTCACGATCCCGAGGTCCTGATTCTGGACGAGCCCACCGCTGGGCTCGATCCCAAGCAGATCATGGAAACGCGGGATTTGATTCGGAGCCTCGCGGGCAACCACACCATTGTTCTCAGCACCCACATCCTGCCCGAGGTCGCGCAGACCTGTCAGCGCGTCGTCATCATCAACAAGGGCCGCGTGGTGGCCATCGACACGCCCGACAACCTCACACATCAGCTCAAGGGCGCGGCGAGTCTCTACCTGCAGGTGGACGCGGCCGATGGAGCGGCCGACCTGCTCCGGTCGCTGCCTGGCGTCAGAGGCGTGACTGTCGCGGATCAGAATGGGACCCGGACCGGCTACGAAGTGGAGTCCGAGGAGAGCCGCGACATTCGACGGGATGTCGCGCGCGCCGTCGTGCAACAGGGCTGGGGCCTGCTGGAGCTGCGGCCGATGCGCATGAGCCTCGAAGACATCTTCCTGCAGCTCACCACGGAAGAACAGCCACAGGAGGCACAGCATGGCTAACACCATCAGAAACATCTCGGCCATTGCCGGGCGAGAGCTGCGCAGCTACTTCGGCTCCCCTGTCGCGTGGGTGCTGATGGGCTTTTTTGCGTTCGCGTTCGGCTACTTCTTCAACGTCTATCTGGACTTCTTCGTGCGATCCGCCACGCAGTCGCAGTTTGGCGCACCGCCGGCCACCAACGTCAACAACGACATGATTCGGCCGCTGCTCGGCAACACCAGCGTGCTCATTCTGTTCCTGCTGCCGATGATCACGATGCGGACGTACTCGGAAGAGAAACGATCGGGCACCATCGAGCTGCTGCTCACCTCGCCACTGACGGATCTGGAAATCACGCTCGGCAAGTTCTTTGGCGCCGTGGGGGTATACCTCGGCCTGCTCGCCGTCACGATGCTCTACGTCGCGGTGCTCTACGGACTGGGCCATCCGGAATGGAAGCCCCTCGTAGCGGGGTACCTCGGGCTGCTCCTCCTCGGCAGTGCGTTCATCTCGCTCGGCCTGTTCGTCTCGAGCACGACCAAGAACCAGATGCTCGCGGGAGGAGTCACGTTTCTCATGCTCCTGCTGCTCTGGATCATCAACTGGTTCGCCGAAAGCGCGGGGCCGACCTTCGGGCCCATCCTGAATTATCTGTCGGTGACCCAGCACCTCGAAGACTTCAGCAAGGGCGTCATCGATACGAAGCACCTGATCTTCTACATGAGCGTCGTCGTGTTTGGACTGTTTCTCACGCTGAAGTCGGTCGACACGGAACGGTGGAGGGGCTAGTCGTGAAGCGCATCCTTGGCATCGTCGGCTGGCTCGGCGTCGCGTTCGTCGTCGCCGCGGTCATCATCAGGGTCAGCAGGCCGGAACTGTTCGTCTGGTCGCAACGTCTCGCCATCGCGGGGCTGATTACCACCGGCCTCTACGCCCTGTCGCAGTGGCGCGACGTGGGCCGGTCGTTCGGCGGACGCAACGTCAAATACGGGTCGGTGGCCGTGACGACCGTCGTATTGATTCTCGCGATCATCGTCGGCATCAACTGGGTGGCGTCGCGGCACAACAAGCGCTGGGATCTCACGGCGGCGAGCCAGTTCTCGCTATCGGACCAGACACGCAGGATACTCGCGGACCTGAAGACGCCGGTTGCGATGCACCTGTTCTACACGCGGAGTGCAGACGAATATCGCGATCGCTTGAGCGAGTACACGTACCTCTCCAAGCAGGTCTCCGTGGAGTACGTGGACGCAGAACGTAACCCGGTCGTCGCGCACAAATACGGTATCCAGACCGTGCCCACACTCGTGATCGAGTACGGCGGCCGTACGGAGAAGGCCAGCGCCATCGACGAACAGAGCGTCACCAACGCGCTCAAGAAGGTAATCGCCGGAAAGGCCAAGAAGCTGTACTTCATGCAGGGGCACGGCGAGCACGACGTCGCCGCGTCGAGCCCGGATGGCTACAGCACCATCGCCGACGCGCTGAAGAACGACAACTTCGAAACCGACAAGCTCACGCTCGCCCAGACCGGCAGCGTGCCGGCTGATGCGTCGGTGGTCGTGATTGCCGGTCCGCGTACGGATCTGCTGGCGCCCGAGGCGGACGCGCTGCGCAAGTATCTCGGCACGGGCGGCAAAGTTCAGCTCCTGATCGACCCTCCTGAGAAGAGCAGCACCGCACAGCTCACGAATCTGCTGGCGCTGGCACAGGAATGGGGCATCACCGTCGGCAACAACATCGTCATCGACGCGAGCGGACTTGGACAACTGCTCGGCACCGACGCATCGGTGCCAGTCGCGATGCCCGTGCAGCACGCCATCACGCAGAACTTCCGCGTCATGACCGCCTTCCCGCTGGCGCGGTCCGTCGTGCCGGTCGAGGGCGGCACCAACGGCCGCGTGGCTCAGAAGATTCTGGAGACCAGTCCGCAGAGCTGGGCCGAGTCGGACGTCGCCGGGCTGTACAGCACGGGCCGGCCGGAGCGCAATCTGGACAAGGGCGACGTTGCTGGCCCGGTGGCCATCGCGGCGGCCGTGTCGGGCGCGGCGCCAGATGCCGCCACGAATGCACCCGCTGACGCGCCGAAGGCGGAAACGCGGATGGTCGTCGTGGGCGACAGCGACTTTGCCAGCAACCGGGCCATCGGCCTGCAGGGCAACCGCGAGATCTTTCTGAACATGGCGAACTGGCTCGCTCAGCAGGAAGACCTCATTGCGATCAGGCCTCGCAACGCGGAGGATCGGCCCATCACGATGACTGCCGATCAGGGCCTGATGGTGAAGCTGCTCACCCAGGTACTCGTGCCGGCGATGCTCCTCGGGTACGGCATCCGCGTATGGTGGCGGCGGAGATAACGGCTTACGGCTTACGGCTTACGGAGTGTGATACATGCGTGGCGGTCGTTCGCTCATTGTTCTGCTCGCGGTGGCGCTGGGTCTGGGCGCGTACCTTTACTTCGTCGAGTCGAAGCGCGACCTGTCTGAAGGCGAGAAGAAGGACAAAGTCTTTGCCACGGAAGTGGGCAAGATCGAAGCCCTTGAAGTGCATGCCGCTGGTGGCGACACCACGACGCTGAAGAAGAACGGCGACAACTGGCAAATCGTGTCGCCGGTGACCACGCCAGCCGACCAGGGCGTCGTGGGGCCCCTGTTGAACGCCATCGCCACCACGGAAGTCACACGGGTGCTCGACGACAATCCGGCCGACGTCAGCGCATTCGGCCTGCAGCCGGCGCGCTACAGCGTTGTCTTTCATGTGACGGGCGACGGCACGGCCCACCGGCTCAACATCGGCGAGAAGACACCGACCGGGAGCGACCTGTACGCGCGCGTCGAGGGCCAGACCAAAGTGCTCCTGATTCCCGCCTACGCAGGAGAAACGTTCAATCGGACGACATTCGATCTGCGAGACAAGACCGTGCTGCAGTTCGATCGCGACAAAATCGACAGCGTCGCAATCGAGCCGCAGGACGGCGCCAAGCTGGCTCTGGCGAAGAAGGGCGACGAGTGGCTCTTGACGGCGCCCATTCAAACCCGCGCCGACTTCAGCCCGGTCGATGGCCTGGTCGGTCGCGTGGCGCAGGCCCAGATGAAATCCATCGAGGTCGACGGGGCGGAGCCAACCGCCGCCCAGCTCAAGACCTTCGGCCTCGAACGACCCCAGCTCGTGACCACGTTCGGCTCGGGGTCCACGCGCGCGACGCTCGCGATAGGCGGTAAGAAGGACGAGACGGCGGTCTACGCTCGCGACTTATCGCGGCCGCTCGTGTTTACCGTCGAGGCCACGCTGCTGACAGACCTGCAGAAGAAGCCAGACGATCTTCGCCTCAAAGACGTCTTCGCGTTCAAGAGCTACACCGCGACGGCGCTCGACGTCACCCACGGCACACCTGTCTCGTTCGCCAAGAGTCCCGCTCCCCCCGGCGGCGCCAGTTCGGTGCCTGACGCGTGGAAGCAGACCAAGCCGGAGGCGAAGGACGTCAACGCGACGGCCATGGTCGACTTCCTGAATACCCTGTCGTCACTGCGCGCCGAGCGCTTTGTCGATCGGGTGCCGGCCAGCGGCGATGACATGGTGGTCGTCGTCCGATCCGGAGACGCCGCGTCTTCAACGGAGGATCGCGTCACCCTCCGCAAGGTCGGGTCCGACGCGTACGCGATTCGGGGCACCGAGGCAGGCGCGGCAGTGATACCTGCCGCAGACTTCGACAAAGCCGTCGAGCAACTGAAAACACTGTCGGGCGCCAAGTGACAGGCGGGCTCCGCCGGAGATGAACGGCTGGCTCTGGCCGATGCGCGCGGCCGTGCTGGTCATCAGCGCAGCCGCGGCGCACGCGTGTGCATCGGCCCGGGGCGGCAAGGCTGGCCCGCCCACGGACCAGGCGCCTCTGACAGCAAGTGTCGCCGCCGTGCCGTCCGCTCCGGGTAGCGTCGCCGAAGACACGGCACTTTCATCCGATCTCGACTCGCTGCTCTCGTCGCCTCTCATCGCGGGTGCCCTGGTGGCAGCGCGTGTCGACTCACTCATCCCTCGTCGCACGCTCTACGCGCGCAACGCGCAATCGCTCGTCATGCCCGCATCCAACATGAAGATCGTCACCATGGCCGTGGCGGCAGAGCGCCTCGGCTGGGATGCACGCTTCGAGACGCGGCTCGAAGCGACAGGGACAATCGACGACGGGGTGTTGAATGGCGATCTGATCGCCGTCGGCACCGGCGATCCTGCCATCACCGCGCCGGCAACAGGCACGCCATCCCTGTTCTCTGAGTGGTCCGCCGCGTTGCGGCGGGCAGGCATCCATCGCGTGCACGGCCGTCTGGTGGGCGACGATGACGCGTTCGAAGAAGAGGGCCTCGGGGCGGGTTGGGCCTGGGACTACCTCGCAGCAGGGTACGCGGCGCCGTCCGGCGCCTTGAGCTACAACGAGAATGTCGCCGTGCTACGCATCGCTCCCGGTCCCTCGATCGGCGCGCCAGCCCGCCTCGAGGTTGGACCACCCGGGCACGGCTTGCAGGTCGTGAACCGGTTGAGCACGGGAGCAGCCGACGTCATGCCGGCCATCGCGCTGGCACGACTGCCGGGCAATGACCGCTTGACTGTGACAGGTGCGGTTCCCCTGGGCGGCTCCCCTCTAATCCGAACCGCGGCCGTGGCCAACCCGACCCAGTTTTTCGTGGAAGCGCTCCGAACCAGCTTGTTGGAACAAGGTGTCGTCATCGACGGAGGCGCGTATGACATCGACGAGGTGGCACCCAGCTCTTTGGCGAAGGACCGACGGGTCATCGCACGCCGCCAGTCCGATCCCCTGTCGGCCCTCGTCGGTTACGCCATGAAGGTCAGTCAGAATTTCTACGCGGAGATGATCCTGAAGGCGCTGGGGCGCGCCGCGAGCGGCGTCGGCTCGGTCGACGCGGGACGTCTCGCGGTGCGTGAGACGATCACCGCCTGGGGATTGCCCGTCGGCGGGCTCGTCATGTACGACGGATCGGGGCTCTCGCGCTACGACTACGTCACGGCCGATCTGATCGTCGGTGTGCTCGAGCGCGTATGGGCCGACGAGCGCCTTCGCGGGCCGTTCGCAGCGGCGCTTCCCGTGGGGGGACGAGATGGGACGCTCCAGACGCGCATGAGCGGCCCCATCCTCAATCGCCGGATCCAGGCCAAGACAGGCACCATCAGCAACGTGCGCGCGCTATCCGGCTATGCGGAAGACGACCGGGGAGGAAAGCTGGCCTTCTCTTTCATCGTGAACAATGCGGTCGCATCGGGCGCGCAGGTGGACGCCCTCGTCGATCGGGCGCTGGAGCGGATCCTCACCAGCCCAGCCAGAGCATCAGGCACAGCCCGATAATCACCGCGCTGCCAACAACGAACATCTGAAGAGCTGTCGAGACGAAGTAGGGATAGAGCATCAAAAGCACGCCGGCGCCGAGCTGGGGCCAGCGGTCGGCCTTCTTGCCGTACATGAACAGGCCGAAGCCGATGCTGCCGATGACGAGTTCGACGAAGAGACTGTCGCCCGTTTTAGAACTCCCGGATCCAGATGTTCCGGAAGCTGACTGGCGGACTCGGGTCGCCGTGGGCCTGCAGCTTGATCGGCGCCGGACCGTGTTTCTTATAGACGGGCTGGCCGATGTACAGCGTCTCGCCTTTCAGTTGGAAGTGGTTCTGCACGAGCAGCCCATTGTGGAAGGCAGTGACGACCGCTGGTGTCTTCACGCTGCCGTCCTCGTTGAACGTCGGCGCTTCCCACACCACATCATAGGTCTGCCACTCGCCAGGCTGGCGGCTGGCATTCACGAGCGGAATCGACTGCTTGTAGATGCTGCCCGCCTGGCCGTTGACGTATGTCTTGTTTTCGTACGAGTCGAGAATCTGCAGCTCGTACCCGGCATCGCCGCTACCAGTGGAGGCAAGAAACAGTCCGCTGTTGCCCCGGGCCTGATCGGTGCCCGTGACATCAGCCGGGATGCGCCACTCGAGATGGATCTGGTAGTTGGTGAACGAGCGCTTAGTTTCGATGTTGCCCGCGGTCTTGCTGACGGTGAGAATTCCATCGGCCACCGTCCACCCAGCGGGTGCCTTGTCCTTGGTGTTCACCCACTGATCCAGATTCTTGCCGTCGAAGAGGACGAGGGCGTCGGCAGGGGCCGCCCCCGGTGTCGCCGCGGGAGCCACTATGCGCGGAACTGGCTCGTGGACCTCCGTGTCCTGTGGCCGGCCTCGTCCTCCACCCGCGGCGGGAGTACCCGGTGCGCCGCCCTGTCGTGGCGGCGCGGGATTGGCGGTCTGCGCCGTAGGCGGTTGGGCTGGTGACGCAGGCTGCGCAACGGGCTGGGCGGTGTCAGGAGCTCGCTGTGCCGCCAGGGGCAGTGCAAACAGCGTAGCGACGGCGATGGCGAGCAGAATCGACAATCGGGTCCGCATGAAAAATACCCCTGAAAGAGTGGCGAGTGGCTGTGGGGGATCTTGCCCGTCGGGCTGGCGAGCTGTCAACACGGCGCGCCCGGCCACAGCATGCAGCTGCGACCGGGCGATCGACTCGGTATGCGTTACTTGCCGTTGCTTCTGACGGGCGTCGTGGCCTTCTTCGAGAGCTCCCGGTAGTAGTCGTTCACGAGGGGACGGTACTTGGCCGGCGCTTCCTCCGCGCCGCTCAAGAACAGTTCATCACTCGTGGTGTCGATGCGCTTCCGGAGTTCGAACTCCACCTTCTTCATCCGGTCCAGGGCGGCTTCCGATAGCTCACGCAGCCCCTGGGGATTAGTGACCATCTGCTCCGTCGTCATCGCGCGGAGGCCACGGATCACTTCGTCAATCGACTGCAGATCCCTCGGCGTGCCGCCCGACCCCTGCAGCTGACGACGGACGTCCTGGGCGTCGTTCAGCAACTGCGTGGTCTGGTTGCGGATCTGACGACCCGTGCCGTTCGGGTCGGGGCGCGAGTCGCCATTGGCCGCTGAGGCATCGCCCGACGTCGGGCTTCCCCCGCCAAGACGCAGCCCCCCACCACCGCTGCCTCCGCCGCCCCGTTGGCCGTCACCCTGCTGACCTTGGCCTTGGCCACGACCCTGGCCTTGGCCTTGACCTTGACCCTGACCCTGACCCTGACCCTGACCTTGGCCCTGGCCCTGACCTTGGCCTTGGCCCTGACCTTGTCCCTGGCCCTGACCCTGACCCTGACCCTGACCCTGACCTTGGCCCTGACCCTGACCCTGACCTTGACCTTGACCTTGACCTTGACCTTGACCTTGGCCCTGGCCCTGGCCCTGGCCCTGACCCTGACCCTGACCCTGGCCTTGGCCTTGGCCCTGGCCCTGGCCCTGGCCCTGGCCCTGACCCTGACCCTGACCCTGGCCTTGGCCCTGGCCCTGGCCCTGGCCTTGGCCCTGGCCTTGGCCCTGGCCTTGGCCCTGACCCTGACCTCGGCCTTGCTGCCCCTGACCTTCGCCTTGGCGGCCCTGCCCCTGCTGGCCTTGAGCGCTCACCTGGTCCTGCAGCGACGAGAGACCGCGTACCAGATTCGCCGCCTGCTGAGCTGCCCGGTTCAGGCCATTGGCAGCCTGGTCACCTTGCCGTGCCGCGTCAGCGGCCTGCCCGGCGCGTTGACGCACGGTCTGCAAATCCGAGGAAATGCGACTCTCGACACGATCCGATACGTCAGCGCCCCCAGCCATCGCCTGCTTGGAGTAGTCGATGATCTCCTTGACGCCCTGGCTCCGGATGGTGCCCGCCGCCTCTTGGAAGTTTCGGGCGGCGGTCCGCTGGCCGGCGGTCATGGCCTGCCTGCCTAACGTATCGAGCTGCTGTTCGAGCTGACCGACGCCATTTCGCAGCGCGTCCTTCTGCTGCGCAAGCTGCTGGAGGCGGCCGGCACGGGCCGAACCCTGCTGCTGATTCGCCTCCTGCACGCCGGCGGCGATCTCACGCTGCTGCCGCATCAGATCGTCGGCCCGCCTCAGTGCATCCTCGGCTGTCTGCTGGGCGCGCTGCTGCTGGTTCTGACCGAGCAGCCGTTGCGCATCCTGCAGCCCTTCGGCAGCGCGTTGCGCGCCAGCGCCGCCGTCGTTGGTGCCGTTGGCGGCCGCCTGACGCATCGCGTTGGCCGATTCGTTCAACCGCCGCGCGGCGTCGGCCAGGTCCTGCCGCGGCTGGCCCTGCCGCTCAGCCTCGCGCCTCAGTTGTTCGAGCTGTCGCGCGGCCTGCTCAACTTCATCGGCCATGGCCCGCTGTCCGGCACCGCTCCCACCCGGCTGCAACTGCCCGCGCGCCATCCGCTGCTGTTCGGCCTGTTGAAGTTGACGCCGCGCCAGCTCCTGCAGCCGACGTGCGAGCTCGTCCACTTGCTGCCCGGCGCTCTGCTGCTGCGCGCTCTGCTGCGTCTCGTATTGATTCGCCATCCGGTCCAGCTGAAGCTGGAACAAGTCGGCCAGCTCGGAGGCCATCTGCCCACCCCCGCCGCCGCCACCGCCACCACCCCCGCCGCCACCGCCCTGCTGAACTTCGAGGTCATACAGCTGCTCGGCCTGCTGCAGAAACCGGAGCGCGCGCTGCTCGGCGCCGAGCGCCTCCTTGGTCTTCTGGCCGGCGAGCTGCCCCTCGGCTACCTTCATCTCGGCACTCGCCTTGGGAAGAATCTGCGCGATCTTCTGCAGGTTCTCGCTGGCCATCGCGATGCGCTCCCGCATCTGCCCAACCAGTTCGTCCACGTTCTCGCGCAGCTTGCCCTGCGAGAGCCCCACGAACACTGAGTCCTGCTTGAACTTGTCGGCTGCCGCCTTGGGCCGATCCCGTTCGAGATTGAACGTCGCCGAGATGATCTGACGCTGCTGTTCGGACAGCGCGCCAGCCTGGTTCTGCTGTCCACCGCCGCCGCCACCGCCCCCACCACCACCGCCGGCCTGCGACTGCGCACGACGGAAGTCCTGATTGAAGGGTCGCACCTCGATGAAATAGATGTCGCTCGAGACGCTCTTCGGGCCCTTGACCGTGTCGGTGTCGGTCGCCTTGGCATAGTAGGAGACGAAGTCTCCGGCCTTGACTCCCAATTCCTCGAGATAGACGGTGTGCGACGTGCTCACGGAGGTGAGCGCCTTCCCAGTCTTGCCGTAGAGGCTCACGGTCTTCTCAGCACCGCCGTTGATCGCATACACGAGGTCGAGCTTGCTCACCCCGTAGTCGTCGTCGGCTCTCGCCTGCAGCACGACTTCTTCGAGCGGGCTCGCCTTGACGTCGCGCTTCGGCTTGTCGAACGACACGGTGGGGCCCTGATCTTCAATCGCGTCGATGGTGTATTTCGGCGAGGCGTTGACGTGCTCGCCGTGCGGTCCATCCAGCTCGACATGATAAAAGCCGTCGTCGCCAATCTTGAAGCTGCCGGCGAGCGTTCCGTCTGGCTGCACGCTCAACCCAGACGGGGCGCCAGGGTCGAGAAGCAGCCGTCCGGCTGGAGATGTCATCGTCGGCTTGATGCGGACGCGCACCTCGGTGCCCCGCAGCGCCGCGACATCGCCGCCGCCTTCGACCTTCTGCGGCGCCAGTCCGGTGTAGGCGGGGAACACGTACTCGAGCTCGAGGTTCTCGACCGCCGGTAACTCTACGACCTTCATGGCATAGGTCGGCGAGCGCACACCATCGGCTTCGACGTAATACTCGATGGGCTGCTTCAGGTCGAAGAGCATGCCCTCGAACGTCGAGTCGTCGCCAGCGGCGACGAGCGGCATCCGCTTGAAGCTGCCTTCGCCCTCGGCGCGCACCATCATCACGACGTCTGTCGATCGGAAGCCGGCGAGTCTGGCTTTCACCGACTGGTCCGCACCCTTGGGGATGGTCGCGTCGCCCGGATCCACTTTGATGGCATAGGGGCTCGCCGCCTCGGCACTGCGCGACAACACGAGCAGCGCGGACGCGCCCTGACGGAAGAACTCGGGTCCGATGACCAGCAGCAGCGCGCCGACGGCGGCCAGCGTGCCGAGCACCACGGTGTGCTTGCGCACTGCCGCCTGTCCCATCGTGCGCGTCAGATCGGTAGTACGGCACTTCTCGACCGCCTGCTCGATCATGCGCTCGAGAATAATGGGATGGACGTCGCGCGTCTCACCGGCGGCTCCCAGTGCGCCGGCGTCAACCGCGCTGAGGATGGCCGCTTGTAGCGCAGGCTCATGCTCCTCGACGAACAGCGCCACCTGGAGATCGGTCACGCGCTGCCGCAAGGGGCGGACGAACCAGTAGGCGACGAGTGCCGCGAAGATGGCGAAGATCGCGATCCGGAATCCCGTGATCGAGGCAGGACTGAACTTGGTCGCCTGCAAACCCCACGACGCCAGTGCGAGCGTGATGAGCGCGCCACCGACGACGACAATGCCGCCGCGGAGGAGCAATTTCGTCCGCCACCGTTTCCGCACCTGCTGAATCGCGTCGACGAGCTCCTGTCGAGCCGTTGCGCCGCTCAGTGCCTGGATCATGATTTCTCCTGAGATCCCGAGCTTACCATCCGCCTTCGCGGCGAGGCGTCATACTTTCGTCACAGGACCTGAAACCGGAGAGCCGCCGGACAGGCAGGAGAAATCGCGGCGTCTTAGCCCGCGGCGGGCGCCTGTCGCCCTTGACGCGTTCCGAATCCGAGGAGCCGTGACTTGCGATTGGCCAGCACCGACTCGGCGAAAAGCGCGACCAGCCCGCCGACCAGCAGAAACCACCAGATAGACTGCTTCTTTTCGAGGTCAACAGGTGTCACGGCAGGCGGCTCGAGCGACTGTCCCGCCTGCACGGCAGCCGGCCTGTTCGTGGCGGCGGCGAGAAACTCGGCCGCCGGCAGCGACGTCAGATCCGACTCCACCGGATCGATGTTCACGGCGACTTCGTATGGACGGCGGTCTCCCGATCCGGAGAGCCGCACCGAGTAGAAGCCCTGCTCGGCCAGCTCGATCGATCGCACGCCGTTGCTCCCGAGTGTGACCTGCGCACCCGATGGAGACACCACCACACCCGCACCAAGGCGCGTCGTCGCTTGCCCTTCGCGCACGACCGAGCCGATCGGTGCAGAAATGTCGAGCATCCGCCCGACGAGATGCCAGGGTTCTGGATCCTGATATTGGGCGAGGTACCGCGCGACCTGGTGCATCAGCGGCAGGAACATGCCGTGCGTGGGCGCGTCGTTCCAGCTGCCGTCGAGTGTCGAGGTCAGCGCGATGACCCGGCCGGTGCCCACCTTGCGTTCCACCAGTGCGGTGCCACCGTCGTCGTACCGCGCGAGCACGTGGTCCGTCGGACCGGGCGCGAGCCCTCGATACTTCAGGAATCGCATGTTGCTGAAGTTTCCGCTGCGGGGATCCTTGAACTCCTCGAAAATCGGATGGCTGTAGTCGACGTAGCCGAGCGTGCCGCCGTGCACGCTCAATCGATCCACGGGCGCACCGAGCGTTCCGGGCAGCAGCGGCCACTCGCCGCTGACCGGTGAGCGATCGCCGAGGGCGATGAGCAGGCCGCCGCCCCGCTCGACGAACGACTTCAGCAGCTCGGCCGACACTGTCGACAGCGTCGACGTGTCGTTGAGCACGACGAGCGAGCGGCCGGTGAGGAGCGCGGGCGTCAATCGCGCGGCGGTCACCACCTCGCTCTTCATCGGCGGCGCCTTGGCGAGCTCGAACACGGTCGAGAGATACAACCCGGCGGTGCGATCGGCCCCCTCGCCGTTGATCACCAGCACGGACATGGGCCGGCTCGGCGACAGCACGAAATAGAAGTCGTTGTCCTTCGGCATGGGGTCGGTGCCGGCGCGGATCACGCCACGCATGTTCGACTCGGCGACGGTGACCGGCTCGAAGGTCACCGACCCGGTGCCGTGCGGCGTGAGCGCCACGTCTTGCGCCGCGACCGGGCGACCATCGATTTCAAGGCTCACACGCGGGTGGGCCGCATCGCTCCCCTTGTTCGAGATGCCGGCCGAAATCGTCACGCGCTCCTGCCCCGAAAAACTGGCGCGCTGGAGATTCACGGAAGTGACAGCCACGCCGGTGGTAGCCGGCTCGGCAACAGACACAGGTGCGATGGTGGCCCCTTCCGGCAGACGAATCTCCTCTTGCCGCTCCCATCCCGAGCGTTGAAAGTCGCTGATGAGATACGCCTCTTTGCGGGGACGATCGGAGCGGCTCAGCAGGCTCTGAGCCAGTCTCAGCGCCGGAGCAAACCGCGTCGAGCCCGAGGACACCTTGGCGTTGGCAATCGCCGCGCGCAGACTGCCGGCGTCTGACGTGAGCCGCACCGCTTCCTCCGCGTTGCGCTCGAACAGAACGAGCGTGGCCCGGTCGTCGCCGTGCAAACCACTGACAATCTGACGGGCTTCATTTTGCGCGCGCGTCCAGTGATCGCCGTAACCCATGCTCGCCGAGCGGTCGAGCAGGATGACGACATCACGCGCGCCGAGCGCCGACGCCGCGGCGCGCACGGGATCCACTTTGAAGAAGGGACGAGCGAACGCGGCGACGATGAGCGCCAGGGCGGCCAGTCGCAGCGCAAGCAGCCACCAGTTGTGAATGCGCCGCCGCTCGACGGACTGATAGGGGATCCGGCGGATGAACATGAGGGACGGAAATTCGATCACGTCCTTGCGTTCGCGCTGGATGAGATGCACGAAAACCGGGATCGCCGCGACCGCGAGCCCCATGAGGAAGAGAGGTGCCAGAAACGACATGGGCTTACCGGACCCGCATCAGCCGCTCGCGGTTGCCGAGATAGGCGAACAGCGCCTCGTCGAGCGGCTTCGAGGTATTGAGCAGCACGTAATCAATCCGCGACTCCGCGCACTTGGAACGAATCGACTCGATGTGCTCCTGCATCATCTTGCGGTACTGCTCCGCGAAGACCTCTGGAATCACCGGCACTTCTTCGCCGGTCTCGAGATCCTGGAAGCGCGAGGCGTCGCGGTACGGGAACTCGATCTCAGCTGGGTCGAGCACGTGAAAGACCACCAGATCGTTGCCGAGAAAACTGTAAGGTTTGAGCGCGTCCAGCAGATCTTCCGGATTTTCGTACAGGTCCGAGATGAGCGCGACGATGCTCCGTCGTTTGAAATGTTCGGCCATGAGCCGCAGGTTGGCCACCAGCCGGCCCTGCCGCTGCGCGACCGCCTGGTCGAGCGTGTGCAGCAGGATGTTGAAATGCTTCGCCGACGGCGGGACGTGCGCGACGACCTCCTCGTCGAACGTCACAATGCCCACGCGATCGCGCTGCCGCTGTGAGAGGTAGGCGAGGCACGCCGCGAGAAACTTGGCGTATTCGAGCTTCGAGACGCCCTGGCTTGCAAAGCCCATCGACTTGGAGACATCGAGGAGCACGGCGAAATTCGCGTTCGTGTCCGCCTCGTACTGCTTGACGAAATAGCGATCGGTGCGTGCGTAGAGCCGCCAGTCGACGCGCCGGATGTCGTCACCGGGCACGTAGCCTCGATGCTCGGCAAAGTCGATCGAGGCACCGAAATACGGGGCCCGATGCAAACCGTTGATAAAACCGTCGACCACCGCGCGCGCCAGCAGCTCCAGATCCTTCACACGTGACAGGACCTTGGGGTCGACGAAGCGGGCACCAGGTACGAGATGGGTCTGCATGGCGGTTACGGGCTACGGCTCACGGCTTACGGCTACGGCTTACGGGTTGGGCGCATGGCGCTTCACATTCCCGATTTGGGCAGCGGCACCGTCTTGATGAGCTCGTCGATCAACGCGTCGCTCGTCACCCCTTCGGATTCGGCGCGGAAATTGGTGAGGATACGATGGCGCAGCACGGGGTGCGCCAGCGCGCGGATGTCGTCGAAGCTCACGTGGTAGCGCCCCTCGGTCAGCGCCTTGGCCTTCGCGCCCAGAATGAGGAACTGCGCCGCGCGCACGCTGGCGCCGAAGGCCACGTACTTCTTGACGAGCTCGGGCGCGTTGTCGGCCCTGGGCCGACTGGTCCGCACCAGCCGCAGCGCGTAACGCATGACCGGCTCGGCGACCGGCACGCGCCGGACCAGACGCTGAAACGCAATCAGGTCGGGTCCGCTGACGGGACGCTCGAATTTCGGGTCGATAATCGCCGTGGTCGTGCGGACCACGTTGAACTCTTCGTCTTCGGGCGGGTGCTCGATGATGATGTGGAACATGAAGCGATCGAGCTGTGCTTCGGGCAGCGGGTACGTGCCTTCGAGCTCAATCGGGTTCTGCGTCGCGAACACGAAGAACGGCTCCTCGAGCGTGTAGGTCCGTCCCTGAATCGTCACCCGATGCTCCTGCATGGCTTCGAGCAGCGCCGCCTGGGTCTTGGGGGGCGTCCGGTTGATTTCGTCCGCGAGCACGATGTTCGCGAAAATAGGACCCGGCGCGAACGTCATCTGCCGCCGGCCGCTCGCGTCCTCCTGAATGATGTCGGTGCCCGTGATGTCGGACGGCATCAGGTCTGGCGTGAACTGAATGCGGTTGAACTTGAGGTCGAGGACCTGGGCCAGCGTCCGGATCAGCAGCGTCTTGGCCAGGCCAGGCACGCCGACAATCAGACTGTTGCCGCCGACGAACAGCGTCAGCAGCACCTGATTGATGATGTCCTGCTGCCCGATGATCAGCTTGCCGAGTTCCTCTTCAATCCGCTTCCGTCCCGCATTCATACGGTCCGCAAGCGCGATGTCCTCGGGGGAGTCCATGGTCACTGTCTTGTCCTGCACTGTTGAATCCACGCTGTTCTCCGTCGGTCCTGAGTCGTAAACCGCTCTTCCGTAACCCGTAACCCGTAAGCCGTGAGACGTGAGTCGTCAGCCGCCTAATGCGTAATCCCGTAGATGAACTCGTTCACCCCAAACTTGTAGGCCTCATTACTCTCGTCGACCGGCTTCAGCCCGGTCTCGGAGAATTCCCAATATTCAGAGAGGTCGTTCTTGTAATTCGCAATCACATACATCCGCTTCGTCGGATCGTTGTCTTCGAACATGGCCCGGAAATCCGGTTTGCCGCCAAGGTCATAGTAGGTCGGAATGTTGTTCGCATCGACCTCATAGAAGGCGTGGAAAATCGGATGCGCAGGCAACTCGTTCATGTCCAGCCAGCTGCCCTGCGGAAACACGCGGCGCATCTGCTCTTCGAAGTTCGACCACGCCACGGAGGGGAAGTCGTCGACGATGAGAAATCCGCCCTTCTGCAGGTAGCTGCGCAGCGCCACGACCTGCGCGTCAGAGATGGACCAGTAGCCAGGTTCGCAGAGATAGATCACCGGATTCTTGAACACCTCGGGGTCGTCGAACGACATGATGGACGATCCATCCACGTGCCCAGAGAGGTTCGTCACCGCCGTGAGAATCTGCATGAAATGTCGCTCGCCGTCCGGATAGTCGTGCGACCAGGGCGGGTAGAACGAGTTGCGGCCCCCCAGCCCGAGCGTCGGGTAGCTCATGCGAACGAAGACGAACCGGCCGTCGTACGGCACGTTGTCCGAGTAGCTCATCGGCTGACGAAACCCGCCGCGCTGGGCGAGCGCCGTCGCTCCGGCTGCCAGGGCCAGTATCGTGATACCCGCCGCCCGCCAGAATGTTCGGGTCATCATCCTCACCCTACCGAAAGGCGGCGCCGCAGATCAGCACCGCCGGTCACGCGAGCCCCCGGGACCGCCGATACAACCACTCGGTGGCCATGAGCCCGAGCAGCATCAGCAGCACCACCGGCATGTCCCACAGTTCTTTTTCTTCCACCACAGTCACGCCCCGGCCGCTGTACGCGATGGCGTCAACGAGCGACTGGGTGTCGGCGGCGCGCAGAAATCGGCCACCCGTTTCATCCGCGATCCGTCGCAGCAGCGGCGCACGCATGGCCGCATCGAAGTACTCCGCATCGCTCGGCGCGGCCTTCACGCTCACCGCACCCCGTCCGACGTCAACTCCGGCCTTGGTGCGGCCCTCGACCGCGACACTGTAGAGCCCGTCCTCGGCCGGCGTGAACCGGGCACGGAATTCACCGTCTTCCTCGACCGTCCATTCCATCGGCACGTCTTCGACCTTGCCGGAGGGCGCCGTGACGCGGGCGAGCACGCGCGCGTCGTTGATCCCGCGATACTCCTCGTCGTTCACGGTGGCGATGAGCGTCACCGGCTCGCCTCGTTGCACGCGCTCGGGCGAGGCCGTCACCATGACGCGATCGGGCACGCCGTCCACCAGCCATCGTCCGAGTCTCTGCCAGAAGGTGTAATGCGTCAGGTCGTTCACAGCCATCTTGGCGTGCATGCGCCAGAGCCAGGTGTCTTGCACGCCGAGGATCAGTGTCTTGCCGCTGCCGTAGCGCTGGTGAGCCAGCACGACCTGCTCTCCGCCGCGGGGGTCGTTGCCACTCAACAGCAGGCTCGCACCCGGCTTGAGTGCGGACACCGGCAGCGTGTTCACGCTCGAGAGTGGCGGCAGTTCCTTCCACTTGGAGAGCGCCGCCTCTTCGGTGTCGGCAATCTGCGTGGCGGGATGCGACTGCCCAGCCCGCGTGGGACGCACGGTCAGCTCGAACGGCGGATAGATTGGATTCCGGCGTCCGGCGTCGAGTGCGACCGGCAGGGCATTGGACAGCGGTGTGCCGGCCCAGCCGCCTTCGCTGAATGCCCGCGCGCCGCCAATGGCCAGCAGACCGCCGCCACGCACATCGACGAAGTCTTCGAGCATGTGCTGCTGTTCCGGCGTGAAGGCAGCCGCTTCCATGCTCCCGAGAATGATCCCGCGGTAGCCGAACAACTCCGCACGCGTCGTGGGGAATCCGACGCGCAGCTCATCGGGCCCATCGACCCCGAGCCTGTAGTACTTGTCCGCGTCGTTGGACGTCGCCTCGGCCGTCCTCTGCAACAGCACGAGCTGCAGGTTCTCGTCTTTCAATGTGGCCATGCGGACGAACTTGGGCTCGTACCGTGGCTCCCCTTCGACGAACAGAATCTTTTCTTTGCGGCTGAAGACGTCGATGAGCGACTCGCGCTGGTTGTTCTGAGTGACTTCCTCGTTCGGCTGAACAGGAATCCTGAAATGGAAATTGCGCGGGCCGACGTCCGTGGTCTTGAAGCGCACTTTCACGGTCTGGGTCTCGCCGTCGCGGGGCAGCGTGATCTCCTGCGTGCTCACCATGCGGCCTTCGTCTTCGACCACGAGCGGCACCTTCATGCCCGCATACCCGGTCTGTGCGACCACGACATCGACCACGAGCGCCGCGCCCTTGAGGACGCGCCGTGGGGTCTGAACCCGCGTCACCTGGACATCGTGCGAGAGGTTATCCTTGCCGACGCCGACCGAGAACACCGGCAGGCCCTGCGCCTTGAGTCCAGCAATGGTCTCGTCGAGGGTGGCCTCTGCGTTGTCGGCTCCGTCGGTGACGACCACGAGGCCCGCAACAGGCAACCCGCCCAGCTCGTCGCGCGCACGGTCGATGGCATCGCCGAGCCTGGTGGCCGTGCCCTGAAATGTCAGGTCAGCGCTCGACTGCAGGCGCTCGGCTGTGGACGAAAACCGGAACACACGTGGGACGAAGCGCTTGGTCAGGGCGGCGAGCAACGGGGCATCGGCGCGTCCCAGCTGCTCCTGCACGAACGCACTGCGCGGACGCCCTTGCTCATCGGCCACGCCCATGCTTCGCGAATCGTCGAGCAGAATTCCCACGAAGTTCTGCTGCGGCACCGCCACCTTGAGAAGCAGCATCGGCCGCAGAATCGCAAACATGGCGACCAGGAGCAGCGCGGTTCGCGTCGCGAGCAGCACACCCTTGTCGCGCGCGCCGAGCGAGGCCACCTGGCTGTAACTCCAGATGACGTACAGAGCCGCGACCGCCGCGGCGCCGGCCACGAGCCACATGGAACGGGTGGCGCCGAGCACGAACTGGCCCTGCTCGAACACAAGCCGCTCGTACTTGAAAAGGGACGAGAAAATGGATTCGAACACGGAAGCGCCGATTGTATCCGATCGTTCACCCTGAGCCCGGAGGCCGAAAACCGTCCGGCTCGGGCCAGGCGGGGCCAATCACAACACCTGTGCTACGACGCGTTGAAGGACCGTGCTTACGACGGTCGCCCGTGTCTTACAAACGTCACCACCGGCGACAGCGCCTTCAGGCGAACGGGTGGCTCATGACATGAGCGGGTCGGACACGCCGGCCTCGGCGAACCCCCGCGCGCGCAGCATGCAACTGTCGCAGCGGCCGCAGGGGCCTCCATCCGGCTGCGGGTCATAACAGCTGTGGGTGAGCCCATAGTCGACGCCAAGCTCCATCCCCAGCCGGATGATGCCGCCTTTGGTCAGGTGCTGGAGCGGCGCCCATACGTGCAGCGGTCGTCCGCTCACGCCGGCTTTGGTGGCAAGCGTCGCGAGGTATTCGAACGCCGCGATGAACTCGGGCCGACAGTCCGGATAGCCGGAGTAGTCGAGCGCGTTGACGCCAATGACAATCCGGTCTGCGGCGAGCACCTCGGCCCAGGCGAGCGCCAGTGAGAGCAGCACGGTGTTGCGTGCGGGCACGTACGTGGACGGAATGCCGGCGTCGGTCCGATCTTTGGGAATCGGTCCCTCACCAACGAGCGACGATCCGCCGAACGCCGCGAGGTCGACATCAATCTCGACGTGCCGCACCATCCCGAGCGATGTAGCCAGACGCCGCGCGGCTTCGAGCTCGACGTGATGAACCTGACCGTATCGAACGGTCAGACCGTAGAGCGCCCACCCGTCGCGCCGGGCCAGCGCAGCCGCGGTCGCCGAGTCGAGTCCGCCGGAGAGCAGCACGACGGCGGCGCCTGGCGAGGTCATACCCCTCGCATCTCTGGGGCCCACACGTACTTGTGCATCTGAAGCTGAAGACGCGCCGGCACGCGGGCGTCGAGAATCCACCGCGCAAGCTCGTCCGGAGGCAGCACGCCGAAGGCGGGCGAGAACAGCACCGCACGCACACGCGCACCGAGCCCATGCCGCCCCACGATGTCGCACGCGTACTCGAAGTCGCCGCGGTCGCTGATCACGAACTTCACCTCGTCGGTGGGCGACAACAGGTCCAGATTCGGCCAATGCATCTTCTCGGCCTCGCCGCTGCCCGGACACTTGACGTCGAGGATGGTCGCCACCTCATCCGGCACATCGTCGATCGGCATGTGTCCCCCGGTTTCCAGCAGGACTTCGAACCCGCCACCGACCAACTGTTGCATCAGCTCGATCGCGCCCGGCTGCAGCAGGGGTTCTCCGCCAGTGAGCTCGACCAGCCGGCAGTCTGCGGCCTCGATGGCTCCCAAGATTTCGGCGTGACTCATCCGCCGTCCGCCCGTGAAGGCGTAGGGCGTGTCACACCAGCGACAGCGGAGATTGCAGGCGGTCAATCGTACGAACACGCAAGGCCGCCCGGTGTGCGTCGACTCGCCTTGAATCGATCGGTAAATCTCGTGGACGACCAGCATCACCACAATGATCATCGATCGCATGGGATTTGGCCATTTTGACTCTTGCCAGGCTCATCGAGTCGAGATGTACTGGCTCGATGCCCCCTCTCGTCGGAACGTCAGGCTGGAGCTACCCCTCCGGTCGGGGAACGTGGAACGGCATCTTCTATCCAGCCCCGCGACGCAAGGGCTTCGACGAGCTCGCCTACTACGCCGAGCGCTTCGACACGGTCGAAGTGAACTCCACGTTCTATCGCGTCCCCGATCCGGGCCTGGTGCTGTCCTGGGTTCGACGCACGCCAGCCACGTTCGGATTCTCCGTGAAGCTGTACCAGAAGTTCACACACCCGGACATGTACCTCCAGCGAAGGGGCGCCTCCGAGTGGGACGTCACGCGAGGCGACCTCGATGAGTTCAGACGCGGTATCGATCCGATGGCACAGGCGGGGCGACTGAGCGCGCTGCTCATTCAGTTCCCCGCCAGCTTTCAGGCGGAGCCGGATACGCTCGCCTATGTCGACTGGCTGGTCGGCGCCCTCGGCGACTATCCGATCGCGGTCGAACTGCGGCACAAGTCGTGGAGCGATGCCGCCACGACCACGCGCGCGGTGCTCGACGCGCACCATGCGGCGTGGGTGGTGATTGACGAACCAAAATTCGCCACGTCGATCAGACAGGACCTGGAGACGGTGCGCGTGTCCGCACCCACGACAACGCCCTCTTCTGCGCCCCTCGCCTACTTCAGACTCCACGGTCGGAACTTCGCCCAGTGGTGGGATCACGAGGAGTCAGACGATCGGTACAACTACCTGTATGCGCCTACCGAGCTCGCGCCCTTCGCTGAAGCAGCTCAGGCCGCCGCCGTGAGGCACCGCAAGGTGCTCATGTACATGAACAACCACTTCTCCGCGAAGGCAGTGGCCAACGCCGTGATACTTCGACACCAGCTCGGCGATCTTCTGCCCGGCGAATACGACCGCGAGATGGTGGCCCGCTACCCAGAGCTGGCCGGTATCGTGCGAACGGAGAACCGGCTCATCTGACGCTGAAATTTTTGATCAGATCGAGCACCTGCAGTGTGTCGACCACTTCCATGCCCTTGATCACTTGCCCGACGACGACGTGTTTGCCGTCGAGAGCGGGCATCGGCGCCTTCAGAATGTAGATCTGGCTGTCGGCCGCGCGCGCATTGCCGGCGTGCGCCAGCCCCACGGCTCCACGCACGTGGCGATGGGTGTTGAACTCGGCCACGCCGATGGGATTGCGGCTGCCGCCCGATCCCCACCAGTCGCGCCGCGACACGTCACGCGACGTAGGATCACCGAACTGCACGAGCGATCGCTCGACCCGGTGGATGCGCTGGCCGCGATAGAAGCTCCGCCCGACGAGTCCCAGAATGTGCTCCACGCTCTTCGGCGCGTCCGCGCGAAACAATTGAATCTCGATCGTCCCCTTGTCGACCACCATCGTCAACACCGGTCCCGAAGGGGGTTTGGCCGACGTGGAACCCGCGCGTTGTCCCTGCAGCACCGCGAGCGACGCAGCTACGCAGAGACAGCTGATGAACAGTCGAGCGGCGGCGCGGCAGCTGCGGTGCAATGGATCACGTTTCGACTGGCTTTGGCGCATCCGTCTATCTCCTTGTCGCAGGCTGCCGCGCGCCGCGGACGGCTGGCATGCCGGCCGCGCTGGGACACGTCGCCGACAGCACGCAGGCGGGACACCGCGGATACAACGGCCGGCAGACATTCTGTCCCCACGTCACCAGGTGCAGGTTGACTAGCGGCCACCATCGTCTGGGAACCACCTCATACAGCGCGTGCTCGGTTTGATCCGGGGTGCGGGTGCGCACCCATCCGAGCCGATTCGCGATGCGATGCACGTGTGTGTCCACGCAGATATTGGATTTGCTGGCGTGCGAGAGAATGAGCACGAGGTTGGCCGTTTTGCGACCGACGCCCGGGAGCGTCAGCAACTCTTCCATGGTGGCCGGCACGCGCCCGCCAAAACGCGAGAGGATTTGCTCGCACGCGCTCTTCACGTGAACGGCCTTGGTCCGGTAGAAGCTGACGGGATAGATGAGCTGCTCGATCACGTCGACCGGCAGCTTGGCGATGGTTCTTGGCGTGCGCGCCCGCCGGAAGAGCCGCGTCGATGCGGCGAGCGTGACAGCGTCCTTCGTTTGCGCCGACAGCATGGTGGCGATGAGCACCTGGAAGGGATCCTCGCGACTGTCGTTGCTGATCTTCTCGACGGCGAGCTCTTTCATCCCATGGATCGCCCGGCCGAGCCGGCGCAAGACGTCGCCGGGGGACCCGGCTGTTCGGCGCGCGCTCACGTGCTGGAACGGTCGCTGCACGGGAGTGTCGACTATCCGACCGGCGTCAACGGCGGCTTGCCGGCGAGCACGGCCACCACATTTCGGGCCGCCAGTTCCGCCATGCCAGAGCGCGTCTCGTGCGTCGCACTCCCGATGTGTGGCACCAGCACGACGTTCTCGAGACCGAGCAGATCGGGATGCACGATAGGCTCGCGTTCGAACACGTCGAGGGCCGCACCAGCGATCACCCGCTCTTTCAGCGCCGAGGCCAGCGCCGCTTCGTCCACGACCGGGCCACGCGCCGTGTTCACCAGATAGGCCGTGCGCTTCATCCGCTCGAGGGCGGCACGATTGATCAGATGGCGGGTGTCGGGACGCAACGGGACGTGCAATGAGAGCACGTCCGATGTCGCGATGAGCTCGTCGACGCTCATCACGGGGTGCCCATCGATCTCGCCCGCACCATGACGGCTGGAAAAGACCGCCGTCATGCCAAAGGCCGCCGCTTTCGCGGCGACCGCCCGGCCGATGCGGCCCGATCCCAGAATGCCGAGCTGCTTGCCGCTGAGCTCCATGCCGGTCATGAAATCGAGTGACCATCCCGTCCATCGCCCATCGCGCACCAGCCGCTCACCTTCGCCGAGGCGGCGAGTGACGGCGAGGATGAGGCCCCAGGTGAGCTCCGCTGTCGCGTTGGTCAACACGTCCGGCGTGTTGGTGACGATGACGCCTCGCTCGCGCGCCGCGGCCACGTCGATGTTGTCGTACCCCACCGCCACGTTCGACACGACTTTGAGCGAAGGGCCTGCGGCATCGAGGAGCGCGGCGTCGACACGATTGGTCAGCAGCGACACAATGGCGTGGCGGCCACGGCTCGCGTCGCGGAGAGCCTGAACATCGGCCCCGGTGGGCAGAATCTCGACCGCAACGGCCTGCTCGAGGATGTCCATCGCCTTGGGCGGCAGCTGGGCTGTGACGAGAACTGAAGACATAGATAGATGTGATGGATGAACGGTTGCTGTTAGTGGCCGTGACTCTTGCAGTATCCACAGTGATCGCACATCACCGACGGCTCGATCACGCACGCCTCGGTGGTGTTGATCACGGTGAGATACACGTGGTGACTCGGGTGCCCGTGGTGGCTGGGATGATCGTGAGCCGGGATGGCCATGGGCGGTGCGGGTCCGGACCCGCCGCAACCGACATCGCCAGCCGCAGGTAGTGATCGCGCGCCAAGGCGACGCGCCACCGCGTCGCGCACCAGCGCCCGCAGCTGCTGATCGTTCATCGCCTCGTTACCCGCTTCTGTGCGGCCGGACGGATCTTCGACTCGGCAGGCTCGGAGTCCTCGGCGGACAGCGTGACCGTGTCGACGATGCCGACGATCGCCGCATCGACAGGCGCCGCCTTGCGACCGAGCGCGTCTCCGGCCGCACGACCCTCGATCACCACCAGTACGCGGTCGCCGACACCCGCACCGACCGAGTCGATCGTCAGCAGCGCGATCCCACGCGGGCCGCCCTCGAGTGTCAGGGGTTGCACGAGCAGCAGCTTGGCTCCTTCGAGCTTCCGGTGCTTCTGCGTGGCCACGACCGTGCCGATGACACGCCCGATCTGCATTTACGGAACCAGCAGGGATTCGGTGGCGGCCGCCAGATCGGTGCTGTCGACAATGCCGACGACACAGGCGTCGACCGGGGGCTCATCCGGGAAAAACGGAAACGCGGCCTCGCGTCCGCGCACGAAAAAAACGTATTCGCCGACACCCGACCCCGTCGTGTCGACTGCGACGAGCGTCCGTCCCGCGGCGCTCCGGTCCGGGGCAATCGGTTGGAGCACGAGCAACCGGTGTCCGGACAGCTTGGGGTCTTTGATGGTCGCGACGATGTCGCCGATGATTCTGGCGAGCTGCATGGCTAGTCTTTGACTTCGATTTGATCCACGACGCCCACGATTGCGGCGTCGATCGGGCAATCTTTCAGTCCAGACGCCATGCGTGCGGAGCTGCCGCTGACAATCAGCACGGTCTCGCCGACGCCGGCGTTGACCGTGTCGACGGCCACCAGGTAGTGACCTTCGGGCTTTCCCGATGGATCCATGGGTCGCACAACCAGCAGCTTCGAGCTGACCAGTCGCTCGTCTTTGCGGGTGGCGACGACCGTGCCGACGATCTTTGCGAGCAGCATGAGCAGATGGGCGGACCGCTGGGTGTCCAGACGGGCTGGCGAGCGCGGGCGTGATGTGCCCGGCCGCACCAGGTCCGCGACGGATCGCGCCCGATGATGTCAGCCTTTGGACGCTTTGCCGATCGGCAGCACGTCTTCGAGATTCGCGTGCGGGCGCGGAATCACGTGCACCGACACCAGTTCGCCCACGCGACGTGCCGCGGCCGCCCCGGCGTCTGTCGCGGCCTTCACGGCTGCGACGTCTCCCCGTACGATGGCGGTCACGTAGCCGGCGCCGATCTTCTCCCAGCCGACCAACGTGACTTTCGCGGCCTTGACCATGGCATCGGCCGCTTCGATTACCGCGACCAATCCCTTCGTCTCGACCATTCCAAGTGCCTCACCCATTCACGACCTCCACGGCGGCAGCGCGCTGCGACTACGGCTGCGGCTCACGACTTACGGCTTACGGGCGGCGAGGCTCTCGCTGACCTGCTTCACGGCCTCGTCGATGAGCGCGTTCAGTTGGGCGTATGTTAGCCGAATCTCATCGCCGTCACCTATCCCCGCCTGTTTCGATCCGGCGGATCGCCCCAGCTCGTTGCCGGGAGGCTGACGCACCGAGGTATCGGGCACGAGCCGTTCGCCGGGAGCCGATGGCGCGACGAGCACCTGACAGGCGGCCTCGCCGGAGGCCGGCGCAGGGTCGGGACAGATGGGCGCGGGAGCCGCAATGCCGTAGCGGCCACGCAGATCCTGCAACCGCGCGACTTCTTCGCGCGACAACAGATTCTCGCGCCCGAGCTGCCGCGCCACCAGGCTGATCTGCGCGAAGTGCTCGATCGTCTCCATCTTGTAATAGGCGCCGAACAGATCGCGGCCGAGAGCGAGCGCACCGTGGTTGGCCAACAGCAGACCGTCGTGCGATCTGACGTATGGCGTGACAGCGTCTGCCAGCTCGCGCGTCGATGGCGTGCCGTAGTCCGCAATCGGGATGCTGCCGAGCGTGGTGACGACCTCCGCGAGCACAGCCCTATCGAGCGGAATGCCGGCGACGGCAAATCCGGTCGACAGCGGTGGATGTGCATGGACGACCGCGCCCACGTCGGGCCGCTCGCGGTAGGCCACCAGGTGCATGAGAATTTCGGATGAGGGCTTGCGCCCGGGCGCGCCAGAAACAAGGGTGCCTTCGAGATCGGTGATGACCATCATGTCAGGAGACATGAAGCCCTTCGACACGCTGGCTGGCGTCATCAGCAGCCGGTCCGGGCCCAGACGCACGCTGATGTTGCCGTCGTTGGACGCCACGAACCCTCGCACCCAGAGCCGTCGTCCGATTTCGACGATTTCGTCGCGCAGACGAGCGACGTCAGGCGTGGTCCCCTCGCTGCTCATGCGCGTGGGCGCTCGACGGCTGTGGTCACGACTGGTGCCTTATCGCCGCCCACTTGTCGCGGCACGCGGCGGAACAGAAGTGCAGCGCTGCTGGGCCCTTGCCGAGAGTGAGGGCTTTGGCTTCGGGGATGTACGTGCCGCACTGCGGATCGCGCACGAGTGTCCCACCCGGTCGCTCCGCCCGTGGAGCTGGACGCCTTGCCGCGGGCGCGGGCCGTCGTCGACCGGTCACGCTGCGGATGATCATGCGCAGCACCATCATGATGACCAGAATGCGGAGAATCCACAGACCCATGACGATCATGGCTACTGTCCACCCGCCGCCGATCCGCCGCCGTTCTGGTGTGCGGCGTTGATCCCGTCGAGGCCGAGCTTGGCCCGCCGTCCTTCTTCGCTGTCTGGGGCGATGGCCACGAGCTTCTGCCAGGCTTCGGCGGCCCCCGTCAGATCGGATTTGCCCCAGGCCTTGACGATGCCCTGGTTGAGGAGGGTTTTGAGGTGCTTCGGATCAATCGCCAGCGACTTGTCGAACTGCTCGAGCGCGCGATCGACCTGGTTGGAGTAGTAGTAGGCGATGGCCAGATCGGTGCTGGCGTTGACGTTGCGGGGTTCCAGCTTCAGCGCCGCCTCGTACCAGGGGATGGCCTGTGCGTAGCGCTGGCCGTCGAAGTAGACGTCGCCGAGCTCGATGCGGGCCTGCACGTTGGCCGGCTCGGCAGCCGCCTGCCGTTCGAGGGTCGTAGCGCGCGCCGCGTCAAAGGCCGCCGGCTGTTCTGGAGCTGAGGGCGCATTCGAGGCAGGCGCGGCGGCGGCCACCGGCGCAGGCGCGGCGCCTGGCGGAGGCGCGGCCTGCTGGCTGCCGATGATCCAACCCACGATCAACCCAAACAACGTGCCGGAGATAGCGAACGCCAGGGAGTCACGCTTCATGAAGTGCTTTGGTCATCATAACGTGCCACGGAAGTGCGCCAGGAGACCGGGTCTTTTAAGAGACCCGGTCTCCTGGGTCTCCGAGGACGGCGAGATAGTCGCGGACGGCGCGGCCGAGCCCGACCCACAGCGCCTGCGCGATCAAGGCATGACCGATTGAGACCTCGGCCAGGTGCGGCAAGGTCCTGAAGAGGCGCAGATTGTCGAGATCGAGGTCGTGCCCGGCGTTGACGGCCAGGCCCAGCGCATGGGCAAGCGTCGCAGACTCGACATAGCGGGCGAAAATCGCCTGTCCGGCGGGGACCCCTGCCGCAAAAGCTCTCGCGAAGGGCTCTGTGTAGAGCTCGACCCGGTCGGCGCCAAGATTTGCCGCCCAGCGAACGGCCGCGGGCTCGGGCTCCACGAACAGACTCACGCGCACACCGGCGCCACGAAGCCGGGCGACGGCCTGCCGCAGGGCCTGGCTCGGTTCGCTCACGGGCCAACCGGCCTGACTGGTGATTTCTCCGGGCATCACGGGAACCAGCGTGCACTGGTCGGGCCGGATCGCTGCGACCAGGTCCATCAGATCGGGACGGGGGTCGCCCTCGATGTTCAACTCTGCCGATTGCATCCCGGCGGCCCGCCGCGCCTGCAGCATCTCGGCGACGGCGGTGACGTCGGTCAACCGGATGTGGCGCTCGTCGGCCCTGGGGTGAACGGTGATGCCGGGGGCACCGGCCTGGAGGCACACCTCGACGGCCTGGAGCACGCTCGGCTGATCGCCGCCGCGCGAGTTGCGGAGCGTCGCGATCTTGTTGACGTTGACCGAGAGCTGGATCATGCAGCTACGCGAGGGTGCTCCGCACCGCGCCGGCAATGTGCTCGGCCCAGCCTTGAATCTGCCCGAGGTCCTGCCCCTCGATCATGATTCGGAGTAAGGGTTCGGTGCCCGAGTACCTCACGAGCACTCGGCCCTGGCCGTCGAGGGCCGACTCGACGTCTTCGATCGCGGTCCGCACGGATGGGATGGAGCTCACCGGCACGCGCTCCCGCACGCGGACGTTCAACAGCGTCTGCGGATAGGTGACCAGCTCGGCCGCCAGCGCGCTAAGCTCCTGTCCGGTTTCCTCCATGACGCGCAGCACGGCCAGGGCCGTCGCAAGCCCGTCGCCGGTCGGCAGGTGTTCGGTCATGATCACGTGTCCGGATTGCTCGCCCCCGAGGACGAATCCACCACGCAGCATTTCTTCCATCACGTACTTGTCGCCGACAGGCGCGCGGAGCAGTGTGATGCCGTGCTTGGCGAGCGCCAGTTCGAGCCCGATGTTGCTCATCACGGTCGCCACAACGGTGTTTGCCGTCAACGTCTGCTTGCGCTGGTAGGCCAGGGCAAGCAGGAGCAGCATCGCATCGCCGTCCACGACGTTTCCGGCCGCATCGACCAGGATGCAGCGATCGCCATCGCCATCGAACGCGATACCCAGCCGGCATTTCTGTTCGACCACGAGGCGCGCCAGCCCCGCCGGATGCGTCGACCCGCAATCCAAGTTGATGTTCCGGCCATCCGGCACGTTGCCGGTGGCGATGACCTCTAAACCGACACGTCGCAGCAGCGTCTCAGCGGTCGTCGTCGTCGCGCCATTGGCCATGTCGACCGCCACGCGCGCACCGGCGAGCCGCCCGGCATGCGGCAGCAATTGCTGGACCTTATCGAGGTAAGCCCCCGTCCGCGTCGTCTCATCGAGGACGGGCGCAGCAGAATCCGCGACCTGCCACGACGCGTCGCCGACGGCCAACTCCACGGCACGTTCCTGCGTTTCGGCGAACTTCTCCCCACGGCCGGAGAAGATCTTGATCCCGTTGTCTCCATACGGGTTGTGCGACGCCGAGAGCACCACACCCAAGTCGAAGTCGAACGCTCCGGCCAGATACGCGATCGCTGGCGTGGGCACAATTCCCGCGCTGGTGACGCGGGCTCCCTCGCTCTCCGCGCCGCGCGCGAGCTCGCGCTCGATCCAGAGGCCGGACTCCCGGGTGTCACGCCCCACGACAATACGGGGCGGGCGCCCCAGGGGGATGGCGCGCACGAGGGCGGCCCCCAGTCTCGCCACCGTGGCGGGATCGAGCGGCCACGTGCCCGCGACTCCCCGAACGCCGTCCGTACCAAACAATCGCTGCTCCGTCATCGGTCTTGCGCTCTTCCCCGTTCGATATGCACCGTCACACGCACCGTGCGTGGCTGCCGCACGCGCAACTGCGCGTTCGAGACGCCGATCCCCACGTCCTGGACAACGTTGGCCGTGCGTCCCTCGAGCATCACGCGTTCGGTGGTCACGGTGATCGGCTCCTTCAGTTGACTCTCGGGCCCTTCGACCATCACGGATCCCGGCACGACAGAGATTCCGCGCACGAAGTACCCCGTCGCAGGCTGGCCGTCAACGGCCGGCTGCACGGGGACCGACAGTTGACCCGACTTTTCGAGCGTGACGTTCACCGTGCCAGGGTCGACCTGCAACACCTCGACCCCGGGCCTGGCGACGACCTCGTCGGTGCGCAGCGAAATGACGTTCGGGCCGGCATGGGCGTCGGACAGATCGACGACGACGCGAAGATCGCCCTCGCGGAGCTCGCTGATCTGGGTTTCATCACCCCGCACGTGCACGCTGACGGTGTCGATCTGATCCCCCGTCATACCAAGCGGTTGCGGCACATTGCTGTAAGAGACGGGCACGACAATCCGGCGCTCGATCTGGTGACCGGTCACGGTGAGCCAGAGCAGCGTTCCGAGCGCCAGGGCAGCCAGCTTGAGTCCGATATTCCGCGTGGGCTTCCAGGCCATCAGGCGTCCAGCTCGACCGGGGTCTGCGCGCCATCCGACTGGCCGCGTCGCAGCAGAATCAGGGATTGCAGCCGGTTTCGGAGATCGTCGGGCGAGAGAGCGCGCGAGATGCGGCCGTGGCGCGCAAGCGAGATTTCGCCACGCTCCTCGGACACGATCACGGCGATAGCATCCGACTCTTCGGTGAGCCCAATCGCGGCCCGATGCCTCGTGCCCAGGTCACGATCGATCTGCGGACTGACACTCAACGGCAGAAAGCACGCAGCCGCGCTGATGCGATCCTCGGACACGATCACGGCGCCATCGTGCAGGGGCGCGGATGGCTGGAAAATAGTGGTCAGCAGGTCGTAGCTCACCGCACCGTCGACCGGTATACCGCTCTCGACATAGTTCCGCAGACCGATTTCACGCTCGAACACAATCAGCGCGCCAATTCTTGCCTTGGCCAGCATCCCCGCAGCAGTCACGACCTCCTCGATTGTCTCCGCGGTTTTGGCCGACCGCCCAAGATACCGAAAAAACGGCGCCCGGCCGACGTGCGAAAGCGCTCGCCGGATGTCGGACTGGAACAGGACAATCGCCGCGAACACCACATAGGCGAGGAGATTGCGGATGAGCCAGGCAACGGTACGCAGCGGAAAGGCCTGCGAGACATACAGCAGCAGAATGACGAGCACTGACCCGATCACCATCTGCATGGCGCGGGTACCCCGAATCAGCTTCAACGCCTCGTAAATCAGATACGAGACGGTGAGAATGTCCACGACATCCCACGCAGAGACCCGGGGCCGGTTGAATAGTGCCGTCAGCAGTCCCATGGGCAAAGACAGGGTATCAAAGCGCCAAGGCCGGAGCTAAGGCAGGAGACCGGGTCTCTTAAAAGACCCGGTCTCCTGATTCTCGCCGGCCTCGAGCACTTGATCGGCGGCGCGGGACACCTGGACCATCTCCGCGACATCGTGGACGCGGACGATGTGCGCGCCGAAGAGGATGCTGGCGGTGACGGCTGCGGCGGTCCCCCAGATTCGCTCCGCTGGAGGGAGGTCGCCAACCGCGAGTTTGAGGAACGATTTGCGCGACGGCCCGGTCAGAATCGGTCGCTCGAGCGCGGCGAGGCCGGGGAGACCCACGAGGGCGGCCCATGTGTGCTCGGCGCGCTTGGCGAACCCGAGTCCCGGATCCAGCAGGATGCGGTCCGCCGGGATGCCGGCCGCACGAGCCGCCGCGTCGCAGGCGGCCAACTCGGACCGCACCTCACTGGCCACGTCGCCGTAGAGGGCCCGCGCGTACATGTCGGACGATTTGCCACGGTTGTGCATCAGCACGATCGCGGCGCCCGTGCGCGCAACCACACCGGCCAACGCGGGTTCGTAGGTCAGGCCGCTGATGTCGTTGACGACGGTCGCGCCGAGCGCGATGGCACGCTCGGCGATGGCCGCTTTATAGGTATCGACCGAGATCGGGACGCCGACGCGGCCGCGCAAGCCTTCCAGAACCGGTCCGATCCGCCGCCACTCTTCCTCCTCGCCCAGCTCAGGCGCGCCAGGACGAGTGGACTCGCCGCCAATGTCCAGAATGTCGGCACCGTCCGCCACGCATTTCAACGCGTGCGCAATGGCGCTGTCGGCATCGAGACACTGCCCTCCATCTGCGAACGAGTCGGGCGTGACGTTCACGATGGCCATCACCAGGGTGCGAGAGCCGAGTTCGAGGGTGGTGCCGTCGGGCAGCGGCACGGAGAAGCGGGGGCGAGGCGAGAGAGTCACCGGACCAGAGCGTACAAAAGAAACCGGGTTTCGTGTGAAACCCGGTTTCGTCAGTCGTGAGCCGCGTCGGAGGTCAGCCGCGCACGCGGGGCTGAACTCATTCTTGTCCGATCGGCTTGCCGAGCGACGGCACGATGGGCGAGCGTTCGTGCGTCTCCCGCCGAGGCTCTTCCGTCACCGAGGGGGGCACCGGCGTGGGCAAGGGCTCGTGCAGTGGCAGCCCCTTGGCGAGCCTGAGAATCTGATCGGCGTCGAGCACCTCGCGCGCGAGGAGCTCGTCGGCAATCTTGAGCAGCACCTGCTTCTGGTCCGACAGCACGCGATGCGCGCGCTCGTAGTTGTCCATGACGAAGCGCTTCACTTCCTTGTCGATGTGAACCGCGGTGTCCTGGCTGTAATCCTGGCTCTTCGAGATCTCGCGGCCGAGGAAAATCTGCTCTTCGCGCTTGCCGAACGTGAGCGGCCCCATGTTGTCGCTCATGCCCCACTCGCACACCATCTTGCGGGCGAGATCGGTCACGCGCTCGAGGTCGTTCCCGGCGCCGGTGGTGAGCTTGCCGTTGGTGATTTCTTCCGCGATGCGGCCCCCGAGCAGGATCGCAATCTGATCCATGAGGTAGTCGCGCGAGTAGTTGTGCTTGTCGTCGACCGGCAACTGCATCGTGACACCGAGTGCCATGCCGCGCGGGATGATCGTGACCTTGTGGATCGGATCCGCATTGGGCAGCAGCACCGCGAGGAGCGCGTGGCCGGCCTCATGAATCGCCGTGATGCGCTTCTCGTCTTCGGTAATCATCATGGAGCGCCGCTCGGAGCCCATGAGGACCTTGTCTTTGGCGTACTCGAAGTCCGCCATGCGCACGACCTTCTGGTTGTAACGGGCCGCGTTGAGCGCCGCCTCGTTCACCAGGTTGGCGATGTCCGCGCCGCAGAAGCCGGCCGTGCCCCTCGCCAACACCTTCATGTCGACATCGTCGGACATCGGAATCTTCTTGGTATGGACGCCGAGAATGCCTTCGCGGCCCTTGACGTCTGGACGGTTCACCACGATCCGCCGGTCGAAGCGGCCGGGGCGCAGGAGCGCCGGATCGAGGACGTCGGGACGGTTAGTGGCGGCAATCAGGATGACGCCTTCGTTGGACTCGAAGCCGTCCATCTCGACGAGCAACTGGTTGAGCGTTTGCTCGCGCTCGTCGTGCCCGCCACCAAGACCAGCGCCCCGGTGCCGGCCGACGGCGTCGATTTCGTCGATGAAGACGATGCACGGCGCGTTCTTCTTGCCCTGCTCGAAGAGGTCGCGCACGCGAGAGGCGCCCACGCCGACGAACATCTCGACAAAGTCGGAGCCGCTGATCGAGAAGAAGGGGACGTTGGCTTCGCCGGCCACCGCGCGCGCCAGCAGCGTCTTGCCGGTGCCAGGCGAGCCCATCAGCAGCACGCCCTTGGGGATGCGCCCACCCAGCTTCTGAAACTTCTGTGGTTCCCGGAGAAACTCGATGATCTCCTGCAGCTCTTCCTTGGCCTCGTCGGCCCCGGCCACATCCTTGAATGTGACTTTCTTCTGAGTGCTCGAGGAAAGCTTTGCGCGGCTCTTGCCAAACGAGAGGGCCTTGTTGCCGCCGCTCTGCATCTGCCGCATGATGAAGACCCAGAACCCAATCATCAGCAGAATGGGCGCCCACGACAGCAGAATCGTCGTCCAGGCACCGGCCGTCTCGCGCTTGGCGATAATCGTTTTGCCCTGGTTGGCGAGTGCCGTCAGCTTGTCGCTGAGGTTGTACTGGCCGGGCGCGTAGGTGCGGAAGCTCTTCTCCCCGGCCACTGATTTGCCAGAGATCTCGCTGCCCGTGAACGTGACCTCTCCGACCTCGCCCTTGTCGAGCTTGGTAAGAAACTCAGAGAAGGCGATTTCGTCTGCGCCGCTCTTGATATTTGCCGCGAATTCCCAGATCAAAACCAGGACCACGACAAGCGCCATCCAGAACAGCAGGCTCTTCAGGGTTGAATTCACGGGTTGCCCTTCTTCAATTCCAAGATTATCATGCCCGCCGCAGGGGTCGTGACGCGGCATTCGTGCGCGATCGCGACCCCCGCGACCCACACGATACGGCCACGAGCGTCGGTCACGACCGGCAGCCGATCCCTCAGATCCCGAGGGATTCGGCGATCGACCAGCACATCCTGCAGCTTGCGACTACCCGGCGCGCCCAACGGACGAAAACGATCTCCGGGGCGGCGGCTCCGCACGCTCAGCGGAACGACCACGCCGCCTTCCTGAATGGCAGCACGGTCCGGTCCAAGACGACTTATCGGGATGTCGGCTCCCTTTAATAAGGACGAGTGCATACTGGCGCCGGTTTCACCGATCTCGAGGCTCCCCGGCACCCGAAGCTCGTACTCGAAGGCACCCGAGTGCACGACCGGGGCAGGCGGTCCCAGATGAATGCCTGCGCGGGTTCGACGCGCGACCAGACCACGGACACGAGCCTCACTCCCGGCCGACCCACTCGCCAATTGCCGCACAGCCTCGATTGAGGCCAGCGACGAAACACCACCGGCCTGTTCGATCGCGTCTCGAATCACTCGTCTGGCGACGGCCGGACTGGCGGCCGCCAGGGGCTCCACGATCAATTGGACACCGGTCGCCTCGGAAACGATAGCGCGACGTCCGATCACGACCGCCGTCTCTGACAAGTCACGCTCATCGTCTCGAGCGATGTCGGCGAAGCGCGCCAGCGCCGCAACTCCGCCGGGCCAGTCCCCCTCCAGCACCGGCATCAGGTGGTGTCGCAGCCGATTACGCGGCACCTCGAGGTCGGTGTTGGTGCAATCCTCCCGGTAGGTCTGGCCCCAGGCGGTCAGGGCAGCCCGCAAGTCTCTGCGCCTGAAGCCGAGCAGCGGCCGGACGTAAATCCCCCGCGTGGCACGCACGCCGCTCAGACCTCGCATGCTCCCGCCGCGCAAGAGCCGGAGAAGAACAGTCTCGGCCTGGTCGTCGGCCGTATGACCCGTCGCGACCCGAGTGGCTCCCAATCGTCCAGCAGCCGCTGCAAAGGCCTCGTAGCGCAGGCGCCGAGCCGTCGCTTCGAGAGACTGACGCGTCAGGCGCCGGGCAGCGGGTACGTCCACGTGACAGACCTCGCACCGCAGACCGAACCGATCCGCGAAAACCTGCACAAATCGCTCATCCGCATCGGCCTCGTCTCCACGGATCCCGTGATGCACGTGAATAATGCCCGCGACCGACCATGCCGAGATTGGAGCCGCCTCCATCAACAGCCGGACGAGCGCCATCGAATCGGCGCCACCCGAGACAGCGACGGCGACGCGATCGGACGGGTCGAGTAAGTGACGCTGCCGGATCGCCCGGCGAAGCCGCCTGGCAAGAGAGGTCATCTCAGTCAACAGAGGTTCGCTCAACAACTCACACGCGTCTGAACAGAAGCGACACGAGGGCTGGCATCGGGCGATTGCCGGTGCCTGGTGCGCCGGTGCGAGGCGGAGGCCAGCCTGCTGCACGCACATGGATGAGCTGGCGTGAGCGGCCGAACCTCTCACCTGGCACGCTGGTCGCGAAGATGGTGCCGGTGCAGGGACTTGAACCCCGGACCCTGCGGATATGAGCCGCATGCTCTAACCAACTGAGCTACACCGGCCGAACCTGTGGATCATACATCGGCTCAGGCCCAGGCCCAGCACACGGGCCGGGTCGGGGCCGGCGCAGTGGTAACGAGCGAATCCGCCGCTCGCGAGCGAACACGTATCATAGCGCCGTGTCCCAGCCGACTTCCCCGCAGCCGTGGCCGTCGGGTGCCCTGGGTCCATCGGAGATCGACACACGCAGACAGCGGCACATCAGGCGCGTGGAGCGTTGGCTCTTGCTGCTGGCGCTCGGCACCTACTTCTTCACGGCGGGCGGAAGTCTGACGACGACGGATGCGGTCGTCACGTACGACGTCACCGAGGGCCTCATCGAGCGGCACTCTGTTGCGATGTCGGGCAACCTTCTGGGCCTCGAGGCCGAGCGGGGCGTCGACGGCCGCTATTACTCGCCATTTGGCATCGGGCAATCGCTCTATAACGTCCCCTTCTATCTCGCGGGCCGGGCGGTGGCGAACCATACGGACTTCAGGACCGGCAAGTCCGACACGATTCCAAAGGCGGTCGTCGCCCTGGGGCAAACGCTCCTCTGCGCGCTCATCGTGCTGCAGACCTTCAGACTCTCACTTCAGATGACGGGCGGAGTCGCCGCATCCCTCATGGCAGCACTCACGCTCGCGTTCGCCAGCATCCTGTGGCCGTACGCGCGGTTCGGCTTCAATCAGCCGCTGGCCTGCGCCACGCTCCTCGCGGCAGTCGCTCACGCGTGGCACGCCGCGCGTCTGGACTCGGCACGCGCGGCCGCGCTGGCAGGTCTGTGGCTGGGTGCCGCCCTGCTCACGCGGCACGAGATGATCCTCGCGGCGCTCCCGATCGCGGTGTGGCTTCTCTATGCGCCGGGAGGCCATCCAGAGGGAAGACTGCGGCGGTTGAGCGTTTTTGCGCTCACCTTGTCGGCGGGTGTGGCCGCGTGGATGACGTTCAACGCGTCGCGCTTCGGCAACCCGTTCGATCCGGGGTTGCTGCGGGATCAAACACCAGGTGTAGGCAGCTCCCTGATTGCCGGTACGCTCGGGCTGCTCTTCAGCCCGTCGTCGTCGATCTTGCTCTACACGCCGTTCGTGCTGGCTGGCGTGATCGGTCTCGCCAGGCTTCTGGGGCGGGAGCGGTCGACGGCTCTCCTGCTGCTGTCGTTGCCCGTGGTCTTTCTGCTCTTCTACGCCACGTTGGACAACTGGACCGGTGGACGCTCGTACGGGTCGAGATATCTATTGATTACGCTGCCCTACCTCGCCATCGGCTGGGCCGCATGGTTGGCCCACCTGGCGGCACCGGCCCGCACTGCAAGCTTCGTCGCCATCGCCCTGCTCGGCATCACGGTCCAGTTGCCGGGAGTGCTTGTCGATTACGCCAAGACCAGTCAGGCAGCGGCTGCAGCCAGAGGCGCATTCACGCCAACCGAACGGAAGTGGAGCTGGGAGGCGTCGGGCCTGCTCCTGAACACAAAAGCGCTGATGTCGGCCGTTCCCGCCAATGTCCGGTATCTGACAGGGCGGGCGCCACGACCGGCGATCGCTCCTGCCAGCAGCGAGACCGACCGCGGCTTCTCGCAGCAACTGTCCTTCAGTCTGGATTTCTGGTGGCTCTATCTCTTCTACCTGCGCGCGTTGTCGGCCCGTACGGTCGCTCTGCTCGGCGCGGGCGCGCTGGTCTGGATCGGCGTCTGCTGCCGCCAGTTACTGAAAGCTCTGCGCCACGCCACCGATCGTCCGCTCACGGCTCCATTGCGCCTTTGAGCTTCCACATCTCGTCGAAGAACCCCTGCGACTCGACGTAGAGCGGCAGATACCGGTAATTGTTGGTCGGCTTCGTGATGTCGACGACAGCCCAATCTGGCAGCTTCGGAGCCTGCATGTCGTTGTTCGCCTGATCGTGAAACGTGAATCCGCTGTTGATGACGACGTATTTCCTGGGGTTCAGCGGGTTCGGAAAGATGAACACGGGGGCGTTCGTCGCCGGATACTTCTTGTCGCCCACCTGCACGCCGTCGGCACGCCAGACGATGGGCAGCCTCGCCGCGAGGCGTTTATAGACGGCGTTGCTCGAGGGGTCGCCAAACAACGCGATGTTGTTGGCCGCGATATCCGCGTCGGTCACCTGGGTGTCCTGCTTCACGCGCGGTTCACCGCGAAAGAAGTGGACCCATTCGCTCGTGGCGTAGTCGGCCTGCTGCTGTGCCCATTGACCCAGAGCGGCATTGAATGGCGTGCCTGTCGGCCGCACAAAGATGAACGCGTCCATGAACGCATCGTCGATGGGGCCTTGCAGTCCGTGCACTTTGCGCAGTCCACTCGAGGGGAGATCGCCGACACGCCATGCGCCGTTGTTCTTGACGAGTCCCGCCTTCAACGATTTGTCGCGCGCAACGGAGGGTAACGTGAGCGTCGTGCCGTCGATGGTCACCTTGGCGGTGATGCCGGTCGCGAACGGGGCCTGGCCGGCATCAAAGCTCAGGTGCAGAGCCGTGACGTTGCTGGTCGTCAACTTGATGCCCGCGTCTTCGATTGAAGCGTCCGCGCGTGCACGCTCCCACTCCTGCTCCATGCCGTCGACCGTGAGCCAGAACATCTTGTTGTAGCGAAGCATCCAGGTGGTGAACCGGATCTGTTTGGGTACAGCCACGCGTCCCTTGGCGGCAATCGCGTCGAGACGGTCCTGCAACTGCTGCCGGGCACCGGGTTCGTAGGCATGGCCCGTGTTCGGCCCGATGATGTGCTCGAGCGTCAGGTTCTCTGCCAGCATTGCCGTGGCCATCGCGTCGGCCGCCTGCTTCTGCCCGTCGATGCCTCCGGAATACGCGACAACGGGCACGTTGAACGTGTTCACGGCGTAATCAGTCGAGTCGTACATGTGCCACAGTTTTCGCTGCACCGCATTTTGCGGCTGGCGCCGCAGGTCTCCACGCAGGAACACCTCCGTCTCGGTGAAGCCCGCGCCGGGCGCCCCGGCTACCCACCTATCGGCGAAGTGAACGATGTAGGACCAGGCAGAGGCGCCGCCCATCGAGAAGCCCGCCATCACGATGCGATCCTGGTCGATGGGGTATGCCTTCCCGACAGACTCAATGGCTTCGAGACCGTCAATCTCACCGGCCAGCCGGCTCGCGTTGGTATAGCGGCCGTAGGGCTGCAGCATGAACCGATCCGCACCAGCCGCAAATGGCTTGGAGTTGTAGCCGGTCGTGGACTTCGTCATGAACTGCTGTTCGAGCACGGTGTCGTCGCGGCCGTGCATGAAGACGTCGAGACGATACAGGCGCCTGGCGGTGGCCTCGTACTGGTCGGGCATCGTCAACACGTAGGGCTGGGCGGAGCCATCGATTCGCGAGTAGAAGCCGCGAACGCCGCTCTCCGTCATCCAGGGCGTCTGGCCCTTCGCCAGTTGGTCCGCGCGGGTGTTGCCTGTGGCGAGAGTCTGCTGCGCGTAAACGACCGGCGTGCTCCCGCGTCCGGCGTAGAGGCGCTCGTCGTACTCGAGAGGCCGGCGGACGGCGTCGAGATAGATTTCGACGTCGGCGACTCTGTCGCTCAGCGCGCCGGTCGGATAGCGTTTCTTGAGGGTCACAATCTTCGACGCGAGCTGATCCACGGCCGCTTGCAGCGTCGCCTTGTCAGCGTCGTTCAGACCTGTGCCGAGGGGCGGAAATTGCGCCGGGGGCGCGGCGCCTCGTCCCGGCGTCGCACCAGGGGCGGTGGCCGTGGCAGGCGACGGTGCCTGCGGTGCCGCTGCGGTGGGCGCATTCTGCGCCGCCAGACCAGAGACGAGCCAGCTCGCGCAGGCGAACGACAAAGCAATCGGGAACACGCGCCGCATCATGGCCTCACAGTTCAACCGGGACGTGGGGAACGCCGCATTATGCAACGGCCGTCCGCGAAACGAACCATCGGGGGCATGGGGACAGCCTGGCGAGTTCTCGTCCGAGAGAGGCAGCGGGCGGACGCTCAGTGAATGGAAGCGCAAGTGACGACTCCATCTGAGGCTGACGCGCCGGCACGCCAGATTACAATGGCCGCACGTTCGGCCGACCATACGATCAGGATCCCGAGACCAGACGGATGAAGGAGGGGCAGTGACGAAGTTCGTCGTTTCAGCTGTCGTCGCACTGAGCGCCGCCGCAGCATTGGGGGCGGCGGTTGGCCGCGCTGACGTGCAACGCGGACCGGCGCCCGCTCCCCTGCCGCTCGGACAGCCCGGCCCGAACGTCCCGGCTGGCAAAGCACCAGAGCAGGGATTCGTCCCCGAGGCGTGGCCCCGGCACGAAGGCGCCCTACTCAAGTACCGCGTGCTGATTCGATTCGGCGAGGAACCGGACACGATGCCCGACGGTTTCAAGTTTGGACGGGCATCGGCCGTCACGACCGATGCGCAAGGGAACGTCTACGCGTTTCAGCGCGGCCCGAAGGCCGACCCTGTAATCGTGTTCGACTCCACGGGCAAGTACCTCAGATCCTGGGGCAAGGGCGTCTTCGGCAACCCTCACGGCATCCGCATCGATAAAGAAGGCAACGTCTGGTGTGTCGACAACGGCAATCAACAGGTCTACAAGTTTTCGCCCGACGGAAAGCTGCTCCAGACATGGGGGACCAAGGGCGTGATGGGCAGCGACGAGAAGACGTTCGGCAGACCGACTGACATCGCGTGGGACTCGCAGGGCAACTTCTACATCTCCGATGGATACGTCAACACGCGGGTCGTGAAGTTCGACAAGACCGGCAAGTACGTCACGGCCTGGGGAACGCCCGGCGACGGACCCGGCCAGTTTCGCGTTGTGCACTCAATCGGCATCGACTCGAAAGACCGGCTGTACGTGAGCGACCGCGAAAATAACAGGATTCAGATCTTCGACGTGAGGGGCACGCTGTTGAAGACGTGGACGCATCTGGGCGCAACGCAGGGAATCTTCATCACACCGCGCGACCAGATGTGGATCATCACGCACCGCAACAACACCGAGAACATCACCTACGACACGCTCGCCGGGCAGTTGATGCACGTCGACATCGAAACGGGCAAGGTGCTCGGCTCGATGGAGTCACCTGGACACGAACTGACGGTCACGCCGGCCGGTGACATCTACGTGGCGAGTCTCACGGGCAACATCTTCAAGTGGTCACCGATGCCGAACTGGCCGGAGAAGGCGGCGAAGTAGCGTCGCGTCATGGTGCATTGTCTATACTGCCGAGAGGCACCCGTGCGACAGTCCCCGTAAAGGCTCTTCCCCCGTGGCGACGTTTCTGCTGAGAAGACTGGCGTATCTCGCCGTTCTGGTTGTCGCGGCCACCGTCGTCGCATATTTCCTGGCCGCAACACAGCTCAATCCGAGGGCGCGCTACGAGGGCCGGAACCCTCCCCCTCCCGAGGCGTCCGTCGACGCCATCCTCGACAGCCTGAACCTCAACGACAAGGTGCCCGTGTTCCAGCGTTTTCAGCGGTGGACGACGGGCCTGCTGCGCGCCGACCTGGGACAGACGGTCGATGCGACACCGGTGGGTCAGGAGATCGACCGTCGCATGTGGGTCAGCCTCAGGTTGATGCTCGTGGGAGCGCTGGTCGGCACACTGCTCGGCGTGGCCGGCGGGGCGTACAGCGCGATCCGGCAGTACCGGCTGCCTGACCATCTGCTCACCGTCTTCTCATTTCTCATTCTGTCGACGCCTATCGTCGTGCTCGCCGTGCTGCTGAAGAACGCCGGCATCGGGCTCAACAACGTCCTCGGCTTCACCGGCGACGCGAAGTTGCTCTACACGACGGGAGAAATGACACCCGGTCTTATGCCCTGGTCGTGGGCGGGCATCACCGATCGCCTCGCGCACATGGTGCTGCCCAGCCTGGTGCTGATGGCTGTCTCCATCGCGTTCTACAGCCGGTACCAGCGCAGCGCCATGCTCGACGTCCTGGGGAGCGACTTCCTGCGCACGGCGCAGGCCAAGGGGCTGCGCCGTGCGCACGCGTTGGTCAAGCACGGCCTGCGTACAGCGCTGATTCCCATGGCCACGTTCTTCGCGTACCAGTTCGCGCTGCTGTTCGTGGGCGCCACGTTCACGGAGAAGATCTTCGGCTGGCACGGCATGGGCGAGTTCTTCGTCGATTCCATTACCAAGAACGACGTCAACTCTGTCGCCGGTGTGACCTTATTCGTCGCCATCCTGGTCCTCATCGCCGGGTTCCTATCCGACGTGATCTACGCGGCGCTGGATCCCAGGGTCCGGGTGTAGTGACGACCGGCGCCGACCTCAGCTCGGCGGGTGCGGTTGAACCTTCGAGCCCCGTCGGCCCGGTCACGGCCGATGCGAGCGTCTCGCGCGGCCGGCTCGTCGGCAGACGCTTCCTCCGGCGTCGTCTGGCGGTCCTCGGCCTGGTGATGCTCGCGGTGCTCTTCGCCGTTGCGTACCTCAGCCCTTACGTGTGGCCATGGCAGTACAACCAGATGGACACGCAGGCGTTTCTGTCTCCGCCGTCCGCCGCTCACTGGTTCGGCACCACGCAAACAGGCTTCGACATGTTCGCGTTGACGATGCGCGGGCTGCAGAAGTCGCTGATCATCGGTCTGCTCGGCGCGCTACTGTCGACGGCCCTGGCCGCTGTCGTCGGCGCGTTTTCCGGGTATTTCGGCGGCGCGTTGAATACGCTGTTGCTGACGGTCGTCGACCTGCTACTCGTGCTGCCATCCTTCCTGATCATCGCGATTCTCTCGCCGCTGTTCCGCGACCACACATGGCTGCTGTTCGTGTTCCTCCTCGCCGCCTTTCAGTGGATGGTGACGGCGCGGATCATTCGCGGTCTCACGCTTTCACTCAAGGAGCGGGAGTTCGTCAAGGCGGCGCGCTATATGGGCGTGGCGCCGTGGCGCATCATCGTCCGGCACATCCTCCCGAACATGGCGTCGTTCCTGATCATCGACACGACCATCAACGTGAGCGCCCTCATCCTGGCTGAAGTGGGTCTGTCGTTCTTCGGGTTCGGGGTGCAGCCGCCCGATGTGTCTCTCGGTACCCTGATCGGCGACAACGCAGGCGCCGCGCTGGCCTACCCCTGGGAGTTCTACTTTCCCAGCGGCTGCCTGGTCGTGCTGATCCTCTCGATCAACCTCGTGGGGGACGGGCTGCGCGATGCGCTCGATCCCAACGCAGAAATTCGCGGGGCGAGATAGCCGATGGCCGATCCCGCCCTTTCGACGCCGGCCAGCTCGCCTGTGCTCGACATCCGCGATCTGTCAGTCTCGTTCGGCAGCGAGGCGGGTCGCGTCACCGCGGTGCGTTCAGTCAGCTACGAGCTGAAGCCAGGTGAGGTACTGGGGATCGTCGGCGAATCCGGATCGGGCAAGACGGTCTCGTCGCTCGCCCTGATGGGGCTGCTGCCGGCACACGCGCAGGTCACCGGCTCGGCGCGATTCAGGGGCCAGGAGCTCATTGGCCGGTCCGACAAGGAGCTGTCGGAGGTGCGCGGACGGAAGATCGCGATGATCTTCCAGGATCCGCTCTCGGCGCTGACGCCCGTGTACACCGTTGGCGATCAGATCGCCGAGGCGATTCTGGTGCACGAGTCAATCGGCCGGACGGCGGCGCGGGCACGCGTGGTCGATCTGCTCGCGCTCGTCGGGATTCCTAATTCCCGGCAGCGAGCCACCGCGTTTCCACACGAGTTCTCCGGCGGCATGCGGCAGCGCGTGATGATCGCGATGGCGATGGCCAATAACCCGGATGTGATCATCGCTGACGAACCCACGACCGCACTCGACGTGACGATCCAGGCCCAGATTCTCGAGGTGCTGCAAACCGCGCGGCGCGCGACACAGGCCGCCCTCGTGCTGATCACGCACGACCTGGGCGTGATCGCAGGTGTTGCCGATCGCATTGGCGTGATGTACGCCGGCAAGCTCGTCGAGGTGGGGACGGTCGACGACGTCTTCTACCGGCCGCGAATGCCATACACATTGGGGCTGCTCGGTTCGATCCCGCGCCTCGACGACAGCTCACGCGCGCCTCTCACGCCCATTGAAGGCACCCCTCCCTCGTTGATCGATCTGCCTGTGGGCTGTCCGTTCGTGCCGCGATGTCCGATGCGAATCGAGGTGTGCACGAGAATCGAACCTCCACTCGAGCTGCTGCCGGCGTCGGGACTGGGGCATGCCGCGGCGTGTCACCGCAGCGGCGAAATCGAGGCGGGGAATCTGACCAACCGCGAGGTGTTCCCCGTTCCGCAGCGCGGCGGCGGCCAGGCCCAGGGTCCGCGCGACGCGCGCGCCGTCGTCCTCGACGTGCGCGGGCTCGTCAAGGAGTTTCCTCTGACGAAGGGCGCCATTCTGAGGCGGCGTGTCGGCACCGTTCACGCCGTGAGCGGCATCGATCTCGACATTCGCACCGGCGAGACGCTCGGTCTGGTCGGCGAATCGGGCTGCGGCAAGACGACCACGATTCTTGAAATTCTGAATCTCGTGAAACCGATGGCGGGATCGATCGTGGTGCTGGGGTCGAATACGGCCGGGATGTCCGGATCGGATCGGTTTGCCATCAGACGCGAGATGCAGGTGGTATTCCAGGATCCGATGGCGTCGCTCGACCCTCGCATGCCGGTTGGGGACATCCTGGCCGAGCCCCTCCGAACCCACGGCGTCGCACCCGTCGATCGTGCGCGGCGCATCAGAGACCTGCTCGCCCTCGTCGGGCTGTCGCCCGATCACGTCAATCGGTATCCGCAACAATTCTCCGGGGGACAACGGCAGCGCATCGGTATCGCGCGCGCCCTCGCGCTCGAGCCCAAGCTGCTCGTGCTCGACGAACCCGTGTCGGCCCTCGACGTGTCCATTCGCGCGGGGGTGATCAACCTGCTCGATCGCCTGAAGGACGAACTCGGGCTGTCTTACCTCTTCGTCGCGCACGATCTGTCCGTCGTAAGGCACCTGGCCGATCGCGTCGCTGTGATGTATCTCGGCCGAATCGTCGAAATCGGCGACGTCGATGAAGTGTTCGATGGTCCAGCACATCCGTATACGCAGGCGCTGCTCTCGGCGATCCCGCAGCCCGATCCGCGCAAGGAGCGCGTCCGCACCCGAATCGTCCTGCGGGGCGACCTGCCCAGTCCCTCCAACCCACCTTCGGGCTGCAGGTTCAGAACGCGCTGCCAAAAGTTCGCCGATCAGCTCGACGACTCTGAGCGTCAGCGGTGCATCGCCGATCAGCCGGCGCTCGCGCCGCGGACCGGCGGGACGGACCACTTGGACGCGTGCCACTACGCAGCGGTCGTGCCCGTGCTGTGAGATATGCTCACAGTGGTTTCGCCCAACGATTTCGGGAGGTATCTGTGACACAGACGGCTCGTAACGGCGCCGCGGCGCTCCTCGTCGCGCTCGTGGCAATAGCCGCGGCCGGCTGCCGCGGGGGCGGCGGCAATGCGCCAGCACCTGCGACGGCGCGGCCGGGTACCACCGAGAATCAGATCAACGCGCTGGCGCGGGATCGCGTGCAGGATGGCGGCACTGTGACGTGGGTGCTCGACTCCATGCCACCCACATTCAACTACAACCACATCGACGGCACGCTGCTTGACAACCACAAAGTGATCGCCGCGCTCCTGCCGTCGCCGTTTCGGACCAATGCCGGCGGAGCGCCGCTCTGGAATGCGGACATCCTCGCCTCAGAGCCGACGCTCGTCACCGATCCCAAGCAGGTGGTGACGTTCCGCATCAACCCCAAAGCGATCTGGTACGACGGCAACCCGATCACGTGGCAGGATTTTCAGGCGCAGTGGCAGGCCCTGAATGGCACGAACAAGGCGCTGCAGATCTCATCCTCGAACGGGTACGCCGATATCGAGAGCGTCGCGCGCGGCGGCGACGATCGCGAAGTGGTCGTGACGTTCGCGCATCGTTACGCGGACTGGCAGGCCACGTTCGATCCCCTGTACCCCGCGTCGACCAACCGCGACCCGAAGGTATTCAACGACGGCTGGAAGACCCCGTTGACGACCGCGGGCCCCTTCAAGTTCGAGAGCCTGGACCAGACATCCAAGACCATCACGCTCGTCCGGAACGAGAAGTGGTGGGGCGCGCCAGCGAAGCTCGACCGGCTGGTGTTTCGGACGATGGAACACGTGGCGCAGATCGACGCGGTGGCGAACGGCGAGATCGATTTCATGGACATCGGCCCGGACGCCAACATCTACAACCGGGCCAGGGGACTCAGCGGCCTGCAGATTCGCACCGCCGGCGGCCCGAACTTCCGGCACCTCACCATCAATGGCACGAGTCCAAATCTCCAAGATGTCCGCGTGCGGCGAGCGCTGGCCAAGGCAATCGACAGGGGTGCGATTGCGCGCGCGCTGCTCGGCCCGCTGGGCGTCCAGACTGAACCGCTGAACAACCACATCTACATGGCCAACCAGACCGGCTACCGCGACAACTCCGGTGACACCGGGCGATTCGAGCCGGAACGGTCGAAGCAGTTGCTCGACGAGGCGGGATGGCGGCTCGACGGCACCGTGCGTAAGAAGGACGGTCGGCCGCTCGAGATCACGATGATCATTCCGAGCGGCGTGCCCACCTCGCGGCAGGAGTCGGAGCTCATCCAGAACATGCTGGCGCAGGTCGGGGTCTCGCTGCGCATCAGCGTCGTTCCGGGCACGGACTTCTTCGACAAATACGTGCGCCCCGGCCAGTTCGATTTCACCCTGTTCTCATGGATGGGCACACCCTTCCCCATCAGCTCGAGCCAATCGATCTACGCCAAGCCGACGCACGACGCCAAGGGGCAGCTGGTCATCCAGCAGAACTACTCGCGGGTCGGCTCGGACGAGATCGACGCGCTCTACGCTCAGGCGAATGCCGAGCTCGATCGGCAGAAGGCGGCAGAGCTGGCCAACCGCCTCGACGCGCTCATCTGGGATGAAGTGCATTCGGTCACGCTCTACCAGCGGCCGGAGCTCTGGGCGTGCAAGACGGCCCTGGCCAACGTCGGCGCGTTCGGCTTCGCGCAGCCACCTGTCTACCAGGACATCGGCTGGGCGAAGCCCTAGACTCCGCGGGCTTGGGCCGCGCTACGGCTTTCGATTTCTACGGCTGACGACAGCGTCTTCGTCGGCGCTGATGAGATCGAACAACCGGCTGCCCGCCGGGATGATGTAGCGTCCCTTGTCGCGCCGGAGCAGGGCCTCCGTCTCGAACTTGTCGAGGAGACGACCCGCATGCTCGCGTGTGATTCCTATCGCCTGCGCGATCGTTTCCTGCGTGGGTGTCTCTGACAGCCGCACGGAACCATCTGCGAGTGGCACGGCACTGGTCGCCGCCAGCCCCGCAAAATACCATCCGAGACGCGCGCTGGAGTTGCCGCCAAACTTGGCGAGCGCTATCGAATGCTCGAAGAGGTCGGTCGCGAGTGCACGCTGCACCCAGCGTGTCACGGCGATGTCCGATTCGTTCGCCCGCCGGAACGTCCCATGACTGATCGGCCGCAACACGGAGGTCTCGATGACGGTCCCCGAGGCGCCGTGCGAGCAGCCGAGCACGGCCGGACTGGCACCAAGCAGCCACCCAGTCCGACGGATGCCGAGCAGGACTTCACGGCCACCGGGCTGTGCCACCGTGAGCCGCACGCGCCCCGAGATAATTGAATACAGCGTGGAGAGCACGTCACCCTGGTGAAAGAGCACCGCGCCGGTGACGTAAGTTTCAGGTTTGCCGAACAGGCTCTGATCGGGCCACGGCTCGAGGCGCAGGAACCGGGGCGGCCTCATGGACTAGCTGTTGGGCGCGGCGGCGATCACCGCCGCCGCCAGGAGAGGCATCAGAATCTCGTGATGACCCGTCAGGGAATACCCCTTGCCCGTGCCGGCGACGGGACGCCGCACGACGTTGGTTTCCGGTCTATAGAGCTTCACGAAGTCCAGGTTGACGGTCGTCAGCGCATCGAGTGACAGTCCCCGGTTGCGCGTCAGGGCGACGGCCTTCAGAAACACCTCGGGCAGGACAACGGCCGATCCACAGTTCAGGTAGACACCCCCGGCGAGCTGCGAAACGAACGACGTGAAATAGCGAAAATCGCGCAAACTGCCTGCGCCAATCGCCTCACCCGAGGCCGACGGATGCATGTGGATGATGTCCGTGCCAACCGCGACGTGCACGGTTACCGGGATGCCGAGCCGCTCCGCCGCGCAGAGCACACTGCATCCCGCCCACTCGGGCTCGAGCTCACCGAGGTACGCGGTTGCGGCCTGCCCGAGGCCCAGCCCCCGGCCAACGCCTGCCGCAATCGCCTGATTCAGATCGCGGCCGGTTTCCTCGGCCATGCCGAACTGGCCCGGCCCGAGCGCGGCGTCGACATCTTCCGAGGTCGCGCCTGAAAGGGCCACTTCGAAGTCGTGGATGAGACCTGCGCCATTGAGTGCGACCGCGGAGACGAACCCCCGCTCCATCAAGTCGATGAACACGGGTCCGAGGCCGGTCTTGATGACGTGCGCGCCAAGTCCCCAGACGATGCCGCGACCCGCAGTTCGTGCCTGGTGAACGGCATCCACCACCGACCGCAGATCGCTCGCGGCGAGCAGGTTGGGGAGAGACTCAAGAAAACCGGTGAATCCACTCGACGGGTCCCACGGACGTGCGAAGTCCTGCCGCGTGACCTTGCTCGCACGCGACCGGAGCGGATAGGTCCGCACGTCGGACGTGCTGAACTCGTCGTACCGGAATTTCACCCGGCTCATACTATCAACATCGCATCGCCGTAACTGTAGAAGCGGAACTGTCGCGCGACGGCGTCGCGGTACGCCGCCAGCACGAGATCCTTGCCGCCAAACGCCGCCACCAGCATCAACAGCGAGGAGCACGGAAGGTGGAAGTTGGTGAGCAGCGCATCGACCACCTTGAACCGGTAGCCAGGATGAATGAACAGCCCCGTTCGACCGTCGCCATGGGCAACCGTGCCGTGCTCTCCCGCCACGCTTTCCAATGCTCTCGTGGTCGTGGTGCCGATGGCGACCACGCGCCGGTGCGCTGCGCGTGCACTGGCGATGGCCGCGGCGGTGTCGGCGGGGATCTGGAACCGTTCCGGATCGACCTCGTGCTCCTCGACGTGCGTGGCGCGCACCGGCTTGAACGTGCCGTATCCGACGTGAAGCGTGAGGGTGTGCCAACCGATACCGGCGGCACGAAGGGCCGCGATGAGCGGCTCGTCGAAGTGGAGTCCTGCCGTGGGAGCGGCCACGGAGCCGCGCTCCCTGGCGTACACGCTCTGGTACCGGCCGCTGTCCTCGGTGCGCTCATCGCGACGGATGTACGGCGGCAGCGGCACGTGTCCGAGCCGGTCCACGGCGGCGTCGAAGTCCTGCGCGCCTTCCACCGCAAACCGCACGAGCCGTCGTCCGAAGAAGCGCCGCTCGAGCACCTCGGCATCGATCCGCACGCCCGGTGCGCGCACCGGGTCGTCGAACCGTAGCCGCGCGCCGGGCTTGAGCTTCTGTCCGGGATGCACGAGCGCTTCCCACTCGTGGTCGCTCACCCGCTCCAGGAGAAAGCACTCTGCGACGCCGCCACTCGGGTCGCGGCGTCCGATCAGACGCGCCGGGAAGACACGCGTGTCGTTGGCGACGACCTGATCGCCCGGTTGGAGAATCGACGGCAGATCGGCGATGGACCGCTCCTCCCAGCTCGCCGACGCGCGATCCACGACCAGCAACCGGGCCTGGCCGCGAGCGCGGGCCTCCTGGGCGATCAGATGTTCAGGCAGCTCGAAGTCGAACGCGGCAACAGGGGTCGGCACAGCGCGATGTTAGAAGAGACCAGGACGGTCGGCCCCGTGCTGCAGCAGCCACACAGCCACCCAGAGCGCGAGCACGACGGGAATGAGCACGAGCGCACCGAACACGCCGGCCATGACGAACACGAAGACGTAGTCGCTCCGCGCAGGCCGGCCACCACCGTGCGCGTGGCGTTCGAGGAGGGCGAGATTGCGGCTGTTCGCGCGCCAGAAAATGTCGCTGATATTTCCCGCAAGGGGAATGATGCCGAGGGCCGCATCGAAGAGCGCGTTGCCGATCATCCGCACGAGCACGATCCGCGGAACACGCTGCTGGAGTCCCTGGACGAGAAGCACGAGGGCAAATACCGGGCTGGCGAGATCACCGATTCCAGGAATCAGCGACAGCAACGGATCCAGTCCGAACCGGACGCTCGTCCCAGGAATCCGGAACCGCGAATCGAGCAGCTCTGCCCACCAGCGAAGCGAGGGAAGCGGCGGGCGGGACGGCGGAGGCATGACTCGATCATAGAGGATGCGTCCCGTTGCGCTTCTGCCGGAGAGAGCAGGGGGGTTATCGCCAACTGCGTCGTCATCGACGGGCGCCAGAGCCCTGATCGCGGCACAGGTGTAAGCCATAATGCCGGTGATGCGCGCATGGCCAGGTTCGCCCTATCCCCTCGGAGCCACGTGGGACGGCTCGGGAGTCAACTTCGCTCTTTTCTCGGAGCACGCCACCAAGGTCGAGCTGTGTCTGTTCGATGGCGCCGACGCCCCGATGGAGCGCATCTGTGTCCCACTCGTGGACCGTACGGACATGGTGTGGCATGCCTTCCTGCCCGACGTCCGACCTGGCCAGCTTTACGGCTATCGCGTGTATGGCACGTGGAGCCCGGCCGACGGGCGGCGATTCAACCCGTCGAAGGTCCTGCTCGATCCCTACAGCCGGGCAATCGGCCGCGACGTGGTCTGGCACCCGTCTCTGCTGGCGTACGCGCCGGACAGTGGAGGTGACGGTCCGGCGGAGATGACCGACAGCGCGCCGTACGCGCCACTGGGCGTGGTCACCGACGACTCGTTCACGTGGGGCGCCGATCGCCCGCCGCGCATTGCGTGGCAGGACACGGTCATCTACGAGATGCACGCGAAGGGCTTCACGAAGCTCAACCGCGCCATCGAACCGGAGCTGCGCGGCACCTATCTGGGCCTGGCGTCCGACCCCGCGATCGCGCATCTCAAGGCGCTCGGCGTGACGGCCGTCGAGCTGATGCCCGTGCATGCGCACGCCGATGAGGGACATCTGCTGGACCGCGGCCTGGTCAACTACTGGGGCTACAACACGCTCTCGTACTTCGCGCCGGACGCACGGTTTGCCGCATCACGGGCACCGGTCGACGTCGTGCGCGACTTCAAGATGATGGTGCACGCGCTCCACATCGAAGGACTCGAGGTCATCCTCGACGTCGTGTACAACCACACCGCCGAAGGCAATCACCTGGGCCCCACCCTGTCGCTCCGGGGCATCGACAACTCGACGTACTACCGTCTCGAGCCCGGCCAGCCGTGCCGCTACCAGGACTTCACGGGCTGCGGCAACACGCTGAACATGCAGTCGCCGATTGTGCTGCAGCTGATGATGGACAGCCTCCGGTACTGGGTGCAGGAGATGCACGTCGACGGCTTTCGCTTCGACCTGGCCTCGGCTCTCGCCCGCGAGTTGCACGCCGTGGATCGACTCTCGGCGTTCTTCGACGTCATCGGGCAGGATCCGGTCATCTCGCGCGTCAAGCTGATCGCCGAGCCGTGGGATGTCGGGGAAGGCGGCTACCAGGTCGGAAACTTTCCACCCGGCTGGGCCGAATGGAACGGGCGTTACCGTGACGCCGTCCGGCGCTTCTGGCGCGGCGATCCAGGCATGCTCCCGGAGGTCGCCACGCGGATTTCGGGAAGCAGCGATCTGTATGGCGGGTCTGGCCGGCAGCCACACGCCAGCATCAACTTCGTGACGTCTCACGACGGGTTCACGCTGGCCGATCTCGTGTCGTACAACGACAAGCACAACGAAGCCAACGCGGAGGAGAACCGCGACGGCGACTCGAACAACATGAGCTGGAACTGCGGGGCCGAGGGACCGACCGACGACGAGGCCATTCAGGCCCTGCGTCGGAGACAGCAGCGCAACTTTCTACTGACCCTGTTCGTGTCGCTCGGCGTGCCCATGCTGTCGGGAGGCGACGAAATGGGTCGCACCCAGCAGGGCAACAACAACGGCTACTGCCACGACTCCGAGCTCACGTGGACGCATTGGGACGACACCCCGGACTCACGGTCGTTGCTCGCCTTCGCGCAGCAACTGGTCGCCCTGCGCGCCTCTCAACCGGTTCTGCGTCGCCGCACCTTCTTGAGTGGACGGCGCCCGGGCGCCACCGATGTCCTCTGGCTGCGCCCAGACGGCACCGAGATGGCCAACGGCGATTGGAGCGACCGCGATCGGCGGATGCTCGGCGTGCTGCTCGACGGCGAGAGCATCCTGGAGCGAGGGCCCAAAGGCGAGCGTCTCCGCGGCGACACACTGCTGATTCTGCTCAACGCGGGGGCAGACGACGTGATGTGCACGCTGCCGGCGCGACCGATCGGAACGTGGATCCGCCTGATCGACACCGCGGCACCCGGAGATGACGAGTCAGCCCACGCACCCGCAAGCTCGTGGACGTTGCGCGGCCGGTCATCGGCGGTCTTCCGCCAGGGTTGACCTGCGGCACTTCCGCCTTCACGGATCGCCGCGCACCTACTGGTCGGCGTATGCAGATGAATATCTGGACGCGTGACGTCAACGATCGCCGGCTGTCGCTATCGCCGTCGGCCTCTGTAGAAGAATCCGCCGCCACCAAGCAGGATGATGACGAGCACGAGAATGAGCAGTGTGTTGGTGTCCATGCGCGTACGTTAGCAGGATGACTGCGGCGTGTCTGTGATTTTCCTGCTCCATGCTTGCGCACGCGTGGCGGGGCGTGGGCGCGAGCCGGTGTTCAGAGGCTCCAGCGCAGCAGCACAGAACCGACGGTAAATCCTGCGCCTACGGAGGCGAGTAGAACGAGGTCGTTCTTCTTCAGATGCCCCTGCGCCCGGGCATCGGCGAGTGCCAGCGGGATGGTGCCTGCCGTTGTGTTGCCGTACTTCTCGAGGTTGATGATGACCTTTTCGGGAGCGAGCCCGAGGCGGGCGGCCGTGGCTTCGATGATGCGGCGGTTCGCCTGGTGCGAGCAGTAAAGGTCGATGTCGCTGCCCGTGAGGCCGTTGCGCTCGAGCAGCCGCAGCGCGATCTCCTGGTTCTTGGTGACGGCAAACTTGAACACGGTCTGGCCGTCCTGTTTGACGTAGTGGAGGCGCTGATCGACCGTCTCGTGCGAGGCCGGACACTTGCTGCCGCCCGCCGGCATGCACAGCGCCTCGCCCCCCTGGCCCTGAATCTCGTGCGTGAAGTCGATGATCGCCGGCTCGTCTTCGTTGGCTGGTGACAGCACCGCCGCCCCGGCCCCGTCGCCGAACAGAATGCAGGTCGACCGATCGGTGTAGTCGATGATGCTCGACATGACGTCCGCGCCCACGACGAGGGCATGTTCGACCGATCCGTTGGCGACCATCGCCCAGCCGACGGTGAGCGAATACGTGAACCCGGAGCAGGCCGCGCCCAGATCGAAACCCCACGCGTGCTTGGCACCCAGCTTCGCCTGCAGCCGGCAGGCGGTGCTCGGAAAGATTGTGTCGGGTGTTGTGGTTCCGACCACGATGAACCCAATATCGTTGGCGGTGAGACCCGCCTCATCGATGGCCTGCTGGGCTGCGGGCAACGCGATTTCGGACGTGCCCACGCCCGGTTCCACGATGTGGCGCTCGCGAATGCCGGTGCGCTGCAGAATCCACTCGTTGGTGGTGTCGACCATCTTCTCGAGGTGGGCATTCGTCAGCACGTGCGGCGGCACATAGGTGCCAAGGCCCGCAATCTTGACGCGCCGAAGACTCTTCACCACAGGGTGTCCTTTCGAGGGGCGATGAGCCCGAAATAATCGTACGCGCGCTTGGTCGCGACACGCCCCCGGGGGGTCCGATCGAGGAACCCGATCTGGATGAGATAGGGCTCGTTGATGTCCTCGATGGCGTCGCGCTCCTCACCAATCGCGGCGGCCAGGCTGTTCAACCCGACCGGACCGCCAGAAAACTTGTCGATGATGGTCCGCAGCAGCCGGCGGTCCGACTCGTCGAACCCGTGCTCATCGACCTCGAGCAGCTGCAGGGCATCGTGACACACGGTGGCCGTGATTCGGCCGTCGGCGCGCACCTCCGCAAAGTCGCGCACGCGCCGCAGCAGCCGGTTGACGATCCGCGGCGTGCCGCGCGACCGACGCGCGATCTCCTCGGCCGCCTCGGCCTCGATGCTCACACCCAGAATACCGGCCGACCGGCTGACGATGGTGGTGAGATCGGTCTGCTCGTAGAAATCGAGACGATGGACGATGCCGAACCGGGCGCGCAGAGGCGAGGTCAGCAGCCCTGCCCGCGTTGTTGCGCCAATCAACGTGAACGGCTCGATTTGCATCTTGACCGACCGCGCCCCTGGACCCTGTCCAATCATGATGTCGAGCTCGAAATCCTCCATCGCCGGATACAGGATCTCCTCGATGGTCGGGCTCATCCGGTGCACTTCGTCGATGAAGAGAACATCGCGGGCTTTCAGGTTCGTGAGGATGCCGGCCAGGTCGCCCGGCTTCTCGAGCACGGGACCCGAGGTGGCGCGCACCGGCACGTTCAGCTCGTTGCCGATGACGTAGGCGAGGGTCGTCTTGCCGAGTCCGGGCGGACCGTAGAGCAGGACATGGTCGAGCGCCTCGCCGCGCTGCCGCGCGGCGGTAATCGAGACGTCGAGATTCTCGCGCACCCGGGCCTGGCCGATGTAGTCCCGGAGCGTTCGCGGCCGCAACCCCGACTCGTACTGGGCGTCGTCATCGAGCCGCGACGCGTTGACGAGGCGTGGATCGGTCACCGCGAGATCTCCCGGAGCACTTCGCGCAGGAGCGATTCGAATTCCGGCGCCTCGGTTCTTCGCAGGATCGCATCGACCGTCTTTTCGATCGACTGCTGCTGGTAACCCAGGTTCGTGAGCGCCGAGAGAATGTCGTCTCGGAGCGCACCTCCGGGCGCGGGCGACTCGGCTGGGATCTCCACCCCTTCGGGCAGACGATCGCGCAGCTCGATCACGATGCGCTCTGCGGTCTTGCGGCCGACGCCCGGAATGCGCGTCAGCCGCGCGAGGTCGGATTGTCGTACCGCCGTGACCAGCTCCGGTGGCTCGATGCCGGAGAGCACGGCCAACGCGAGCTTTGGCCCGATGCCGTTGACGGCGATGAGCCGTTCGAAGAGCAGCTGCTCGAGCGGCGTCGCGAATCCGAACAGCTGAAGCGACTCTTCGCGCACGTGCGTGTGAATGCGGAGCACCGTCGGCGACCCAGGCTCACCCACGGCATAGAACGTCGAGATGGGCACGAGCACTTCGTAGCCGACGCCGCCGACATCGATCACGAGACGCTGGAGGTGCTTCTCGAGGAGGGTGCCGGCAAGCCGGGCAATCACAGGATCGGTCGCCTGCCGAGCGTGGCCGGGTTCACGTGCCGCCAACTCCGGGCGCTGCGTGACGCCGTGGGCTGCGGTGACATGCTCCGTCCGCCGCACGTGTGGGCGTGGCAGATCGCAATGGCCAGTGCGTCCGAGGCGTCATAAGGCGAGGGCGGCGTGTCGAGTCCGAGCAGCACGGTCACCATGCCCTGCACCTGGGGCTTCTCGGCGCGGCCGTGACCAACAAGCGCCTGCTTCACTTCAGCCGGGCTGTACTCGAACAGAGGCACACCGGCCTCCACCGCCGCCAGAACCGCCACGCCCCGGGCGTGACCGAGCGTCAGGGCGCTGCGGACGTTGCGGGCGTAGAAGAGACTTTCGATGGCGACGCAGTCAGGGGAGGCGGCCTTCAGCAGATCGAGCAGGCCGTCGTGGATCGCGCGCAGACGCTCTGGCAGGGTGGCGCCCGACGTCCCCGAGAGCGCGCCACAGAGCACGAGCCGGTGGCGCGTGCCGTCGGTCTGCACGCAGCCGTACCCGGTGCGGATGGACCCGGGGTCGATCCCGAAAATCCTCACGCCAGAGACGCCTCGATCTCCCGTTCTTCGACATCGAAGTTCGACCAGATGTTCTTCGTGTCGTCGTGATCCTCGAGCGCATCCATCAGCTTCAGCATCTGCTGCGCCTGTTTGCCCTCGAGCTTGATGTAGTTCTGGGGCACCATTGCGATTTCGGCCCCATCGGGCTCGACGTTCAGCGCCTTCACGGCCTCGACCACTTTCTGGTGCGCGTCGGTCGGCGACACAATTTCCCACGTGCCGCCGTCGTCCTTCATGTCGTCGGCGCCGGCGTCGATGACGGCCGCCATGAGCGCGTCCTCAGCGGCCTTTTCCTTCGCCACGGTGACCAGGCTCTTCTTCTCGAACATCCAGGCCACGCTGTTGGCCTCACCGAGATTGCCGCCCCACTTGGAGAGCATGTGCCGCAGTTCGCCGACGGTGCGGTTGCGATTGTCGGTCAGGGTCTCGATGATCACGGCCGCGCCCCCGGGCCCGTAGCCCTCGTAGGTGACCTCGTCGTAGCTGACACCCTCTTCTTCGCCGGTGCCGCGTCGGACGGCACGCTTGATGTTCTCGGCCGGCATGTTGACGGCCTTCGCATCTGCGATGATCGTGCGCAGCCGCGGGTTCATGTCTGGATCGCCGCCGCCGTGTCGGGCCGCAATCGTCAGTTCCTTGATGATGCGCGTGAACACCTTGCCGCGCTTGGCATCGGCAGCGCCCTTCTTGTGCTTGATCGTCGCCCATTTGGAATGGCCAGACATGCTTCTCTCTCTTTCGCAAAGATCCTCAAGAGGACTGCCGATTTTAGCATGAGGCAGTCAAGGTGGAGGGGCGCCCGCAGACCGGCTATGGCCCGCCGCCGGAATGCGGAATCAGCCGAAACCGGCTGCTCAATCGGACGGGGCGAGCAGGCTGTGGGTCAGCTCCGCGAAGCCGCCAAGCTGCATCCAGTCACCCGCAGGGTCGGTCGATGACTGTCCGATGATCGCGGCGCGGACACCCGCGCTGCGCGCGGCTTGGCCGTCGGTCTCAGGGCGATCGCCGACGTACAGCGCGTCCGCAGGCGCCACGTCGAGCGCGTTGAGCGTCGCGAGCAGCCCGCGCGGATCGGGTTTGAAGGCGGCAATCTCCGGTTCCTGCGCCCATCGGACGACGTCAAACAGCTCGCGGATGCCCATGGCCTCGAGCTTGGCTTGTGGCGGGTAGTCCGAGAACAGCCCGACACGGATGCCTGCGCCGCGAAGCGCGTGCAGACACTGGGTCACGCCGACTCGTGTGTGGCGCCGCACCAGGTCGAGCGGTGCCTCTTCCATCCATCGCTGCACCGCGCGCGCTGCCCACGCCGGTTCCGCCTTGCGCACGCGACAGGCGAGCGCGAGCTGGTCGTTGGGGCCGATCGGGTTGCCCGCGGCGCGCAGGCTCTCTTGCGCCTGCCGGTACGCTGAGATGAGCTGCACCGTCCTCAGGCCATCGAAGGGACGTCGCGCCATGTACGAGAGCAGCCGGATGGTCATCCCGCGCCGAACGGCGGACGCCCTGTAGAGGGTGCCGTCGAGGTCGAAGATCACAGCGCGGACGGGGCGCGAGGAGCCGGCCGGCTGAGCACCAGCGGTCTGCCCGGAACGAAGCGGCTGCGCCATCGCTCCACATGCTAGCAGCGAGCCGGCTTCGTACCCGCTCTGCCACGAAGGGGATCGGTGCGGCGATGCGCGCTATTACCCCCGTTCAACCAGCAATTCCGGGCCTTCCCGGGTGTCTCCTATGGGACAGACGTTTCCGGCTCGGGTGCTATACTGACCCTCCTTTCCTGAGTTCCGGCGAGACCGTCGCCGCCACCCACTAAAGTGACTGACGTGACACCGCACCGTAGTTGCGTTGCTCGGCTGATACCGAATCATCTCTCTCTCTTCTGAAACGACCCGCGCCGAAGCCGTCACAAGGGGCGGGGCGAGACGATCGCACACGTTGCTGTTTCCCACGTTGATTCGGGAAGGACGTGCGGTGGTCTGTGGAGACAACGCCTCAATGCTGCACGAATTCATAGCACTCCATCACGCAGAGCTGGTCCGCCGGTGCAGGGCGAAAGTCGCAACGCGATCCATGCCCGCGCCAACCGACGAGGAACTGCTCCACGGCGTGCCGATCTTCCTTGATCAGCTGACCGAAGCGCTCCGCCTCGGGCAGATGTCCACCGAAGCCATCGGCGAAACAGCGGGGTTGCACGCGCACGACTTGCGGGGTCACGGGTTCACGCTGTCCCAGGTGGTCCACGACTACGGCGACGTGTGTCAGGCGATTACCGAGCTGGCGCTCGAGCGTGGGGGGCCGATCAGCACCAAGGACTTCCGCACGCTCAACGCGTGCCTCGACGACGCGATTGCCATGGCAGTGACGCAGTACGCGCGAGAGGACGATATGTCGGCGGCGGCGGCCGAGTCCGCGCGAGGCCACCAGCGGCTCGGATTCTTCGCCCATGAGCTCCGGAATCTGCTGCAGAGCGCGACGCTGGCCTTCCGAGTGCTGAAAACGGGCAACGTCGGCGTGGGCGGCAGCACGGGGGCGGTCCTGGAGCGAAATCTCGCGGCGGCCAGCGAGCTGATCGATCGATCGCTGACCGAAGTGCGCCTCCACCAGGAGGTCCAGAAGCAGGAATTGATCATCATCGGGCCCTTCATCAGAGATCTGGAACACGACGCGACACTGGCGGCCAGCGCGCGAGGCGTCGCGTTCACGGTCGGCACCGTCGCGCCAGACCTGGCGGTCAGTGCCGACAGGCACACGCTGGGGGGGGTCCTCATGAACCTGATTCAGAATGCGATCAAGTTCACCCAGCCCTACACGGACGTCCAGTTGCGGGTGTCGGCGACCGACGAGTGCGTCGCGATCGAGATCGAGGACCGCTGCGGCGGGCTGACGCTCGGGAGCGACTCGGAGCAGTTGTTCCGGCCGTTCGAGCAGAGGAATGTCGACCGTTCAGGCTTGGGACTGGGCCTCGCGTTCTGCCGCTGGGGCGTCGCCGCCAACAGGGGGACCGTGTCGGTGACCGACAGGGCGGGGGTCGGCTGCATTTTCAGAGTCGAATTGCCACGGGTGCACGCCGGCGTCGGCGCGACAGCTTAAAAGGACTGGACATGCTGTACGAATTCATCGCGCTCTACCGCGACGAGATCATCGACGCAACCTGCCAGAAAGCGGCCAGGCGCCTGGGCCAGGGACGAGGAACGGACGCACTGCGCAACGGCGTGCCGGTGTTTCTGACACAGGTGTCCGAGGCGCTTCTGCTCGAGAGTCAGGGCACGCGTGCCTCCTCGAGCGCAATCGCCGCGAGTGCCACGAGCCACGGTGGCGAGCTGCTCGGCCTCGGATTGACAGTCTCAGAGGTCGTCCACGTGTACGGAGACATCTGCCAGGCCATCACCGAACTGGCCCTGCTGCACTGCGCGCCCGTGGAGGTCGACGAGTTCCGGGTTCTCAACCGGTCGCTCGATACGGCGATTGCGGAGGCCGTGACGGAGCACGTTCGACTCACCACTGAGAGAACATCGCGCGATGAAAGCGCTCGACTCGGGCAGCTGGCGCACGAGCTCCGGACCCGCCTGAACACAGCGCTGCTGGCGCTGTCAGCCCTCAAGACCGGCGCCGTGGCCGTGAACGGCACCACGGGAGCGTTGCTCAGCAGCAGTCTGACGGGTCTGCGCGCGCTGATCGAGAGCGCCATGCTCGGCACGCAGCTGTCGACCGGCCCTCGACAGCTCCAGGCGATCGACGTGCACGCCTTCCTCGCCAACCTGGCAAAGGGGGCCGACGTGCTCGCGGAGCACTCCGGCGTGACGTTGTCCATCGAGCCGATCGATCCGGCGCTGCGGCTGCTGGGCGACCCGCAGATGCTCACATCCGCGCTGATGACCCTGCTGGAGAACGCGTTCGAGTTCACGCCGACGGCCAGCTCCGTGACGCTGGGGGCGCGCGCCGATGGCACGCAGGTCCGAATTGAAATCGACGAGGCGTGTGGTGGTCTCCCGGAGGGTCATGCACTGTTGCGCGCGTTCGGCGAATCGACAGATGATGATCCAGGGCTCGGTGTGAGCCTCTCGATGGCCCGGCGCGCCATCCTGGCTCAAGGGGGCAAAATTCATCTGCGCACGTTCCCGAATCAGGGCTGCACGTTCGTCGTCGAACTTCCACTGGCGGTCGCCGTCGCCGTCGGCAGCCTGTAGGCCCGTGTCACGGCTCTGCTTCGAAGCTCCGAGCCTCGCCACGTCAGTGGGACGTCCCCAATAGCTCTCCGTCGGCGGCGCTCCCTTGCGGTGGCGCCCGAGAAGCCGCTCCGCGATGAACTGCTGAGCATCGAGCGCCTCGAAGAGCGCGCGCTGGCGCTCGCGGCGAGCCTGACGGTCGATCCCCACTCAGGTCATCAGGCGCAGGACACCTTCCCCCGTTTCGAGCAGAACGTGCGGATGCTGCGCGAGGCGTACCGCACGCTGGCCGACGACGTGCGCACGGGCCGATTCGTGGTGCCGGCCGCCGACTGGCTTCTCGACAATTTCCATCTCATCACCGCGGCGATCGCCGACATCCGGCGCAACCTGCCGCGCACCTACTCGCGAACGCTGCCGGCGCTCGCCTCCCGGGATCATCATGGCGAGGCCCGGATCTATGCAGTCGCTGTCGAACTGATCCGTCACAGCGACAGCCGGGTCGAGCGGCAGCAGCTGACACAGTTTCTCAACAGTTATCAACGCGTTGCCCCGTTGACCATCGGAGAGCTGTGGGCGCTGCCGAGTACGCTGAAACTGGCGCTGATCGAGAACCTGCGCCGTCTCGTCGAGGAATTGCTCGTAGCGCGCGCCGCACGGTTGGCCGCCGACGAGTACGTGTCGAGTGCCGCCGACGGGTCGGGGCCGGGGACGTTGCCAGACACCAGCCCGGCCTTTGTCGTCCAGCTCCTCCATCGACTCCGCGAATACGGCGTGCGGCTGTCCTCGCTGCGCACAGCGCTCGACGACGAGCTGGCCGCGCGACACACGACCCCCGAGGAGACCATTCGCACCGAGCACCAGAGCCAGGGTGTCGCGCAGGTGTCGGTCGCCAACGCGATCAGCAGTCTGCGACTCTGCGAAACCCTCGACTGGCAAGAGTTCGTCGAGTCGGTCAGCCTTGTCGAGCGGGCGCTCCAGCTCGACCCGGCCGGCGCCTACGCGCGCATGGATTTTCTGAGCCGGGATCAGCAGCGGCAGGCCGTGGAGGCGCTTGCCAGGTCCTCGGGCGAGCGCCAGGTGCGTGTGGCCCTCAAAGCTGTCGAGTCAGCGCGGCAGGCCGCGGCTCGAACGTCGGTGACCGACCGCAGCGCGCACGTCGGATATCACCTCATCGACGAGGGCCGGATCGACCTCGAGGACGATCTCGCCTACCGCCCCGGCGCGGGCACGCGCACGCGTCGTCTTCTGACGCGGCACGCGCCGCTCCTGTATCTCGGGGCGATCGTGGGCCTCACAGCCGGCATGATCGCCGCGGTCGTCCTGTTCGTACGCTTCGCGGGCGGTACGCTGGCCATTGAGATCCTGGCCGGGCTGCTTGCGCTGTTCCCACTGAGCGATCTTTCGGCCTCCGCCGTGCAGCGCGCGGTGGTTCGTATCGTGTCGCCCAGACGGTTGCCGCGGCTGGACTTCTCGACCGGAGTGCCCGAGACGTCGCGCACGATGATCGTCGTGCCGACGCTGCTCACGAGCCTGGACGGCGTGGACGCACTGCTCGAGCACATCGAGGTACTCGCGCTCGGCAACCTCGATCCGTGTATTCACGTGGCGATTCTCAGTGACTTCGCAGATGCCGCGTCCGAAAGCACGCCGGCCGATGAGGCCATTCTCGACCGCGCGCGGCAAGGCATCGAGGCCCTCAATCTCAAGTTCGGCCCCGATCACGCCGACCGGTTCTTCATCTTCCATCGGCACCGGCAGTGGAACCCACGGGAGGCCGTATGGATGGGCTGGGAGCGGAAGCGCGGCAAGATCGAGGAATTCAATCGCCTGCTGCGCGGCGCGACCGACACCAGCTTCTGGACCGACACCACCAACCTGCCGCTCCTGCTGACGGTGCGCTACTGCATCACGCTCGATTCCGACACGCGACTACCGCGTGACGCGGCGAAGCGGCTGATCGGGATCATCTCGCACCCGCTGAACCAGCCGCGGATCGATCCCCGCTCGGGACGCGTGACCGAGGGCTACGCCATTCTGCAGCCCCGGGTCAGCGTGGCCATGTCGAGCGCATCGGGGACGCGCTTTGCCCGAACGTACGCCGGCAACACGGGCGTCGATCCGTACACGACGGCCGTCTCCGATGTGTATCAGGACCTGTTCGGCGAAGGCAGCTTCACCGGCAAGGGGCTCTACGACGTCGACGCCTTCTCCGCCGCCACGGAGGGCCGTGTACCTGAGAACACGCTGCTCTCGCACGATCTGTTCGAAGGCCTGCACGCCCGCGCGGCGCTCGTGACCGACATCGAGGTCGTCGACGATTACCCGGGCACTGTGCTCGAGCATGCGCGCAGGCAGCACCGCTGGGTGCGAGGCGATTGGCAACTGCTGCCCTGGCTGTTCCCATTCGTGCCGTCCAGCGCTGGCACGACGCGCAGCCTTATCACGCTCGTGTCGTGGTGGAAGGTGTTCGACAACCTCCGCCGCAGCCTCGTGCCACCCGCGACGCTCGTCTGGCTGATCGCCGGATGGACCCTGCTGCCGGGCCGCCCGTCTCTTTGGACGGCTGCCGCGCTGGCATCGCTGGGCTTTCCATGGTTGACCGGGGTCGCCGACAGCATGCAGCCATCGCGGGGCGAGTCATGGCGATCGTTCGTCCGCGCCGGCGGCGAAGCGGTGGCCTCGGCCACGCTGCGATTCGCACTTCAAGTCGCCTTTCTTGCCTACGAGGCGTCGGAGCGGGTTCATGCGGTCGCGCTCACGTTGTGGCGTCTGGGCGTGACACGCCAGCGAATGCTGGAGTGGGAGACCGCCGCCATGAGCGCGGCGCGCGGCGAGTCGGCGGTGGCCAGCGACTTCGCGCGCGCGATGATGGCCGGACCGGTTCTCGCGGTTGGAGCGATCGTCCTGCTGACGTGGCGCGCGCCAGGCGCCTTCGTCGTCGCGGGACCGATTTTGCTGTTGTGGGCCTGTTCGCCATGGATCGCATGGCGGTTGAGCCGGCCCACCGCGATTCGCGTGGCGCCGCTGTCGGAACCCGACCGCACATACCTCGACGGCGTGGCTCGCACGACCTGGGCCTATTTCGACACGTTCGTCACCGCCGACGACAACGACCTCCCGCCGGACAACGTGCAGGTCGGTGCTGCACTGACGATCGCCCACCGGACATCACCGACCAACATCGGCCTGGGCCTGCTCGCCACGCTCGCCGCGCATGACCTCGGATTCATCGAGACGTCGGACCTCGTGCAGAGGATTGACCGTACCCTCACGACGGTCGATCGGCTCGAGCACTTCCAGGGACACCTCCTGAATTGGTACGACACACGCACGCTCGCGCCGCTGCCGGCCCTCTACGTCTCTACCGTAGACAGCGGCAACTTCGCGGGGTCGCTCCTCGCGCTGTCGGTCGCACTCCGGACAATCGCTCCCGAACTCTCGGCTCGCGCCATGGCCATGTTCGACGCGATCGACTTCCGGATGCTCTTTGAGCCCAAGCGACAGCTTTTCGGCATCGGCTATCGCCTGCAGGACGCGGAGAACCCGGGCAGGCTCGACTCGTCGTACTACGACCTGCTGGCGTCCGAAGCCCGGCTCGCCAGCTTCCTGGCGATAGCCAAAGGCGATGTGCCGCAGATGCACTGGTTCCATCTGGGCCGCACGCTCACGAGTGTTCACGGCGCTCCGGTGCTGCTGTCCTGGAGCGCGACGCTCTTCGAATACCTGATGCCGCTGCTCGTGATGCGCTCGATTCCGAACACGCTGCTCCACGAATCGTGCCGACTCGCCGTTCGCCGGCAGATTGATTACGCCAGCGACCACGCAGTGCCCTGGGGCATCTCGGAGTCCGCGTACAGCCTCGTGGATCGCCACGGCACCTATCAGTACAAGGCGTTTGGCATTCCGGGGCTGGGCCTGAAACGCGGGCTCGGAGACGAGATCGTGGTCGCACCTTACGCCACGGCGCTAGCGCTGATGATCGATCCGGGCACGAGCGTGGCCAATCTGCGTCGCCTCGAGGCGCTTGGCCTTCGCGGCGATTACGGGTTCTTCGACGCGATCGACTACACGCGGCGCGGCGCGGACGCGTCGAGCGACGCGGACCCGGCCCCACGCCACCCAGCCACGAACGGCGTAGTCGTCACCACTTACATGGCCCACCACGAAGGCATGACGATCGTGGCCGCGGCCAACGCGCTGCAGTCGAACCGGATGGTGGAGCGTTTCCACTCGGAGCCCATGGTCCAGGCGACCGAGCTCCTGCTGCAGGAACGGGTGCCGCGCGGTGTGGCCACGCTGGAGCCGCGGCCGCTCGACGAGATGCGCGTGGCCGCGCCTGCAGCGTCGGCGCCCGTACGCCGGTATCGCTCGCCGCATACGGTCTACCCGCATACTCAATTTCTCTCGAATGGCAATTACGTCACCTCGGTGACCAACGCCGGCGGCGGCGCCAGCATCTGGAGAGACCTGCCCGTGACGCGATGGCGTCGCGACATCACGCGCGACGCGGAGGGACAATTCATCTACCTGCGCGACGTGCGCAGTGGCGAGGTGTGGTCGGCGGCGTACCAGCCCACCCGGCGGGAGCCCGACGAATACGCCGTGGTCTTCTCGGCCGATCGCGTTGTGTTCCGCCGCCGCGACGACGAGCTGTCGACACAGCTGGAGATTGCCGTCTCTACCGAGGACGACGTCGAAGTCAGACGAGTCACCGTCCGCAATCATGGCGCGCGCCTGCGTGAGCTCGACGTGACCAGCTACGCGGAAATTGTCCTGACCACGACGACGAGCGATCTGGCGCATCCGGCCTTTGGCAAACTGTTCGTCGAAACCGAGTATCTCCCTGCCGGAGGCGCGCTGCTGTGCCATCGCCGTCCGAGAGACGCAGGAGATCCGGGGCCGTGGGCGTTTCACACGCTGAGTCTCGAAGGCCGTCCGCAGGGACCGCTCGAGTGGGAAACCGATCGCGCGCGATTCCTAGGCCGCGGACGCACGCCGGCCAATCCCGCCGCCCTCGACGGCCGAGCCCTGTCCGGCACAACAGGGATCGTGCTGGATCCGATCGTGAGTCTTCGCCAACGCATCCGGGTGCCCGCCGGCGGCGCGGTCCGTCTGTGCTTCGCAACGGGCGCGGCCGCCGATCGCGAGACGGTCGAGGCCCTTGCGCGGAAGTACTACGATGCCCGCGCGGCGTCGCGCGCATTCACCCTGGCGATGACGCGCGCCGAAAGTGGGCTGCAGCATTTCGGCATCTCGGCCGATGAGGCGCTGCTGTTCGAGCGGCTGGCCTCGAGGGTGCTCGGGGCCGACGGTTCCTTGCGCGCGGCGGCCGACGTCCTGGCTGCCAACGAACTGGGCCAATCAGGCCTGTGGCCGCACGCGATCTCGGGCGATCTCCCGATTCTGCTGGTTCGCGTGGTCGGCGACGACGCGCTGCCACTCGTGCGCCAGGTGTTGCAGGCGCAGGAATACTGGCGTCTGAAGGGTCTGCGCGCGGACGTCGTCATTGTGAACGAGCACCCGGCCGGGTACCTCGACGAGATGCACGCGATGTTGACCGCGGTGCTGAGTGACGGACCGTGGAGCACCTGGCAGCACCGGCCAGGCGGCGCCTATCTGCTCCGGGCTGACGGGATGAGCGCCGCCGAACGCGTGCTCGTCCAGGCCGTCGCACGCGCCATCGTCCACGGCGACCGGGGCGACCTGCGGACGCAGCTCGAACGGCCGTACGACGTCGACCCGACGGTGCCGGCGTTCGTGCCGACATCACTGGAACGCACCGAGACGATGGACGGGCTGCTGCCGGTGCCGGCGTTGACGCTCAGCAACGGGCTCGGAGGCTTCACGGATGCCGGACGCGCGTATGCGATTGTCCTGGCCGGGACCGAGGAGACGCCCATGCCGTGGGTCAACGTCATCGCCAATCCGCACTTCGGAACCATCGTCACGCAATCGGGCGCGGCACACACGTGGGCGGGCAACAGCCGAGAGAATCGGCTCACGCCGTTTGCGAACGACCCGGTCAGCGACCCCACGGGCGAGGCGTGCTTCGTGCGCGACGAGGAAACCGGCGAGACGTGGTCGCCAACGCCCGGACCACTCACGCGCGCGGACGCCTCACGATGCGTGATCCGTCATACGGCCGGGCTGACGAGTTTCGCACGCACCACTCACGGCATCGCACACGCGCTCGACGTGTTCGTCGACGTCAGCGATCCGGTCAAGTTTTCGATGCTGACGCTCACCAACCGGGGCACGAAGGTGCGCTCGCTGAGCATCTTCGCTTACAACGAGTGGGTGCTCGGTCCACCGCGAGACGGCGAACACCTGCACGTGAAGACCGAGCTCGACGAGGCCACCGGCGCACTGTTTGCGGTCAACGCGTACAACCCGGAGCTCGGCCGCCACACGGCATTCGCCTTCGCCAGCGAGCCGCTCATGTCGTTCACGGGAGACCGCCGATCGTTCCTCGGACGCCACGGTGACCTGGCGTCTCCGGCGGCGCTGAAGCACGCAGTCCTCTCGGAGCAACTCGGCGCCGGGCTCGATCCCTGCGCGGCCCTGCAGGTCCGCTGTGTGGTGGCGCCTGGCGAGACCCGATCGCTGCTGTTCCTTCTTGGCGAGGGCGTAGACGCGATCCACGCACGGGAGCTCATCGCTCGGCACGGCAGCATCGGGAGCGCGAGGGTGGCGCTCACCGGTGTGCACGCCTCGTGGAATCGGACGCTCGACACCGTGCACGTGCGGACGCCCGATGACTCGTTCGATGCGCTGATGAACAGGTGGCTGCTGTATCAGGCCATCAGCTGCCGGCTCTGGACCCGCGGGGGCTACTACCAGCCTGGTGGCGCGTTCGGCTTTCGCGACCAGCTGCAAGATGTCATGGCGCTCTCGCTCGCACGTCCGGATCTGGCTCGCGAGCATCTGCTTCGGGCGGCGGGCCGCCAGTTCATCGAAGGCGACGTGCAGCACTGGTGGCACGAGCCAGCGGGCCGCGGACTCCGCAGCCGATGCTCAGACGACCTGCTGTGGCTGCCGTACGTGGCCGCCGAGTATGTCCGGAGCACAGGTGATACGGCCGTGTTCGAAGCACGGATCCCGTTTCTCAAAGCGCCGCTGCTGACCGCCGAGGAGCACGAGGTGTATGGCCTGCCCGAGGTATCGGCCGAAGACGGCACGCTGTTCGAGCACTGCCTGCGAGCGATCGACCGCGGCCTGACAAGCGGCGCGCACGGGCTGCCCCTGTTCGGCAGTGGCGACTGGAACGACGGCATGAACCGCGTCGGTCAGGCGGGGCGCGGCGAAAGCACATGGCTCGGGTTTTTTCTCCACTGCGTCTTGAAGGACTTCGCCCGGTTGTGCAGCTCCCGCGGCCTGACGGGCGTCGCCAGCCGCTATCGAGGAGAAGCTCGTCGTCTGGCCACACAGCTCGAGCTGACGTGGGACGGCGACTGGTACCGCCGCGGCTACTACGACGACGGCACTGCCCTCGGATCGGCGCACAACGACGAGTGCCGAATCGACTCCATCTCGCAGTCGTGGGCTGTGCTCTCAGGAGCGGTGCCGCAGCGATTCGCGGAGCGGGCGATGGACTCGGTGCGAACGGCGCTGATCGCCCGCCGCTCGCAGCTGCTGCTACTGCTCGACCCGCCGTTCGATCGGTCAGCGCAGGATCCGGGCTACATCAAGGGATATCCGCCCGGCGTTCGCGAGAACGGCGGCCAGTACACGCATGCGGCGGTGTGGGTGATCATGGCGCTCGCGCGACTCGGCAGCGGTGACGAAGTGGCCGAGCTGTTCCACATGCTCAACCCGATCAACCACACCCGCACACCAGCGGCTATCGAGCGCTACAAAGCCGAACCCTACGTGGTCGCGGGTGATGTCTATGCCCGCTCTCCGCATGCGGGCCGGGCCGGCTGGAGCTGGTACACCGGATCGGCCGCGTGGATGTACCGGGCAGGTCTCGAGAGCATCCTCGGCCTGCAGCGCCGCGGCAACACGTTCAGCATCGCCCCTTGCATTCCGTCGACCTGGGCCGACTACGAGATCACCTGGCGCATCGGAAGTACCAGCTACCGGATCGCGGTGTCGAATCCGGATCGCCAGTGTACCGGCGTGCGGGACGCCTGGCTCGACGGCGTGTCTGTGGACGGCTCCGCTATTCCGATCGTCGACGATGGCAACACGCATGAGGTGCGGGTGATCGTCGGCTCCACCATGCGCGGATGACCTGCGCGCCGACGCTGACGCGCGCGCGCCCCTGTTCGCCCTGACCGCCCGACATCCGGCCATCGCCGACCGACCACTCATCCGTCCTCGACCGGCCCTGTGCCCGGGAGCCCGTCTGCAGTACGCTGGTTGGCTGCATGTTGCCGTCCATCGCCCTGGCCCGGGAGTTCGATCCAGCCGTTCGCACGCGCGGCGACGAGTACGCACGGCGAGGTGCCGTGGAGATTGTGTCGGGATCGCGCCGCGAAGTCGCCGCGCTGGTCCAGGGGCACGACTCATACGCCGTGCTGATTGCTCGGACGGGCACGGCTGGTCGGGCCTTCAGCGTAACGTGCACGTGTCCGTATTTCATGGGCGACCGCACGCCGTGCAAGCACATCTGGGCGACCCTGCGCGTGGCGGAACAACGCGGCCACCTCATCGAGGCTGAAGGCGGCACGCTCGCTCAAGGCACCGCCTTACTGACGGAGACCGACGCCGAGCTGGCTCTCGATCGGGCCGGTCTGCTGCCAGGCTCACGTCCGGACCCGTCCGCGACGCCCTCCCCGTCGGCTGCGTTTCTGTCACACGTGCAGCAGCAGCTGGCACTGCGGCAACTCCCCGCGGCCACGCCGTTCCCGTACAGCGACGCGTCACTCCTCTATGTGGTCGACAGGTCTGCGTCCCTGAAGCAGGGCTTGACCGTGCTGCACGTGATGTATCAACGGCAGACGCGGGCGGGCCGCGTCGGTCGGCCGAAGATCGCGAAGCTGTCGACGACCGACATCGCGCGCGCACCGGCCACGGACCGCCGGTTTCTGGCACTCATCTCGGGTGCGCCCCGGCGCGACGGGTACGATCCCGGCTACGAGCTCGGGTACGGAGCCAGCCGATGGCGGCCGCACGACGCCGCGCCGTCCGCCACGTTTCTGCTGCCGGACTCGCTGACTGTCGAAGTGCTGCCTCTGATCGCCCGCAACGCGCGCGCCTGGATCCTCCAGCACGCCGACGCCGAAATCCTTCCGTTGCCCTGGGACGATGGGCCCGCCTGGCGTTTTCATGTAACGCTCGAGGAGCGGAGCCGCGGGTACCTGCTGAGCGGTGAGCTCGTCAGAACCGACACCACGCTCTCGATTGCCGAGCCACACGTCATCCTCGGACATGCCCTCATCGTGGCGCGTGGTGCGCTGTCGCGATACGAGAGCACCACGGCCGATGTCTTTCTGACGCAGTTGCAGAAGACGGGCCCCATCGAGATCTCGATGGACGAGAAGCCCACGCTGGCGCAGTTGCTGGCCCGGAGCGGCGCGCCGATGGAGGCCGTGCCCGAGGCGCTGCGTTTGCAGGACATTCGCATCGCCCCGGTGCCTCGGCTGTCGATTCAGCAGCTGGCGCTCGACGTCGCAAACAGGATTGCGGTGATGCTCTCCTTCGACTACGACGGCAGTCTGGTCGCGGGTCCCCTTGGTGAGGGCCTGGCGTTCGACATCGAACGACAGCGCGTGGTCCATCGCAATGCGGAGGCAGAGGCCTCAGCCGTGGCGACGCTGCACGAGCTCGGGCTGCGCCCATCGTGGCAACGCAATCAGACGAACTTCGAGTTGCCCGCACGCGACCTGACGGATGTGGTGCGCGCGTTGATGGCAGCGCGCTGGCAAGTCGAGGCCGAGGGACGGCGCTATCGAGCGCCGAGCGCCGTGGCCCTGACCGTGACCTCCGGGATCGACTGGTTCGATCTGGCGGGCACGGTGCAATTCGGCGACGCTCACGTGCCGATTGTGCAGGCGCTCGCGGCTCTGAACGCCAACCGAGCGACCGTGCGGCTCGATGATGGGACGCTGGGGCTGTTGCCGGAAGACTGGCTTGCACGGTATGGCCCGCTGACGTCGGCCGGCGAGATCGACGGCGAGCGTGTGCGCTTCACACGACAGCAGGCCTCCCTGCTCGACGCCCTGCTGGCGGGCCGCGAAGCGGATGCTGCCATTCGCGTAGATGAGGCGTTCGATCGAATCCGGCAGGAGCTGGCCAGATTCGAACGGATCGAGCCGGTCGCACCGCCGCCATCGTTTCAGGGCACGCTCAGGCCGTATCAGCTGGACGGCCTGGGCTGGTTCGGGTTCCTGCGCCAGTTCGGCTTCGGTGGATGCCTGGCCGACGACATGGGCCTGGGCAAGACCATCATGGTTCTCGCCCTGCTCGAAGAACGCCGGCTTGGCTCGGCCGAGATGTCCTCCGCCGCACCTCCGGTCTGCTCGCTCGTCGTCGTGCCGCGGTCGCTCATCGGCAACTGGATTGCGGAGGCCAGACGATTCACGCCTGGCTTGCGGGTCGTGGACTATTCGCACGCGTCGCGCGGCGCCGACGTCAGCGAGGCGCTTGCCGGGTGCGATGTCGCGCTGGTGACCTACGGCACGCTCAGGCGCGACATCGGCATGCTCTCGGGCGTCGAGTTCGACTACGTCATCCTGGATGAAGCGCAAGCCATTAAGAACGCCGCCACGGCATCGGCAAAGGCCGCCCGGCTCCTGCGTGCCCGCCATCGTCTCGTGCTCTCGGGCACGCCTATCGAGAACCACCTCGGAGAACTGTGGAGCCTATTCGAGTTCCTCAATCCCGGTGTGCTCGGCCGGTCCACTGTGTTCCAGCGCGCGACGGGCATGGTGACCGCCGGCGCCGACGTGGAGATGACCAAGGCCGTGGCCAGGGGACTGCGACCATTCATCCTGCGTCGCACGAAAGAGCAGGTGGCGCGTGACCTGCCTTCGCGGACCGAGCAGACGATTGCCTGCGAGCTGTCGGCCAGGGAACGCTCGATCTACGAAGCGTTGCGCCGCCAGTACCGCGGATCGGTGCTCGAGCGCATCGAACGCGTGGGGCTGGCGAAGTCGAAGATGCACGTGCTCGAAGCGCTGCTACGTTTGCGTCAGGCCTCCTGCCACCCCGGGCTCATCTACCCGGCCCGCAAGTCAGACAGCTCGGCCAAATTCGACGTGCTCGTTCCGCGTCTGGCGGAAGTGCTGGCCGAGGGTCACAAAGCGCTGGTGTTCTCGCAGTTCACGACGCTTCTGGGTCTGCTCCGGACGAGACTCGACACGGCGGGCGTGACCTACGAGTATCTCGACGGCCGCACACGGGACCGTGAGGAACGGGTACGACGCTTCCAGGAAGACGCGAGCGTCGGCGTGTTTCTGATCAGCCTCAAGGCCGGCGGCGTCGGGTTGAACCTGACGGCAGCCGAGTACGTGTTTCTGCTCGATCCCTGGTGGAATCCAGCGGTCGAGGCGCAGGCGATCGACCGCGCGCACCGGATCGGCCAGACACGCGAAGTCTTTGCGTACCGGCTGATCGCGAAGGACACGATCGAAGAGAAAGTCCTGCAGCTGCAGCAGTCCAAACGCGAGCTCGCAGACGCCGTGCTGTCGGCCGACGCGGTCGGCTTGCGGCGCATTGGACGCGAAGACCTCGAGCTGTTGCTCTCGTAGGCGCATGGAGACCGGCTTGGGGCTTGGGGCTTGGGGCTTGGGGCTTGGGGACGCCCCGGCTCGAGGGATCACGCTCGTCGCTCGATCAGCACCGAGTCGCCGAACTCGTGCGTGCGGTACTCCTGAGCGTCGAGTTCCTGATCCGCGCGCGCCAGCGTCGCTTCGTCAGCAAAGGCCCGGAGGAGGTCGTAGTGGCTGGTGCCGGGGGCGTGCGTGCCTGAAATCAGCGCGTCGATCACGCGGAGCCGGGTGCCGGCGGTGATCCGCTGCGTGGCCACACCTCCACCCGCAACGATGTGTCCGTCGCGAGTTGCGGCAGCCTCGAGGGCGCGGACCACCGTCGTTCCGACCGCGACGATTCGTCCGCCACGAGCCCTGGTCTCGGCGATCCGCCGCGCGGTGCCGTCGGGGATCTCATAGGGCTCGTCCAACGGCAACCGCCTGTCGAGTTCGATGTCGCCGGTCGAAGAGAGACCCGCGGCGTGCGTCAGCGTGGCAAATCCAATGTGGCGCTGGCGGAGCTCAGAGAGCATCCTCCAGTCGAGCACGAAGCCCGCTGACGGCGGCTCGAACGCGACGGGCCGGCCCGCCAGAATCGTCCAGACATCCCACAGGGCGAGCGGCGTCGGGACGTGCGCGTACTGGACCGGCCGCCCATGCCGCGCGATGCCCGCCCACATCGCATCGATCGATCCAGTGAAGCTGAGCGAGGCGAGACGCGGATGCCCCAGCAGATTCGAGACAATGGCCTCGAGGGGCCCGAGATCGAGTCGATCTCCGGCTGTCACAGACGGCGGGAGGGGACGGTGTTCGGTTGGCGTTCGATAGTCGCCTTCGCCGAAGATGACTGCCGCGAACCGGCTGTCTGCGGACGGCTCTCTTGCCGGGAAGAGTCGCCCGGCAAGCCGGACCTCCACTTTCATGCCGCTTGGGCGGTGCTGGCCCGAGAGGCTGGCGGGCACGGTCGCCGCGTCGTTGGCAATCAGTAAGTCGCCAGGACGTAGAAAGTCGAGAAGCCTCTGCCGAGGCGCGTGGGTGAGATGCCCATTGCCATCGATGACCAGGAGCTTCGCAGAGGCCGGGCGCTGGATGGGAACGTCTGCGGCAATCACGAGATCCTCTCTTGCTCGGTTGAGCCGCCCGTGGTCGGCACCGGCGCGTCCGGAAGTGCCGCGGCGATGGAAGTCAGCAGCTCGAGCGCGGCGTCTTCTGGTCGCTTCAAGATCGATCTGTCGGCGTCAGGAACGGCCAGGGCGTGCAGTGGCGTATCCATGTCGCCAGGATCGAGCGACAGGAACCGGACGCCTTCGGCGGCAAGCTCGGCGTCCCAGATGCTGGTGAGATGACGGAGAGCGGCCTTGCTGGCGCCGTAAGCACCCCATGTCGGGTAGGGGGTCACAGCGGCATCACTGGACACGTTGAGCACAACGGCTCCCCGGCCTTCTCGCGCGGCCAGTGACAACGCTCCGAGCAGCGCTTTGGTCAGTCGGAAGGGACCGAGAACGTTCGTCACAAGTGCGTGATCGAGGTCCTCACATGCCGTGTCGCCCAGGAGCGCCAACGGGACGGGCCCAAGGGCTGACGCGTTGTTGATCAGCACATCGAGGCCTCCGAGCGCGGCCAGAATCTGCATGGCGATTGGGTGAATGTCGCCGACCACGGAGACGTCCCCTACCACTCCGTGCGTGCCGGGACGCGCCCGCGCGGTGCGCTCCACGCCAGTCTCACTGCGGGCGACAAAGGCGACATGTGCCCCCGCCCGAGCCAGAGCGTCCACCGTCGCGAGGCCGAGGCCCGACGTTCCCCCGGTGATGGCAACCCGACGGCCTGAGAATCGATGTGCGATCAAGGTTTCGAAATCCAATACGGGCATGAGACTTAGCCTTTCTAAATGAATTCCTTTAGTAACAACGTAAGGCCACGCCTTGACTTTGTAAAGTATTTTATTTAGTAATAAGCAGTGCCTCGGCCAGACGCTCATCCGCCCGAAGCGCGCACCCGACGCGCCCTGGTCAAATTGCTCAAGACGGAAGGGCCGATGGACTCGGCACAACTGGCAACTCGCCTCAACGTCACCCCCATGGCCGTCCGCCAGCACCTCTATGCGCTGCAGACGCAGAAGCTGGTCGACGCCGAGGAGCGCCGGGTGCCACTCGGCAGACCCGCGAAGCACTGGCGGCTGACGCGGGAGGCGGACCGTCTCTTTCCAGACGCCTATGCCGAGCTGAGCGTGGCGCTTATCAGCGCGGTGACGGACACGTTTGGGGCGTCGGGTGTCGAGCGACTGCTGGACACGCGGATGGCGCGCCAGCGCGCCGACTACTCCGCGCGTATGGCCGCGGCTTCGACCCTGGAAGGACAGCTGCAAGAGTTGGCCACCATCCGCACAGAGGAGGGCTATATGGCCGAAGTGCGGCAGGATGGCGGCGAGTTTCTGTTCGTCGAGAACCACTGCCCGATCTGCGCGGCCGCGTCGGCGTGCCAGGGCTTCTGCGCGACCGAGCTCACTCTTTTCCGCTCCGTTCTCGGACCTGACGTAGACGTGACGCGCGTTGAACATGTCCTGTCGGGCGATCGGCGCTGCGCGTATCGCGTCGCCCCGCGGGCGAATGCCCCCATCGAATGAGCGCGGCCTCCGGGTCTGCGGGCTCATGCTAGGCTGTCCCGGTCTTCACACCTCGATCCGTTTGGACAGGCTCTCTGCCCTGCGCACGTCGTCGTTTACCGACCGGCGCGCATGGGCGCAGACGCCAAGGGAGGCCTCTCATGTCGCAGCGACGGTCCGCTCACCCTGACCCTTCGCGCACGCGAACGCGCGTCGACCGGCGTACCTTTCTGAAGACGCTCACTATCGCATCGGCCGGTCTGACAATCGGCCGGCCTGCATTGCCGTTGGCGGCCAGCCTGCCAAAGGCAAAAATCACCAAGGTGCGCGTCTACCGGCCTCCCACGCTCAACGACATCTTCAACCAGAGCAACATGGTCGTCATCGTCGACACCGACCAGCCGGGGCTGTTCGGTGTGGGCGAAGGAGGCTCGCGCGACACGCTCGAGCAGTGCGCCGGACGGCTCATCGGCAAGAACCCGTTCGACATTGAACGCTGCTGGCAGGATATGTATCGCGCCTGGTTCTACCCGCCAGGCCGCGAGAAAATTCACGGGCTCGGGGCTCTCGACCTGGCGCTCTGGGATATCAAAGGCAAGGCGCTTGGGGTGCCTGTGTACGACTTGATGGGCGGCATGAACCGCACCTATCTCGAGTCGTACCTGGGCGGCGGAGGCACGGGAACGCAGCTGCGCGAGAACGCCCGCCGCGCTATCGAACAGGGCTATCGTGCGTTCCGCATGGATGCGGCCAGCGTCGGCGGCGGTCCCGGCGGCGCGCCCTCGGCGGCTGGCGCTGCCGGAGGCCCCGTTCCGCCCCCGCTCGACGTGCCGCGCACGCTGCCCGGTCCGGTGTACGACACGCACGAGCGCGTGCGGCAGGTCGCGCGCGACTGCAAGGACATGCGCGAGGGTGTCGGGCCGAACGGCGACTGGCTCATCGACCTGCACCAGCGGTTCGATTTCGCCGACGGACTGCGCGCCTGCAAGCTCATCGAAGAGTACGAGCCGTACCTCGTGGAGGACCCGACGCGCACCGAGCACTTCCTGGCCGACATCCCGAAGCTGCGACAGCTGACGACCGTCCCCCTCGCCGCGGGCGAGGAGTGGGGGCAACGCTGGGATTTCAACACGCTCGTCGAGAATCACGACATCGACTACGTCCGGTGCACACTGCCCAACGTGGGCGGCATTACCGAGATGGTGAAGATCGCGGCGCTCTGCGAGACCCACGCGGTCGGCATCGTGCCCCACTTCACCGGTCCCATCTCCACGGCGGCCTTGGTCCACGCAATCGGGCCGTTCTCAGGTCCTGTGATGGTCGAGATCGGGTCGAACACTCGTCCGGCGGCCCACATCAATGAGGGACTCGATTTCAAGAACGGCAAGATCTGGCCGAACCAGCGGCCGGGGCTCGGGGTCACGCTCAACATGGCGCAGCTGACGCTCGTGACAGAAATTACGCAGGCCGGCACGGGCCGGACGACGTATTTCCGGCCGGACGGATCGCAAGGCAGTTGGTGAGACGCCTCCGGGGCGGTGGCGGCGTACGAGCGTGACATCCGCAGCCGCCGTGCTGGCACTGAACATCCGTGGGGTGAGCACCGCAAGGGCGAGGACTGAGGGGATCGCGAACAGACGGAGGGACATTGGACGTGACTCCTTCGGCAGGCGGGCCGGCGCGCAGCCGGCCCGCAATCGGTTGAATGCAGCAACGGGGGCTTCTTGCGGTCTCAGCGAACGCGCGCGAGCGAGCGGGCCAACCCCACAACCTCGGCGAGCGCCTCCCGGTCGGCCTGACGCGAGGGCGACACCTTCAGCGTCGCGATGCGGCCGGCGAGTGCATCCCAACTGCCGCGTGCCATGTGATCGCCACGCAGCAGCAGGCCGAACTCGGCGACGGCCGATGCGAATGGCAGATGTTCATGACCGCTGCTTGTCGTGGGTCGGATGGCCTGTTCGATCAGGCGGCTGGTATCGCCACCTGGCAGCTGGTACCGCACCTTTACAGTCATCCACTCATCGGTGCGCCGCGCTGATGTGGGTCTGACGCGCGCAGAAGGTGCAGGTAGCTCCTGATACTTCAATGGATCGACGCGGGACCGCAAAACCTCGTCCTCACCCCCCGCTCCCACGAGGACGATCTCGTACAGCACGGTCACGGTGTGACCGGCTCCGACTTCGCCGCCATCTTTCCGATCGTCGTTGAAGTCTTCGGCGGCAAGCCGGCGGTTTTCATACCCGATGAGCTTCCAGGCCGCGACCTCCGCGGGATTGAACTCGACCTGGAACTTGACCTCCTTGGCCACGGTCTCGAGCGTGGCGTCGGCTTCCGCCACCAGGACGCGTCGCGCCTCCTGCAGCGAATCCAGATACGCGTAGTGGCCGTTTCCCTTGTCGGCCAGCATCTCCATCGTCGAGTCCTTCAGGTTGCCGGTGCCCACGCCCAGCACCGACAGAAAGATGCCCGATTCTTTTTCACGCTGGATGAGGTCCAGCAGATCGCGCTGGCTGACCACGCCCACATTGAAATCGCCGTCGGTCGCGAGGATCACGCGATTGATGCCGCCAGGGATGAATGCCTGGCGCGCGGTGCGATAGGCGACGACGATGCCCTGGCCGCCGTTGGTGGAACCTGCCGCGCCCAGCCTGTTGATGGCATCCAGAATGCGATCGCGCTGGCGAGCAGGCGTAGACGGGAGCACCACGCCGCTTGCGCCGGCGTAGGTGACGATGGCGAGGCGGTCGTCGGGATTGAGGGTCGCGACGAAGACGTTCAACGCCGTCTTGATCAGTGGCAGCTTGTCGGGCGTCGCCATCGATCCGGAGACGTCGATGAGGAGCACGAGATTGCGGCCTACGCTGCGCCGGTCAATGGGCGCCGTGGCGCGCGCGCCAATCAGCACGAGCTTATGCCCTGGCGCCCACGGCGCCTCCCCGACTTCGGTCGTGAGACCGATGGGGTGCGAACCACGCGGCGTCGCATAGTCGAACTTGAAGTAGTTGACGAACTCTTCCACCCGCACGGCATCGGGGGGCGGCAGCTGACCGGAGGTGAGGAAACGCCGCACGTTCGTAAACGAGGCCGTGTCGACGTCTGCCCCAAACGTAGACAGCGGCCGATCGACGGTTCGCTCGAACCGGTTGCCCGCGACGTGGGCGTAGCGTTCCCCATCCGTGGGATCGACACCACCGACGCGCGGGCCCGAGGGCATCGACCGCTGCGCTACGCTCCGTTCGCCCGAGGCGCCGTAGAAGCTGTCGACCCCGGCCGTGGCCGCTGTTCCTCCGCGCCCTCCCCCGCCTAGCTGGGCGGATGCTGGTGGGCTCGGCATCGGTGCGGCCGCAATACCTCCGACCACACCCATAGGCGGCTGACGCATGGCGTCCGTGTTTAACTCTTCGCCGGGACGAGTGAGCACGAGCGGGAGTTGAACGGTGGGAGTGCCGCTGGAGACGTGCACGGCTCGCAGGAGTGCCGCAAATCCCGCTCGCTCGGCGCGAACCTGGTAGTCGCCGGCGATGACGCCGGTGAACGTGAAGCGACCCCGCGTATCGGTTTTCGCTTCGCGACTGGCGCCGCCCTGCTCTGAGAGCGTGACCGTTACGTCGGGCAACGGCACCAGATTGCCGTCGACGACCGAACCAGCAATCGTGACGCCAGCCCGCTGCGGCGTGGGTGCTGCCGCTGCCGCCGGTGTCAGTTCGGCCGGAGTACTCCCGAGCAGAGGAACGAGCAGGACGCCAAAGAGCAGCGCTGGAGCTAACAGTTGCAGACGGGTGATGCCGGACCTGAGAGCCATGTCGACCTCCGTGGAAGAGCACCCGAATCCGCCGCGGTGCGGTTGGGTGTGTTCTTAGAACGGCGTCGACTGAATTTCTTGCAGGGAGGAGGATTACCCGCCGCTCAGACGCCACGTCGCGCCGCCGTCGGTCGTCGTGAACACGCGACGACGCGCGTCTGTGACCGTGGCCTGCTCGGCACTGGCCGCCGAAATCGAGATGAGGTCGACCGCTTCCGGGAAGGGGCGACGCTGAAACTGACCGCCGTTGAGCGTACGCAGCACCGTGCCTTGCGGGCCGATGAGCCAGCAGACGGTCGAGAGGGGCGCCGCGCCGCCGACGATGGCCGGCACATCGGTGCCGAGCGCCATGCGGACCCACGATTGGCCCTCATCGAGCGAGCGCTCCACGTGACCGTCCGGAAAGACCCTCCAGCGGATGGGGGGCTGTCTCAGTGCCGCTACGGCGGGAGCCGGTGCGGTTCCACCGCGGCCCGCGGCGACTCCCTGGCGGATCGTGCCATCCACCAGTGTCGTCGCCACTTGCTCGAGCAACGCTGAAGGAGGAACCAATTCGATCACAGGCGTGTTTTGAACGGACCGCTCGACACTCTGCGCCTGCGGAGTGGGCGGGCTCGCGCTGACGCCGGCGATTATCGCGTTGCGCCCGGGTGCAGTGGCTGCGGGACTCGGCGGCGCGGGCGGCGCAATGCCGCCAACTACCCCACCTCCGCCGAAGACGCGCAGCGGCGGGGGTGCGGCGGCCGGCGGGAGGCCTGCGTCGACAAACCGGTCCGCCGCCTCACGCGCTCGATCCGCCGGTTGGACTGGCTGAGCCGGCGGGGGCGTCGCGCGTATCGCGCGGTTATCCGCCATCGACGTGGCACGAGCACTGTCGGGAGACGCTCTTGCCGCGTCACCTGGTGGCGCGGGCGTCTCCTGCTTCGCGCGGCTGCCCGACTCGGGCGGCGGATTCGAGACTGGCGGTGGAACAGCGGGTTGTTCGAGTCGGGCCGTGACCGTCATGGGCACAGGCGGGACGGTGGGCGTGGATACGGCGAACCACATCGCGATTCCTGCGGCAGCGGCCGCCGTGGTTACAACGTACGCCCGGCGCTTCTGGGTCCAGAACCTGAGGATGACTGGTGCGACGGGGGCACTGCGCGCGAACGCGGCGACCACCTCGCGACACGTGGGACATGCCGAGAGGTGCGCCTCCACATCGCGACGCTCCGCGGCGGACAGTCCGCCGTCAGCCCACGCCGCCAGGGTCTCGGGCTCGACGCATGATGTGGAGCCCGGAGGCAGACCACTCCCGAGCGACTGCCGCAGCAGGCGATCGAGCGAGTCTTCGTGGGGCAATCCGCCAGGCACGCGTAGGTTCCTCACTTGGTAGAACGATCCGGCGCGTCGGTCTTGCGGGCGACGGTCAGGCCGACCATCTCGGCCACGTCGAGTGGTCCACTGTCGCGCACGAGCGAGTCGAAGCACTGCGCGGCTTCTGCCTCGCTGAAACGGCAGGGCCCGCGGAGTTCGGCCTCGACCAGCCGGCGGATATCGCGGCGCGTGCGGGTGAGGTGACGCGAGGTCGTGGCCTCGTGCTCTCCCAGTAGCCGGCCGATTTCGGCGAGGGTCAGGTTCTCTGCATAGTAACAGCCGAGGCGCAGGCGGTCGCGGGCATCCAGTTCTGCCACCGCCTTCGCGAGCGCATGGCGCATGGCGTGGACACACCGCTCGCGCCCCGGGTCGAGCTCGGTGTCAGGCGCCCGCAGGGCGCCGCCGGATTCTTCGTCGGGCAGCGGGTCGAGCCGGCGGTCTCGCCTCAGGCGATCGACATGGCGCTGCGCGAGTACGGCGCGCAACCACGTGGCGAGAGTGCTGCGCCCGTGAAAATAGCGAAAGAGCGACTTGCGCTCTCCGGATCCGGCCGGCAGCCCGAAGAGCTCCGCGTAGAGAGAATCGGCAAGGTCGCGTCCTGCAGTGGGGTCGATGGCCTCGGCCGCGCGGTAGAGTGCTGGCCGGAACTGCCGAACGAAGTGTTCCCACGCGTCTTCCTGCGCAGCGGCGCACGCGATGGCCAGCCCGAGATCTTCGAGGTGCAGGCTCTCCAGATAGCTGCAGAGATCGGCGGAATCATCGGGCGCGCGTGCCACGCTCGCACTCAGCGCGGTAGCGAACGCGTCGACGGACACGCCCCACCGCTCTGCCCCCGATCGGCGGTGAAGACGCTGCGCGAGCGATGAAGCGATGGGCACGGGCTGACTCAGCGGTCCTTCACGATTGGACTCCGCTCGCGCGCTTTCGGGCCATTACGATCCACACGTCCGCGTCTGGCGCCCAGGCCGCGCCGGCATAGCTGCCGCACCGGACGTCGACGCGGAAGCCGTGGCGCTCCAGCGCCTCGGTCACAGCTGTCATCGCCAGCGTACGGAACGTGAGGGTGAACGTCCGCCGCTGTTCGACCCCGCTTCGACTGCGCTCGACGAACTCCTCATCGAACATCGTCAAGCCACGGCGACGGTCCTGGCGGACCGATTCGATCAGCGTGATCTGCGCGCCGGTTCTGGAGCGGCCACGCAGACTGATCTGCTGGTGATACTCCTGCCACTTCGGAAGATCGGGGACGAGATCGATGCCAAGCAGGCCGCCCGGCGTGAGCACGCGTGCCACCTCGCCGAGGAGACTCTCGAGGTCGGCCGGCCGGATCAGCGACTGGAGCAGGCCGTACGGCGCCATCACGGCGCCGAAGCTCTGAGGGGCAAATGGCAGGCTGCGGATGTCGCCCCGAAACAGCTGAGGACGCACCCTCACAGGCAACCGCTTCGACCGCTCCACTGCGCGGGCCAGCATCGGCGTCGACCTGTCGATGCCGGCGATCCGCACACCGGCGCGGGCCATCGGAATCAGCAGGCGTCCTGTGCCGCAGCCGAGCTCGAGCGTTGGCGCCGCTTCGCGTGTGAGTACGCCGCGCCAGAAGCTCACATCGCGCCGGCCGAGCGTGCGCGCATTTTCCCAGTCGTAGTACGCGGCGTAGTCGTCCCACCCGTGCCAGCCTTCGGAGACATGGCTCGGGGAGACGCGGCTCGG
>JBDSZL010000029.1:0-20084 GCA_039925145.1 Vicinamibacterales bacterium | reverse complement strand
GGCCCGCGATTGCCCTGACGGCCTTCGCCCGACTCGAAGACGAACAGCGCGCCTTGAGCGGCGGCTTCGACGCGCATCTGGCGAAACCTATCGTCGCGGACAGACTCGTGGCCGTGGTCGCGTCACTGGCCACGCGTCCGCCCACCCTGGGTGCCGATACCATGGCGACTCCGGTCACGGAGTCGACGCCGGGAGCGGAGGCGCCGTTGGTCGAATCGCCTGTTACGCTGATCGAGTGAAGAGGAAGCCGGGCGCCAGCGAGCCTCCTGTGACCAGGCAAGCTGAAGGTTCAGGCCGGGTCCAAGGTGCACGCCAGGACCAGCACGTCGTAGCCCGCCGGTACGGGGACTTCTGACCCCAATCCGGCCGCGTTGCCGGCTGGATCGGACGCTGCGCCCGAGTCGGCCAGCGTGAACCGCGCGACGGTCGCGCCGCTGCTCGCATCGATCAACGCGCAGTGCGCTGGTGCTGCCACATCGACACCGAGGCGCGCGTCGGAGCCGATATGCTGCAGCACGGCAACCAGTCGTCGGTCCGTACCAAAGAGCGATGCCGACACATCCACGCCCTGGCGCAGCCGCGCGGTCGCGGACGGCAGGTCGCGCCCCGGCCATCCCCACTCGTCGTAGAGCTCCCGGATGTGCACTTCCATGTCGCGCGTCCAGCGGCCTTCCGTCGGCACTTCGAGCGGCGCGGTCAGACGACCCGGGGCCCTGGTCCACTCATAGGTGGTGCCCTGGCGATTTGCGTAACAGAACGTCCTGGGCACACGGCAGAACGCTGGCACTGAGGCGGGGTAACAAGGGATGGGCCAGCCGCCGATGCCCGGCGACAGCACCAGAACCTTCTCGCACCCCGCGGTGAACGCGGGCGCGACCGGATCTTCGCGCCGCGACATCGTCTCCGCAAAGACCTCCGGCAGCGGGTTGCTCCATGTGGGGTGGCGCACCCATAACCACGCCGCCAGCGCCGTGGGCTCTCGCGAGTTCTCGCCGATGGAGGGTTGAAAGTACGCCACGCTGATGACAGCCGAGACTGCCGCGATGGCGGCCATGGAGGCACGCCAGATGCGTCCGCCACGCTCACGGGCCTCGTGGAGCCCTGGAATCGCCAGTGGAATCAGCCAGAGCGCGTAGCGGCTGAGACTTGGCGTGCCGCCGTGGTGCACGTTGACTGCCCGCCCGAATGCGAACAGAAAGCACAGCGCGCTGAGGGCGGCCACGATGATTTCGCCGCGCGCCACCCGGTTGGGGATCGGTCGTGCTGCTCGCGCCGCGGCCATGAGGGCCACCACAAGCAGCAACGGCGCGTTGCCGACGAGACCGACGGATGGGTCGAAGACCACGGCGCTCACCTCGCTCCACGCCGGTATGCCGGGCCTGGTCCCGAGCAACAGCAGCGACACGGTGCCGTGCCGCGTCAGCGCATAGACGGGCTGCAGTGCGGCCAGCAATACGCCTGCGGCGACGCCGACCCAAAGCCGTGAATCTCGCCGCCTCTCTGGCCGGCTGATCAGCTGATGAGCGAGGATCAGCGGCAGAAGGACCGCGATTGGCGGGTTCTGCGATGATGCCAGCCCCGCAGCAAGCAACGCCCACCACGGCTTCTCGGTTAGTAGCGCCATGCTCACAGTGAGCAGCGCCACCGTGAAGACCTCGGTATGCGCCTTGTCGATCCACCAGATGAGTGGACTTGCAAATAGCAGCAGCGTTGCCGCCGATCCGATGCGTGGGCGAACCACCGCGATGGCGACGCCGAGCAGGATGAGGTTCAACAAGGTAAACGCGAGCAGGGGCGAGAGCGACAGCGCGCGCGTCACCCACACGAACGGCGTGGCCATCAGCGCATACATCCAGAAATGGATGAAGTCTCGTCGTCTATCGGGCCCTGGAAACGTCGATGGCGCGATGTGCCAGTTGGCGAAATGCGGATCGGTCTCTGCGACCTGCGCCTCGATCCGCGCGACGTCCTTCCGGCCGACTGACGGCTTCTCGAGTACGGCGAAGTTCAGGGCCTGCGCCAGGTACTCGACGCCGTCGCCGACGACACGCAGCCGCGATCCGGCCAGGAGCCAGGCGACGACACACGCGATGAGGATGGTGGCGGTGACGCGGAGTGTCACGCGCAAGAGTCTACTCGCCGCCGCGTCGGTCGCTGCGGCGGAACGCCCGACCGCTACTGTGCGGCGATTCGCTGGTCCTCGATGACGTCCGAGATCTCGAGCCGCAGGTTGTTGGCGTTGGTCGCGTACGTCAACGCCGTGTCGGCGCTGATGGCGCCGGCGCGCACGAGCCGCTGCAGTTCTGTGTCGAAGTCCTGCATGCCATCTTCGCTACCCGTTTTCATGGCGTCGAGCAGCGTTTTGCCATCGACTTCGCCCTGCTCGACGTAGTCGCGCGTGCGGAGCGTGGACCGGAGAACTTCGAAGACGCCAACGCGTCCCTTGCCGTCGGCTTTCGGCAGCAGCCGCTGCGAGATGATGAATTGGAAGGTCTTCGAGAAGCGCGTGCGGATGCCCTGCTGGTCGCCCTGCGGAAAGGCGCCGATGATGCGTTCCACGGTCTTCGCCGCATCGATGGTGTGCAATGTCGACATCACCAGGTGGCCCGTCTCGGCTGCCTCGAGCGCAATCTCAATCGTCTCGCGATCGCGCATCTCGCCGACGAGGATCACCTTGGGGGCTTGCCGCAATGCCGCCCGCAGCGCCAGACTGAACGTGGGTGTGTCGCTGTGCAGCTCGCGCTGATGCACGGTACTGCGCTTGTGCGCGTGAATGAATTCGATGGGGTCTTCGATCGTCAGGATGTGGATCGCGCGCTGCTGATTCATCTGGTCGACGACCGCCGCCAGCGTCGACGACTTGCCCGATCCGGTGGGGCCGGTCACGAGCACAATGCCATTGCGCAGCGTGACGATGGAGGCCACTTGGGAGGGGACGCCGAGATCCGCGAACGAGGGGATGACCACGGGGATCACCCGCATCACGATCGCGTACGAGGACCGTTGCCGGAAGATGTTGACGCGAAAGCGCCCAACGCCCGGCAGCGAGTAGGAAAAGTCGGCCGACCCATCGCGCCGAAGCTGTTCGGCTGCTGACGCGTTGCTGCCGATCAGGTCCTCGGCCACTTCGATGACCTGCTGCGACGTCAGCCGCTCGTAACCGTGGAACTTCAGCTCCTGCAGCTCGCCCGAGACCTCGATCTGGGGAGCCCGGCCGGGGGAGAAGATCAGGTCGCTCACATGCCCGCCCTGCTGCAGCATGAGCGCGATCAGTTGGTGGGTCTGCGCCCGCGTTGCCGACCGTGTTTCTCCTGCCAGAATCGTCATTAGCGCCTTTCTCGACGGAACACTCTCATGAGTTCTCGGCTCCGAGGTCGCGTTCGGCTAGGGCTCGGGGGAATTTTCCGGCCGTTGGTTTGGGCCCCGCCCCAAGCCCCGCCCCCAAGCCCCAAGCCGCGAGCCGCGAGCCCCCGAGCCCCGAGCACTTCCGTTTGCCATCGCCAGGGCGTTTCTGTTACACACAACGGGCGCGAAGGAGCCTCATGAAAACGATTCGACCTTGTCTGGCGGAATTTCTCGGCACGTTTTACCTGTGCTTTGCCGGAATCGCGGCGATTCTGTGCAACACGCCCGAAGTCGGAGGCATGTCGGGACTGCTGGGCATCGCACTGGCGCATGGCCTTGCGCTCTCGGTCGCGGTGAATGTGTTTGGCGGCGAGTCAGGCGCGCATTTCAACCCGGCGGTGACCGCCGGGTTCCTGATCACCGGCCGCATCACGCCGAGCCTGGCTGGCGCCTATGTCGTGGCGCAGCTGGCTGGCGCGACGACGGCCGCCGGCGCGTGCCGCGTCATCTTCCCCGCGGCGTCAGTCGCGGCGACCACGCTCGGTTTGCCGCTGCCGGCAGTCTGGGCCACCACCGGGGTGATTCTGCTGGCCGAGTTCATCATGACATTCCTGCTCATGACGTCGATCTTCGGAACGGCCGTCGACGATCGTGGACGGGCGGTGAAGATCGGCGGATTCGGGATCGGCCTGACAGTGGCGTTCAACATCCTCGCCGGAGGTGCCGTCACGGGCGCGTCGATGAATCCTGCCCGCTCATTCGGTCCAGCGCTCGAGATGATGCACTGGGAGTGGCACTGGGCGTATTGGGTGGCGCCAATTGCCGGTGCCTGTGCCGCGGCGTTGTTCTACGAGCACGTGCTGCTGCGACCCATGAAACCAGACGTCAACGAGCCGCGCGCGATGCGCGCGTAGCGGCGCCAGACTGAGTCTCCAGAGTGGGCTGCACTAGAATCACAGCCCCACAACCATCAGAGTTGCTCGAGGCAGATGGTCACGGAGTTCATGGGCGGGCAGGGGACGCCCGAAGTAGTCGCGTAAGCTGTAAGTCGTAAGCCGTAAGCCCCGAGGATCCTCATGCGCCTGGTCTGGAGTCTCGTCGTGGCCGGCCTGGCCTTCGTCGGAGTCGAGCAAGCCATTCGGCCCCTGGAAGCCGTCACCGTGAATCAGAACGTCACACAGGCAGACGATCCGTATCTCTGGCTCGAGGATGTTCACGGAGCGGTCCCGCTCGCGTGGGTGAAGGAGCAGAACGCGAAAGCGCTCTCGGTCCTCACGACGAGTGCGCAGTACAAGGCAGACTTCGACGCGCTCCTTGCCGTGCTGGATGCCACGGATCGCATCCCGTTTGCCACACTCAGCCATCAGTACGCGTTCAACTTCTGGCAGGACGCCGCGAATCCCAAAGGAATCTGGCGACGCACGAGCATCGTCGACTACACCAAGCCGGCCCCGCAATGGGAGGTCCTGATCGACGTTGACGCCCTGGCGGGCACCGAGAAAGAGAACTGGGTCTGGAAGGGGGCCGACTGCGGGCCGTCCTTGAAGCGGTGTCTGGTCACGCTCTCGCGTGGCGGTGGCGACGCCGTCGTCGTGCGCGAATTCGACCTCACGTCGAAGACGTTCGTCCCGAACGGGTTCGTCCTCGCCGAAGCGAAATCGGACGCCACGTACGTAGACGACGACACCGTGCTGTTCGGCACGGATTTCGGCAAAGGGACACTGACCAACTCCGGGTATCCGCGGCTGGTGAAGTTGTGGAAGCGCGGTTCGGCGATCGCGGACGCCCGGCAGGTGCTCGAGGGTAAGGTCGAAGACGTGGCGGTTGGCACGTGGGTCAGCCGCAGCGTTTCCGGCAACCGGCCGCTCGTGGTACGGTCGCCGACGTTTTTTGAAACCGAATATTTCGCGGTCGACACGGATGGCGCCACCACGAAAGTGCCGGTGCCGCTTTCAGTGGATCTGAAGGGCATCACGCAGGGGCAGTTCGTGTTTACGCTGCGAAAAGACTGGGACTTCTCGCCGACGCAGCGGCTGAAGAGCGGATCACTGCTGGCGTTCTCGTTCGATGCCTGGAAGAAGACGGGCGTGCTTCCTGCGCCTACGGTGCTCTACGCGCCCGGTCCGCGAGCGTCGATCGATCAGGTCGCAACCGGACGCGACGCGGTATACGCGTCGATCTACGACAACGTCATCGGGAGCATCCACGTGTTCCGTCCGCCGGCCGCTCCCGCTGGAGGCGCTGCGCGGTGGGGAACCGGGCGGCTCGAACTGCCGCCGAACGGCTCGACCTCGATCGTCGCCTCGAACGACTATGGGCCCGAGGCGCAGTTCAGATTCGACAGCTACCTGGTGCCGACCACTCTCTTCGCCGACAAGGGAGACGGGCGGCCCGTGGCGATCAAGTCGCTGCCCGCCAGATTCGACGCGACAGGTCTGGTGACGGAGCAATTCGACGCGAGGTCAAAAGATGGCACGCGCGTTCCGTACTTCGTGGTGCACCGCAAGGACACGCGCGGGCCGCAGCCCGCGCTGCTCTACGGATACGGCGGGTTCGAGGTCTCGCTCACTCCTGCGTACTCCGCTGGCGTCGGCAAGTTATGGCTCACGAAGGGCGGAACCTATGTCGTGGCCAACATCCGCGGCGGCGGAGAGTTCGGTCCGCAGTGGCACGACGCCGCCCTTCAGACGAACAGGCAGCGGGCGTTCGATGACTTCGCCGCCGTTGCCGCCGATGTCGCCCGGCGCGGCTTCACCACTGCCCGGCAGCTCGGCATCATGGGTGGATCGAATGGCGGCTTGCTGGTCTCGACGGTGATGACGCAGCATCCGGAGCTCATCGGCGCCGTCGTGTGCCAGGTGCCGCTCATCGACATGATTCGCTATACCGGAATCGGCGCGGGAGCCTCGTGGGCCGCGGAGTACGGCGATCCGGCCGACGCCACGATGGCCGCCTACATTCGCACGTACTCGCCGTACCAGAACGTCAGGAAGGGCGGCAGTTACCCGCCCGTCTTCTTCGTCACGGCGACGAGCGACGATCGCGTGACGCCCGTGCACGCGCGTAAGATGGCGGCTCGGATGATGGAGCAGGGCTACGACGTGCTGTTCTACGAGAACACCGACGGTGGACATGCCGCGGCGGCCAATCACAAGCAGCAGGCGGAGATGGCCGCTCTGTCGTACGCATACCTCGCGATGAAGCTGGGATTGAAGTGACACGACGCGTCTTGATGGCGGTAGTCGCCGCGCTCCTCTGCGCGTCGTGCACACAGCCGGAGCCTGCGCCAGTTGCGATCGTCGGACACGCCGAGAAGTTCGACCCGCAAGCCGATCCAGGCCAGCAGGTGACCGCCGCCATCTCCATGGCAGGTCAAACCAAGCGCCGCATCATGCTGGATGTCGGCGGCGAGTGGTGCGTGTGGTGCCACACCCTGGACCGCTTCATCGACGATCATCCCGACCTCAGCGCTGCCATCGCGCGCGACTTCGTCTGGGTGAAGATCAACTTCAGTCCCGAGAACCCCAACAAGGTGTTTCTCGATCGGTATCCCTCGATTCCTGGGTACCCACATCTGTTCGTGCTCAGCGACGCCGGCGAGTTGCTCCATTCACAGGACACCAGCGAACTCGAGGAGGGGCGGTCGTACAACCTCGAGAAGATGCGCACCTTTCTCGCGAAGTGGGCGCCGCGATAGCCCCCCCAATCTGCACTCATCAGCAGCCTCGCTGGGGTATCCTCTCGGAAACGTCCAGACACAGGGAGAAGCGGATGAAGAGCATCACGAAGACGGCCGGCGCTGTCGCGGTATCGATTGGCATGTGTGCGACGATTCTGCTCGCGCAGCAACCGGCGGCGCAGGCGCCTCCAGCGGCTCCGTCACCGCAGGCGCCGCAGCCCTACTCAGTTGGCAATGCGCTGGGTCTGCCCATGGCGCCAGCCGCAGAGACGACGTTCAGCCCCATCTCGTCGAACGTCAAAGTGTTCGGCGCCATCTACTCGGCCGAAAGCTGCTCCTACGATCCCGTGCGCAATCTCATCGTCGTGCCGAGCCGTGGCGTGGGCCAGAACGTGCAAGCCAACAATGCGTGGGTATCGCTGATCAATCACGACGGTTCGGTTCACACGTCCCGCTGGATCGGCATTCAGAATCCGGGCACGCAACGCAGCGCGATGAACCCGCCGCTCGTGCTCAATGAGCCGTTCGGCAGCGACATCGTGAAAGGCGTGTTGTATCTGGCCGATCGTGATGGAGGTACCCTACCGAACGAGCCAAGCGTGGCCGTCGTTCGCCGGTTCACGATGGCCACGGGCGCGCCGGCCGGCGAGGTGCGCGTCGAAGGTTCCGCCTGGTTCAACGACATCGAGGTGGCCGACGATGGCACCATTTACGGGACGAACACGGGAGCCGGCGGTGCGAATGCCGACCCCATGACGTGGCAGGTCTGGCGCATCACACCGGACGGCAAGTCGTCGATCTTTGTTCAGGGCGCGCCGCTGCGCCAGCCGAATGGCGTGGCCATCGATCCCCAGGGCCACATCGTGGTGGCGAACATGGGCACCGCGGAGATCCTGACGTTTTCGGTGGACGGCAAGTTGATGAAGACCGAGAACGCGGCGCAGGCCGGGAGTGACGGGCTCGTGATCATGCCCGATGGCACGAAGTACGTGAGCAGCGTCCAGAACGGTGGCGTTTCGCGTATCCGCCCGGGCCAGCCCGCTGAGCTCATCGCGCAGAACATCCCGAGTGCGGCGTCGATGTGCTACGACGCCGGCGCCAACCAGTTGGTGATCCCGATGAACGCCAACAACGCGCTCGCGTTCGTGCCTATCCGGTAGGCCCGCGCGCCTCGCTGAGACCCTGTTCGATCGCCGGTGTTGGTCAATCTCCGAATTGCAGCACCATGTTTTCCAACGGCAGTTCGCCGGTGACAGCCCGTGACGCCTCGCTGGGGTTGGAAGTCCACGGGTTTCCGCCGAGCAGTGCCGGAAACGCGGCCACTCGTCCCACTAGCCGGAAGCGTCGCAAGGCAAACGGCAGTCCTTCTCCGGCGAGCGGTTCGCGATCGTTGCTGATCTGGAAGTGCAGATGCGGTCCCAACGTGTTGCCGGTGTTCCCAACACGGGCGATGACTTGCCCCTCGACGACCCGATCGCCTTGGGCCACGCGCACGCTGCCTGACTTGAGGTGCGCGTACGTCGCAAACCGGCCGTCACCGAGATCGAGGACGACAGTGTTGCCCGTCGCATCGCCCGCCTCCATGATGGCGGGCGGGGGAGGGCCGAGCGGCGGGTGGTCGCGCTGGCCGTCTCGAACAAGCGCCACGATTCCGGTGGCTACGGCATGGACCGGCGCGTCGTAGCCATACCAGTCCTCGATGTCCTTGCCGTCGCCGCGAAAGAGCAGACCGTCCTCGCCAAGCTTGACCCAGTCAACCGCGAAGCGTTGTGGAACGCGCACGTGGCCGCCCGCCGTGACGAGCGCCAGCCGGTGTGGCGAACTGGCCGACGGCCCTCGCACGGCAACCCACGGTCCGCCTGCGACAGGGGCGCCGAGCGCCGGTCCTTCTGGCGCGATCGCCAGCGGGCGTGTGGTCACGGTGTCGCGAAGCGCGTCTGCCGTCGAGACGCTTAGACGGTGCGACACGCTTGCAGGCAGCCGTTGACCTGGCGCAAGACTGATCCACGCGTACGTGACGACACGCGCGCCGGGTACGAGCTGGCGCGCGGCCCCGGATGGCGCCGGTGGCTGTCCAATGACGAGGCTCCGCTGCCAGAGTTGTGGACCGGTCCAAGTTGCCAGCACGGTGTCAACGTCGAACACGTCGAGTTGCTCGAGCGACACTGCGGCGGCGCCCATATTCGTGATGTGCAACTCATAGACGAGGTGAACCCGGCCGAGTGCCGTCGCGGCGGTGGGGGCCTGCAGAATCTGAACTTCGACGGCCGTTCGTCCGATCTGCTGGGCACGAGGGCCGGCCGAGAAGACGCTACACGCGGCCACAATCAGCGCGGCACTCAAACTCATTTCTCTGAATCGATGTCTGTGATCCAACTCCACGGCCACCTCCGTGAAGGGAGTCGTCGATTCGTCCAGAAGGTTCACTGTCACGTTGCGAGGTCCGATGCCGTGAACCTTTTGGCCTGCGCGGCGACTCCCCAGTCGGACTACGCTGAGTGCCCGTGACCTCTGAGGAACCCGCACCATCGCCGCAACGAGGCGCTGACCACGACGAGTGGGTCGTTCTGCGCTGTCAGATGGGCGAGCGCGACGCGTTCGACCTGCTGATTGCGCGCTGGCACGAGCCGCTGTGGCGCTACGCCCTGCGCGTGACGGGAGACGCGGATGCCGCCGCTGATGTCGTGCAGGAGGTGTGGTTGCGGGTGCTGCGTGGTTTTGGCCGCCTGCGTGAGGCCGCGCGCTTTCAACCCTGGCTCTTTGGAATCGCGAGGCGTGTCCTCATGGATCGACTTAGGGCTCGTTACGCGGCACCCCGATTCGAAGAGGTCGACATGGCGGAGCTTCCTGGTGTCGCCGTCGAGGATGACCGGGCGGAGGATCTGGCGCTGCTCGAGGCCGGCCTGTCTGAACTGCCGGTGCTCGAGCGGGACGTGCTCGTGCTGTTCTATCTGCAGAAGCTCAGCCTCAATGACATCGCCGACATCGCGGCCATTCCGGTGGGCACCGTCAAGTCGCGCCTCTTCCGCGCCCGGAAGATGCTGCGCGAACGATTGATCATCAAAGGAGTGCAGCCGTGACAGGTTCTCGCACCATCGTGTCGTCAGAATCTCCGCGTCCGTCGGTAGCCGACGTGCAGCGGCTCGCGGCGTCCGAGCTATCGACGGGCTCTCGCGTGGGATACACCGTGCTGCTTGTCGCTGCGCTGACGGTCGCTGTCGCCATCGGGTCGTTGTGGGCCACCGAGCCCACGCTGCCGATGCGCACGCATCTCGGCTTTGCCGTCATCGTCGCCATGGCGCTCACGTGGGTGCTATTTTCCGCGTGGGTCCTGACGTATCGACGCGCGCTGCTGGGCCGGGATCGTGTGCTGTCGGCCACCATTGGGATCGTGTTCTCGGCTGTCGCCGCAGGCGGAATGCTGTCTGTCGGTTATTGGGGAGGCATGGGCCGGCCGGCGTATCTTGGCGCGCTTATGAATGGCGCGCTGTGCGCAGCTGCCGCGACGCTTCGCCGTCGCGCGCGGCGTCGGCTCGAAGCGCTGTCGCGCCGGCGGCAGGAGCTCGAGCGGCACCTTGCGGGTGGACGCTGAGGGCCGTGTCGATAGGGGGCTTGGTGAACGAGCGCTCCGTGCTGCGATCGACGCGCGAACGCGCTACTCTGCGCGGAGCGCGGTGACTGGATTGAGCGTGGCCGCTCGGCGAGCGGGCAGCCATGCTGCCAGGACCGCCGCTATGCCGAGCACGCTCGCGACAGCGGCGAGCGTCACCGGATCGCGCGCCGTCGTCTCGAACAGGAACTTGGTGAGGACCGTCGTGCCGTAGTACGCGGCAGCGAGACCGACGAGCACGCCGATCGCGACAGGCCATACGGCGTCACCCAGGATTGTCCCGATGATGTGAGTGCGGGTGGCGCCGAAGGCTACGCGCACCCCGATCTCTCGGGTGCGTCTGGTCACTGCATATGCGGTCACGCTGAAGATGCCGACGAGGGTCAGCAGAAACCCGAAGCCGCCGAGCAGCGACAGCAGCAGCGTCCGGTTCCGCTGTGTCGATACCCGCTCGCCCTGGATGTCGCTGAGAGATTGGATCTTGCCAATCACCACTTTGGGCCCAACACCGTCCGCGACCTTGCGGAACCGTTCGCCGGAGAAGCTCACGCCGGGGCGCAGGCGCACCACCATAGAGAAGGCACCCTGGTCGAGGGTCTCGGTCGACCAGTCCGGCAGAAAGTAGGCTTCTGGTTGAACGCGATACTCGGGTCCGCTCAGCCGAAGGTTTGGCACAACGCCGACGATCCGGAGAAATCGCGGTGTCTTGCCGGCCATCGTGGGCATTTTCAACGTATGACCAACGGCGCCCCCGGCGAAGAATTTGTCGTTCGACGCAACATCGACGATTGCTGCATCGGCGGCGGCCACGTCCGATTCCTCGGGGAGACGCCCGGCGATTGCCCGGACACCGAGGGCCTCAAAGAAGCCGGGTGATATGGTTCGAAGTGGACCCTGGATTCTTGTCCCGGTGTCGGCTTGGGGGAAGGAGTACGAGTGTCCGCCGCCCAGCGATAATTGATCCAGCATCCCGACGGCGGCCACCTCGGGTAAGGCGCGATACGCTTCTGTGAGGGCCGCGTAGTACTGCCGGCGGACCTCGCTGTTCTGAGCAACGGGTTCGACTTCGACCGTCACGACATCGTCGGTGGTGAAGCCGAGGTCGACAGCAAGCAGTTTCGAGAAGCTGCGGAGGACGAGCCCCGAGCCGGCGAGCAGCACGAGTGCGAGAGCGACCTCTGCAGCGATGAGCATCTGTCCGCCGCGCTTCGACAGCGGCGCGCTTCCCGATCGCCCGCCGGCGGCAAGGATGGTATTGATGTTCCTGCCCACACGCGACAGTTTCAGCGCTGGCACCACTCCGAACAACACTGCCGTGACCATGGTCAGACCCAACGAAAGGGTCAGAACCGTCACGTTGAGCTGGGCCGGAGAATTGGCCGGCAGGCTGAACGGGATCAGCGCAACGAGAGAGTCCAGGAACAGCCAGGCCAGCACCAGGCCCAGCAGGGCGCCTGCGCCCGCGAGGATCACACTCTCGGTGAGCATCTGACGCACCAGTCGGCCGCGGCCTGCGCCTATTGATGCTCTGATGGCAAGTTCTGTATGGCGCGTCGCGCCTCGTGCGAGAAGGAGTCCCGATACGTTGATGCATGCGATGAGCACGATCAACCCGACCGCATACGACAGCGTCTGGACCGTGCTCGTGTATTCAGCCGTCTCATCGTGGTACAGGGAGTCCAGTTCGACACGGACAGGTACTGGATCCCGAGCCAGCATGCTCCCTGCCGGCGTCACGTCGGTCAGCAGTTTGGCGGCTTGAGCCGCTGTAACACCAGGTTTCAGACGCCCTATCACTGGGGTTCCCGATCCGCGTCGGTCGACCATCGCGGCGGGCCACTGATTTGCCTCCCAAACTACTGTCCGATCGTAGAAGCCGACCGGGAGTACGCCAACGATCGTCGTGGCCTCGTTCTGAATGCGGATCTGTCGGCCCAGGACACCTGGGTCGCCGCCGAATTCCTTTTGCCAAAAGGCGTAACCAAGCAACGCCGCCTTGGGCTGGCCCTCGCGGGTGTCATCAGTGCTGAACCCCCGACCGATGACAGGCGAGACACCGTACGCCTCGAGAAAGTCCTCGGAGGCAGAGCCGACCGTCAGGCGCTGGGAGGCATTGTTCGTCTCCACTATCAGCGGTGAGAAGCCAGCGACTCGGCCCATCCCGATATGAGAGAAGACGGCTGTGCTGGTCCTCCACAGACGAATGTCGTTCATGGATGGGGCGAGGCGACTCACCTGGGTAGGTCGTGGTTCTGAGACGGAGATCGTGACCAATTCTTCAGGATGGGGATACGGCACGGGACGAATGAGCGCCGCATCAATGACGGAGAAGAGCGCAGTGGACACACCAATGGCGAGTGCGAGCGTCAGGACCGCCACGGCTGAGAACGCCGGATGCTTGCGAAGCATCCGACAGGCGAACGTCGCGTCGCGCAGAATCGTCTCCATGAGTCCTCCGCCGCGCACGTCGTAGCCGCGGTCCTGCATCACCATCGGGTTGCCGAATCGTCGAACGGCGGCCCGTCGCGCTTCCGACGGCGCGAGACCGGAGCGCAGGTATTCCTCCGAGCGCATGTCGACGTGAAACCGCATCTCCTCGCGAATCTCGTTCGCGATGGTGTTCCGGCGCGTGAGGCCGCGGACCGTCGCCAGCAGACTTCGAAGGAGCCGCATGCGCCTAGGCCTTGAGGACGCTCGCGACAGCGCCCGTGAGGCGAGCCCAACTCGCCGTTTCGGCTTCCAACTGCGAGCGACCTGTCCGCGTCAGGCGGTAGAAGCGCGCGCGGCGGCCGGTGTCGGTCACCGACCATGTGGATGAGAGCCACTCTCGACGCTCCATCCGGTACAGAGCCGGATACAGCGAGCCTTCCTCGACGCTCAACACATCGTGTGACAACGCCTCGAGCCGCACGGCGACGGCGTATCCGTGTAGCGGTCCGGCCTCGAGGGCTTTGAGGACAAGCATGTCGAGCGTTCCGTGAAGCTGGTCACTGTTCGTGCGTGTCATGTGATACCAAGAATGTCTAACCCTAAGACATTCTAGGTAACACGGGCGAGCAAATGCAATGGCTGGCCGCAGTGCGGTGCCGTCATGGCTCTCTGGGATCAGGGCAAGTTGAACCTCGATGCGCCCCTGCAGCGCTACTGTTCCGCGTTTCCGCAGAAGCCCTGGCCCCTCACGACGCGACAACTGCTCACGCACCTTGGCGGTATTCAATACGACAAAGTCCCTGAGTATCCCCACACTGTGTCGCAAAGTGGCTGGCCGGTTTGTTCGACCGGGTGCAGCACTTCGGCACGAGCAGTTTGACAGTACACTGTCACTAACGACAGTATGATGTCATTATGACGAAAGCGGACGGGGCCAGTGCGGAGCTAGCGATCACGCAGCTCATTCTGGCAGTATTCAAATTGAACGGCCGGCTCGTCGCGGCCGGCGATCGCCTGGTCGGCACGCTTGGCCTGACCAGCGCTCGATGGCAGGTGCTGGGCGCCCTTGTCCTCCAGGACGGAAAGGCCACCGCGTCGGACGCGGCGCGTGTGATGGGGCTGACACGTCAGTCCGTGCAGCGCCTCGCGACGGCCATGATTGGCGAGGGGCTGATCGAGCCGACGGCTAACCCTCGGCACGTCCGGGCGCCACTTCTCAAACTGTCGTCGAAGGGGAAGGCGGCGTATGCGGCGGCGGCCCGCCGCCAGTCCCCCTGGGCGCGGACACTGGCCGAGGGAGTGCCGATCGGTCAACTGGCGAGCACGGAGGCGCTGATTCTCACGCTCGCGTCTTGCCTCGAGGAGCAGGCGGCAGCCGATCGTGCGCAGCGCCAGCGTGGCCGTGCGTTGACCCCGACCGGCACCCGGCGTGCGAAGAAGGCGCGCGCGTGATCCTGTTACTCGTCGTCGCGACGGCCGCCGCCGGCTTCTTTGCCGGGGCAGCGATCTATATCAACGCGGTCGAGCATCCTGCCCGCATGAGCGGTGGCGTCGCGCTGGCGCTGAAGGAGTTCGGGCCGAGTTATCGGCGGGCCACCGTGATGCAGGTGTCGCTGGCAGTGACCGGGCTTCTAAGCGGCGTCCTCTATGGCTGGGAGTCTGGCGATCGAACCGTGCTCGTCGCTGCACTGTTGCTCGGCGCGGTTATCCCATTCACGCTCGTCGCCATCATGCCCACGAATCGCCGGCTGTTGGCGGCAGGACTGGAAAACAACGAAGTCGCCGCGCGAGCGCTCCTCACGCGCTGGAACCGCCTCCACGGCGTTCGAAGCCTGCTCTCCGCGATGGCGTTCGTCGGATTGCTGAGTCGCCTCGCCGGGCTCGACTGACAAATCCATGCTCCAGACCGGTCCTGCGAACCGCGGAGGCGCACCGCAAGCAGCGGGACCAGCGTCTCCGACAGCTGTTCGTCGAACAGCAGCCGAATGACTCGCGGCCGGAATCCGAGCATCTTGCCCACGGAGATGCGGGTCCCTCGGACATCAGCCGCTAGTCGGGTGCCTCGCAAGTCATGGCAGAATTGCGCATAAATATTTGGCACAGACCGGGCTCAGGACATGACACAGAGATCTCACCGCCCGCAAGTTGAACCTCGATGCGCCCCTGAGGTCGGCGGTCGGAACGTGACGCTATCGCCGCAGAGCGCGCGCGACTACGTGATATCCGACACTGAGACTCAGATTGCTTTCGTGACGGACGGCACCGGCCGCGCGACCGAACTGCTCCTGCGCGAAGGCGGGACCGACACGCACTGGGTTCGGTCCAGGTAACCGCATTCCTCACGCATATGTCCGACGCACAGGACGCGTATCAAGCGCTCTATGTCTACACCATGGGTCGGGCCGGGTTCATTCTCCAGCACGTCGTCGACGCGAACATGGCGCAGCGCCTCGACACGGAGAGCAAGCCGATTAGTGCAATCTTCGCGTTGGCCGGACTGTATCTTCACGTCGAAAAAGGCTTCACTGGCAGTCAGGTTCAGCGGGCGCATGCCGTTCTCGCTCGACGGAAGCGCGACTGGCCCGCGATTGCTCTTCCCGAGCACCGTGGAGAAATCACCGCGGCCGACGTGATGAGTGCACCAGCCGGACCGCAGCGGGATGCTGCAATCACCAGATGGTGCGCATCGGTGTGGGCCCAGTTCGCTGGCAGCCGCGACGTCGTCGTTCGACTGCTCCAGGACGACGCAATCATCTAATAGGGGCCAGGGACCCGGTAGAGCAAGCCTCGCGACTCGGCGCTCCAGGTTTGTCACTGCCTGCGACCGAACGGCGGGAACCGTTTGCGTGCGTGGCCCAATTCAGTACCCCCGACTCGCACCTCCTCCTCCCGAACTGCCGCCACCGAAGCTCGATCCGCCACCCGACGATCCCTCAGACGACGAGCTCGGCTGGATGCGTGGAAGGACCTTGGTGTACTCCTGGCGGAAACTGCAGAACGCGCACTGGTCCACGACTTGCGCGCTGCCGCTGCCGGTCGTGGTGGCGGCCTCTATGACCGTCTGGGTCGACGACTTCGTGGAGTTGCCGCACTGCGGGCACTTCGCGTAGCGGCTCATCCATTTCGGATACCGCAGGGTGAAGTGATGCGAGCACCCACCGCACTTCCAGACGTCATAGTCCACGCTGCCGATGCGCTCCTCCGCCTGCTGTCCCTCAGCGAGCAGCGCATCGTCTTCGATTTCACCTAGGCGCGTCATCAGCGTTCCGCATGCCGGACACCGGCGTCGCCGATATCGCCGCCAGCGCCGGAATCCCGTGATCGAACCAATCGACGCGACGATTGCGGCAGCTATGCTGGCCACGCCGCCGCCGATGCCCCAGGGCCTGCGGTCGTACGATTCGCTCTTTGCTGACATCAGTGCGATCGGCTCGGCCCGTGCGACGCGGATCAACGCATCGACGCCGTCGATCAGCCCCTGATCGAAGTCGCCCGCCTTGAACTTCGGAATGACGTACGTGTCGAGGATGGCGCCGACCTTGCCGTCGGGCAGCGCCCCTTCGAGACCGTAGCCCACTTCGACTCGCACGCGTCGATCGCCACGCGACCAGAGCAGGAGCAGGCCGTTGTCCTGGCTCTTCTTGCCGATCCCCCAGAGTTGAAACAGTCTGGCTGCTGTTTCCTCGACTGACAGACTGTCGAGGGAACTGACGACCACCACGGCCATTTCTACCGTGCTTGTGCGTTCGAGGTCGCCCAGGGTCGCGTTCAGCCGCGCAACAGTTTCGGCGCGCAGGGCGCGGGGCATGTCGGTCACCCAGGTGCCGTCGCGCGTTCGCGGGTTCGGGATACTGCTCAGCGGTTCGGCGCTCATCGCCGCGACGAGCAACGGCACCATGAGGGCGACCAGCCAGCAGGACCGGCGATGCTCTGTTCCCAGCGACGGGGATGTCACAGCGGAATCGTAACCCGGAGACGAGGCGCTCGCGGCATCAAGGAACGGAAGCGGCGGAGCGCGCGGTGCCGACAGACTTCCCAGGGGGCGGAGGGGCGGGAACGCTCTACGTTTCCTTCAAAGAAGTGGGAGCCCCGCGGCGATGGCGAAGTGCCGGAAATCAGCATCCCGTGTGACGAGCGGAGTGGACTGATCCAGGCAACTCTGGGCGATGAGCGCGTCGGCGACCCGGACTTTCTTCTTCTGCCTGAGCACGGCGGCGCGCAGTACACCCGCGCGCTCCCAGAAGCCCGGTTCGAGGTCGAGAATCGGTAGCCCGGCGAGCAGGCTGCGAACCGAACGCGGGAGCGACGGGTCACTGAGCAGTTCGGTCAACACGACCGGTGGCAGCGCGAGTTGCTGATGATCGAGCGCGGACTGGATTGTCTCGACGTCGTCGCCGGTCTCACCCTGGAGGAACGCGATGAACGAGCTCGTGTCTGCGGCGATCATCGGCGGTCGTCACGCAGGCGAGCCGGGTCGATCGAAAACTTCACGGTGCCGCGCAGCTTCGCCACGCGCCGGAACGTGTCACCCGCGGCCACCAACTGCAAGCCCTGCCGCACGGTTTCGGTGATCCCCTGCCCGGTCGACCGCTGTGCCCGGTCGAGCAATTCCTCCGGCACGTGCAGCGTAATTTTGCGTTCGGCCATACGGTCAATGATACCAGCTGTGATGCTGGCATCGATGCCGTAATGGCCCACCCACCAGGCTGATCAGTCGCGGAAGGTCTGCTGCATCAGCCGGTAGAAGTACTGACGCCAGATCTGGTAGTCGTGGCCGTACCCGGGATCCTCGCTCCAGATGTGCTTCACGGCCGCCTTCGTCAACGCGTCATGCATGGTGCGGCCGCCATTCACGGCGGTGTCTTCGGTGCCCGCGCCGATGAAGATCATCTTGTAGCTCTTGTTCGTCTTGGCCGGGTCGGCGGTGAGCAGATTGGTGGACCCGAATCCGCTGAACGCACCGACGTAGGCGAACAGGTCCGGGTGGCCGAAGCCGATGGAGGTGGCGTGACCGCCGCCCATTGAGTAACCCATGATCGCACGGTGATCCTTGTCCCTGACCACGCGGAACTCTTTCTCGACATACGGAATGACGTAGTCGAGCATCTCCTTTTCCATGGTCCAGCCGCTTCCCCCCGGTGCGCCGAAACCCGGCCCTCCGGGACCGCCGGCGCGCGCCGCACCGGTGGGCGGGGCACCAGCCGGTGGGGCGCCTGCGCCCCGACCAACCCCACGCGGCGCAGCGCCGCGCGCGACCGGCGGTGGCGGGGTGTACCCGAGCGCTTTCTGCAGTGCGAGGATCTCCGGCTGTCTGCCCGTGGCACCAGTCTTCTCATGGCCGAATGGCATGACGATGATCGCGGGAACGGCTTTCTTCTCCGCGATGAGATTGTCCATGATGGTGTTGGCCATTCCGGACTGCGTCCAGCCGAGTTCGTAGTCGTTGGCGCCGTGCAGCAGGTACACCACCGGATACTTCTTGTTGCTGGTGTTGTAGTCGGGCGGCGTGTACACGATCACACGGCGGGCGACCTTGGTCAGCTGGTTGAGGTACTGGTGCTCGACCAGGTTTCCGTGGGGCACGTTGCGGAACATCATGAAGTCCGCTTCCTTCCCGGGCAGAGCGACGACGCTCTTGTAGACGCCGGACGCAGGACGCACGAAGGTGTTCTGCGGATCGGGCGTCACGAATCCGTCCACGTCAAACCAGTATTGGTAGTAACTGGGCGCGAGCTTCGGGGTCGTGAAAGACCAGATGCCATTGGCGTCCTTGGTCATGTCGAAACCGGCGGAGCCGTTGACCGGGGTGTCGCCAAGCTTGGGCATGTCCGTGTACAGGCGCACCTTCTTGGCACCGGGCGCCTGAAGCCGGAAGGTGATGCTGTTGTCGGCGTTCACTTCGGGGGAGCGGGCACTCGTGACAACACTGGCCTCGACCCCAGGCCCGCGCCCGCGCGCGGCAGGGCCGTTGCCCCCCGGGGGATTGTTGTTGATCTGGGCTTGGACAGAGGGGACCGCAAGCATTGCGAGCGCCGTGGCCTGGAGAACGCGAAGGATTGGGTTCATGGTGCCTTCCTGAGAGGTTGCGCGACACAGCATAAAGAAGCGCGTCCGCTCGGCCATTATGGTCCACCATCAGGCCGAGCGCCGAGGGCACCCGCCAGTGAGCCGAAAACTACCACGCCGCCGAGAATCCCCCGAGCCGTCCAGCGGCCGGCAAACACTTTGACCAGGCCTCTTGTCTGCATCGAATCCTCGAGTCGTGAAACGCGTGCTTCTGACAGTCCGATGACGACACCTTGCGCTGACGCTTCGCGGCGGCACGCTGAGCCTAGGGATACTCGTCGACCATTCGATTGTCGAAGTGTTCGCCGAAGGTGGCGAACGGGTGCTGACGGATCTCGTGTATCCCGCCGCGGGCAGCAGCGCCATCAAGCTCTTCACGGAAGGCGGCGCGGCGAGGCTCGAGGCGCTCACGGTCTACAACATGCGATCGACGTGGGCGGAGGTGCGGTAGGCAGCCTAGTACTGCGTGTGGTCGGAGACTCATCCGCAGACGCGGTGATCGATCTTGATAATTGATGGGTGTGCGGCCTCTGTTGCCATTCCAGCCCGGCAACAGACGCAAACGTCTGCAACGGACGGAAGGAGAGGGAAGCTATTGGAAACTGGCGGAGAGAGTGGGCCACCTTCGCTAGCGGCTCCCTTCGTTCGCAGCTTCGGTGCCCTCACTCGTAGCCATCCACCATAGCTCGCCTGCATTCACGCGCGGGCGGCGGTGGATGGCGGAGAGAGTGGGATTCGAACCCACGGTAGAGTTTCCCCTACACACGCTTTCCAAGCGTGCTCCTTCAACCACTCGGACATCTCTCCATCCGCGTTGGGGCCCCACGCCCAACGCTGCGCTCGTCTCGCTTCGCTCGCTCGCGCGGCCGCAGGCGCTTCTCCGTTCAAGCGGAATCAACAGTTTAGCGGCAGGCGGGGATCCGCGCAAAACCAAACTGTGACGTGAGGTCGTCG
>JBDSZL010000028.1:0-16335 GCA_039925145.1 Vicinamibacterales bacterium | reverse complement strand
GAACAAGGCCGCTGGCGACTACACCGTGAAGGCCACGTTCAACGAACCCAAGTACATGAACCTGAACAGCCACCCGCACCCGTACGGCATCGTGATCGCGGGCAACGACCTGGGAACCGCACAGCAGAGCTACCTGTACTGCGCCGCCTACGGCAACGGCAACTTCATCGTGCGAGGCTTCGGCCCCGATGCCTTCGCCATGAATGGCGGCCGCGGCGCCGCGAGCCCCGCCGTGCACAAGGCCGCCGGTCCCGGAGAGCCCGTGACACAAGAGATCGCCCTGTCCGTCAAGGGCGATAAGGTGTCGTGCTCGGTCAACGGCACGGAGGTCGCGAGCTACAGCAAAGCCGAGCTCGTCACCGCCGGCAAGTTGAAGTCCACTGACGGCGTCTACGGCATCCGCTTCGCCCACAACACCGACGCCATCGTCTCCGGCTTGGCGATGACGAAGAACTAGTTCGGACGGATCGACAGGAGGAAGGCGCGGAGCGAAAGCTGCCGCGCCTTTTTTCTGTACGGCCGCGCACCTCATCCCTGTTGACGTGCGACGAGGGCCTGATCGCGCGCGGCTACACAAGCATCCGTGTGAGACGATACCCAGGTCGTGCCGTTGCCCTGACATCGGGGCCACTCTCAATCGCGGACACGTCGGAACGTTGTCGAGGAGGCCTCCCCTTTGCCGAGCGCTCTGCGCCGTACCAAGATCGTCGGCACCATCGGGCCTGCGTCCGCCGACCCGGCCTGTCTGCGTCGTCTGTTCGCCGCTGGTCTCAACGTGGCGCGTGTCACGCTGGCGCACGGCAAGATCGAAGCGCAGCAGGCGCTGGTCGCCACGATTCGCGCAGAGGCCGACGCCATGGGCTGTCCGGTCGGCTTGCTGCTGGATTTACCTGGACCAAAGGTTCGCACGACGGCCTTCTCCGAACCGATCGAGCTGGCGCGTGACGCGACCGTGCGTCTCGTGTCCGGATCCCGCGAGCCCAGCACGGCCGCGACTTTCGTGATCGACTATCCCACGTTGATCGAGGACCTGCGCGAGGGCGACCTCGTCACCGTCGGCGATGGCGCCGTGCAGATGACCGCCGTCGAGATCCATGCCGATGCCGTGACGGCGCGTGTCACCAGCGGTGGCAAGCTGAGCGGCCGCAAAGGCGTCAACATCCCCTCCAAACGCTTCCGGGGCTCAGTGCCTACCGCTGAAGACCTGGCGCTAATCGCGGCATTCCGCGACAGCCCCGTGGATGTCGTTGCCGTGTCCTTCGTGCGTGCCGCCGCCGATCTGATCGCCGTCCGAAACGCGCTTGGTCCCGACGGCCCATGGGTGATGGCCAAGATCGAGACGGCCGCCGGCGTCGAGAACCTCACAGAAATCATCAACGCGTCCGACGCGATCATGGTCGCGCGCGGCGACCTCGGCACCGAGTTGCCCATCGAAGCGGTGCCCCACCTGCAGAAGCGCATCATTCGCGAGACCGTGCGCCGCGGCAAACCGGTGCTCGTCGCCACGCAGATGCTCGAGTCCATGATCGAAGCGCCGACGCCCACGCGCGCAGAGGCCACCGACGTCGCCAACGCCGTCCTCGACCAGGCAAGCGCCCTGATGCTCTCGGCCGAGACCGCCGTCGGACACGACCCCGTGCTCGTGATCGAGACCATGGATCGGCTGATTCGCCGCGCGGAACAAGAACTGGAGCCGGCGCACCTGCAACTGTTCGCCTTGCAGGATCGCGATCTGTCGGATATCAACATCGCCACGGCGCACGCGGCCTGGCAGGTCGCACTGGATCTGGGCGCTGCCGCGATTCTCTGCTGCACGCGCACCGGTGCGACCGCGCGCAAGATGGCCAGCCTTCGTCCGCTGGCACCGCTCTACGGCCTGACCGCCGACCGCCGGGCGGTGCGTCAGATGGCGCTCTGCTGGGGACTGCAGCCCTTGCTCGTGACGCACACTCCCCAATCCACCGAGGACGTGATGCAGACTGCGATTCGCACCGCGCAGGAAACAGGTATCGTCCACTCCGGCGACACCGTCGTCGTGCTCGGCGGGTCGCCACAGGCGGGCCCGGGACACACCGACTCGGTGCGAGTCACCGTGATTGCCTAACGTCGGCGGAACTCGTTCGTGATGAAGACACCCACCGGGCCGAGCGTCAGCGTCGCGTTCGCGATGTTCTGCGAAGGCTACAACCCCGAGCACCCGACAGACCTCCGGCAGATGACAACTGGCATCGGAGGCTGGAATGCCGCCGACCCGCCGACTGTCGCTCTGACGCTGGCCGTCGGCCTCTGGAATGGAGGCAGTGCCGGAAGGGTGCATTGCCGCGTCGGCCTCAGACGGCCGGGCGAGGAAGTGACCTACCTCGGCGAAGCCGACACGTTCATGGAAGAGCCCGGCGAAATGGCCATCATGCCGTTGAAGCTGACGCTCACCTTCGAGCGCCCGGGCATCTACTGGGCGATCTGCGAATTCGAGGGGCACCCACTCGTCGAAGTGCCGTTCTCGGTGAGCGAGCGGCCCGCTCCGGCGTTCATCGCAGCCGATCAGACGCCGCGTTCCTGATCCCGCCCGGCGTGGGCGGCGTTCGAGCGACGTCGCGTCAGCGCGGGACGGGAATCCACCCACCGTTCACACAGAGCCCCACGAGCGTGGGCAGGCTCGCAAACGGGTCACCTCCCTGGCATCCACCGGTGCCGGCTGGAGCTGGGGGAAGGGGCGGAGGCGCTGGAGGCGGCGCACTCGGAGCAGCTCCCGAGCTCCCGGCCGGTTGCCAGCCTCCATTGGCGCAGGTTCCTCCTCCGATCGAGACGAACGGATCTGGTGTCTGGCACGTGCTCTCAGGCGTTGGCGCCGGGGTCACGGGCGGCGGGATCACGGGCGCTGGGGTCACGGGCGGCGGGATCACCGGCGGCGGCGGCGCAGGGGCCGGCGGTGGGACGGGTGTGGGATCCGCAGGAGCCGGCGACGCTGGCCCAGAACCTGGCGGCAGCCATCCTCCGTCCACGCACAGGCCACCACCCATGGTCGCGAACGGATCTGACGTCGCGCAACTGTTCGTCACCGGCGGTCCTGGGGGTGTCGGTGGGGCAGGTGTCGGCTGTGGTGTCGCAGGACCTCCCATTCCCGGTGGGAGCCATCCACTGCCAATGCACGTGCCTCCCCCGAGCGAGGCAAAGGGATCTGGAAGCCGTCACACGCACCTGGAGGTTGAGGAGTTGGCGCCGGTGTGGGGGGGCCGCTGGCGAGCACCACACGAAACACGGCCCCCGTTGCGTGACTCACCAGATAGAGCTCGCCTGCGGCGTCGACGCCGAAGCTGCTCAGGGCGACCGCGCCCGCGTCGAGACCCGGGAGCTCGGTGAGCCCCGCAGCCGTGGCGTCGCCCGTCTCTGGATTCACATCGAGCCGCAAGGTCCAGACACGTCCCGCCACGTAGTCGCCAAAGAAATACAGACCACTGTATGACGCACCGAGCGCTTGCCCCCGGTACACCACGCCGCCGATCACCGACCGGCCGGTGTCGTGGTCGTACTCGAACACCGGGTCGGTCAGGGTATCGCTGAATGAAGTCAGGTCGGTCACGTAGTCGTGCGCCGCCTCCCTGTTGCGCCACCCGTAGTTGCGCCCGCCAGCGCCTGCCGGCTCGTAGTCGATCTCTTCCCACTGATTCTGGCCGACGTCTCCAATCACGAGCGCGCCAGTGCCGCCGTGGCTCGGGTCGTCGAAGCTCCAGCGCCAGGGATTCCGCAGTCCGAAGGCCCAGATCACGTTGAGGATGTCGTCGCGCCCAACGAAGGGATTGCTGGACGGCACGTCATATCCCTCGGCGTCATCGTCGGCCACCGACACGTCGAGTCGCAGCATCTTGCCTAGCAGCGAGAGCGGGTCTTGCGACCGATGATCCGGATCATCGCCAGGGCCGCCGTCTCCAAGGCCCAGGTAGAGAAAGCCATCGGGACCAAATGCCATGTTGCCGCCCTTGTGGCTGGCAGTGGGCTGCTCGATGTAGGCGCGCCCGTCTGGCCACACGAGGTCGCGCCGTGAGTCTGGATTGAGGTGCCAGCGATCGTCCGTGCTCGTGAAGCGGGCGATGACTGTGTTCCCGTTCTGGTCGATGAAGCTGACGAACACGCGGCCATCACTCGCGTAGGCGGGCGAGAACGCAAGCCCGAGCAGGCCGAGCTCTCCGCCGCTCTTCACCATGGGAGAGAGATCGAGAAAATCGTCGTCGCGAAGCGTCCCCCCAACGAATAGACGAATGCGCCCGCCCTGCTCGGCGATGACCTGGGTGGAGGGCTCGGATGGCATCTGCACGAACGCCACTGGCGCCACCAAGCCGGCGGCCACTTCCTGTGCCGCCAGCTGCGCCCCGGCCGAGCGGGAGGAGAAGGCGACAAGTGGCAGCAGAAGAAGGACGGAACAGACTCTGTGAGACATCAGTTTTGCAATCGCGGGCCGAGTTTTGTAAGGCGTTGGCGGGGAGGTAAATAGTCCGTAACTATCAGTCGACCACGTGAGATCTATCGGCACAAAAGCTCCCCGCCTCCATTCCTTGGACCGGTGCGTCCCGAAAAGGTTGCATGGGCGGCGCCTCGACCCGACAACGGCCCCGGCGGACCAGACGCGGTAGTCTGGGCTCATGCGGAAGCTGAGAGCCTGGCTTCGCCCGCGGCGCCCGCGAACGCGGGGCGACTGGGCCGCCGTGACGACGCTGGCGGCGCTGGTCGTGTTGACCGGCATGGCCATCTGGTGGATCGGCCGCTACAGCATTGCGGTGCACCGTCTCACCAGAGGGGTCGGCGACACCGTCTTCTTCAGCGCCGACGGCCGGCCGTGGTTCAGGCTCGACGAGCAGCACCACGACGTGCCGCTCGCTGCCATTGCGCCAGATTTGCAGCACGCCGTCGTGGCGATCGAAGACCGCCGCTTCTACTACCATCCGGGCGTCGACCCGATCGGCGTCGCCCGTGCCGCCGTGCGCGACATACGGAGCGGGGGCCACGTCGAAGGCGGCAGCACGCTCACGCAACAACTGGCTCGCACGCTGTTCCTGTCGAACGTGCGGTCCTACGGCCGCAAGATCAAAGAAGCGACGATCGCGATGCTGATCGAGCTGCAGCTCAGCAAGCCGGACATCCTGGAGCTGTACCTCAACCGCATCTATCTCAGTGCCGGCGTCTACGGCGTGGAGACGATGTCGCAGCACCTGTACCGGAAGTCCGCGCGGGATCTCTCACTGCCGGAGGCGGCGCTCATCGCCGGGCTGATCCGTTCGCCGGCCACGCTGTCGCCCTGGAGCGACTACGAGGCGGCAATTGCCCGCAGTCACGTCGTGCTCGCCGAGATGCGCGCGCAACGCTTCATCACGCCCGCGCAGGAGCAGGCGGCCCGCCAGGTGCGACCGCAGATTTCGGCATACCGCCCGCCGGCCGATACACGCGCGGCATGGGCCAAGGACTTTCTGAGGCAGCAGTTCCGCAACGAGTTCGGCGGTGACCACCCGCCGGACTGGCAGGTGCGCACGTCATTCGTACCGGCCCTGCAGGACGTCGCCGAACGGGCCGTGGCCAACGGCATCGCCCGGCTGGGCCGTCCGGCGCTCGAGGCGGCGCTCGTCGCGATCGATCCGCGCACTGGCAATGTGCTGGCCCTGGTTGGCGGGACGAGCTACGCAAGAAGCACGTACAACCGCGCCGTTCGATCGAAGCGTCAACCGGGATCGGCGTTCAAGCCGTTCGTCTACGCGGCGGCGCTCGCCCACGGCTACTCGCCGGTGTCGGTGCTCACCGGCCTGGACCAGGTCGGCACGCCGGAAGACCCGGAGTGGCGGCCCACGTCCGTCTCGCATACGTCCCCGGACGAGGCCGCTCAGACTTCAGCGACGCTGCGTGTGGCGCTGGCCCAGTCCAACAACGCGGCGGCCGTTCAACTGCAGCAGCGCATCGGCACGCGCGAGGTCCTGCACCTTGCGGCTGATGCGGGTCTGCGCGACCTGCCGGAGGTGGCCTCGCTCGCCCTCGGATCCGGCGCGGTGTCGCCCCTGGATCTGACCGCCGCCTATACCGTCTTCCCCGGTGGGGGCGAGGTCGCACATCCCCGCGCCATGCTCGCGGTCTTCGACGCCGACGGCGAGCAGGTCTTCGATCACCCGGTAGAGCGCACTCGCATCCTCACGGCGCCCGTCGCGTTCCAGATGGTCTCGATGCTGCGAGACGTCATCGACCGCGGCACGGCATCGGCCGCGAAGGGTCTCGGCGTAACGGGGCCAGTGGCGGGGAAGACGGGCACCACGGACGGCTACGCCGACGCCTGGTTCGTCGGCTTCTCGACATCGGTGGTGGTCGGTGTGTGGGTGGGGTTCGACAAGCCGGCGAGTATTGGATCGAACGCCTACGGGTCGCGCATCGCGTTACCCATCTGGGCCGAGTTCATGAAGAACACGGCTCGAGCGCTTCCTGCGCATGAGTTCGCCCTGCCGGCTGGCATCTCGGGCCAGGAATTATGCAGCGTTTCACACCTGAAGCCGGTGGACGAGTGTCCTGTCTACACGGAGTACTTCAAGGACGGCGACGACATCCCTTCGCAACTCTGCCCTCTTCACAAAGGCAGCTTCAAGCAGGCGGCCAGCCGCGCCGTGCAGAGCTTCATCCGGGGCATCGGCAGTCGTCTATCAGGCATCTTCCGACGCAAGTAACCGAGCGGCCAAGCCGACCGTCGCCCGCAACGCCGAAGGCGGACGCGCCGAACATCGGGCCAAGGCCGGGGCTATGATTGATGTCCCGGCACGCCCGTGCCGACGCGGCGGCAGACCGACGATTTCAGGAGACTGATGATGCATCTCTCATGGCAGAACGGGGTTCGTGGATTGCTCGGCGGTGTGCTGCTGCTCGCAGCGACCAGCGGCGCGGCGGCGCAAACGGTTCTCGAGTCGAGCAACGAAGTGAGGTTTCAGTTCGACTTCAAGGTGCCCGACGCGGCGCTGGCCGCGCTCCTGCCGCAGGGCTTCACCTCCAATGTCGCGACGCAGGGACCGGCGAAAGACTGCAACGTCCGGGTGATCTTCATCGACCGCGTCACGATCAATGGGCCCGACGGCATGCCGCTCGGCAAAGGCTCGAATCAACTGGTGTACCTCACGGCACCGGTCAAGGATGCGACCGGGGCGAACGCACAGCTCGTCCTCGGTGGCCTCACGGCTGATCCTGCCGACGCGCCCGGACCATTCGGCAATTACCTGCTGGCCACGACGCACAGCGTCAAGCGAACGGTGGACAGGCCGGCGACTGGCGCCGGTCCGATGATGGAGTCGCAGGACTGGGTGTTCGCGGCAGCCACAGGCGAACATCTGGAGATGCACCTCACGTACGAGCGGGGCGGAGCCAACAAGCGGCCCCTGACCGATGTGAAGTTCTACTCGGCGAAGAACCCGGCCATGGCCCTGATCTCGCGCGAGGAGCTCGTGCTCGATATCCTGAGGAACGTCACCACGACGCCGGCCGATCGTGTGAAGACGTTTTCGGTCAAGGCCGGAGGCGGGAGCTTCGCCAAGCTGTTCGACGGCACAGAAAAGGTTCTCAGCTGGGACAACATCCTCTGGCTGAACCGCTCGCTCCTGCGCCCCTGATCGTGAACCGGCACGTGTGCCGAAGGACACCCAGTTGCGCGACACCATCACGATGCCCCTCACGATTCGCCTGAGTCCGGCCGACAACGTCGTCGTCGCCCGCGCGGGGCTCACGCCGGGGGTCCAGATCGCCGAAGAAGGGCTCACGGCCATTGCGGTCGTACCCGAAGGGCACAAGATGGCGACCCGGGCAATCCCCGCCGGCGAGCCCATCCTGCGTTATGGGCAGATCATCGGTGCCGCCTCGCGCGACATCGCCCCCGGCGAGCACGTGCACACACACAACTGCGCGATGCGCGACGTGACCCAAGAGTATGCGTTCGCCACGATGACCCGGCCCACCGAGTACATCGATCCACCGGCGACCTTTCAAGGCATCGTGCGGCCGGACGGGCGTGTGGCCACCCGCAACTACATCGCCATCATCTCCTCTGTGAACTGCTCGGCCACGGTCTCGCGATACATCGCCGACGCGTTCAGGCGCGACCCCTTCAGGGGAGACGGCCTGCTCGCCGACTTTCCGCATGTGGACGGGGTCGTCGCACTGACCCATCGCACCGGATGCGGTCAGGCGAGCGAAGGCGAAGGCATCGACGTCCTGCGTCGAACTCTTGGAGGGTTCTCGCGCCATCCCAACTTCGCGGCCGTGTTCATGATTGGTCTCGGCTGCGAAGCCAACCAGATCAGCCGCGTCATCCAGACCCAGCGGCTGCCGATGGCTCGCACGTTTCAGACGTTCACGATTCAAGAGGTCGGCGGTGCGCGCAAGACAGTAGATCGCGGCATCGCGCAGGTGCGCGAGCTGCTCCCCGATGCGAATCGCATCGTCCGACAGCCAGTTTCCGCTTCCGAGCTGGTCCTCGCCCTGCAGTGCGGAGGTTCCGACGGCTATTCGGGGATCACGGCCAATCCGGCGCTCGGGGTCGCATCCGATCTGCTCGTGCGCCACGGTGGTTCGGTCATTCTGTCCGAGACTCCGGAGACCTACGGCGCCGAGCACCTGCTCACCCGGCGCGCGGTCAGCCGCGAGGTCGGCGAGAAGCTGCTCGCGCTATTCGACTGGTGGAAGGATTACACCAGCCGCAACGGCGGCGAGATGGACAACAACCCGTCGCCCGGCAACAAGGCCGGCGGCATCACCACGATTCTCGAGAAGTCACTGGGCGCGGCGGCCAAGGCCGGCTCCACGAACATGGTGGACGTGGTGCGATATGCCGAGCGCGTGACGAAGAGGGGCTTCACGTTCATGGACACGCCTGGCTACGACCCCGTGTCGGCCACGGGGCAAGTCGCAGGCGGAGCCAACCTGCTGTGCTTCACGACCGGCCGTGGCTCTGTCTATGGCTGCATCCCAACGCCGACCCTGAAGCTCGCCACCAATTCGTCGCTCTTCAACCGCATGCCCGAAGACATGGACATCAACTGCGGCGGCATCACCGAGGGCACCGAGACGGTCCAGGCCTGCGGCCAGCGTATTTTCGACGCGCTCCTGCGTGTGGCCTCGGGTGAGCGCACGCTCAGCGAGGCGCAGGGCTTTGGCGAGGCCGAGTTTGCACCATGGCAAATCGGCGCGACGATGTAGGACGCCCCGAGCGGTCGCCCCGCGGTCGCAGTTCGTGTCGCCGCGGCTGCGGTGACGTGCGAGAATCGACGGGATGAGCACGTTCGGCAAATCCATCTCTCTTATCGGCGAGCTTCGCGCTCAGGAAGATCTGATCGTCGAGGGTCACATCGAGGGTCCGGTGTTGTGCGAGAACTTCGCGGTGACGCTCGCCGTGTCGGCTGAGGTGAAGGGCGATGTGATCGCGCGCGACATCACCGTGTTCGGGCGCAGCGCCGGACAGCTCGTCGCGTCGGACGTGGTCGACATCCGGCCGGCCGCCTGCGTGACTGGTGCAGTCCTGGCCCGTCGATTCATCCTCAACGACGGCGCGCAGTTCACCGGGCGCGCCGACCCTGCCCAGATGGAGGCGGCGCTGAGCGTCGCCCGCTTCAACCTAAAAAAACGCGACCAGGCCTGAGGCCGCAGCTCGCCGGAAGGCCGGCGGCTCTGCTCACCCCTGCCCCCTTGCGCCCGCGGCTCGCGGACGCGTGCTCACGACAGCCGCCAGAGCAGCGACACCACGTAAAAGAGCACGGCGGCAGCCACAGCGTAGCGGGAAGTAGAGCGACGCAGCGGCAGCGGCGGGGCACCCGACGCCGCGATCCCCATCGCCAGCCAGAACAGCGCGCCCACCTGAGACACGAGCAGCGGGTGACCGAACAGCGCGCTCAGGAGGAACGCGGCGATGCCCAGGCTCAGACCCTCGACTTCGGGGACGACAGGCCCGCTTCGGCGCCGCCAGCCGAGCAGTGCCACAGAGCCCGTCATGTAGATGAACACCAGGAGGGCCGGGATGCCGAGCTCTGCCATCACCTGCAGGAAGTTGTTGTGGGCGTTTTCTCCTCGCGGCGCGAATCCGCGCAGCACCTCCATATCGGGTGTGATCCACCGGCGAGACATGCGCACGTAGTCACCGACCCCGACGCCGAACACGGGGAAATGCCGGGTCATCTGCAGCCCGACGCGCGTCATCTGCAGACGCACCGCAGTCGCATCCGTGAGCGCGACGTGCGACTGCGACGTCGCGTAGAGCGCGCCGGCCAGAAGAAGGACAGCCGCCAGCCCGGACACGACCATGCGCCACGCGCGGCCGGTCCGTCCCAGATTGAGCATGATCGTACCGGAGACCACTGCCGTCACAGCCGCCATGGCCGCACGGGACTGTGCGGCGATGAAGCCGAGCGACAGCAGTGGGACCGCGACCGCGAGCGTCAACCATTGCCGCCGACGGACACCGACCACGAGCGCGGCGACGAGCAGGAGCGCAAAATACGAACCCGCGGCGTTGACATCCACCGTCAGCACCGAGACGCGCAGGCTCTCGAGGACGTCGAACAGCATCGCCGTGGGCGGACTGCGCAGGAGCAGTTTCACGACTGCGAGCCCCGTCAGGATGCCGGCAAGGCACCCCGCCAACAGCCAGGCGCGGAATGTCGTTGCCCACCAGAGAGGTCGAACCCGCAGGATTCGCTCGGTGGCCACCGCCACGGTCAGGCCGGCCAGCCACCGCAGCGCATGATGCACCATCCCGAATGGCCCCATCGTCTGCCAGTAATCGGCAGTGACATGGCGCCACAACTCGAGCGACTGCGGCTGCTGGGGAAGTGTCGCGGCCAGCGCGCTGAACTCGCAGATGGCCGATGTGACCACTGCCGCCGCGAGCACCAGCGCCGGACCTGACAAGCGACTGCGAGACGCGCCAGACGCGTGGTCGCTCCTCAGCCATGACGCCGAACAGAACGCCAGCAGCAGCATCTCTGTGAGACCCGCCGGCAGGAGCGGAACAGCGGAGAACCGCTCGAGGGCCGGGGTGAGCGGCAGCGAGATGATCAACGCCAGCAGACCGATGGGCGGACTGAGCGCTGTGGCACCAAACACCACGGTTACGAGAAGCGTCGTGAACCAACCCGCTGGGTGGCGTAGCGCTGCGACGAGCGGCAGCGCCAGTGTCGCGGCCGCCAAGACGTGGCTGGCTACGGTAAGGATGTGTCCCCGCCTCCTGAGGCCGGACTGCATCGAAAGTGACATGGGCGGATACGAATGAACGCTGCGACGCCGGGGGGAGTCTTCCCCTGTACGGGGGTGGACCGCAGGATACCCCATGGGACAGGGGCAATGGCATACTGCCAGCATGGGTGCGCCGCCGACCATTGCCGTCTTCAATACCTCGCCCGATACCGTGGACATGCTCAGGATTGCCCTCGAACACGCCGGCTTCGTCGTGGTGACGGGCATGACCTTCGACATTCGCGACGGGCGGGTCGACCTGAACCAGTTTCTCGACGCCCACGATCCGGCGGTCATCGTGTATGACGTGGCGCTGCCCTACGAGGCGAACTGGAATCTGCTCACCCACTTGCGCCAGAGCGATGGCATGAAGCACCGTCCGATCATCGTCACCACGACAAACGCCAGGCAGGTGGCACCCCTCGCCGAAGGGGAACCCATTCTGGAGATTGTGGGCAAGCCCTATGACCTGGGGGTGCTCGTGGACGCCGTGCACCGCGCGCTGGCGAAGTGAGGTGATCCGCGTGTGCAGACCCGCTCGTACCCTCATGCATGCGCGACTCTAGGCAGCCCCTCGCCTAGTTCAGGTAGTCAGCAGACCGCCAGCATCAGAGAACCGGCAGCGTCTCCCGCACCATGCGGGAACGGTCTTTGCTCCCTCGAGAGTGGTTCCGACCGAGACCACTTCCACAAGGAGTTGACGATGCCACGTATTGATTCTCTACAGACCCTGCTGATCGCAGAATTGCGCGACCTGCTCGACGCCGAAAAGCGGCTCACCAAGGCCCTCCCGAAAATGGCCAAGGCCGCCAATTCCGATGAATTGCGCCAGGCGTTCACCGACCACCTCGAGCAGACCGAAGAGCACGTGACCCGTCTCGAAGAGGCGCTCACCGCGCTCGACGCGGACGTCAAGGGCAAGACCTGCCACGCCATGATGGGCCTCCTCGAAGAGGGGACCGAGCAGATGCAGGAGGACTACGACGACGACTCGTTGAGAGACGCGGCGATTATCGGCGCGGCGCAGAAGGTGGAGCACTACGAGATCGCCAGTTACGGAACGGCCGCGACGTTTGCACGGCTGCTCGGCAACGAGCACGTGGCCAGCCTGCTCGAGAGCACGCTCGAGGAGGAGAAGCAGGCAGACCAGAAGCTGACCCAGATCGCCGAATCAACGGTCAACCCAGACGCGGCCGACGACGCGGACAGCGAGCAGGAAGCCTCGGCCGGGCGGGAACGGAGCGGCCAGACGCGGCGCGCCGGGCGGTCGAGCGCGGGTTCGGGCGCGGGCACGCGCACCAGCAAGGCCTCGGCCGCGCGTTCGCGTCGGTAGTCGGCCAGTGCGTTCGGATTTGAAACCAGAAGTCTGAACCACGGGGTAAGCCAGGAGCTGGAAGTCGGTCGGACCCGAGAATCAGTCCGCGGACTTCAGCTTCTGGCTTCGTCCGGCTATGCCGACCAGGCGAAGGGGCCCCTACCGCGTAGCCCACCACGCCAGCCAGCCGAACGCTATCAGCGCGCCGAGCACCGCCCTGTATTCCCGGTTACGAACCACGCGGCTCCAAGTGAACCGGCGCTCCACGGGCTCGGCCCGGCCCTCGCGATAGGCCGAGTACGCGCCAGCAAAAGCCGCATCGAGCGTCGCCTCCTCCGAGCGGATTGCCGCCACGAGCGTCACGCCCAGATAGAGGGCCGCGAGCACACACACCAGCCAACTCCGGGTGGCTGCGGCGAACCCCACGCCAAGCGCGGTCGATCCCAAATACAAAGGATGCCGGACGTAGCGGTACGGACCAGAACGCGTGATTTCCCGGCCCTTGTCGATATGGCCGGCAGCCCAGATGCGGAGCGCCTCGCCGGGCACCGCGAACAGCAGGCCGATCGTGAGCGACGTCACGGAAGGTCGAGCCAGCGCCAGGGCCACGCCAGCGCAGCCAAAACCGAGCGGGACTCGCAGACGAGCAAGCAGATTCAGCATAAGAACGTGAGTGCGGTGCTCATTGCGGTGCGTGACCGGTGCCCCGGCGGACCCGCTCCAGGCGCTCCCCGATGGCGGTCCGCACGGCTGCCTCGTCGATCGAACCGAGGCACCATGTCGCCGCATCCAGACGGCAGGCGCGCCGATAGTGACAGCGGCACGCACTGTAACGGGACAGCACGATGTCAGCAGGATCCCACGGGCCATTGCGGGCTGGATCGGTGGGACCGAAGAGCGCGACGACGGGCGTACCAACCGCAGCCGCGATGTGCGTGGGCCCTGTGTCTCCGGACAACACGAGGTCTGCGGCGCGCGCGACCGCCACGAGATCCGATAAATCCGTCGTCGGTGCCGCGACTGCGGCGCCTCCGGATGCGGCCACGACATCACGTGCCAGATCTGCCTCGCCGGGGCCCCAGAGCGCGACGGAGGACAGCCCGTGCGCCGCGCGCAGCCATGCCGCCACCTGTCCGAATCTCGCGGCTGGCCACCGTTTGTTCGGCCACGCCGCGCCGCAATTCAGGAGAGCGAAGCGTCCCACGCCACGTGCTCGCAGCTCATCCAACGCCGGAGACGGCACGTCACGAATGGGAAACTGCAGCGGCCCGGCGGCAGCCCCGGCCGCTTCTGCCAGCACGACATTCTTGCGGACCACGTGGATCCGTTCAGGCGTCTGCACCCCGGTGGTGTAGAACACGCGTGCGGTCGGCTCACGAAGCCCCTCACGGGAGAACCCCAGTACTTGCCGAGCGCCAGAGAGCCTCGCAAGCGCCGCGGATTTCAGCAGCCCCTGGAAGTCGATTGCAACCGTGTAGTGGCGGCGGCGCATTTCGCGGAGCGCGGCCAGCCAGCCCCGCGCAGACGGCTCTTCGAGCGCGATGACCGAGGAGATCACCGGCACGAGGTCGAGCAGACCGCGGTGAGGAGCGTCGACCAACCAGTCGATCGTCGCGTGCGGATGGGCCCGGCGTAGTGCCGCCACCGCGGGCAGCGTGTGAATCAGATCTCCCAGCGACCCGAGTCGCACGATCAGAAAGGACACGGACTACTTCTCGACCTGTGCCGGAGGGCCGGAGGCGGCGGCCCGCGGCTCGGCAGCAAGCCGGTGAAGCAGCCGCGACGTGGAATGATCCTTCGGATCGCCGACAACCGCGATTCGGCCGCCATACGAGCGGACCATATCGCGCTCCGGTACGGTCTCTACGGTGTAGTCGGTGCCTTTGCAGTGCACGTCGGGCCGGAGCAGCTGTAAGAGGCGATCGACCTTGGCGTCGTGAAATACGACGACGTAGTCCACGGCTCGGAGCGCCGCGATGAGCTCCGCACGGGCATGGTCGGGCATCACCGGCTGGCGCGGCCCCTTCAGCGACTGCACCGAGCTGTCATCGTTGATCGCAACGATCAGGCGGTCGGCCTCGCGACGGGCGGCTTCGAGGTATCGCACATGGCCGACATGCAGCAGGTCGAAGCAGCCGTTCGCAAATGCGATGGTCTTGCCTGCGCGGCGATCGGCGGCGACGAGGACCACGAGCTCCGCGTCAGTGACGAGCCGGCCCATGTCCTCGGCCTTTCTGACCGGCAGAGCGCCGGCCCGCCCGCTGCGACCGGCCGCTCTCCTCGACGGCCTCGCGCAATTCCGCGGCACTCACCGTGGCGGTGCCGCGCTTCATCACGACGATGCCGCCAGCGTGATTGGCGAGTCGCGCCGCCTCGGGAAACGATGCGCCGGCGCCAAGGGCGAGCGCGAACGTCGCGATCACGGTGTCGCCCGCGCCGGTGACGTCGGCGACTTCGTCCGATCCCACAATGGGGATGTGATCGGTCGGCCGATCGGGTTCGAAGAGTGCCATGCCACGGCTCCCCCGCGTGATCAGCACGGCCTGGCATTCGAGCCGCTGGAGGAGCGTGCGACCGGCTTGCTCGAGCACGTCAGGGTTGTCCTCGATGCGAACACCCAGGAGCGCCTCGACTTCGGACTCGTTGGGCGTGCACGCGGTCATGCCCACGAACCCGTCGAGTGCGTATCTGGAGTCGACGAGCACGAGCGGCGGCTGCCGGACACCCGACGCCTCGAGCGCGCGAGCCCACAGCGCCGGAGTCACCAGTCCGCGCCCGTAGTCGGAGATGATGACCACCGTGACTTGACCGATGATCTCCGCGAGCGCCCTTTCGACGCGACGCGCCATCGCGGGCGCCAAGGCGCTGCCCGATCGATCGATGCGGACGACCTGCTGTTTCGCCGAGTGCACCCCACCAGCGAGGATGCGGGTCTTGACGGGTGTCACGTAGCCGCCCACGCGGGTCACGCCATCGACATTGACTCGTGGTTGCAGCGCGGCGAGCAGCCTGGTGCCGGCGACATCCCGGCCGACGACACCCACCGCACTTACCCTCGCGCCGAGCGCCGCCACGTTGTTCGCCGCGTTGCCGGCGCCGCCGGGCAGAATCTCCGTCGAGTCGTAACTCAGAATGAGGACTGGCGCTTCGCGGGAGACGCGATCGAGCTGACCGTAGATGAATTCGTCGGCCACGAGATCGCCCGCGACGGCCACGCGCACGTACGCAAAGCCCTCGAGGATTGCCCGGCACCGGCGCGGCGTCAGGGTGTCACCCGATCGCGGCGCTGGTCCATCTGCCCGAGTATCCACGAGGTGGCCTCCATGAGATCTGATGCGATGTGGGCCGCACCCGGGACGCGACCGCCGTGCGTGCGCACGACCTGCTCGCCGTACCCGGTGGCGACAAGCACACCCGCGGCGCCGGCGTTGACCGCCAGTTCCACGTCGCTCAGCTTGTCGCCGATCACGAACGACCGAGCCACGTCGATCCCCAGGCGGCCCGCCGCCTCCCGAATCATACCGGCACCCGGCTTGCGGCAGTCGCATGGCCCGCGCAGGTGGTCAGTCGTCGACCGCGGGTGGTGCGGGCAGTAGAACCAGCCATCGACGTGCGCGCCCGATGCGGTCAATGCCTCCGCCATCGAGCGATGGACGGTCTCGACCGCCTGCTCGTCATAGAGGCCAAGCCCCACGCCTCCCTGGTTCGTGACCACGCAGACGAGGCATCCCGCCCGCCGCAGCAACCGAATGGCGTCGACCGTGTACGGGAACCACTCCAGGTCCTCG
>JBDSZL010000027.1:0-41398 GCA_039925145.1 Vicinamibacterales bacterium | reverse complement strand
TCGAGGCTTGGGGCTTGGGGCTTACGGAAGAACCGGCTTGAGGCTTGACCCATTCTTCCCCGAGCCTCGAGCCCCAAGCCGATAGTCAGTTCCCTCACAGCTTCGCAAGCACCGCCTGCGTCCACTTGACGCTGACTTCGACGTCTTCGAGATTGCGCTGTTGCGCGGCGGGGTTCGGTCCGCCCTGTCGTCCACCGCCGGCGGCCGGCGCGGCGGGCGTCGCGTTTGGTGTGGCCCCCGCCGCAGGCGCGCCCGCGGCCGGTGCCCCTGCGCCACGGCCACCACCACCGCCACGGCCCTGTCCCGGTGGAGGCAATTCCTTGGGGACGCCCTTCTCGGCCAGCGAGAGCAGCCTCGCGAACTCCCAGGCCGGGGTGTTCTGAAAGAGCGCCCACGCCGCCGGGTCGCGGTAGTTGAAGATTCGCCATGCGTTGGCGCCCTGCACGATCACCTCGAGCGACACCGGCTTGCCCGGACACTTCTGGACGTAGGCGCGGATGTACTCCTCCATCCCCATGTTGCCGTCGCCCATGCGGGTCCACTGGCTGGCAATGCCCTGCGGCGAATTGAACACGTAGCTGTCGCGCATGTGGCTCGTCACCGTGTACGGCGCCAACGTCTCGAGAGTCAGGTGCGGGTTCTCGTTCGCCCAGAATGGATTGCCGGAGTCGAGACAGACGCCGACGATGTCGGGGCCGCCGCCTTCGATGAGCATCTTCATCTCTCGCGCCTGCATGTCGCCGGCGTGGTTCTCGACCGCCAGCTTGATCCCCGAATCCAGAATGCGCGAACGGTTGGCCTTCAGCACCTTGATCGTCTCGCCGATGTGCTTCTCGATGCCGGTCTGCCGATCCTGGCCGACGCCCTGGACGCACCGGACGATCGGCGATCGCAGCGCCTTGGCCGCCACGAGCATGCGGGCAATCTGTTCATCCGCCGTGCCGAGCGTGGGGTCGTTGCGCTGGGCGCTGGCAAAATCGGTCGAGGTCGGGCAGATGGATCGCATGCCGATCTCGATGTCGACCTTCAGCTCGTCGGCCTTGTCGCGGATCTTCTTCAGGTTGTCGGGCGCGAGCGCCTCCTGCCACTTCGTGCTGCCGAGGAAGCGCACCTCGCTGAAGTGCAGCATGTTGACGTTCATCTTCGCCGCCCACTCGAGCGCCTGAAACGGCGTCCAGTTCTGCGCGCCGAGACTGTACATGTCAACGCCCATCCGCACCTTCGCGGGCGTCTGCGCGGCCGGCACAGCGGCACCGGTGCGTTCAGCCCCGAGGCTGGGCGTGCCCAGCGCAAGTGCCGCGGCGCCAACGGTTTTCAGGAACGCACGGCGATCGGCCGCGATGGGCTGCTTGTGGTCAGTCATCAAATGTCTCCGATTGCGCCAGTACGATACTGCGGCACCGGGGCGGGGAACAAGGAGACCGGGTCTCCCCTGGCTTCGTCAGCGACATAAGAGACCGGGTCTCCCCTGCCTCCGTCACCGACATAAGAGACCGGGTCTCCCGGGAAAAGGCAGGGGAGACCCGGTCTCCTTGTCGTTGATCAGAATCCCAGCGCGCGTTTGACCGCGGCGTTCTCGATGGGCGCAACGCCTGTCTTGTCGAGACGCCACTTGTCCATGTACTGCACGGGGCGCACGAGTTTCACACCGGCGGACGCGAGCACCGGCTCGAGCCCGCGATCTGAATACGCCCGTGGCACACCCGAGAGAAATGCACCCCAGAGCCCGTCCCAGTGCACCGGCAGAAACGCCTTCGGCTTCAGCACGGGCAGTACGAGACGAGCCACGGCGGCGCCGCCCGTCCCAATCCACAGATCCACGGACGACAGACCCGCGTCGGCCATCGCATGCTGAAGGTTCACGATCGGCGCGCCGTAGTCGACGCCCTGAATCACGATGGGCACATGCAAATCCACGGCGCTCGCTGAGTTCTGGAAGAACCAGCTCAACTTGCCATCCGGTGTGTCGACAACGAACAGGTAACCGCGACTGCCGCCGCCGTTGGGAAAATCTTCGGCGACACCAGGGTGCAGCCCCCCCGTCGACGGATCGGGACGCGGCGCGGCATCGAGCTCGACCGCGTTGTGCTGCTCGGGATTGCTGGCCAGGTCGCCGCTGTGATTCCAGCGCACAACCCACATCGTGACGCCTTCGGCCAGCGTGATCTTCTCGCCGCCCAACACCGCGCGACACCGATCCGCTGCGAGACGCTCCGCTTGCGCCTGCAGGCACGTCGTTCGCGGCCCCACGATCGACGCGCCCGTCAGCTTGGCCCACGTCGCGGTGTCGAACGAATGATCGAAGTGGCTGTGGCCGCTGAGCAGCAGGTTCACGCGGGTCTTGCCGCCAATGGCCTCCAGCACGCGCGTGACCGCAGGCTCGTCGGGCACGAACGTGCTTCGCGTCTGCGCCAGCCCTCCACCGCCGCCGTAAAAGGTCTGCTGCGGAATCCGGCTGATGTACCCATCCGTGAGGACGCGTAGGTCGCCGATTTCGTAGTAGATGTTCGAAATCGACATCCAGGTGATATCGACATGAGCCGGGGCCGCCGCCGACGGCGTCCGTGCCCAGAGAGCCACCACCAGCACGGCGCCAAGTCTCGTCCATCTGTTGAGCATGCAGGCCGTTATAGCAGAGCCGCGAGGACAATGGGCGGAAACACGGTGCACGGCGCGGATATACTCCCGCACCTGACGTTCATCGGAGACCGCCGGGCTCATGACCGACCACGATCGCTCTGCACTCATCGACGCGCTGGCCGCCACGCTCGGCATGGGTCAAGTCGTCACAGGCAAGGCCATCGATGGACGGTATCTGCGCGACTGGATGGTCGCGATGTCCGGCGGCCTGCCGCTGGCGCTCGTGCGGCCGCGGACCACGGTCGAGGTCGCGACCGTCCTGCGTCTGTGTCACGCCCGTCGCGTCGCGGTGGTGCCGCAAGGCGGATTGACGGGACTCGTGGGAGGCGCAACGCCGGTCGCCGGATGTGTCGTCATCTCGCTCGACCGCATGTCGGGCATCGAAGAGATCGACGAGGCGGCCTCGACGTTGACGGCCCTGGCTGGAACGCCGCTGCAGACGGTGCAGGAGGCCGCCCTGGCCGCGGGACTGTTCTTTCCGCTCGACCTCGGCGCGCGCGGTTCGTGTCAGATCGGCGGCACGGTGGCCACCAATGCTGGTGGGAATCGCGTCATCCGGTACGGCATGGCGCGCGATCTCGTGCTCGGCCTCGAGGTGGTGCTCGCCGACGGCACAGTGGTGACGTCGCTCAACAAGCTCATCAAGAACAACGCCGGCCTCGACCTCAAGCAGATTTTCATCGGATCGGAGGGCACGCTCGGCGTGATCACGCGCGTGGTCGTCCGGCTGCACCCTCGGCCGCGCAGCCTGTGCACCGCCTTCTGCGCCGTTCCCGACTACGACAGCGGACTGGCGTTGCTACGGCATGCGCGCGAGGCGCTCGGCGGCACGCTTTCGGCGTTCGAGATGATGTGGCCCGACTTCTACGGGATGGTGACGACGCGGGTGACTGGCATGCCGCGACCGCTCGCGCCGGGTCTCGGCCTCTACGTGCTGATCGAATCGCTCGGCGGCGATCAGGATGCCGACCAGACCCGATTCGAATCGATGCTCGGTGCCGCCTCTGACGCCGGCCTCATCGTCGACGCGAGCGTCGCCCAGTCGGCCGCCGAGGCCCGGACGTTCTGGCAGGTGCGCGACGCGTCGGGCGAATTTCCCCGCATCCTCTGGCCCAACATCGGATTCGATCTCGGCATCCCGGCGAGACGACTCGGCGCCTACGTCGACGCCTGCGGCCAGGCGCTGCGCGCGCGCTGGCCGGCGGCCGACACCGCCTTCTTCGGCCACATCGGCGATTCCAACCTGCACCTGTCGCTCAAGGTGTGCGAGGGGGACCAGCCCGAGGAACAGATCGAGGCGCTGGTCTACGGTCTGGTGCGCGAGTGCGGCGGCACGATCTCGGCCGAGCACGGCATCGGCCTCCTGAAGCGGCGATACCTCAGTTACACGCGCAGCGTGGAGGAACTGGCGCTGATGCGCACCATCAAGCAAGCGCTGGATCCAGAGGGCATTCTGAATCCAGGCAAGATTTGGGGATAGGCGGCTTACGGCTTACGGCTTACGAAGAGCCGTAAGCGTGAGCCGCTTTCCTCGAGCCGCAAGCTGGCCGCCGGCGGTCACGGATGGGCTGTGGCCCGGTGCCACGCCCCGAGCATGTCGTCGGCAATCGCGTCGAGGCCCACGCCATGCGTGACCTGCGCAAAGACGAACGGGCCGTCGCCGCGCATTCGCCGCGCATCACGCTCCATCACGCCGAGGTCGGCCCCGACGAGCGGCGCCAGATCGGTCTTGTTGATGACGAGCAGATCCGACTGCGTGATGCCGGGGCCGCCCTTACGTGGAATCTTGTCGCCGCCCGAGACGTCGATGACGTAGATGGTGTAGTCGGCCAGCTCGCGGCTGAATTGCGCCGCGAGATTGTCGCCACCGCTCTCGACGAAGAGCAGCTGCGGCGTGAACTTCACCATCAGCTGCTGCAACGCGTCGAGGTTCTGACTGACGTCATCTCTCACGGCCGTGTGCGGGCAGCCGCCGGTCTCCACCGCCGAGATCCGCTCTGGCGCCAGCGCCTCGTGCCTGACCAGAAACTCCGCGTCTTCCTTCGTGAAGATGTCGTTGGTGACGACCGCGATGTCGTGCGTGTCTCGAAGCCTGCGGCACAGGGCCAGCAGGAGCGCGGTCTTGCCGCTGCCGACCGGGCCGCCGATGCCGATGGTGAATGCCCGCTGCCTGAAATCGCGCGTCAACGGAACGGCGCGCTCGTGAAAGATCCCCGGGCTGACAGGGTCGTGATCGTGGTCGTGGTGGTCGCGGTGCTCGTGCATGTCAGATCCTCAATTATCAATCGCCCAAGTCCCAGGCGTCGGGCCGCCCTCTAACTTTGAAACAACCTCGAGTACAGCCGATCGTGCGCCGCCTGAAAGATGTCGATCATCGGCGCCGCCTGGGCCAGGTCCGTTTCGTCGAGCTCCGCGCAACGCGCCAGCACCTCGTCGACAACGGGGCCCATCTCGGATTGCAGCCGCTGTGCGTCGTAACTGCCCACGATGCCCAGGCGAACCGCGGCGGAAAAGACCGAGCGGCCTGTCAGAAACAGCACGAGCGTCTGAATCGTCCAAAGAGGCACGCCGAGTTGCCGCAGGATCACACCAGTGACCGGAGCCAGGTGCGCGGACGTCTGCCCGATTACCTCGGCCAAATCCTGGAGGGCCGCCGATGGCCACACTCGACCGCACGTGCCGACGAGTGCCCGGCCCTGAATGCGGCTCGCGCGGTTCGCCACAGGGTTGGTCAGGAACACGTCGGCAAGCGCGTCTAGATCGGCCAATCGTCCCGGAGCGCGGAAGGCGCCGTTCACCAGGGGCAGCACGCCGTAGCCGGCCTGCAGCAGGCTGGCCTGCGCGAACCGTCGCAGCGCGTCGCGATCGGGAATCTCGCCGTGCTGCCACGCCGACTCGAGGCCGCCCGAGTGCGCGAACGCCCCCGTCGGGAACGCGGAGTCGGCCAGTTGCCAGATCAGGAGCGCCATGCCGGATGCCGTTTCAGGTCAATCGCGTGTGTGCCCGAACACCAAGGTCGCCACTGGTGCAGATCAAAACAGAAAGTACCGTTGCGCCAGCGGAAGCACGCGCGCCGGCTCGGAGCGCAGCGGCTCGCCATCGGCGGTCACCGTGTAGGTCTCCGGATCGACATGCATGCGGGGCAGCGCGTCGTTCAGCTTCATGTCGCGCTTCTGAACCGTGCGACATCCACGCACGGCGGCGGCGCGCTTCGTCAGCCCGTACCGGGCGACCGTCCCGCTGTCGAGGGCCAGCGCGGAAACAAAGGCGATCGACGTGGCGCCCGTCGCGCGACCGTAGGCGCCGAACATCGGCCGCATCAGCAGCGGCTGCGGCGTCGGAATGGACGCATTGGCGTCGCCCATCTGCGCCCACGCGATGAACCCGCCCTTCAGCACCAGTTCCGGCTTCACCCCGAAGAACGCCGGCTTCCACAGCACGAGGTCGGCCAGCTTGCCCACCTCTACCGAGCCCACCTCGTGCGCCACGCCATGAGTGAGCGCTGGATTGATCGTGTACTTCGCGATGTAGCGGCGGATGCGCAGATTGTCGTTGGCGCCCGACTCGCCAGGCAGGCGCCCCCGCTCGCCACGCATCTTGTGGGCCGTTTGCCACGTGCGACAGATCACTTCGCCCACGCGGCCCATCGCCTGGCTGTCGCTCGACATCATACTGATGGCGCCGAGGTCATGGAGCACGTCCTCAGCCGCAATGGTCTCGCCCCTGATGCGGCTCTCGGCAAATGCGACGTCCTCCGGGATGTTCTTGTCGAGGTGATGGCAGACCATGAGCATGTCGAGATGCTCGTCGAGGGTGTTCACCGTGTACGGCCGCGTGGGATTGGTCGAGCTCGGCAGCACGTTTGGCTCGCCGCAGACACGAATGATGTCCGGCGCGTGCCCGCCGCCGGCACCTTCCGTGTGGTACGTGTGAATTGTCCGCCCCTTGAACGCGGCAATGGAGTCGTCGACGTATCCCGACTCGTTCAACGTGTCGGTGTGAATCGCGACCTGCACGTCGTGGGCGTCGGCAGCCGTGAGACAGCAATCGATCGCCGCAGGCGTCGAGCCCCAGTCTTCATGCAGCTTCAGCCCGATGGCGCCCCCGCGAATCTGCTCCTCGAGACCCTCCGGCCTCGATGTATTGCCTTTGCCGAGAAAGCCAAAATTCATCGGCAGGGTGTCGGTCGCCTGCAGCATCAGCTCGATGTGGTGCGCGCCCGGCGTACAGGTCGTCGCATTGGTGCCCGTCGCCGGGCCCGTTCCACCGCCAATGAACGTGGTGACACCGCTGGCCAGCGCCTCGTACACCTGCTGCGGACAGATGAAGTGAATGTGCGCGTCGATGCCGCCGGCCGTCACGATGAGCCCTTCGCCCGCGATGGCCTCGGTCGTCACGCCCACGACCATCGCCTCGTCGACGCCCGCCATCATGTCGGGGTTGCCGGCCTTGCCGATGCCAGCAATGCGCCCGTTCTTGATCCCGATATCCGCCTTGCGGATGCCGGTCCAGTCGACGATGAGCGCGTTGGTGATGACGCAGTCGAGAGCACGATCCTGCGACACGCCGGCCGCCTGCCCCATGCCGTCGCGCAGCACCTTGCCGCCGCCAAACTTGCACTCGTCGCCGTACACCGTGGCGTCCTGCTCCACTTCAGCCACGAGACCGGTGTCGCCGAGCGTGACCCGGTCTCCGGTCGTCGGTCCGTAGATGGCAGCGTAGTGACGGCGATCGATGTGATGGGCCATAGATGATGACTAGGAGACCGGGTCTCCGCTGAGCTCTTCCGGAGACCCGGTCTCTTTGGGGTCTTCGCTGAGTTCTTAGGAGACCGGGTCTCCGCTGAGTTGTCCCGGAGACCCGGTCTCTTTGATCCTTGCTCGCGTCTCCTCGGTGACGGGGCCGTTGGCGAAATCGATGCCGCCGCGCACGATGCGGCGACCGGCGATGGCGACCAGGTGCACGGTGCGCGTGTCGCCCGGCTCGAACCGCACGGCGGTGCCGGCCGGGATGTCGAGCCGCATGCCGTAGGCCACGGCGCGGTCGAACACGAGCGCCCGATTCACTTCCGCAAAATGATAGTGACTGCCCACCTGAATCGGACGGTCGCCATGATTGGCGACGCCGAGCTCGGCGGTGGCACGCCCTTCGTTGAGCACGAGCTCACCGCCCGCCGTGTGCGTCGCGCCGGGCGACGCGGCCGGCGAGACCCCTTCGGCGCTCGCAGGTCGTTGAGCGTGACGCGTGAGAAAGCTGCCGTAGAGCGCAAGTGCCATGTCGCCCTGCGCCGACACGATCGGATGATGCACGGTCACGAGCTTCGTCCCGTCCGGAAAGGTGCCTTCGATCTGCACCTCGTCGATCATCTCCGGCACACCCTCGAGGACGTCGTCGCGTCCCAGCATCTGCCGCCCGAGGTCCATGAGCTCGGCCACCGGCCGGCCATCGCGAATGAGCTCCAGCAGCTGCGTGGCGATGAGCGCGACGGCTTCCGGGTAGTTCAGGCGGAGCCCGCGCGCGAGCCGCTTCTGCGCGAGCACCCCGGCCTGATGCAGCACGAGCTTGTCGATCTCTCGAGGAGTCAGATGCATGAAATCACCAGGTGCGTGCCCACGGGTCATCGCCGACCAGACGCGGAAGAAACTGCAGCGCGGCGCGCAACGAATGCCCCACCTGCTCCACCGACCTGCCCGCGAGACGCACGAGCGCGCCAGACGCGCCCAGTGGCGCGACGGCACGATACAGATCGGCGCGCGGAGCCGGTCCGTCCGCGCGTGCCGCCCCCAGTATCGCCTCGACCGCCTCTCGACAGCGAGGCCCCATCAGCACCACTGTGGCGAGCACGTCGAATCGGCCCATGCGATCGGCCAACGCGCCGTCGCTCGCATCGAGCGTGACAGCGTCATGGCACACCAGCCGGCCGTCGTACCGGACACGGAGAGACGTCCGTAGCCGTTCGAACAGCCAGCGTTCTCCATGCGCGACGCGGCCCGAGGACACCCAGTCGACCACGATGAGACTCGCGTCGGCGGCGACGTCGATCTGTTGAGATTGCCGGTAGCGTGCGCCGGCAAACGGCACCACGGGATCGGGCAGAAGCACCAGACATGCGCCGGCGTGCACGTGGGCCTGCAGGTGGGAGCTCGTCCCGCGCGGCGATCGATAGATTTTCGTCGACGCCTGCGTGGCCAACAGGGCGGTGGCAGCGGGCCCCACCTCGATCTGCACGTTCAACGCATCCCCATCGACCAGCCCACCGCCGAACGTGGAACTGTAGACCCACGCCGCATGGCCGTGATTGCGCGGCATGAGCCACCGCAGGGGGCTGGTGGCATACGCGCGGCTCACCACGCTCCGGCCGCCGACGTCCACCACCTGCAACAGCCCTGTCCCGGCCGTGGCACGCTTGGCGGCAACAGACTCGTCGGTGGCGGCGAGCGCGTTTTCCACGGCTCATGGTAGTGGGCCGGCTCCATGGATTCAATGCCGCCCCCGGCACGTCGCTCACACAGGCGCCGAGCCGACCGTGGTCTATGATTGAGAGCTTATGCAGACGGGCGCCCACGCGCACGAGACCATCCTCGTCCCCGGGTCCATCAGCAATCTGGGCCCTGGATTCGACGCGCTGTCGGTCGCGGTCGGGCTCTATCTGCGCGTCACGATCCTCGAGGTCCTGCCGTCGGCGCCCGGCATCCTCGAGATGGACTTCGGGTCGTCGACGCCGCCGGGCGAGAACCGCATCCTGACGGGCTTTCGGCGCGCGCGCGAACACTTCGGCGACCCGGCGCCCGGGTTGCGCCTCGAGGTGCAGAGCGACATCCCGATGCGCGCCGGGCTGGGCAGCAGCGCGGCCGCCACCGTGGCCGGCCTGAAGTTGTACGAGACGCTCACGAGCCCGCGCGCCCATGACGACCTCATGGTCATCGCAACCGCTATCGAAGGGCATCCGGACAACGCAGCCGCGGCGCTGCTCGGCGGCCTCACGTTGAGCTGTCAGCAATCGGACGGTCGCATCATCACGTGCGCCTGGCGCTGGCCCGACGACCTGCACTTCGTCGTCGCCACCCCTGGCGCCGAGCTCGAGACGGCGTTCGCCCGCACCGTCGTCCCGCGGCTCATCCCGCTCGAAAACGCCGTGTTCAACCTGCAGCGGGCGCTGCTGCTCGTGCGGGCGCTCGAAACCGGACAGTACGAGCATCTGCGCGAGGCGCTGCGCGATCGGTGGCACCAGCCGGCGCGCGCCGCCTACGTTCCAGGACTGGCCGACGCGCTCGCGCTCGACCATCCGTCCATTCTGGGCGCCTGCCTCAGCGGGGCGGGGCCTTCGATTGCCCTCCTCGTGATGGGGCGTGAAGACGAAGCCAGCACGCTGCTGGGCGACATCTACACGCGCCTGGGACTGCCGTATACGATCAGAACGCTGTCGCCACATCCTCCCGTGGTTTCATCAGGACACGACTCATGAACTTCACGCTTCGCTGCCATATCTGCCACGCCATCTTTCCGCCAGCCGCGCTGTACGTCTGCGACAAGTGCATGGGCCCGCTCGAAGTGCACTTCGATTACGAGGCCATCGGCAAGCTGATCTCCCGGCAGACGATCGAGTCCCGGCCCGAGAACATCTGGCGCTACCGCGAGCTGCTACCCATCGAGGGCGAGCCGCGCACGGGCATGCACTCCGGTTTCACGCCGCTCGTGCGGGCCGACCGGCTCGCCAAGCGGCTGGGCGTTCGCGAGCTGTACGTGAAAGACGACTCGGTCAATCATCCGACCTGCTCCTATAAGGACCGCGTCGTGTCGGTGGCCGCCACGCGCGCGGTCGAGCTGGGGTTCACGGTGTTCGCCTGCGCGTCGACCGGCAACCTCGCCGGTAGTGTCGCCTCGCACGCGGCACGGCTCGGCCTCACCTGCGCCGTGTTCATCCCCGACGACCTCGAAGCCGGCAAGGTCGCGGGCGCCGCCGTCTATCGCCCGCGCATCATCGCCGTGCGGGGCAATTACGACGATGTGAACCGGCTGTGCACGGAGGTGGCCGGGCAATACGGGTGGGGCTTTGCCAACATCAACCTTCGGGCGTACTACGCGGAAGGTGCCAAGACCTACGGCTTCGAGATTGCCGAGCAGCTGGGCTGGACGTTTCCGCGTCACGTCGTCTGCCCCGTCGCAGGCGGCACGCTGCTGCCGCGCATCCTGAAGGGTTTCGAGGAGTTCAGGACGCTCGGCCTCGTGTCGGGCGACCTCCCGCGGATTCACGCGGCGCAGGCCGCTGGCTGCGCCCCGGTGATCCGTGCGCTCGAAAAGGGCGACGAGTTTCCCGACCCCGTCAAGCCGAAGACCATCGCCAAGTCGATTGCGATCGGCAATCCGGCAGACGGCTTCCAGGTGTTGCGCGCGCTGAGATCGACCGGCGGGTCTGGCGCGATGGTCGAGGAGGATGCGATCATCGAGGGCATCCAGCTGCTGGCCGAGACGGAGGGCATCTTCACGGAGCCGGCCGGCGGCGTGACGGTGTCTGCCACCCGGCAGCTGATCGAGTCGGGTGCCATTTCTCGCGACGAGTCGATCGTCATCTGCATCACCGGCAATGGCTACAAGACCGTGGAGGTCCTCGCCGGCAAGTGCGTCGAGCCCATTCGCATCGGACGATCGCTCGCGGAGTTCGAAGCGAGCGTCGGCGCCGATGTCGCGGTGCCCCAAGCATGACCACCAGCTATCACGCCGTCTTCCGCTGTGCCGCCGGTTGCCCTGGCGACCACTCGATCTGGCAGCCCCTGTACCACTGCCCCACGTGCGGCGACCTGCTGCAGGTGGTGCACGACGTCGATCTGCTGCGTCAGCGCAGCGCGACCACGTGGATGCGGCTCTTCGAGGAACGCTACAAGCGAACGCTCTGGCCTTACAGCTCTGGTGTGTGGGGCAAGAAGGAGTGGGTCTGCCCCGAGATCCGCAACGAGAACATCGTCTCGATGGACGAGGGCGGCACCAATCTGTTCTGGGCGGAGCGTTACGGACGCGAGATCGGCGTCGACGACCTCTGGGTCAAGATGTGCGGCAACTCGCATACCGGATCCTTCAAGGACCTCGGGATGACCGTGCTCGTGTCGGTGGTCAAGCAGATGATCGCCGATGGCGCCGGTGTGCGCGCGGTGGCGTGCGCCTCCACCGGCGACACGTCTGCCGCGCTCGCGGCCTATGCGGCCGCGGCGGGTATCCCGGCCATCGTCTTTCTTCCCCGCGGACTCGTGACGTCGGCTCAGCTCGTTCAGCCGCTGGCCAATGGCGCCCGAGTGATGGCGCTCGACACCGACTTCGACGGCTGCATGCAAATCGTGCGGCGGCTGGTTCAGGAAGAGGGTGTCTACCTCGCCAACTCGATGAACAGCCTGCGCATCGAGGGACAGAAGACGATCTCGGTGGAGATCGTGCAGCAGTTCGACTGGCAGGTGCCCGACATGATCATCATCCCGGGCGGCAATCTGGGGAACGTCAGCGCGCTCGGCGCCGGCTTCGACCTGATGATCGAGCTCGGACTCATCACCAAACGGCCTCGCATCGTCGTCGCCCAGGCCGAGGCCGCCAATCCGCTCTACCGCGCCTACAAGAACAATTGGGCGTTCGAGCCGATGACCTCGCAGCCCACGCAGGCGTCGGCCATTCGCATCGGCAACCCCGTATCCATTCGGAAGGCCATCAGCACGCTGCAGCGGTACGACGGGATTGTGGAGCAGGCCACCGAGATGGAACTGGCCGACGCGGCCGCGCGGGCCGATCTCTCGGGCCTGTTCAACTGCCCGCACACCGGTGTGGCGCTGGCCGCGCTCGAGAAACTGGTCGCGCGCGGTGAGATCAAGAAGACCGATCGCGTGATCGTGATCTCGACGGCGACGGGCCTCAAGTTCACCGACTTCAAGATCGCCTACCACTCAGCCGACAGTGCGGTCGGGCGCCGGCGCTACGCCAATCCGCCGCTCGAACTGCCGAACGACTACGATGCCGTGCGCAACGCGATCGACCAGGCAACGCGCGTGCCCCAGGCATCGGCTCAATGAGGCCCGACAGACAGAACAGCGCTGCACTCGCGGTGTGGAAATTCGGCGGCGCGTCGCTGGCCGATGGTCCCGCCATTCGCAAGGCGGCCGGCCTGATCAAGGACCACGCAGGCAGCCTCGTCGTGGTCTGTTCTGCGCTGGGCGGCGTGACCGACCAGTTACTCGACGGCGCCCGTCAGGCCATGGCCGGCAACGACAGACAGGCGGCGAGCGTTGCGGCGGCCCTGCTCGTGCGTCACCGCCGGATCGTGCGCGAGCTCGTGCCCGCGGGGCCCGCACGGCGGGCCCTGCTCTCGTCGATCGACCAGGCCGCGCGCGAGTATCGCGATCTGTGCGCGGCCGTGCGCGTGCTGGGCCACCTTGCCCCGCGCGCAAGCGACATGATCGTCTCGCGGGGCGAACGGCTGTCGGCCGCCATGATGGCCGCCGTGCTGCGGACCCTTGGGGTCAAGGCCGACTACCTCGACGCGGTGGACGTGGTGCGGACCGACGGCGCGCACGGCGGAGCCGCCCCCCAGCTGCACGAAACGGCCGTGGCGGCGCGGGCCGCCCTCCGGCCGATGCTCCGCGCCCGCCGCATTGCGGTCATACCGGGGTTCATCGGACAGGGGCCCGACGGATCGGTGACCACGCTGGGCCGTGGCGGATCGGATCTCACGGCCACGCTGGTGGCGCGTGTGATCGGCGCCAGGCAGGTCGTGCTGTGGAAGGACGTGTCTGGAATCCTCACCGCCGACCCCCGGATGGTGCCCGATGCGCGTCTCATTCCCCAGTTGCACCATGGCGAGGCGGCCGAGGTTGCCTATTACGGCGCCAAGGTGCTGCACCCGCGCGCCCTGATCCCGATCGCCGGCACCCGCATCGTCCTCCGCGTCCGATCGTTCATCGACGCCGAACGTGAAGGAACAGAAGTCTCCGCCCGGAGAGGCGGATCGGGCCATCCCGTCAAGGCGCTTGCTGTCATCCGCGGCCAGGCCGTTGTCACGGTGGCAGGCAAGGGCATGGCGGGCGTGCACGGGATTGCGGCGCGCACCTTCGCATCGGTCGATGTCGAACAGCTGTCCGTGTCGACGATCTTCCAGGCCTCGTCAGAAAGCTCCATCGGGTTCACGCTCTCGGAAGCCGAAGCCGCGCGTGCCGTGCAGGCGCTGCGACGCGCCTTCAAAGACGAGCTGGCGAGCGGGTTGATCGACAACGTCAGCGCGCGGTCGGGCATGGCCGTCGTGGCGGTCGTCGGCGAGGGCATGGTGGGCACGCCGGGCATTGCGGCGCGCGTCTTTTCCGCACTCGCGGCGGCCGGGATCAGCGTGGTGGCCATTGCGCAGGGGTCGTCGGAACGAAACATCTCGTTCGTCGTCGCCGAAGCCGATGCGCCAGAGGCGGCCAGACGTGTGCACGCCGCGTTTCAGTTGTCGAAGATCGGCGGCGGGCGGCCATTGCAGAAGCCACAGACCGACGTGGTGCTGCTCGGATTTGGGCGCGTCGGCCGTGCGCTGGCCGATCAGATGGCCACGCCGAGCGGCCGGCCGCTCGTGCGCGTCGTGGGGCTGCTCGATCGATCGGGCTACGTCTTCGAGCCCAAAGGGTTGTCGCGGCGCCGGCTCCTGGAACTGGCCCGCGAGAAAGATGGCGGCGCATTGCTCACGGCGCTCGGCGGCCGCGCGGCCACCGCCGCAGAAGCGCTGACGCTGATGGCCAGTCACGCCGTCTCGCAGCCGGTACTCGTGGACGTCACCAGCGAAGAGACCGGCGACCTCCTGCGCACGGCGCTCGGCCACGGCTTCGACGTCGTGATGGCCAACAAGAAACCGGTGGCCGGCGCATGGGAGTCGTACGATGCGCTCATGGGCGCCGCGGCGGCGGCCGGCCGCACGATTCGCTACGAAGCCACCGTCGGAGCTGGGCTGCCGATCATCGACACCCATTACAAGCTCGTCGAGACAGGCGACCGCGTGCTGCGCATCGAGGGCACCGTCAGCGGCACGCTGATGTACGTGGTGTCCGCGGTGTCGTCGGGCAAGCCGTTCTCGCAGGCCGTGCGCGAAGCTGTCGAGCTCGGGTATGCCGAGCCGGATCCGCGCGACGACCTGTCGGGCAAGGACGCCGCGCGCAAGGCGCTGATTCTTGCGCGCCTGCTCGGCTACCGGGGTCCGGCGCCGACAGCAGACGACCTCGTGCCGCGTCCGCTGCGCAAATTGCCGCTCGATCAGTTCATGGCGCGGCTGCCATCGGTCGATGCCGAGTGGGCCGAGCGCACCGCTCGTGAAGCCACAAAGGGACGCGTGCTGCGGTACGTCGTGACCGCCAGTCCCACGGCCGTGTCGGCGCGGCTCATCGCGGTGCCTGTGTCGAGTCCGGTGGGCGCCCTCCAGGGCACGCGCAACCTGGTCGCCTTCACTACGCGGCGGTACCGAACCGAACCACTCGTCATCAGCGGCCCGGGCGCGGGCCCGGCCGTGACGGCCGCAGGCATTCTGAACGACATCTACTCGCTCTCGACACGCTGACCGATGGAGGAGGTCCTCACCATCGACGCGATGCTGAGGCTGGTGCTCACGAGTCGTGTGTACGACGTCGCGATCGAGACGCCGCTCGAGCCAGCACCGCGACTGTCAGAACGCCTGGGCAATTCGGTCCTTCTGAAGCGGGAGGATTTGCAGCCCGTGTTCAGCTTCAAGCTGCGCGGCGCCTACAACCGCATGGCGCATCTCACGCCCGAGGAACGGGCGCGGGGCGTCATCACCGCCAGCGCCGGCAACCATGCGCAGGGCGTCGCCTTCTCGGCCCGCCATCTCGGCATCACGGCGCTCATCGTGATGCCGCAGACGACGCCGGAGATCAAGGTGCAGGCGGTTCGCGGCATGGGGGCCGAGGTCGTCCTCGTCGGCAACAGCTACGCGGACGCGCGGGTGCGCTGCGACGAGCTCGCGGCCACCACAGGTCGCATCTTCATCCACCCGTTCGACGATCCGCTCGTCATCGCTGGTCAGGGCACCATCGCCACCGAGATTCTCCGCCATCGCCTTGGCGACGTCGACGCGGTGTTCGTGCCCGTCGGCGGCGGCGGCCTGATTGCCGGCATCGCCAGCTACGTCAAAGCGCTCGCGCCGTCGATCCAGGTGATCGGCGTCGAGCCGCATGAGGCCGACGCCATGTTCCGCTCGCTTCGCGCCGGCCGTCGCGTTGCGCTCGACGATGTGGGGATCTTTGCGGACGGCGTGGCCGTGCGTGAGGTCGGTGCACGAACGTTCGAGCTGGCGCGCCAGACCGTGGACGAGATCGTTCTCGTGTCGAACGACGAGATCTGCGCCGCGATCAGGGATGTGTTCGAGGACACCCGGTCGATCCTGGAACCGGCCGGTGCGTTGTCGGTTGCGGGGCTGCGGAAGTGGGTGAAGCGAACGGGTGCGACGGGCGCGAAGCTTGTGGCCGTGCTCAGCGGCGCCAACATGAACTTCGATCGACTGCGGTTTGTCGCCGAGCGCGCGGAGCTTGGTGAGTCGAGAGAAGCGCTGTTTGCGGTCACCATTCCCGAGCGGGCTGGTGCGTTCCGCGAGTTCTGCGCGGCCCTCGGCGATCGTGTGGTGACCGAGTTCAACTATCGGCTGAGCGACCGGGGTGAGGCGCACATCTTCGTGGGCATCGCCACCACGTCGCACGAGGATGCGGTGGCGTTGAGCACGGCGCTGCAGGCTGCCGGCTATCGGGCCGTGGACTTGACCGACAATGAGCTCGCCAAGCTGCACGTGCGCCACATGGTGGGAGGCCGCAGTCCGAGCGTGCACGACGAGCAGCTGTGCCGATTCGAGTTTCCGGAGCGGCCGGGCGCGCTGAAGCGTTTTCTGGAGGAACTGGGCGGCCGCTGGAACATCAGCCTGTTTCACTACAGAAACCACGGCGCTGACTTCGGCCGCGTTCTCGCGGGCTTCGAAGTGCCGCCCGCCGACGCCCCGAAGTTCGACCGCTTTCTGACCACGCTCGGCTACCGGTTCGAACGCGAACAGGACAATCCCGCGTACGAGCTGTTTTTGTAAGGAGCTCACGCCCCAAGCCCCAAGCCCCGAGCCCCAAGCCCCAAGCCCCGAGACAGTCGGCGGGTTGGGCGCTCTCGGCTAGATCGTCGAGAGGAAATGCGCAGAGAGACGTCACCCACCGCCGAGCCGGTGCGCTCGATGCGAAAGAACCACTTCGAGGCGTCAGTTGCCAGGAACCCGTCCGGTGCGATATGTACGTAGGTGAAATGCCTGGCTCGATTGTCTCCGCTACGTGTCTGTGTTGTCGGCCCACGGCTGGGCTGGAGCAGACGCGCGTGGTGACGGGCATCGAGTAACAACAGCACGTCAGGTCGCAGGCGCTCTCCGGGCCCGGAACCAGTCGTTCCGGGCTTTTTTTGTTTGTGACGAGGACATCAGCATGGCAACGACCGTATTCATCCCCACCCCGCTTCGTCCGTTCACGGACCAGCAGGCCACCGTGCAAGTGGCCGGCTCGAACGTCGGGGAAGTACTGCAGAATCTGGTCGCAGTGCACGCCGAACTGCGCAACCACCTGTTCACCCCGGAAGGCCGCCTGCGCAGTTTCGTGAACGTCTACGTGAACGACGAAGACATCCGCTACCTGACCAAGGAACAGACGCCGGTTGGTGACAAAGACACGGTCAGCATCGTGCCGTCGGTCGCGGGTGGAGCGCCCGCGCCCGAAACGCCCGCCAGCCTCGACCTGAACCATGACGAGGTCCGCCGATACAGCCGGCATCTGATCATGCCGGAGGTCGGCGTCGAGGGACAGCGCAAGATCAAGAAAGCGCGCGTGCTGTGCGTCGGGGCCGGAGGGCTCGGCTCCCCCGCCGCGCTGTACCTGGCCGCAGCGGGCGTCGGCACGCTGGGCCTCGTCGATTTCGATGCGGTCGACTTCAGCAACCTGCAGCGGCAGATCCTCTACAGCACCGAAGACGTCGGCCGGCCCAAGCTGCGCGCCGCCGCCGACCGGCTCCGCGGCCTCAATCCCAACATCCGCGTCGTCGGACACGAGACGATGCTGAATTCGACGAACGCGCTCGACATCTTCAAGGACTACGACATCATCGTCGACGGCGCAGACAATTTTCCGACGCGCTACCTCACCAACGACGCCTGCGTATTGCTCGGCAAGCCCAACGTCTACGGAAGCATCTTCCGGTTCGACGGCCAGATTTCGATTTTCGCCAGCAAGAACGGCCCGTGCTACCGCTGCCTGTATCCGGAGCCACCCCCGCCTGGACTGGTCCCGAGCTGCGCCGAAGGCGGCGTGCTTGGCGTGCTGCCCGGGGTGGTTGGCACCATTCAGGCCACCGAAGCCATCAAGTTGATTCTTGGCGTTGGCGATCCGCTCATCGGCCGCCTGCTCCTGTTCGACGCGCTCCAGATGAAGTTCCGCACGCTGAAGCTCCAGCGCGATCCGGCCTGCCCCGTGTGCGGCGACCATCCCACAGTGACGAAGCTGATCGATTACGAGCAGTTCTGCGGCATCACCCCCGCGGTGAAAGCGGCCGACGCCGGCACGCTGCCGGCCGAGCTGGAGACGACCGTGGGCGACCTCAAGCGGCGGCTCGACAACGGCGAGGTCTTCCTGCTCGACGTGCGCGAGCCGAGCGAATACGACATCTGCCGCATCGAGGGCTCCACGTTGATTCCACTCGGCGAGCTCTCCAAGCGCCTTGGCGAGCTGCCGCAGGGAGCCGACGCGAAGGACATCGTGGTGCAATGCAAATCAGGTATCCGCAGCGCCAAGGCCGTGAACCTGCTCAAGCAAAATGGGTTCACACGCGTGCAGAACCTGCGCGGCGGGATCCTCGAGTGGATCGCACGGATCGATCCGTCGCTGCATTCATACTGAGCGCGGCTGACGCCAGCGCCCTGGCTATTGCACCAGCGGCGTTGCTTCCGCGCGAGGGACCTCGAACATCGCCGTGCCCGCGGGACTGGTCGTCACCCAAAGACCATAGATCCCGAGGATCAGCCCGACGGGCACGTCGAACAGCCCGATGACGCTGACGACGATCGTGAGAACGCGCGCCCACGGCCGTTGCTTCAGGAGGCCGATGCCGGCAATCAATCTGGGCAGAGAGAGCGCCATCAGAAACCCGGCGGCCAGCGTGCCGATGAGCGCGAGCACCGGCACCGCCTTAAGGCTGTCGAGCGGGCTGGCACTGACGCCGACAATGGCCGCCACCCCACCGAACACCAGCAACACTGTGAGGCCCAGCAGCACGCCTATCGAGGCATACAGGATTTGCAGAACGCCCAGAACGCGAATGTGAGTCTGCACGGTCAAGCCTCCATAATCTGCGCGCCAAAACTATACACGTCAAGAGCCTGCGACGACGGCTCTCTCCGTGCAAACACGGGACGGCGGTAGAAGTTGCAGCCGGTCGCGCCGAGGCCCCGGGCAGCCTGGACCCTTTTGACCGCCGCTGTGCGGTTGAAGTACAGTGCCGGTCTCGACAGCATCAACACAGGTGAAGACCGCGAGGTCCTGCGTGACACACCTTCGTTTTCGACTTCTTGGCGGCACGGCGCTGGTTTGGGTGGTTGTGACAGCCATGGCAAGGCAGGAACCGGCTGCTCCGTCGGTGCTGTCGGGGGTGTTCACCAAAGAGCAGGCCACCAGAGGCGAGAAGCTGTACGCGGCCAATTGCGTTCGCTGCCACGGCGAAACCCTGGGCGGCATCGAACAGGCCCCACCTCTGGCCGGACCGGAATTCAGCGGCGCGTGGGAAGGCAAGCCCCTGTCGGCGCTGGTCACCAAGATCAAAGGAATGCCGCCTGACGAGCAGAGCACCCTCTCGCGCACTGAAATCGTCGAACTGCTCAGCTACCTGCTGAGTGCCGGAGGGCTCCCGGCCGGCGCCACTCCCCTTGCGGAAGAGACCAGCGTGCTTGCGAAAGTGCTGTTCCACGCGCCTTCCGTTCCCGCTCGCTAGAAGGAGACACAGTGAAGAAGGCTCATCTGATGACGAGCGGCCTTGCGCTCATCGTCTGCACATCAATCTCGCTGCTGGCTCAGCAGAGCGAGTGGAAGACGTACGGCGCCGACCTCGCCAGCACCCGCTATTCGCCGCTCGACCAGATCACGAAGGCCAACTTCTCGAAGCTCGAAATCGCGTGGCGGCTGAAAACCGACTTTCTCGGTCCGCGCCCGGACAACCTCTACTCGGCGACGCCTCTCGTCGTGAACGGCGTCCTCTACACCACCGCCGGCAGCCGCCGCGCTGTCATCGCGCTGAACCCCGCGTCGGGCGAGATGTTGTGGATGCACAGCGAAGACGAAGGGCCGCGTGGCCAGAACGCGCCGCGTAACGGCGCCGGCCGGGGCGTCTCCTACTGGTCCAGCGCCGACGGCGCCGACCAGCGCATCATCTACGTCACCCCCGGCTATCGGATGATCGCGCTCAACGCGAAGACCGGCGCCCTCGTGCCCTCGTTCGGCAAGAACGGCGTCGTCGATCTCAAGCTCGAGAACGACCAGGACATCGATCTGGTCACGGGAGAAATCGGCCTGAACGCGACGCCGCTGATCGCGGGCGACGTCGTGGTCGTGGGTGCCGCCCATCGGGCAGGCGGCGCTCCCCGAACGGTGCACAACGCCAAAGGCTATGTTCGTGGATTCGACGTCAGGACCGGCAAGCGACTCTGGATCTTCCACACGATTCCGCGAAAGGGCGAGTTCGGATACGAGACGTGGGACGACGAGTCTGCACTGGCCAACGGGAACACAGGCGCGTGGGCGCAGTTCAGCGCGGATCTGGAACTCGGACTGGTGTACGTTCCGGTCGAGACGCCGACAGGCGACTATTACGGCGGCAATCGGCCAGGTAACACGCTGTTCGACGAGAGCCTCGTGGCGCTCGACATCAAGACCGGCAAGCGCAAGTGGCACTACCAGACGGTTCATCACGGCCTCTGGGACTACGACCTGCCGTGCGCGCCGATCCTGTTCGACGTCACCATGAACGGCCGGCGCATCAAGGCGCTGGCTCAACCGACAAAGCAGGCGTTTCTCTTCGTGTTGAACCGTGAGACGGGCGAGTCGCTGTGGCCGGTCGAGGAACGCCCCGTGCCGCAGTCCACCGTGCCGAAGGAAAGGACCAGCCCGACGCAGCCCTTCCCTACCAAGCCGGCGCCATTCGATAGGCAGGGCCTCAGCCTGGACGACTTGATTGACTTCACCCCGGCACTGAAAGCCGAGGCCGTGGCGGTCGTGAAGCGTTACCAAATCGGGCCGATCTTCACGCCGCCCGTCCTCAGCACCCTGGACGGAGCCGCTGCCACGCTGCAACTCCCCGCGGATACGGGAGGCGCCAACTGGCCTGGCGGCGCGCTGGATCCGGAAACCAATCGTCTCTTCGTTCACTCGCACACGACGGTGTTCCTCAACGGCCTAGTCGCGGCCAACCCGGCGCAGACCGACATGGGGTATGTCGCAGGCCAGGCACGCGCCGGCCGGCCGCCCGTGGCCCCGCCGCGCGAACCGGGCGAAGGGCCAGCGCCGCCCCCGCCGGCTCGAATTGCGGGTGGCCGCGCAGCCGGCGCCGCGCGGGAGGGTGCGCCCGGCCGGGGTGGACCACCGGCCGTCACACCGGGTGGCGGACCAGCCGCCGCTGGCACCCCAGCCGGAGGTCGAACAGGAGGCCCGGGCAGAGCGGGGGGACCAGGCGGAGCCGGCCTCGCGGGCGCACCGGGCGGCGGCGGCGGCGGCACGGTACAGGGGCTGCCATTGACGAAGCCGCCCTACGACCGCATCACGGCGTACGATCTGAACACCGGCGAGCTGATTTGGCAGAAAACGCACAGCTCGACACCCGACAACATCAAGAACCACGTGGCACTCAAGGGCCTCGATCTGCCGCGGCTCGGGCAGCCGGGCCGCACGTTCGTCGGCGTGCTCGCAACCAAGACACTGCTGATTGCGGGCGAAGGCGGCGTGCACACCAACGCGACCGGCGTGCGCGTGGCGCTATTGCGCGCCTACGACAAGGCCACGGGGGAAGACGCCGGCGCCGTCGAGATGCCCATCCAGCAGACGGGCTCCCCGATGACCTACATGCACAACGGCAAGCAGTACATCGTCGTCGCCGTCAGCGGCGGGGCCTATGGCGGCGAAATTCTGGCCTACGCATTGCCGTGATGCGACGACCTCATATTGAGGTCAACTCAGTAGATTTGCTGCGTCTTGGCGACCACCGTCACGGGCGGGGTGACGCCGGCCGCCAGCATCACGTCGCGAATAGCGGCCTCGGTGTCGGGTGACGGCTTGAAGTTACCAAAGCGGTAGCCGACCGCGATGGCGAGTGGCGTCCACTCGAACTTGTCCGGCCGATTCCACACGTCGATTCTCGCGCCCTTGGCGGCAAGGAACTTCACGACGCCCGGCAGGTTCTTGTAGGCGGCAGCGTGCATCACCGTTTCGCCGTTCTTGTCCGCGCCGTTCAGGTCGGCTCCCAGGTCGATCACCACCTGGAGCGCATCGATGACCTCCTTCTCCGTCCCGGCGTCCTCGCCGGGAGAACGGGTCGCGAGACCCGCTGCGACCAGAACCGCTGTGCTGTTATCGGCATTCGGCAGCAGCGGATCCGCGCCGAGGGACGCCAGCACCTTCATCAACTCAGCATCGGCGGTGAGCGCGGCCAGCAGGAAGGGCGTGGCGCCGATCTCGTTGAGCCGCGTGTTGTTCAGATTGGCTTTCTTCGTCATACGCGCGTTCACGTTCGCGCCACGGGCGACGAGCCGCTTGACCAGCTCGATGCTCGTCAGGTTCCCGGAGCCTTCTGGCGCAGGGTCGTTATCGCCGACGCCTGGCTTGCGCACCGCTGTGATGGCGTGGAGCACCGTATAGCCGGTCGCGTCGATGTTCGGATTGGCGCCGGCATCGAGCAATGCGGCGGCAAGCTCGAAGTGCGCGTTCTTGACGGCCATTAGCAGGGGTGTCGCGCCGGCTGGCGGCAGCCCGCCGCCGTACCCGCGCCTGCGCCCTTCGACTGGCACCATCTCGTTGACGTCCGCTCCTGCCCGGAGCAGTACGCTGACGACCGCCGTGCGACCTTCGCGCACCGCGAACAACAGAGGTGTGAACCCCGACGGCAGCCGTGCGCGCATGTCGGCGCCGGCGTCGATGAGCGTCTGCACCACGCGATCGTGCCCTTCCGCTGCCGCCCACATCAGCGCCGTCTGACCGCGGCGTTCGTCCTTGCCATCCACGGCTGCCCCGGCCGCTAGCAGTACCTTCACCGACGCGAGCGAGCCGGTCCGCGCCGCCGTCATGATCGGCGTTTCGCCGCCCGGAAGGCCCGCGTTCGGCTCGGCCCCGGCTTTCAGGAGCAGCTCCACCATGGCGGCATCGCCGTTCGTGCATGCGAGGGAGAGCGGCGTCACGCCATAGCGTGTCGTCACATTGGCGTTGGCGCCAGAGCGCACGAGCAACGCCGCGATCTCTGTCTGATCGTGGTACGTCGCCCAGTGCAGCGCCGTCATGCCGTCGATCTGTGGAGCATTGGCGTCGACGCGCTGCTTCAGGAGCGCGCGGAGCGCGGTCCACTCGGTCCGCTCGGCGGCATCGGCAACCGAGGCCGCGGGTGGACGTGGCCGCTGACGCACTTGCGCATCGGCCGTGCTCACGAGCAGCAGCAGCGTCGCCGCGCCGAGCAGGACACGTGTTTTAGTCATCGTCTTTCTCGCGTCACATCGAGAGCAGCTCGTCGACCCGCCCTTTGCTGTCGGCAAAGGCATCGAGGCGCACGCCGGCACGCTCGAGCAGCGTCAGGTGCAGGTTGGCCAACGGCGTCGGCTCCGCGTACTTGATATGGCGCGCGCCGACCCGGGTGCCCGCTTCTCCGCCGGCAACGAGAACCGGCAGGTTCACGTGGTTGTGCACATTGGGGTCGCCCATGCCGCTGCCGTAGAGGTAGAGCGAGTGATCCAGCAGCGACCCGTTGCCTTCGGGAGTCGCTTTCAGTTTCTCCAGGAAGGCGGCGAACAGTGAGACATGAAAGGCGTTGATCTTTGCCATCCGCGCCACCTTGGAAGGATCGTTCCCATGGTGGGTGAGCGGGTGATGCGGATCGGGCACACCGATTTCGGGGTAGCTCCTGTTGCTGGTCTCACGGGCGAGCTGGAACGTGATGACCCGCGTGACGTCGCCCTGGAGCGCCAGCACCTGCAGATCGAACATCAACTTCGCGTGATCGGCGTACGCCGCCGGCACACCCACGGGCCGGTCCAGATCGGGCAGCGGCACCTCCGCCGTCTGCGTCTCGGCCTGTTCGATCCGCCGCTCCACTTCACGCACCGTGTCCAGATACTGGCCCACCCTGTTGCGGTCTTCGGGTCCCAGCGTCTGCTGCAGGCGCGTGATGTCCTCGCGAACCGAGTCGAGCAGGCTCGCTCGACGCCGCAAGGCCGCCTGCCGATCGGCTGCGCTCCCACCCTCGCCGAACAGACGTTCGAAGACGATGCGCGGGTGGGCTTCGGCGGGGAGCGGTGTCGTCGGTGAGGACCAGGAGAGGTTGTTCTGATACACGCACGCGTAGCCGTTGTCGCACTGGCCCACCATCTGGAGCAGATCCATCGACAGCTCGAGCGAGGGCAGCAACGTCTGGTTGCCAATCTGCCTGGCCGCGACCTGGTCGACGGTGGTGCCCAGGTAGTAGTCGGTGCTCTCGGTCCACTTTGCCGTAGCCGCGCTCAGAAACGACGCATTGGACGTGGCGTGGGTCCCCGGGTACGCGTTCCTCAGCTCCATATTGCTGATCACCGTGAGCTGGCTGGCCACGGGCCCCAGTGACTGCAGCGTCGGCGACAGCTCGACCGACGCGCCCGGACCTGATGGCGTCCAGCGCGCAAGGTCGCAGCCCATCGGCATGTACACGAATCCGAGCCGGCGAACGGGCGCAGCGGGCGTCCGCGCCAGGGCTGTCATCGACGGAATCATCGCGTCGAGCAGGGGCAGCGCGACGGTCGCGCCCATTCCGCGCAGGAACGTCCGGCGCGGCAAGGCTTTCTTCGTGATAATCATCGCGCGTCCCTCATCTGAAACGGCTGGCTCTTGACGATACCGAGAATGATCGATGAGAAGCGAAAGTCCTGCGCGCGTGCATCGCGCACGATCGCACGGACGGCCGGGGCGTCGTAATACTCCACGCCGCGTCCCGACGCATACGTCAGCAGCTTTTCCGTAAGCGTCCCCACGAACAGCTCGGGCCGCTGCAGCAGCGCGGCTTCGAGCCCATCGACATCGGCAAACCGGCTGCCGTCGGGCAGCCCGCCAGACGCGTCGATGGTCGCGCCGTCTTCGAGCGCACGCCGGCGGCCCACGGCGTCGAATTTCTCGAGCGACAGGCCGACCGGATCAATCAGGTTGTGGCAAGCCGCGCACATCGCGTTCTTCCGGTGCTCAGCCAGCCTGGCACGGCCTGACAGACTGCCGTCGACGGTGTTGTCCTCGAGCGCCGGCACATTGGGCGGCGGTGGTGGTGGCGGAACGCCGAGAATGTTGTCGAGCACCCATTTGCCACGCAGCACCGGAGACGTGCGCGTCGCGTATGACGTCACGGTGAGGACGCTGCCCTCACGCAGGAGTCCGCCACGCCAACTGTCGCGATCGAGATCGACACGACGGAAACGGCTGCCGTAGACATTCGGGATGCCGTAGTGCTTCGCCAACCGTTCGTTGACGAACGTGTAGTTGGACTGCAGCAAACCGAGGACGTTGCGATCCTCGCGCATCACGCTGTCGAGAAACAGCTCGGTCTCCTCGCGGAACGCCTGCCGGAGGTTGTCGTCGAAGTCCGGGTACAGCCGCATGTCCGGGGTGATGCCCTCCAGATTACGCAGGTGCAGCCACTGAGACGCGAAGTTGTTCACGAGCGACCGGGATCGCGGGTCCGCGAGCATGCGTCGAGCTTCACGTTCGAGGACGGCAGAATCGTGCAGCTTTCCGGCAATCGCGACATCGAGGAGCCGATCGTCCGGAATGCTGCTCCACAGGAAGAACGACAGCCGCGAGGCCAGCGCGAGATCGCTCACCGGGTAGGCGCGGCCGGGAGCGACACCGGGCGGATCGTGCTCGACGCGGAACAGAAAGCTCGGACTCACCAGCACACTCGAGAGCGCCATCTCGATACCGGCGTCGAAATCGCCATCCGCGCGCGCCTTCCGATAAAGCGCCATCGGCCCCTGCAGGTCGGCCTCGGTCACCGGGCGCCGGTACGCCCGGCGCATCAGCGTGGCCAGGATCTTCTTCGCGGCTCCGTCCTCCTGCGCAGGAACGGCGGGGGCCGACACGAACAGCCGGCGGCGGCTCGGGCTGTCGCCGGGGCCCGTGGCCGTAAACGGGCCCACGACGGAGATCGAGTAGACGGCCGGCTGGACGCGTGGGTGCCGGTAGTAGTTGAAATGCGCCTGGTAGGGCTGACGCGCAGACTCGAGTAGCAGCGATGGCTTCTTGAGAAAGGCTACGCCCAGCACGTGCGGACCGGCGGCCACGGGCACGCGAATCCTGAGGTGCTCGTCGGGCTCGTGAGCCTGTTCACCAGGCCCGGCGATCTGTCCAGGCTTCACGGTAAACACCTGTGCCCGTGCGCGATCGAGCAGCAACTCGACCTCGTGCGGTTCGGTCAGTCCCTCGACGTGCTCGTCCCGGTCGCGCATGAGCCGAACCGTGAACTCGTACTCACCGTCGAGCGGGAACGTGTACGGGACCACGGCGCCGCCCCGGGTGCCGATCGGAAGCCCCTCGAGGTGCTCCTCCTGGGTGAGATCGGCGGGCATGCGGATGGTGTCGCCACCGGGCGACCGGCTAGCCCGTCCGACGGCCAGCCGGCTGAGCTTCTCCGCGGCTGAAATGTAACGATCGAGCAACGTCGGCGAAAGATCGCCCACCGTCACGTTGTCAAAGCCGTAACTGGAGTCGTCGCCCGGCAGCCACGACGTCACGTCCACGTCGAGGGCGAGCAGATCCCGAATGGCGTTGTGATATTCCGTGCGCGTCAGCCGCCGAAATGTCGCCGTGCGGCCGGCGGTGGGATGCGCCGTGGCCGCGTGGTCGAGCTCGGCCTCCAGATACCCGACCGCCCGATCGTAGGTTGCTTCGTCAGGGCGCGGCTCGCCAACAGGCGGCATCTGGCGACTGCGGAGCTTCCGCACCACCTTTTCCCAGACATCTGGATGCCGGTCTACCCCTTCGGTGGCGAGCGCTTCGAGCGATAGCCCGGCTTCGCGCCGAACATCGTCGTGACACGAAACACAGGACTGGTCGACAAGCGCGAGGTGCGGGGCGAGCGGCCGCGGCTGCCCGGCCGGCGGCTGCTGCTGCCGCGCTTCGAGAGTCGACCGCACGCCTCCGGCCACGAGCAGAGCCGCGAGGCCCGCGACAGCCGCGACCCCGCGGCGGTTGCAAAAGGGCATTTCGGTCATCATACGCTCCAGTCTCACGGCAGTCGAGGCGGGAAGCGCCAGTGAGACGCTGCTTTCATGGTGCAGCCGCTCGAAGGGAAGATCCTGCTTCCCATCCTGGGGGGCTTGTTTGAGCACCTCACTCGCCGATTGACAGTGGCGTCGGGACACGGATAGCATCCGCCCACTCTCTCACTACCGAACACACGCGGGCGGAACCTCCGTCCTGCCCGTGTTCGCAACGCGGGTGCAAGGAGCAGACTATGCGGATTCCGTTGTGGGTTTTTCTCGTGTCACTGCTCGTGGCCATGCCGGCACGAGCCCAGGAAACACGAGGCAATATCTCAGGCACCGTCCGCGATGCGCAGAGCGCACCGCTGCCGGGCGCGACCGTCAAGATCACGAGCGTCGATACCGGCGCTAACCAGCAGCTCATCACCAACGGGCGGGGCTACTTCGAGGCACCGCTGCTTCAGCCCGGCAACTACCAGATCACCGTCGAGATGCCGGGGTTCAAGGGCTTGACGCGCAAGGGCATCGTCCTGTCGGTCGGCCAGCAGTTGAGCATGACCCTGCCGCTCGACATCGGATCCGTGTCCGAAAACGTGACCGTCACCGCCGAGGCGCCGCTGCTCGATACGAGCTCGGTCTCGTCCGGGCAGAATTTCGATCAGAAGCTGCTCGAGAGCCTGCCCATGTTCTCGAACATGGCCATCATGGTCACGCGGTTCGCCGCGGGTGTGAATCCGAGCGACAACCAGGGTCTCGTCTCGCAGGGCTTCGTCGATGGCACGACGCAGGCCGCGGGCGGGGCGATCGGCGGCGTCGGGAGCAACACCTACACGATTGACGGCGCGACAAACGGCGGCAGCGGTCGCCGCATCGCGAGCTCGCCGAACTCCGACATGATCCAGGAAATGCGCGTCGAGTCGTCGAACTTCGACGCGTCGGTCGGCCACGGCACCGGGTTGCAGATCTCGATGATGACCAAGGCCGGCACCAACGCCGTGCACGGGACCGCCGGTTACCAGTATTGGACCAACAAGTTCAACGAACTGAACGCACAGCAGAAGGCCACGTTCAGCGCCAAAGCGAAGGAAGAATTCGAAAAAGGCCGCTCGCACAACGGGGCGTTCACGCTCGGCGGTCCGCTGGTGATCCCGAAAGTGGTCGACGGCCGGGGCAAGCTGTTCTTCTTTGCGAACTACTCGCCCGTCAACGACTACATCCCCGGCAAGAACCAGGGGTCGCTGACGATCCCGGCGAATCAGGCGCACCTCAACGGCGACTTCTCGGATCTGCTGAAGCTCCCCAACCCGGCGCAGTATCAGATCTACGATCCGCTCACCGCGCGGCCCGATCCGACCAACGCGGCGAGAACCATCCGGTCGCCGTTTCCGAACAACGTCATTCCCCGGGACCGGATTTTCAACCCTGATGGTACGTACAAGAACTCGCTGTTCGGCCTCTATGCCGGGATGGTGCCTGCGCCGAATCAAAACTTCCTCTCGGCGACACAGGCGCCAGTGAGCAATTACTACCGCGGTGGCGAACCGGACAAGCCGGTGAGCAACCTCGTCGGCGTGCGGCTCGACTACAACGTGAACTCGAACAACCGGCTGTTCTTCCGTGGGAGCGGGAGCCGGTTCCTCGAGGGGGTGAGCGACTGGACGTACGAGACGCCGCGGGCGGGCCTGCACTCAATCGATCGCTCGCGCTACACCTGGTCGTACACGGGCAACTGGACGCACACGCAGGGCGCCACGGTTATCGACAGCCAGTTCGCGACGAACCGGTTCTTCCAGACGGACCTAAACAAGGAGCTGAGCAAGTACTCGCCGACCTCCGTGGGACTGCCTGGCTACATGGACGCGTTTTGCGCCGCCAAGGGATCCTGCATGCTCCCACGGGTCAGCATCTCGGGATACCAGGGCATTTCGAACGGCTCCTCGGATGCGGACACGGCCACCAACATCCAGGGACAGGTCAACATCACCACGCTGCGAGGACCGCACACCTGGCGCTCCGGCATCGATGTTCGCCAGGCGCAGCGCAAGCGCAGTGGCGGGGGCAGCACGTCGGGCGTCATCAACTTCACGCGTGAGTTCACTCGTCAGGCGAGCGACGAGACGAACCTGACCGCCAACAACATTGGCCTGGCCCTGGCGGCGTTTATGCTGGGTGTTCCCGGCGGCAACACGTCAGCCGGCGCATCGGTGGACGACAACTCACCAGCCAACTTCCGCAACCATTTCTTCGGGGCGTTCGCGGAGGACTCCTGGCGCGTGGGGAGCAACCTCACGGTTAATGCCGGGCTTCGATTCGAATACGAAGACGGCATCTCCGAAGACCAGAAGCGGATGCTTGTCGGTTTCGACGAGAACGCGCAGCTCGCGATTTCGTCGCTGGCCGAGGCCGCGTACGCCAAGAATCCCATTCCACAGCTGCCCGCCAGCCAGTTCAAGGTTCGAGGCGGCGGCATTTACGCCACCGACCCCGGCCAGGACGGCAAGTCCTGGAAGGGCGAAGGCATGTGGATGCCCCGGTTCTCGAGCGCCTACAAGCTCGGCGAAAAGACCGTGCTCAAGGGCGGATGGGGTCTGTACTACGACACGCTGAACGCAGCCGACTACGACGCGGACCAGCTCGGCTACAACGTCACCACGAACAGCACCGCCACCAACGACTCGGGCAGGACCTTCCGCATGAGCATCGCGGATCCCTTCCCCGTTCGCTCGGATGGCACCAGGTTCGACACCCCCATTGGAGCGGGCCTTGGAGCCGACGTCGTCGCCGGCACCGGCTACTCCGCCCAGAATCTGAATCGGCAGCACTCGCGGCAGCAGCGGTGGAGATTCGGCGTGCAGCGCCAGCTCGGCCCCCGCATGGTCGTCGATGTCGCGTACAACGGATCGTTTGCCGATCGCGTGTCGCGAACCATCAAGCAGGACTACCTCCCCGAGGAGTACTGGAACGGCAACACCGTCCGCGACATCACGCAGCAGACGTTGCTGAACGGCCAAGTCCCCAACCCGTACAACATCAACAACTTCGCTGCCCTGAAAACGAGTGACCCCGTGCTCTACCAGCGGATGTCGGCCAACGGCTTCTTCACCAACCTGAACGTGGCGCGGAACAGGCTGCTGCGTCCGTTCTCTCAAATCAACGGCCTGAACTACTCGGACCTGCCGCTCGGCAAGGTAAAGAGCCACGCGCTGGAGATCACCCTCAGCCACCGCTATTCGAGGGGGTTCAGTGCCAACGGGTCGTTCTCGGCCAGTCGAACCACCGAGAACAGGACGGTCGAGGAGTACGAGCGCGCGCCCACGATCTGGCAGACTTCCAATAACGCGCGTCCGTACCGCATCACGGCCAGTGCCGTCTACGAGCTGCCGTTTGGCAGCGGCAAGCCGCTGCTCGCGAACCGGAAGATCATCAGCGCCATCGTCGGAGGCTGGCAGACGGCCGGCACGTTCGAATATCAGCCGGGCGCCGCGCTCAACTGGGGCAACGTCTTCTTCTACGGTGATTTCAAGAACATCGCGAAGAAGAATCCGGAGATTGCGCTGCAGGCCGACGGCGTCCTGGACAAGACCAAGACCTGGTTCAACATCGACGCCGGATTCGAGAAAGACCCGACCAAGACGCCGGCCGCCTTCCAGAAGCGGACGTTCCCGTTCCGCCTCAGCGACGTGCGGAGCCAGGTCCTCACGATGGTCAACATGAACATCGCCAGGAACTTCAACCTGGGCAAGCGCCGCACGCTCCAGGCTCGCATGGACGTGCAGAACCTGCTCAACCGCCAGCAATACGGCGGACCTAACCTCGACCCGACCAGCACCAACTTCGGGCTGGTCACCAACGTGAACGCCAACAGCATGCGCTTCTTTACCTTCGTGACGCGCTTCAGTTTCTAACGCGACCCGAGGAGAGCCAGGGACGAGCGGCGCCGTCCCTGGCTCTTCTGATGCCGGCCTGAGTCCACCACACGGCCGCGTGCCGTGCTACATTCACGACCACTCCCATGACCAGCCAACCGCGGCGATCGGCCGGCGGTCTCCAGCAAGTGCTGCGAGTGCTGGCCGTGCTGTCTCTCGTTGCCGCGACCGTCCTCGGAGCCGGCCCCTCGCTACTGGGCCAGACGTTCCGGTCCTCCGTCGATCTCATTGCCGTCGATGTCCATGTCGCCGGTCGCAACGGACAGCCACTGACCATACTCACGCCGGCCGACGTCGAGGTCACGATCGATGGCCACAAACGCCGCGTCCTCTCGGCCACATTTACCCGGCATCAGCTCACCCCGCTGCCGTCAATGGCGGGCGGGCTCACGTCCGAGGCCGTGCGGTCAGACGGCCCCGGATCCGCGCAGGTCGATGATGGCGGCCGGACGTTCATCGTGTCGATCGACACCGCCAGTTTTCGTGGTCTGGATGCGCACGTCGCCATCCTGGCGGCGCAGCGGTTCATCCGGCAGCTCGCCCCGGCCGACGCGGTGGGTGTGTACACGCTGCCCCAGGGGCCGCTCCTTGCGCCGACCACGAGTCACGCCACAGTGAATCAGGCGATAGGCCGAATCGTCGGGCGGAAGCTCGCGACCAGTCAGTTCGCCATGACCGTGGAGCAGGTCATCGACATCACCGCCACCGCCGCCACGCAATCCATGATGGCCTCGCGACGCAGCATCGGACAGATGATGCAGGACGACAAGGCCGCCGGCGATCAGATCGACTGCTCGGGTCCGGCTAACGCCTGCACCGAGGCCGCGCTGAACGAAGCCGAGAGCCTGGCCAATACGCTGGAGGAAGAGGTGATGGACGGCTTGAACGGCCTCAATTCTCTGCTTCGCCTGCTGCAGGCTTCTCCCGGCCGCAAGACCGTGCTGCTGCTGAGCGGCGGCATGCCGGTCAGCGATCGCAGCGGCGGGCGCCCCAACCTGGGCACCGAAGTGAAGCGCCTCGGCGAGGAAGCGACGTACGCCAACGCCACGATTCATGCCCTCTACTTCGACCAGGACCTGAACGCCTCGTTCACGGCCGGAACCAGAAAGCCGCGATCGAGCACCGGACGCACGCGCGGCATCTACACCCGGGCATTGGCGGAGTTCTCGGAGCCCTCGGGCGGCACATTGAGTGAAGTGTCGACCGGAGCGGGCGAGCAGGAAATCGACCGTCTGCTCGCGCAGACCGCGACGTACTACGTTCTCGGCGTCGAGCCGGACGCGCGTGACCGCGACGGCCGTCCGCATCGCCTGGGCGTCAAGGTGCGACAGCGCGACGCCACCATCCGCAGCCGCGAGCTCGTGGTCGTGCCTCCCGTGCGTAAGTAGGCAGAGAGACGCCCTCCTCGGAACAGGGCCTGGGTGCCGTTGATTCGGGTATCCGGCTGCTATAATCTGGGCTTAAATGACAATCGGTCTGCTGCCGCGAGGTGGCCTCGCTCGGCGGAAGCTGCCTGGAGCCCTGGTTGCAGCGGCGGCATTGGCCGGGGCGTACGTGGTCACGCTCTCGGGCCAGATCACCGCGCCGCCGACGGCCGCGGTGACGGCGGCGTCGACTGACGAGTTCAAGCAGCAAGTGCTGCCGATTCTGTCCGAGACCTGCATGACCTGCCATAACGGGCAGGAGTATGCCGGGCAGCTCAATTTCGAGCCCTTCCTCCAGGCGCGTGCCGACCTTCGCGGATCTGACCTCTGGTCAAAGGTGCTCGAGAAGCTGGTGACCGGCGAGATGCCCCCCGCGACGATGGGCCCGCTGCCGGCTGAGCAGACGGCTGCGATGATTGGCTGGATCGAGCGGACCTACGGCCTGAGCGCGCGCACCTACGACCCGGCAACGGCCGACCCCGGTCGGGTGACCGCCCGCCGGCTCAATCGCGTCGAGTACAACAACACGATTCGCGACCTGCTCGGGGTCACGCTCAAACCCGCCGATGAATTCCCGGTCGACGACTCGGGGTATGGCTTCGACAACATCGGCGACGTGCTCACGATCTCGCCGATGCTGATGGAGAAGTACATGCGCGCCGCGCGCACCGTCTCCAAGGCGGCGGTCTTCGGCGAGGCGTATCCCAGCAAGCCGACGCTGCTGATCAAGTTGCAGCCGAAGAAGGACCAGGACGACCTGCCCGCATCTGGGAACGTGCTGCCCTTTTCGATCCGCGGCGCGCTCTACGGCACCTACCACTTTCCGGTCGACGGCGAGTACGAGTTCCGCTGGCGCTACGTGAACCTGCGCGGTGGCGAAGTGGTCGTCTCGAACGACACCCCCGCCGGGCGGGCCGGTGGTGCCGCGCGCCCAGGCAGAGGCGCCGGGGCACCGTCGGCGCCACAGCCAGTGCCGAACGCGGCCGCAGGAGCGGCCGCCGCCGTGCCGGCCCCGACGGCTGGTGCTGTGGCTCCGGCCGGCCGAGGCCGCATCAGCGGTCCGAGGCCCGGTCCGACAGCCGACGAACAGAAGGCCCGCGACGAGCGCGCGCGTCGCGCCGTCGGTCCGGAACTGATGGTGTTCACACTCGACGGGCAGAAGATCTACGACTTCGCCGTCGAGGGCAACAACGACTACGACTACTCGCGCGGCGAGAGCATCGCGCGGGTCAAGCTGACCGCCGGCGATCACGCGTTGCGCATCTCGTGGCCCGGGCTCGCAGATATCGAGGATGCGACGAGCCAGTACGGCCGCGACGGGCGGCGAAAACTGTACGTCGACTACCTGGATATTCACGGTCCGTTCACTCCGTCGAAGCAGCCTCCGGCCGGCTTTGAGAAGATCTTCGTGTGCGGCGCGCCCGGTAAGTACAGTGACGCCTGCGCGCGTCAGATTGTCGAACACCTGGCGTTGCGCGCCTATCGCCGGCCGCCCACCTCACAGGAGCTACAGCGCCTCCTGACGATCGTTCGCAATGTCAGAAAGCTCGATTCATTCGAGGAAGCCATTCGAGTGGCGATCGAAGCCGTGCTGATGTCGCCCAACTTTCTGTTCCGGGCCGAGCAGGACCAGCCGGTGACCGCCGATGCTGCCGCGAGTACGCCGTACCGCATCAGCGATTACGAGCTCGCGTCGCGGCTCTCCTACTTCCTCTGGAGCAGCATGCCCGACGATGCGCTGTTCCTGGCGGCAAAAGCGGGGCGCTTGCACGAGAAGGCGGTACTCGCCGCAGAGACGAGCAGGATGCTCGGCGATCCGAGGGCGGCGTCGCTCGTCGATAACTTCGGCGAGCAGTGGCTGAATCTTCGTCTGATGGATCGCAAGAAGCCCGACACGCTGAAATTCAGAGCGGTCGACGACGAGCTGCTTGATGCGATGCGAACGGAGACGCGGATGTTCCTCACGGCCATCATCCGCGAGAATCGCAGCGTGCTCGATCTGATCGACGGCAAATTCACGTTCGCGAATGGACCACTGGCGCGTTACTACGGCATTCCTGGCGTTCAGGGAGAAGACTTCCGCCGGGTGGCACTCGACGGCCAGCAGCGAAGCGGGCTGGTGACACAGGCGTCGATTCTCAGCATCTCGTCATACGCGACCCGGACCTCGCCAGTGCTCCGCGGCAAGTGGGTGCTCGACAATCTCCTCGGCGCCGGGCCGCCTCCGCCGCCAGACGGCATCCCCGCGCTCGTGACAAAGGACCTCGGGACCGCCGCGTCGATGCGACAGCGGCTGGAACAGCATCGCGCGGACCCGACGTGCGGTGCGTGCCATAACCAGATGGATCCGATCGGCTTCAGTCTCGAAAACTACGACGCCGCGGGCGCATGGCGCCTGAAGGACGGCAACTTCGACATCGACAGTTCCGGCACCCTCCCCAATGGACAGCAGATCAATGGCGCCAGTGGCCTGAAGGTGACGCTGCGCCGGCTGTCAGGAGCCTTTGCGGGTCATTTCGCGGACCGGCTGATGACCTACGCGCTCGGCCGAGGCCTCGAGCGTTCCGACCGCCCGGCGCTCCAGCAGGTCACCCGCGATCTCGCCGCCGGCGACTACACGTTCTCGTCCCTCGTCACTGCCATCGTCAACAGCCGCCCGTTTCAAATGCGGTCGAGAGCCACCATTCCATGACCAAGCTTTCTCGCCGAACCGTACTGCGCGGACTGGGCGCCACCGTGGCGCTGCCGTTTCTCGACGCGATGTATCCGGTATTTGCCGCACAGGCGGTGAAGACGGCGCTGCGTCCGACCCGCATGGCGTTTTTGTATGTACCGAACGGGATTGTCATGGAGGACTGGACTCCTGCTGGAGGTCTGGGCGCGACCCCTCTCGTTGAACTGCCCCGCATTTCCAGTGCGCTCGCCCCCTACCGGCACGACGTGATGATGCTGACTGGTCTCACCTCGAACGGAGGCAGGGCGCTCGGAGACGGTGCCGGCGATCATGGTCGCGCCGGCGCGGCCTACCTCACGGGCGTGCACCCGAAGAAGACGTCGGGCAAGGACATCCAGGCCGGCATCTCGATGGACCAGATTGCCGCGCAGCACCTCGAAGGCAAAACAAAGTTCGCCTCGCTCGAGCTTGGCTGCGAAGAAGGCATCCAGGGCGGCAACTGCGATAACGGCTACAGCTGCGCCTATAGCAACAGCCTGGCGTGGCGGTCGCCCACCTCGCCGATGCCGCCTGAGGTTCGCCCCCGCGCCGTGTTCGAGCGCCTGTTCGGCGTTGTCGACGACGAGCCCGATCCGAAACGGCGGCAGCGGCTGCAGAGTTATCAGCGAAGCGTGCTCGATGTGGTGCTCGGCGACGCGCAAAGTCTGAAGAGCACGCTTGGGGGCACCGACCGGCAGAAGGTCGACGAATATCTGTTTGCCATTCGCGACATCGAGAAGCGGATTCAACAGGCCGAGCGGAACCACGTCCCGCAGATGAAGGCTCCGATGGAGGCGCCGTCCAGCAGCGTGCCGACCGACTTCACCGAGCACTCACGGCTGATGCTCGATCTGCTCACGCTGGCGTTTCAGACGGATCAGACGCGCATTGTGACGGTGCTCATGGGCATCGAGCAGAGCCCGCGCAACTATCCCGAGATCGGCATCACTGAAGGCCATCACGGGCTGACGCACCACCAGGGCGACAAGGCGAAGATCGAAAAAGTCAGGCTGATCAACGAGTACCACATCAAGCAGTTCACGTATCTGCTCGACAAGCTCACGGCGATCAAGGATGGCGACGGCACGCTTCTCGACAACTCGATGATCGTCTACGGCAGCGCCCTCGCTGACGGCAACGCGCACCAGCACGATAACCTTCCCACGGTGCTGGCGGGCCGGGCGGGCGGCAGGTTGAAACCCGGCCGTCATATTCGCTACGCGAACGAGACCCCGATCGCGAACCTCTACCTGTCGATGCTCGATCGCATGGGGGTGCCGGTGGATCGACTGGGCGACAGCAGCGGCCGGCTCGAAGGCCTGTCGGATGTGTAGGTCCGCCGCAGGCCGTCGCGCCTACTGAACGCCGAGCGCCTTCAGCTGTGAGAGCACCGACTCCTGCCGCAGCCGAACGAATGTCCGGAGTGGCGTGACGACAACGTCCGGAGCGCTTGGCCGCCTGAACACGTCGAGTCCCAATGACTCCTTGAAAGCCGGAGTCCGGCCCGTCATCGGTTCGTCGGCCATGAGCGGCGCGATGACCTGGGCGAGCTCATCCACCTGCGCCGACAGACGCTCGTACTGCGTCAGCGTGCGGGTGAGGGTAACCATCTCCGCGAGATAGCGGCGCTTGAAAGCGTCGTCGGCAAAAATGCGCTCGAGGAAGCGGTTGCGCAGTTGCTCCGCGTACGGATCGAGCGCCGCCACCATGGCGAACGCGCGGGTCCACGGGTGCATCAGATCCATCCGCTGCTGGGTCTCGGCCGGCGTGAACGGCACGAACTGCCCCCACGAGTGATCCTGGTCCCAGGGCACGAACGACAGCGTGCGGTTCTTGGGATGCAGGTAGACGTAGTAGTTCTGCCCCTGCTGCAAGATGCTGTCGGGATTGGCCATCCACACCAGCACGGCCATGTATTTCGCAAAGGCACCAAGGTCGAGGAACTCTCCCACCTTGGCGGCGAAGGCCGCGTCGGTGCCGTTGGTGACGAGGTCGCAGAAATCGATGACGCGCTGCCTGTCGCTGGCAGTGAGCGCGGTTTTGGGATCGTACATCTGGTCGTAGGCCGACCAGTCGTTGCCGCTGTACTTGAACGGGACCGGAGTGACCGGTTTAAACACTGCCCCCTCAGGTGCGCCGAAGCGCGCACTGGCAAAATCCTCGTCTACGTTTTCGACCAGCCCGTAGAGTCCGAGGTACTTGCGCTCCTGACCGCCTGAGACCGTGACGTAGACACGCGCGTATGCGGTGCGCGGCGCGGGCACGCCGGCGTCGCGATACAACCGATACGCCAGAACTTCGTTCATCCAGCTCGCATCCGTGATGTTGCTCTGGAGGTTCAGCCTCGACACGCCGGCCAGCTTCTGGCCTTTCACGAACTTGTTCAGGTCGATCTTCAGTGACGGCTTGCCGAACTGGGGCAGAAACGTGCCGTTGCCCTTGACGCGCACGCCGACATCCTGAAAACGACGGCCATCGAGGTCGAGGCTCGCGTGGACGTACTGAAAGTCGAGGCCTTTCATCGCGCCCGAGATGCCGTTGCGGTGTCCTTCGGATGCGACAAAGCCCTTGAGCAGACGCGCGACCAGCTCAGGAGGGATAGCGGGCGGGCCAGCTGGCGCGCCGCCTGCTGGCGGCGGAGGCGGAGGTGCCGGAGCCGCAGTCGCTGCGGGCGGCGGCGGAGCGACCGGCGACAGGGTCTCCCACGCCTCACGCGACAACGTGAGGTTCACGGTCCAGACTTTCGTGGACTGGAAGAGCGCGTCTGGCGTCAGAGCCTGCGCAGCCCTGGGCGGCGCGACGGCCGCAACCCTTACCACGAGGGTAAGTCCAACCAACAGCACGGCGGCCGAGAGGCGACGCATCAGCACAATGACTCCTTGGGAAGGCGAGACGGTCGACAGTATAGGACAGCAGGAGCGCCAACGGCAGTAAGTATCACGACCGCCGTGGACGCCTGCGGGGGTTAGTAGCGCCGGCGTTGCCCGTTACGAGGCGGGGGCCGCGCTCATCGCGCCCGTGCGCGCGGGAAACGACCCGAAGATCTTCAGCGACTTCGTCAGCGCACTGATCTCGTCGAGTGCACGTTGCACGGGGGCATCCGCGGTGTTCCCTTCGAACTCCACGTAGAAGAGGTATTCAAAGGGCCGTCCCGGCCGCGGGCGTGATTCGAGCTTGGTCAGATTCAACCCGTGGGCGGCCAGCACGTTGAGGCACGCGAGCAGGGCTCCGCGTTCGTGAGCGGTGACGAACATCACCGAGGTCTTGCATGGCACGCGGGGATCGCGTGGTTCACTTTCGCGGGCAATAACCAGGAACCGCGTGTAATTCTCGCGGTGATTGGCGATATCGCGCCGCAAAATGTGCAATCCATGCAGCACCGCGGCCTCGGCGCTCGCGATGGCGGCGTGCGTCGGATCGGCTTCGTCCTTCACGCGCTCCACGCTCATCGCCGTATCGATGAACGTCTCCACAGTGCACTGCGGCAGCGAGGCGAGAAATGCCGTGCTCTGCGAGAGCGCCTGCGGATGCGAGTACACCTTGAGCAGACTCTCGAGTGGCACCTCGGCCACGCCGACCAGACACAACTCGATGCGCAGGACCTCTTCTCCGACGATCGCCAGATCGGTATGGGAGAGCGCGTCGTAGGCGTCATGCACAGACCCCGACGTCGTGTTCTCGATCGGCAGCATCGCGTAGTCGGCCGCGCCGGACCGGACCTCCTCGAGCATCGAGCGGAAGCTGGGACGTCCGAGATAGGTGACCGCCGACGGTCGCGGAGCGAAGAAGCGGCGGGCGGCGATGTGGCTGAATGCACCGTCGGCTCCCTGGAACACGACGGTAATGGGGCGAGGCTGATCCAGGGCCGAGGACATGCCGAGCTGCATCTCCTGGGTTCGGACGGAGAAATCGACGATCTCCCTGAAGATCCGCGCGACGAACATCTCGTCGAGACTGCGTCCACGGGCGCGCTCGGCGAGACGCGCAATCTGCCGCGTCTCGCGCAGGACGTCGCGCAGCGGCGCACTCGTGCGCGCCTTCACGGCCGCCACCCGCTTGACGGCCTCTTGCCGGCGCGCCAGCAGATCCACCAGGTCGTCGTCGAGTTGATCGAGCTCTGCGCGCAATAACTCGAGCTGCTCGTCAGTCATGGGGAACATTCTATGGCTTACGGTCGGGCTTGGGGCTTGGGGCTTGGGGCTCGGGGCTCGGGGCTTGGGGCTTGGGGCCCCGGCTCGGGGCTCGGGGCTCGGGGCTCGGCAGGACGGCCGGCCATAAGCATAACTGATTGAGATTGAAACATTATTTGATTGTGAAATAGAACTGCGGCCGATATAAGTGTTGAACGGGCCCGTTGCCGCCGGGCGACGCGGGTCGAGCCGGGGAACAGCCGGCCGAGGCTCGAGGGTGCTGAGGATCGAGGAGTGACGATGGAACGCCTGACTGGTGCTGAGATTTTGTGGGAGTGTCTCGTTCGAGAAGGGGTGACCGATGTGTTCGGCTATCCCGGCGGAGCGATTCTGCCCGCCTACGACGCGATGCTGAAGTTTCCGATTCGGCACGTTCTCGTGCGCCACGAGCAAGGCGCCACCCACATGGCAGACGGCTATGCCCGCGCCAGCGGCAAGGTTGGCGTGGCCGTCGCCACGAGCGGTCCCGGCGCCACCAATATGGTGACCGGCATTGCCACCGCCATGATGGACTCGTCCCCCATCGTCTGCATCACGGGTCAGGTCGGCAGCCGCCTCATCGGATCGGACGCCTTCCAGGAAACTGACATCACCGGCATCACGCTGCCGGTCACCAAGCACAACTATCTGGTGACACGCGCCGACGAAGTGGCGTCGACCGTTCGGGAAGCGTTTCTGATCGCGAAATCCGGGCGCCCCGGCCCAGTGTTGATTGACATCACGAAGGATGCCCAGCAGTCCACCTGTGACTTCGACTGGGACGCGGCCGCGCCGGCCTCCGATCTGATTCGTGTGACACCCACGGCGCGCGAGACGAGCATGCGGCAGGCGCTCGAGCTGATTCGGTCGGCCCGCCGGCCGGTCGTGCTAGCCGGACACGGCATCATGCTCGCGAACGCCACCGAGGAATTCCGTCAGTTCATCGATGCCACCGGGATTCCGGCGGCCATCACCCTGCTTGGCCTGGGCTGTCTGCCGGCGTCGCACCCGCATAACCTCGGCATGATGGGCATGCACGGCGAGGCGTGGGTGAACACCGCCATTCAGGAAGCCGACCTGCTCATCGCTCTGGGGATGCGCTTCGACGACCGCGTGACGGGCAACCTCAAGACCTACGCGCAGAACGCGCGCAAGATTCACGTCGACATCGACCAGGCCGAAATCGGTAAGAACGTGCCGGTCGACATCGGCATCGTGGCCGACCTGCGCGACGTGCTGCAGAGCTGGCGTCCGGCACTGCAGACGCTGAACATCGGCGAATGGAACAGCCGCATTGCTGCCCTGAAGGGCGATTCCGCGGTGCGCGACATTCAGAACATGCCCGACGACGGGCATCTGTATGCCGCGCACGTGATTCACGACATCTGGCGCGCCACGCACGGACAGGCCGTGGTCGTCACTGACGTCGGTCAGCATCAGATGTGGGAAGCGCAGTACTACCATCACGAACAGCCCCGATCGCTCGTGACCTCCGGCGGCCTCGGCACCATGGGGTTCGCGTTGCCGGCGGCCATCGGCGCGAAGATGGCCTGCCCCGACGCCGAGGTGTGGGCGGTCGTCGGCGATGGCGGCTTCCAGATGACGCTGTGTGAACTGGCGACCATGCAGCAGGAACAACTCAAGGTGAACATCGCCATCATCAACAACGGGTATCTGGGGATGGTGCGGCAGTGGCAGGAGTTTTTCTACGACAAGCGGTATGCGGCCACACCCCTGCTCAGTCCTGACTTCGTGAAGCTCGCGGAGGCCTATGGGGTTCAGGCGCAGTCGGTCCGCACGCGCAAAGACGTGATCCCCGCCGTCGAAATGGCACGGGCCCACCCGGGGGGCGTACTGCTCGACTTCCGGGTGGAACAGGAGGACTCGGTGTACCCCATGGTTCCCGCCGGCGCCGACCTGCACAAGATGATCCGTCGCCCCTCGCCGCTCGCCGAAACCGGCGCGGATCGCTAGGCAGCCGCAGCTCCCTGATGCCGCCGAGGCGCGAGCGAAGCGAGGCGCCGCAGCGTCTGAGCCAA
>JBDSZL010000026.1:0-27903 GCA_039925145.1 Vicinamibacterales bacterium | reverse complement strand
CGCCCACTCTTCATCGCTGACATCACTGGGATAGCCGGTTGCACGAGGACGAGGCACACGTTTGGGCATCCCTCCTTGTGCCAAATTCCCGCGCCCAGTACAAGCGCAACTTCATAACAGGCTCTAGACCCGAGCCCACACATGACGTCACGGCACACCCCCTCAGCACGCACGTCGGCCGGCATCCTCACAGGCTCCCTGACGGACTTCCGTCATGCCCTGCGGATTCTGTGGAAGTCCAAGCGCATCACCGCCACGACGTTGGTCACGCTCGCCTTGTGCATCGGCGCGACAACGGCCATCTTCTCTTCGGTGTACGCGCTGATACTGAAGCCTCTGCCCTATCAGGAACCAGAACGGATCGTGGAGCTGTACACGTCGGCCCGGAAGGCTGGCCTGAACCATATGCCGGCCAACGTCCCTTTCTACAAGGACTACTCGCAGAACGCGACCTCCTACGAAAGTCTTGGATTGTGGACGTTCTTCTACGGCCTCGTCGGAAACGCAGATTCTGTTGTGCGCATCCCCGGCGGACGCGCGACCGCCGAACTGTTCGACATCCTGCGCATCCATCCGATCATCGGCACCTTCTTCACGAAAGACCTGAATAAAGAGGGGGCCGACAAAGTCATCGTGCTCACGCAGTCCTATTGGCAGACGCAGTACGGCGAGAATCCAGAGGTCCTCGGCACGGAGGTGCGAATCGATGACGAACCCTACAAGGTCATTGGTGTAGCGCCACGGGTGCTCGAAGCCTTCGATGCGCGGATCAAGTTCGTCGTCCCGCTGACCTGGCCTCAGGCCGCAGAGAATCCGCAGGGCCGCTACGGTGTGGGACTGCAGTTGTTGGGCCGCCTCAAACCGGGCGTGAGGGCCAGTCAGGCGGACGCCGAAGCCAAGGGCCTCGAGAAGCGCTACGTCGACGCAGGTCCCGCTCCGTTGAAGGCCTTCGTGGAGCGCTCCGGGATGACGATGAACGTCGGCGGCGTCCAGGAGCAGCGCGTCGAGCCGGTGAGGCCGACATTGCTGATGCTGCAGGGCGGTGTCGCGTTCGTGCTGCTCATCGGTTGCGTCAACGTGGCGAATCTTCTACTCGTCCGTTCTAACGCTCGCCAGTCGGAGATGGCCCTTCGAACCGCAATTGGCGCCGGGCGCGCAACGATTGCCCGCCACTTCCTCACGGAAAGCCTGCTGTTGACCTCGCTCGGGGCGCTGCTGGGGCTGGGTGTGGCGTGGGGGGCGCTGAAGGCGACGAACTTCTACCTGGCGAAAATGCTGCCGCAATCACTGCCGGCGTCGCTCGACTGGCGCGTGCTTGGATTCGCCATGGCGCTTTCTCTCGCGCTCGGGCTCTTCATCGGTCTTATTCCTGTGGTGCATACGCTCCGCACGAATGTGGCCGCGATGCTCCAGTCGAGCTCTCGAAGCCTGTCGTCGAGCCGAGGCGTGCGCGCGTTGGGCGGTGCCCTCGTGATGGCACAAGTCGCCGTCGCGTTGATGCTCCTGACCGGGGCGGGCCTGCTCATCCAGAGCTTCGCCCAGGCCTTGCGCGTGGATACCGGGCTCGATCCCACTCACGTCCTCACCGCGCGCATCGCACTGACGCGACAGCATCGTGCCAGCGACGAGGCAGCAATCTCCATTCGTCAGCGTCTGATTGAGGCCATGCGCGAGGTGCCCGGTGCGACGTCCGTGGCGCTGTCATTCTCCACACCGTTCCAGGGTGGCCTGCCAATCAACGCGTTCACGCTCGAAAACGACACCCTGCCGCCCGGTTCTCCACAGCCAGGCGCGTTCCGGGTCATGGTGACTCCCGGTTACCTCAAGACGCTCGGGCTGAAACTCGTGGACGGCCGCTTCTTTCAAGACGTCGATGCCATGCCCGGACATGCCGCGATCGTTGTCGATCAGAGCTTCGCGCGGAAATTCTTCCCGAATCAGTCAGCCGTCGGTGGGCATTTCACGTTTGGCGACCGGCCGACCAAGCCCGAGGACTGGCCCTCGATTATCGGCGTCGTCAAGGACGTGCCGCACAACGGTGTGGAGGAGAAGAGCGGCAATCCGTTCAGCTATCAGATCCTGCAGGGACGGCCGGCGGGATTGACGCTCTTCGTGCGGACTGACCGGCCCGCCGACGATGTCCTGTCGGCCCTACGCGATCGCGTGCACGCAATCGATCCTGCCCTTCCCCTATTCGACACGCGCAACCTGGCAGAGGCGGTGCGCGCGTCGTTCGATAATCGTCGCGCAGTGATGCTCTTGCTCGCGGTGTTTGCCGGATTGGCGCTGTTCCTGTCGGCGCTCGGCATCTATGGCGTGCTGGCCTATGACGTGTCACAACGCACGCGTGAGATTGGCGTGCGCAGCGCGATCGGCGCCTCGCGCGGACAAATCATCGGGCTGATCCTGCGGCAAGGGTTGTGGAAAGCCGCTGTCGGCGTCGTGCTGGGCTTGCTTGGCGCGGCGCTCCTCAGCCGCTCACTGACGACGCTGCTCTTCAACGTTCAACCGACAGACCCACGCGTCTACGCCGCGGTGTCCGCGATGCTGATCGCCGTGGCGCTTCTTGCCAGCTATCTGCCGGCCCGTCGAGCGTCCCGAATCAATCCGCTCGTGGCCTTGCGGGATGAATGAGGTTGTGTCGTAACCGGGCAACGAGCGTTGGCCCAACGGCCGGCTTCTCTGCTCACGACTTACCCGCTTGATCCCCGTATTCCCAGTCGAACGGCACTCCCGTCTCGCCGAGCACGTACGTCACGAGGTCAGCAAACCGCGCCTCGGCGCGCACATCGTTGGCGAGAATGAGCACGCAGCGTCTTGCGCGCTCGATGCACACGAGCGTGTTGGCCGTCTGTCCGTCGTGGCCACCTTTGTAGAATCCTCGTCCTTGCGGGCCGTCGAACACGATGACGCCCAGACCCGCTGCCAGGTCAGGGCGGCGCTGAGCGGGCGGCAGGTCGGCACCGAAGTTCGGGAACTGGTGTGCGGTCGTGATCGGCAGGCTGGATTTTACCAGTTCGGCCCGTGACGCGGCCGACAACCCATCGCCGCGCACGAGTGCGGCGGCAAACTTCGACAGGTCATCGATCGTCGTGTCCATCGATCCGGCCATGCGGACATTCGAGCGTTCGTCGTGCTCGACGACCTCGCCCTTGTCGTTCCATCCGTCCGCCAGGTTTGGCCGGAAATCGGCACGCCACTGCACGCTGGTGCGCGACATGCCGAGCCGTGCGAAGATCGCGCCGGTCAGCGCCTTCACGTCGAGGCCCAGTCCCTTCGATGCACTTCCCTGCTCAATCGCGAACTGCAGCAGGCTGAAGCCTTCGCCCGAATAGCTGAAGCGCGATCCTGGGTCGAAGTGAATGCGCAGTTTCTGATCGGGCTCGTTGAACCAGAAGTTGCGGAACCCGGTGGAGTGCGTCAGCACCATCCGCGCCGTGATTCGTTGCCACCGGTCGTCGGTGGCGAGATCCCGGTAGGGTCCATACTTCGCCAGGTGCGCGTCGCCAACGCCGTACTCGATCAGAAGACGGTCGAGGTAATCAGCGAGCGGCGTGTCCAACTCGAGCGTGCCTCGGTCGACGAGCGTCAGGGCCGTGTACGCCATGACGGTCTTCGTCAACGACGCGCCGTACATCACCGTGTCAGTCTCGAGCGGATTGCCCGCTGCATTTCGGCGCCCGTAGCTGCGCACAGCCGTCACGCGACCGTCGTCGATCACGGCAATCGCCAGGCCATTCGCGCCAGTCTCGGCCATCGCGGCGCGTACTCGCGCGTCCAGTTGCGCGGTCGTCGGTAGCGACTGCCGCGAGGCGCCGGCCAATATCACCAACAGGCTGCATAAGAGGGCGACCTGCCCAAAGCGGAGTCGTGCGTGCGTCGTGGTTGGCGGCATCACGACGCCCATGGTAGACCCGATTGGAACAGTCTCGAAAATGACCGGGGCGCGGATTGGGGGCTGCGTCGTAGGCAGCCCTCCGCCGGGGAGGCCTAACTGGCGCAGAACGTCGAGCTATCCGGCGGCGCAGTACCCGACAGCGAACGAAAAATAGCAGCGGCGCAACTCCCGCCCGGACGACGAAGCTTAGGCTTTGACGAGGTCCGCGAACACGAAGCCGTCCCGTTCCACGACTTCGCCGGGCGCGATGTCGATCGGTCTTGAAAACATTGGGCCATCGTATGCGAACGAATGGAACTCGCCGTGCTCGCCGCACGGGTCGACCGAGGGTGGCAATTCGCCGAGGAGCGTGTCGTCAAACTCGCGGCCGGCGAAGCGGGCCTCCAGGACCTTCGGGTTCACGCACGTGAGGCGAGCACGCAACCCACCGGCGATCATCGTCCGCGCCAAGGCGGTGGTATCCAGGCCAAAGAGCGGGAAGATCGGCGTCAGGCCGCTGCCGGCCAGGCGCTCTTCACGATAGCGGCGGATGTCTTCGAGAAACAGATCGCCGAACGCGATGTGCGTGAAGCCTTCGTGGACCGCGCGTCGCACGTTCGTGGCCATGGCCTGTTCGTAGCTGGCGTTGGGACACGGTGACGGAATCGGAATCTGCCAGAGCGGGAGGCCGAGCGCATCCGCCTGCGCCTGCAGCAGCTCCACGCGCACCGCGTGCATTGCGACGCGCTGATACTGCTCGGTGACGGTGGTCAGTATTCCGGCCAGCTCGTATTCGGGCTGCTGCCGCAGAACGTGCACCATCCACGCGCTGTCCTTTCCGCTCGACCACGAGACCATGGTTTTCATCTGGGCCAGCCTTGGAGTAGTTCGGACATCGGAAGTGGGTTCTGTTGTGTGCTTCCGCAGAAGCGTCGGGCGGTGCTGATGCCGCAGGGGCGTGAATGCATGCTGACAGCCAGGACCAAGAGTGGGGATTCTAGCCCGAGTTGGCTCGACGCGTCCTCCATCCTCGGCTCGGGCGCGTCGGCGATGCGTGCGGAGATCGACATCGGACTTGGCCCGTACTACGATCGAGAACACGCGTGGAGATCGCGAGTCGTGATCATGACAGGTCACGAGGACGCGACGAACACAGGAGTGCGCGAATGGCCAAAGCAAGAGGTACTGCCGCCGATCCCTGGGTGCTCAAGACCCCGCCGCTCACATCGGCGTTCACCATGCACCGCGACACAATCGACGGCACGGACATGCTGGTGTGTACCGTGGGCAAGACGATCCTGCACTACGAGTACCGATGCTTGAAAGACCTTCACGCCATGCTCGAGGCGCATGGCGACTGGATGGAGCTCGGCTCTGCCGACGAACAGAAACCGGCGAAGTCTGGCACTGTCGAGGCGTGGGGGCGATCGCCGGCGAACCCCCTTGGGGGCTGGTACGGCCGGAAGAAGGGCCTGCGCGGGCGGTTCGGCATGTACGTGCCGCCGCTCATGGAGGCATTGGGATTGGCCGAGGTTGAGCACAACCCGCGGAACAATCGCATGCGAGCGATCTAAGTCTTACGTCTGTTGGGCGGCAGCCCGCCATCGCCGGATTCCATCCGTCGTCGAGCGCAGGTTGGCCAGAGCCACCTAGCTCTGGCAGATGCAGATCCTGGCTTGATTGGTGGGACGGCGCGTTCTTGTTTCTGACCGAAGCCGCGCCGCCGGACCACCGACTCGTCCGGATCGCAACACCCCCCGATGCCGCATTGACGGTGTTCGTCGTTACCGGCGGCGACAACTCTTCGGTATGCGCGCAGTGCGGGAGAGGGTGCGGATCCACCAGCCACCGCGACGATGTCGCGCCAGTCGGCTACGTCGCACTGGCCGAAATCTCGCTGCCCACGGCGAGGAATCGGCCGCCCGCAGCCACGGGGCCGTCGGCACGCCGGCCAAGGAGTCGCGAACGAAGCTGCGCGTGCGCCGCAATCACGCACATCGCCGGCACGAGCGGCGCCCGCCGGCGGCTGTCGGCGTCGGGTCCGCCGGCCGGGAGCACGAAATAGGCGACGAAGACTCCCGCAATCCAGACGTACGGGGAGCGACGGCCCTGCCATGCACCCACGGCGCCGAGTGACCAGTAGACGATGTTGACGGCAAAGAGGATCGCGGAGAGCAGCAGGAATCCCAGGCTCTTCTGCGCAAGGCGATCGCGGCTGTCGGTCCACCGCCGCAGGATCAGCATCTGCGTTGCCGACGCCTCACGATCCTGCAGATTCGGTGTGAACAGACGGACGAACACGCCGGTCCCGGGATGCACGAGCGCCGATGCGATGCCGGCTGCGTAAGTGCTGAGAAATGGGACTGGGTGGGCGAGCATCAGCTGTAGACCTCGGCGTCTCATGCCGGCGGCCACTCCACCTGGCGTCTGGTCACTCAGTCGCTGGTTCAGCTCGTCGCTGAGGCGATCGTGCGCCGCGAAGTAGGTTGTGTCGCGCTCGCGCGCCTCGACTGGTCCGCCCCCCATGAAAAACAGGGCGCGCGAAAACTGCGACGAGAATCCCCAGTAACCGGTGACCACGCCGTTGCGCACGTGCCAGCCGGCCAATATCGACGCCGCAACCACCGCAGCCAGCGTGACATCCCGCAGGGGCCGTGGGAGTCGCTGCCGCGCGACGCCGCTCGCCAGCGCACGCGCGCGAGACGTCGGGCGCGGCGGTGTCGCGCCATCGCGCGCACGCCGCGCCTCGGCGGCCATCGAACGCCAAGTCGCGGCCAACACAAGCACCAGCACGAACGGCAGCCAGTAACCCACCACGCGCACGTAGGCGGCGAGCGCCAGCAGTGCGGCCGCTACGACGACAGCCCACCGGCGACCGCTGCGCAGCCATCCATACAGCGCCGCCAGTGAGCCAGCCAGAAGCGCCGTGAACAGCGTTTCGGACATGACGATCGTGCTCCAGGCGATCTGCCCGGGCTCGCACGCATAGAGCAACGCGGCCGCGAGACCGACGCGCGCGCCACCCGCCATGCGGCCCGCCACGAAGCAGAGGCCGGTCGTTGCAACGCCAAGCAGGGCCTGCACGACGACCGCCAGCGCAGTGGCGTGCCCGATCCACTGACCCATTGCGAGGAGCAGGGGATATCCGGGCGGCCTGAATAACTCGGGGCGTCCTTCGAACGCATACCGATGATGGAAAACCATCTCCGCGCCCAGCGTCAGGTACCGCCCGCTGTCAGGCACATGAAACGCAGAAATGTCGTGCCGCACCAGAACAACGATTGCGGCCAGGCCGATCCGGGTCAGGAACACGCCGGCAAGAATCGCGGCGAGCCGCCCAATCTCTCTACGCGTCACAGGCTGTCATGCACGGCGAATGACCTCGAGCAACGCCGCCGGCCGGAGTCCGAACACCGCCTTCCGCTCGTTCAGATACGCCAGGCTGCAGTCCCGGCAGTCGTGACGCGCCGCGTTGTGAAGCGCAGCTTCCAGCCCGTCGCGCAGGAGGTTCTTCGGCCGGAACGTGCCGGTGTGCAGGCCGCAGGGATGGATGTCGCCGTTGGCGTCCAGATGAATGTAGAAGCGTCCAGCCATGCAGGAAGAGACGCCCGGGGCCGCCGTGGCGAGCACCGTGTAGTCGGGCCATGCGGCCGTGCGATCGTAACTGGACGCGGCGAACATCAGCGCCCGCCCCGCGCGCTTCCACGCGGCCAGTTGCTCGTACATCGCGCGTTCGGTGGCCTCTGGCAGCCGCAGGGCCACCGCCGTGCTGTCCTGGTATTCGTGTCCGAACATGACGGCCTGTGCATTCAGCTTGTAGCCGTGCTGTTCGCAGAATGCGAGCATCGGTTCGAGCTCTTCGAGCGTGTCGCGGTGCACGACCATGTTCACGTAGGTGCGACGACCGCATCCGGCCGCAATCGCCAGCGTACGCAACGCAGCCGTGTGCGTGCCCGCTCCGCGATACGCATCGTGGCGCGTCGCGGTCAGCGCGTCCAGACTCACGACCACTTCGTCGAGGTGCTCGAGTAGCGCGGGCTGATCGGCGATGATCGTGCCGTTGGTGACAACGGCTGTCACAAGGCCGGCGGCCTTTGCAGCCGCCGCGATCGCGTTGAAGTCCTTCCGTAGCGTCGGCTCACCGCCCTGAAATTTGATGCGCCGCGTGCCGACGGCCGCGAGCCCTTGGACCGCGGCCGTCCACTGCGCGGTCGTCATCAGCGCCGTAGGCATGTCGGGACACCGGCAGTAGTCGCACTTGAGATTGCAGGCATTGAGTAGCACCGCCTGCACTTCGAACGGATGCAGTGACCGGAAGCGATACTTGAGATAGTGCGCGGCGAGTTGAGCGGCGTGCATGTCAGCCGACCTCCGGCTCGGTGGCGCGCAGCGATGCCTTCGCGTAGCAGGCGCTGAGTTGGACGAACGGGCACATCAGCAGTGCCGTGGTCACGATGGCGACGGTCCAGAGCGGCAGCGACAGCGCGAAGAGCGACTGGGCGGCCCGCGAGTGACCGAGACCGCACCGGCGGAGACCGTGCGCGAGCGCTGTGGGCGCGGCGTCACGTCGCGCGCCGCTTCGAACGGCGTCGCGCGTGCCGTCCGACGATCCGCCGTCGACAACGATCACGTGCAGTCGGTCGGTGGGATAGTCGAGTGTCGCCAGCTCGTGCAGCTTCGACTGAATCGTGCCGCGCTGGTTGAAGGTGGGCACGACAACGGCGACCAGAGGATAACGCTGCCTCGCGACAGAAGTCCGGAACTGAGCGGTCAATGCGCGCGGCCCAGCCACCCTGATGCGACGCCTCGGGAAGCGCAATCATGCCGCGCAGTGTACGACAGCGTGCGCGCCAACGTCTTGCCCCACACGTCGTAACGCCCTGGGTCTCCACGTCGCCTCACCGCCTGCGCCGAATGCTGCCGGTTGGCCTCGGGCGATCAGGGAATCGGACGGCCGGTCGCTAGACGTGACTGCACGTGGCAGGTCTGCTGAGCGGGCTACTTGCTGCTCTTCTTGCCGCCGAAGAGCCGCTTGAGGCCGCGACCCACACTCTTGACGCCGGTCGAGACAGGATTGCTCGGGCTCTGCGAGCCGGTCGGCACGCCATCAGCCACGAGCGCCTTGTGCATGGCCGCACCCGATCGTGGTCCCAGCAGCTTGGAAACTTCGCCTGCCATCTGGTTGCCGAGACGTCCACTGATATCAGCGAGCACGCCCGAGGCCAAGCCACCCGCGAGTGTCTGCTGATCGAACGCCGTGATGGCTCGGACACCCACGGGGGCGTTCTTGGTGGCTTGCACGTTGAAGGCAGCGAGTAACCCGGATCCCGTGCCGGAGCGGCTGGGCGCCCCTGCCCCCTTCGTGTCGCCACGACCAGGCAGTTGGCAGGGGTCGTAGGGCCCCGTCACACGGTAGCCGACGAGCTGCCGCTCGATCTGGTCGAATTGTTCCCGTACCGGGACCATGCGGGGGTTCGGCGCAAATTGCACATCCTCGGCCGCGACATTCGCGCGACAGACGACACCCGCCGTCTCGATCGACCGCACGAGCTCGATGTTTCCCCGCAACGTGCCTTTGACCGGCAAGATGGTGGTCGTCGGCACCATTCGGGCATAGGCACCGACGCCGATGTTCTCGAGGTACAACTTCATCGAAAACATCGGCCCGCCCGGCGCGGCCACGTGAGGCGCTCCGGTTGGGCCGAGGGACACTTGCGCGACGTGGGCGGAGTTGAATGATGGTGCGTCGGCAGCAAACAGGGACGCATTCCCCTTCATCTCGATCACGCCGTCGGCCGTGCGCGCCTTGAACTGGAACCCGGTTGGATACGCTTCGCCATGGCCCGCCCGCTTCAAATCCGTGACGCGGCCATTCACATCGTCGATGTAGATCGTCGCCTGTGCCGTCTGGATCACGCCCCCACCCGAGTTGCCGGGGACATGCTCCGTGTACACCACTTTCATGTCTTCAAGGCGAAATTCCTTGATCTGATACAGCCCCTCGAGAGCATCCTGACGACGTTCGGCCGGTACGCCCTCCAGAAACTCCACCCAGTTCCAGTCACCGGTGAGCGACTGCTCCAGCCGGAGTTCACCGTGCCGGACCAGGATTTCGTTGTAGACCGCGCCGCGCCGAAACAATCCGTTGAGCAGCGTCCCGATGCTGCCGGAGAACTCCACAGACGTGGCCCTGAGCACCGGATCGCTATGCGCGTCGCGGCGGACGATCACATCGTGTGCCTCGGCGGTCAGCGAGAAGGGATGGACGCTCCATTCGCGCGCTTCGAATTGCACACCGAAGTCCCCGATCCAGTCCGGGATCGAATGCGTGGTGGCATAGGAGAGCACCGAGTAACCACCCACGGGCGCGCTCAAACCAAGGAGCAACGCGGTCATCCACACCGTGCCGAGCTTGCGCCACCAGACGAGCAGGAACCCCAACCCGTGAATCGGGATTTGGGCGGCCTCCAGCCAGTGGTGCACCTTTTCGACGACGTGGATCACCCGATTTCGGACGGGCTGGGCGTGGGGGACCTGTGGCGTCAACGCGGCGTGGTGTGTGACCTGCAGTGGCTCGGGCGTAGACGGTGGGCTCGGCGCCGGAGCCGGCCCCCCATCACGGAGCGCCTGCCAAGTTGCGGGGGGCAACTCACGGCCGTCAGGACCGAAGAGTACGGGCGTGGAGCGTGGCTCCCGATCCTGGACCGGTGTGTGTGGCTTCATGCAGCCCTCTTGTGGAGCCCTCGCTTACCTCGCGGAGGCAACCGCATTGTATACGGCCGGCAACTTGGGCACGCCGGGAGGAGCCTGCGGGCTCTTCCGTGGAGGCTGTTCGCCAATTTCGCAGAAGAGTGGACGCCTCGATCCGGCCAGGCCTCGCTCGCCCAACCCTGCCTGTCGCACGGGTGCAATCAGGGACAGTCGCTCATGCGGCGAATCGGTCAGGCTGTCTGAGATGCGCTGGATTCCAGTTGCACTAATGGCGGTGCACGGTCTCATTCACTTGGTGGGATTCGCTAAAGGGTTCGGCTACGCCGCATTTCCTCAACTCACCCAACCGATTTCACGCCCATTGGGCCTGGCGTGGCTGGCGGCGGCCTTGCTCGTGACGACGAGCGCGGCCCTGCTGGGGGCTGGCGCTCGGAGCTATTGGATACCCGGCGCGTTGGGCCTCCTCATGTCGCAGGCGGTGATTTTTTCGGCCTGGGGCGACGCCTGGGCGGCTACCGCTGCCAACGTGCTCCTGCTGCTGATCGTGGCGCACGGCTGGCTGACGGAAGGGCCGCGAAGCTTCCACGCGCAATATCTGCGCGACGCACGGGTCGGTCTCGTACGAGTAGTAGCGGAGCCGCTCAGCGGCTTACCCCCGAACAGCGGTGCTGAGATGTAGATGTTGCTGTCAGCGGTGGCGCGATGCACCTAGCCTCTGCGCTGTTCGGCTCGGTATTCCTGAACGGCCTTCTCGACGGTGCGTTCGACGTCGTCATCCGTCATGCCGTGGCGACGCCTCTCGCCTTCGTGCTTGGCCCGCTCGAACGTCCGCCGGGCAAGCTCACGCTGCAAGGCTTCCGTCGTCAGTTCATCGACGGTCTTGCCCTCGGCTTCAGCGACTTTACCGGCACGCTCCAGCAGTTCCGGCTCGATGGCGACGTTCTTGGGCGTCATGATGGTACTGGCCTGCGAGGAGTCATTGTACGTCCGCAGTCCGAGGAATTGGAGCTGTATTCGTCGGCAGCGCGGAAAGAGCGATCGCCAGGCAACGATTGGGTCCTACCTCCCTCGTGCGGCCTCGCGCCGATCGAGCTCGTGGAGGACGGGGCCACGCGCCGAGTAAGATCCAGGCCGGATGGGCAGCAAGCGGAGGGACGACGCCAAGGCCCGGCGGCGCGAACAGGCAAAGCGGACGGACCGTCATCGGCGACAGACGGCCGATAAGTGCGCGCACCTGCTGTACGAGGCCGAGTCAGCGTTGAACGCGGGCGACATGGAGCAGGCGCGCCGTCTGCTCGAGCAGATCCTTCGGATTCGTCCGAACCACGAGATCGCCAACCAGTACCTCGCCGATCTGCACTTCAAAGCACAGCAGTTCGAACTGGGACTGGTCCACTACGATCGGCTGTCTCAGATTCCTGATTGGCCGCCTGTCATCCACAACGCGACCGTTGCCTGTTTTCGGACCGGCCGCTTCGACCAGGGCCGGACGCTTGCGGATCTCGTTCTGAAAAGGACGGTCCATCAGGCGCAATTCGAACGCATTTACTCCATGGCCCGGGTGCTTCGGACGGAGTGCGCGAAGGCGGTGACACGGGCGGCGGCCACTGCGCGCCGTCGCGCGCGGGCGGCCAGCACGATCGAGGCGTCACGGCACACCGAGTCGAATGACGGCGCGGCAACGGGCGCCGGCGACTCGGAGCCTGCTGTGCCCTCTCAGGCCGCTCCTGCCACGCCTCGTCGATCGGCGCCCGAGACGGCCGATCCTCAGGCCCGCAGCCTGCCCCCGTTTCCCCGGTTGACGGTGCCCGAGATTCCGATCGCCTTCGAGGTGGACCGCGGAGAGTTCCCGACCGAGCTGCGATCGACGGATGTCGTGCCCGCTGCCGACGTGCAGTTGCGGTGGCGCTACGCCGAACTCCGGCTGCAGAAGGGGTTCGACGAGCTCGTCGCGCTCGGTGCGGTGCGCGATGTCACGCACTTCCGGTATCAACTCGACAGCGTGCGCCGCATCCTCCGCGACTTCCGCGGCCGCGTGCTGCTCGCCGACGAGGTGGGTTTGGGCAAGACGATCGAAGCGTGCCTCGCGCTCAAGGAGTATTGGATGCGCGGACTCGTGCGACGGGCGTTGATCCTCACGCCGCCGTCGCTCGTGGGGCAGTGGGTGGACGAACTGAGGTCGCGGTTCGACCTGGCGCCAGTGACGCCGGACTCGCCGGGCTTCCACCGGGACGCGGACGAATCGTGGGCGCGGGCGCCGCTGGTCGTGGCCTCCCTCGCGCTGGTGCGCCAGCCGGCTTATCGTCACCGCCTTCGCGCCCTCGACTACGACCTCGTCATCGTCGATGAAGCGCACGCATTGAAGCGGCGCACGAGCGCCGCCTGGCAGCTCGTCAACGATCTGAAGACCCGATTCCTGTTGCTCCTTAGCGCGACGCCGGTCGGGAACGACCTGAGCGAACTCTACAATCTGATCTTGCTCCTGCGCCCGGGTCTGCTGCACACCGAGGCACAGTTCCGGCGCGAGTACGGGCAGACCAGCGCGCTCGAGCACGCGGGCCGCCGCGAGAAACTGCGCACGCTGCTGCGGGAAGTGATGTTGCGGAATACGCGCGCACACATCGATCTGAAACTGCCGCGCCGGCTGGCGGCGACGCAGGTCGTGCTGCCCGGACCCGCCGAAGCCGAGATGCTGGCCCGGCTGACGGCCGTCATCCGCGAGCGGTACGCGACCGCGAGTGCCGCCGATCGCTGGCGGTTGACGACGCTCCAGATGCAGGCAGGCAGCAGTCCGGCGGCGTTGCGGTCCGGCCTGGGGGAGCGCGCGGCCAGGCTCGGAGCCGGCGCGGACCATCTCGACGACTTCGCGCCCGTGGCTGCCGCGCTTTCCGAGGTCGGCGTCTCGGCTAAGGCCACGGCCCTGGTGGAACTGGCGCGCCGTTCGGACGAGAAGAAGATCGTCTTCACGCGTTTTCGCGCCACGCTCGACGAACTCGAACGCGTGCTCGTCCAGGCGGGGTTTCGCGTGGCCGTGTTTCACGGCGGTTTGACGACACTCGAGAAAGAAGCCGCGATCACGGCGTTCCAGGGGGACGCCGAGATGCTGTTGTCGAGTGAGATCGGCGGCGAGGGCCGCAATCTCCAGTTCTGCCGGACGGTGATCAATTACGATCTCCCGTGGAATCCGATGGCGATCGAGCAGCGCGTCGGCCGCGTGCACCGCATTGGCCAGTCACGTGAGGTGTACGTCTTCAACTTCTGCCTCGCGGGCAGCATCGAGGAGCGCATCCTCCGCCTCCTCCACGACAAGATCAACCTGTTCGAATTGATCGCCGGTGAGATCGAGATGATTCTCGGCCACCTGGACGACGACCAGGACTTCGCGAGCGTGGTGATGGAGGTGTGGGCCAAGAGCCACTCCACGGGCGAGGCAGATCACGCCTTCGAGGAATTGTCAGCGACGATCCTCCACGCCAAGGCCCAGTACCAGCAGACGCGTGAGCTCGATCGTGCGCTCTTCAGCCAGGACTACGAGGTCTAGACAACACATGGCCTCACAGCTTCAACAGTTTACGCGCGACCTGCTCTCGCGCCATGGTGCGCTGGTCGACCCCGCGGGAGACGACGCCCTGGATGTGGTGGCGGGTATGGACCTCCAGGCGCGGCTCGGCCTCGCCGACTATCAACGGCTCGTGTTCAGTCCCGACGCCGCCCCGTCCGGTCAGCTCGTCGACTACGACTCGCCGCTCCTCGAGCAGATGGGGCGGCTGGTCGACACGACGGGGCGTGTGGCCGTTGTCCGAGGGCCTTTTCGTTCGTCCAAATCGGTGGACGCAGAGCGAGAGATCGCTCGCGCCGTGTCGCTGCAGAACGGGGTCTATCGCGTGCAGGGGCTGGCCGCGGCCGACGTGATCGATTTCGGCTTCGTGTTCGAGTACAGCCTCCTTGCCGATGAGCGCACGAGCGGACTGGTACAGGTCTGGATCAACCCGGCGACGCGGTCTGTCCCTCGATTGGACTCGTGGTTCGGCACGGTGGAGATCGCCGACGACGAACAAGCGTTGGCATCGGGTGACGCCGTGGACGTGCCGTGGGCGTTGGCGATCGGGGCGGCGCACGCGGCGCTCGGCGAGTCGATCGACGAGTTCGTGCTGAGCCTCACGCGGCGACGTGACCGCGACCTGGTGCGGATTCGCGACTACTACGAAGAGATCGACCGCGAGATACGTCACAAGCTGACCCGAGCGCGAACGAGTGAGGAGGCGCGGCGCCGCGAGCTCGATCGTCTGAACGCCACCGCCGCGAGCTACCGGGCCCGCCTCGCGGAAGTGGCCGAGCGTGCCCGCGTCCGCATTCGGCTGGTGCCGATCGCGGTGTTTGCCTGCCGAATGCCGACCTGGCAGATCGCCGTCCGCCTCAAGCGCCGTACCGCGACGGCCGACGCCCTGTTTTCGTGGAACCCCATCGACGGCCGCGTGGAGTCCCGGGCCTGCGACGGCTGTGAGACGCCTGTCGACACGGCGTTGCTCTGCGATGATCGCGTGCACTACCTGTGTACAGGCTGCCTCGAGCCGTGCCCGGCATGCGGGCGGCGGTACTGCCGCGCGTGCCACACAGCGTGCCCGACACGCCACGAGCAAGCATAAGGGCAGACGTGGCTCTCGTCCCCCCTGGCGAGCCGCACGTCTGAAAACCGAAGCCGCGGGGGGTACAGTATTGGGCACAGTCCGAAGGAGTCCGAAGCGTCATTCGTCCCGCATCCAAGATTTCACGGAGATAAACACCGCATCCCCAACCACCAACCATCCGGTGTTTCCTTAGGAGCTTGCGGCCGTGGCCGCCATGGATGTGGCCGCAAATGACGAGTCTCGGCCTGACACGATCGATGGCCGCGAGCAGCTCGCGGCATCCGAGGTGCTCGACGCTGCGCCTGCGTTCATCGCTCCAGTCGCCATAGCCGTGCGGAGGACCATGGGAGACGAGAATGTCCGTCCCAGCGGGGATCGCGGCATAGGCACGCGCGAGGTCTTCCGGACCTCCCATGAACGCCCAGTCCATGAACCGTGGCGACCACGGCGTTCCCCACACCGTGACCGTCGATACGGCATCGGTTGCGGGCGTGGACAGCCGAGTGCCTTCGTCCACCAGGATCTGTAGACGCGTGCTTGACGCCGTGGCCGGAGAATCGTTCGAGAAGTCACAGGCCTGGCCGCACCAATCGTGATTGCCCCAGGTAGCCACTTTCTGTGTCGCTGGCGATCCTGCGAGCCACGGCCGAATCGTTCGATCGAACCAGCGCTCCTGCTGTTCCGGCTCGAAGCGTGCGGAGGCGTGCCCGAATCTGTCAGGACAGATGTCGCCGGCCACAATCAGCAGATCGCACGGCGGAACGTCTGGCAGGAATCCGTGCTGGTCACTCAGCGCTGCGATGCGCATCGTCTACTCTGGATCGGGTTGGAGGGCCAGGCGATCGAGCCGCTCGAGGAATGATCGTGGGGAGACGATGCTGATGCCCTGGTACGAACCCAACACGAGCAGATCCTGATCTCCGGTGACGATGGTGTTCGCTTCCGCTGCGACGGCCGTCGCCAGGACCACGTCATCCGTGGCGTCGCGGCAGACGCGCTCCGACAACGCCTTCGCCTCAACCACGCGGATCGACGCGCGGAACAGGTCGAGGAAGGCGGCAACGGATGGCGTCACGTCGAACTTGTCACGGAGGGTCGTGTCGAGTTCGTCAAGCAACGCGTCTGACGTCGCAAGAACCCGCCGGCGTATCGCCCGGTGCAGCAACTCGCGGCACAGCCCGTTCGCCACGAGGGCCGCAATCACGACGTTCGTATCGAGGACGACGATCACGACACGATCTTGAACACGTCCTCGTCGCTGTAAACGCCCTTGGCTCGGGCCAGCGGCACCAGATCCGCGCGGGCGGCCTCGAGCGCGCCCGCCAGTTGCTCCGCCTCGAGGGCGCGGCGGACGTATTGGCTGACGGTCAGGTTCTCGGCCCTGGCGCGCTTTTCCAACTTGCGGCGCGTGCCCTTGGGCAACCGGATCGTGAGCACTTCCTCCATGCGTATGACTGTGTCATACGCGGTCGTCTTCCGTCAACCGGCGGGGCGGGCACAAACCTTCGGCACAGCGCATTCCACCCGCTGGTTCACCGTGTATCGAGGGCTGACCGCCGACGAGTGCTTCAGGGAGATCGAAGGGAATGAAGTCTTCTGGCCGGTGACGTAAGGCATCCGGCGACACCACTCTCACGGCAGTGAATCGCCGCGGGTCTCGCCGCCTTGCCCGAGGCGTCGGCAGTGGCTATAGTCCCCGAATGCGTTTCGAGAAGATCTGGGTCGAACAGTGCCGGGCGACGAGAGCGATCAAACGACGGTTCGGCGTGAAGAGCGCGTTGGGCTACTTGATCGGCGAGAAGCTGCTGACGTTCGCGAGTGCGTCAAAGGTCGACGCCGATTTTGCCGCGGAGCTTCCGAGGTTCCTGGCGGCCATCTGGCGCGTCTTCAATCACTACGAGGTTGTCGGATACGTAGCCACTCGGAAGCCGGCCGCCCGGCGTGCTTTGCGGCAGCTCCTGCTGGTGCCCTGATCACCGGTTCCCTCAACCTGCGACAGCTCCGGAGGTCCACGGTCCGCCGGGGCCCACGTCTGGCGAAATGACTCACCGAGAAACGCGGCCTGCAGCACGGGCAACACAAGGCCGGCGATCGTATCGGCCAGTTCCGCCGCGTCCGGTGCATCCTCAAGCCGACCTCGGCGCAGAAACGCGCGCCATTGCGTCTGCCGCTCCGGCGCGGTCAGGAAATCGCGTGACAGGGCCAGTGGCTCGTCGGCAGGCAGGGGTGTGCCGCGTCGCTCGAAGGTCGTGCGGATCGACAGCGTGAGCGACTCGGCGTCGAATGCGAATTGGCCGGACAGCCGCTGGAGGTCGTAGAAGTCCTTCATGCGGCTGATGGTCAGCCCAAGCGAGACGATCGCTTCAAGTTTTTCGGCGACGACGGCCTCAGGCGGGTAGACGAGTACGCGAGGCGCCTCGTGATCGAGCAGCGTGGGATAGCTGCGGAACTCCGGCTCCGGGACGACGGCGTCGCCGAAGCCGACGTCCACGTGCACCGGGATGCGCGCCTCGGCGAGTCGGGCCAAGAGACGTACGCGTACGCCGTCGTACTCGTCGGCCGCGCGGATCTCCTCGCCCGAGATCGATGCCACATCGAAGACGAGTCCATCCCCGGGCGGGCCCCGTGAGTTGTTGATTTAATTGGCTCCTCGGGCTTGATTCGAACCAGCAACCCTCCGCGCGGTGTCAGCCGGTGTGCTGGGACCGCGGCGGTAACGGTTGCGACCGAGGCCCGTCGGCGTCAGCTGCGCGGGCAATGATCCGACACCCAGAACGTCCCTGCTCTTCCCGAAGACCTCGGCAGAACTTTCGGATGTCGGAGCCAGACGCCACGAACAACGCCGCACGCACGGCGCGCACGTCGGCCACGATTGGATCGTGCCACGGACCATCCGATTCATGTGCGTCATTCATCGTCGTCCTCCATCAATTCATCCGGCGTGCATAGGATCGGAGCCTGGTAGCCTTGCGCACGGCACACATCCTCGACACGTCGACGGAGCGCAGCATTGGCGATGTGGGCCACGTTCCACGGCCGCTTGGGGTGGCAGCGGCACCCGCTCGATCAACGTCGCGGCCAGTTCCGTCGTCCTCGGTAATGTCCAGCGACGGTAAGTCCGCGACAAATGCCATTCGGCGGTCGGCGGCTTCAGAATCCCCCGCGCGGACCTCCTTCAGCACCACCTCCTGATGCTACTCCTGCTTCGCAGTGAACATCCCCTCGGCGCCGGGAACAGTTCCCTTCTGCCTTCATCAACCTTTCGCTCTCTCTGCGACGCGGTTTTTCACGCTGGCTGCGACGTCGCCGAGGAAATCGCCATAGCCCCACCCGATTCGATCTTGATATTCGCCCAACCGAATGAGCCGTTCCTCGGCCGCGGCCCGCGCCGCGGCCGGCAACCCGTCCAGCGCGGCAACCGCCTCTCTCGCTTTTCGCTCGAGCGCCGCAAAGTACGGATCGTCCCCACAGCCGAGATCGGCCGCCTGTTGGGTACCCGCTTCGACGAACGTCAACAGCAGATCCACGACGCCGCTGATGTCCGCGGTCGAACGTTTGTACTCGGTGATCGCCGCCGTCGCATCACGCAACCGAATTGGCCGCTGACTGAGAGGATCGGGAGCCACCGCGTCCTCAACCAGCGTTCGGTACGTCTCGATTGCCGCCGCCTCTGGCACGAACCGGGCGTGCAAGAAACGCCGATTGGCACTATTGGCTTCGTACAGATTCTGGATGATGCCGATGAGCCCCGGCCGGTCGACGCCGGCCAAGCCGGCTTTCACCTTGGACCACGAGCCTGCTTTCCTCGGTCTCATATTTTCACGCATCAGCGGCCCTTCAGACGCTGGTCGAACTCGTTGTGCGGCGAATTCGCGACCGTCACGCCAGGCTTCTGGCTCGTACGACTCCGGCAGAGATCGTCGCGTCTTACCACGCCGCGGTGATGCCGCTCTGCACGACGCCCACGCCAGACCTCACCGACGGAAGGCCGGCTGACTTCCAAGATTCACAGCGGCCCGACTTGTGAGCGTCCGCAGAATCGCATCGAGCACGCTGTCCAGATCCTTTCCTAAATCCTCGGCGAGAAAGCGCAAGACAGCATAGCCATTCTCCTGGAGAAGCCGGTCTTTGTGGCGATCACGCCGGTACGCGTCGGCATTACCAAAATGCGCAGCGCCGTCGACTTCAATAGCTACCCGCGAGTCTTCGCACAGCAGGGCGACCTCCATTCGACCGTGGCCGTCGAAGGGAATCGCAAGATCCGCATTCAGTCGAAAACGCTGTCGCGTTGGTGCGAGTGTCTCCAGCCGTCGATAGAGGAAGGCCGCGCTCGCACTCCGCGCGCGAGTGACGCCTTCCGCGTCGGCTGGGAGGGGCTGTGCGGCGGTCACGAACAGGCCCGCGAGTGGTACATCGACACCATCGCGAACGAGCCGACGAACACTAACCGCGTAATCCCGCTTCCACAGCGGATCTGCTGGAAGCGGCACGGCAGTAGGCCATCCCGGGATGGCACTGGCCGGCAACACGATTTCGTAGCCAAGCGCCTCGTATCCGTGACACCGGCGCTCGAACATCCTCGACAACATCCGCACGTTCAAGTCGGCGTAGTCGTATACACGGACGTCGCGCTTCCCATCGCTAGATCGATGTAACCGCCCGACATATTGCGCGATGGTGCCGCGCCACGAGACCGGAAGGGTCACGAACAGCGTGTCGAGACGCGCATCGTCGAATCCCTCGCCAATGTATTTTCCAGTGCCAATGAGCACGCGCTCTTCGCCTGCAGGAATGGTCGCCAGCTGGCGGGCGACGGCCTGCCTGACCTTCTTGCCGCTACCTCCGCGCATCACCACCAAGTGCCGAACGCTGCGAGACAGACGGTCGGCCAGCCATTCGAGGTGCTCATGCCGTTCAGTCAGGACTAATCCCGGTTCCCAGTTGAATGGCCGTACCCCGCATGCGCGAAGAATTGCTGACAATGGAACGGCGTGACGGCATGGCGCGCGGCGCGCGCGACCTGGCGCAGCGCCGGCCCCGTACGCGGGGCATAGTCGCGAATCCGTTTTTTCACGAGGCCCCACACCGGCTCGATCGGATTGAAGTCGTGCGAGTACGGTGGCAACCGCTTCACGCGGGCGCCCCGCAGTTCGATCCAGAAGCGGACCTCCGGGGCCTTGTGCGCTTGCAGGTTGTCGAGCACCACGATGTCGCCGGCCCGCAACCGGGGCGCGAGGCGGTCCCGGACCCACGCAATGAAGGCGATCTTGTTCATGGCGCGCCACTTCGTATTCAGCACCACCCAGCCGGTGCGGCGAATCGCACCCACCAGCGTGAGGTTGTCGCCCCAGTTCATGGGGCGGGGTTCGACGTATTCGGCGCCGCGCAACACCCACACGTGCGAGCGCCCCATCGCGAGATTCGCGCCCGCTTCATCGAGAAACACCAAGCGGTCCGGATCCTGCCGGCGCTGCCACCTCAGGAACGCGGCGCGCTGGGCCACCACATCCGGCCGGTCGATTTCACTCGGCCGCGGCCGTTTTTTTTATGCACGAAGCCCTCGCGGACCAGCGCGCGGTGGAACGCGGCTGGGCTCGTCCGCAGGGCGCGCCGGGCCCGGCGGTTATATTCGGCACACATTTCGGCGATCGTCGCATCCGGTCCCTCCCGCGCGAGGACCCGGAGCACCGCGACGTCAATCGGCGAGTGCCAGCCGCCGCCGCGCGGCTGCGGCGCCACCGAGTACGACACCCGCCAGCGCGCCACCCAGCGCTCCAGGGTGCGGTGGTTTAAATCGAAGAGCGCTGCCACCTGCGCATACGAGCCCTCGCCCCGTTCGTACGCCATCACCGCCCGCTTCCGAAGCTCCGGGTCATACGGATTCGGCATGCGGCCATTGAAGTACAGTCCTTCCGGCCACGCAAGTGGGAACCGGGATTAATGGCGATCGACCGGCGCGCACGACCTCAATGACGTCGTCACAGATCGCGCGATTCCGCGCGCTGTCGTTCACGAGCGCTGTGTAAAGCGACTGAAACTGCACTCGCTTGTCAGGCGTGTCGACGGCCGTGGGCGCAAAGGACGTCGGACACACGATCACCGAGTGCCTGAAGGGCCGAAGCGCGGCCTGGGCCCGGGCATCGACGCGATACCGGATCGGTCCGCACTGCATGAAGATGATCGGCTGGTGGCCGTCTTTTCGCGTGACTGTCGCGGACAGTCCAAGCACGAATCGCGCTTTTGCACGGCGGGCGACCTGTTCGAAGCTGTGAGCCGACAGATGGTGGCACTCGTCGACGATGAGATGTCCGTAGTTGCCGACTCGGTCATCGACGACGCCTTTCCGGACCAGACTCTGAATGACAGCAACGTCGATTCTGCCGGTTGGCTTATTCCGACCTCCACCGATTCGACCAATCGAGGCCGGCGACACGTTCAGGAACGTCGAGAGTCGTTCAACCCACTGGTCGAGCAGTTGACGTCGATGCACGAGCACGATGGCGTTTACGCCGCGCTCGGCGATCAGCCATGCGGCCACGACCGTCTTCCCGAATGCAGTCGTCGCGGCCAGAACACCGGTCTCATGGGGCAACAGCGCGTTCGCGGCTTTCTCTTGCTCCGGCCGAAGGGTCCCGTGGAATGTCGTGTCTATCGGTTCGCCTGGACAGCGCTCGTCGCGAATCGAGCAAGCGATCTTCAGCTCGTCGAGGAGCTGCCGCAGATCGTCCAGGCAGCCCCGCGGCAGACCAATGTGCGCCGTGTGGTCCTCGGCGCACGACACGATGCGCGGTTTGCCATACGTGGGCAGGCGCATCGCCTGCGACCTGTAGAACTCCGGGTTCTGAAACGCGGCGAGCCGGACAAGGTGATTTCGAAGCCAAGGACTCAACCGCTCTTTGGGAACGTAGATCTCGTTACCGAGTACCAACTCGACCGACTCAGGCAGTGCGCCCTCCACTGGTGGTCTTACCCGCCGACGCGAGGGTGTCGCCTTCCACGGCTCGAGATCGTCCTCGTCTCTTGGCAGACGAAGCCCGACGATGCGACCGTGTCGCTCGCCTTCGGCAACAAGGGCTTCGACCTGAGCGCGTGACATCTTGCGAATCGTGGACAGACACGCCCACTGGTCGACGTACGGAATCAGCTCCGCGTCAATGAACACGCTGTTGCCGTGCTCGCGGGCCTTCTTCTGCAACGGGAGGGCGATGAGATTCCCGAATCCACCCTGTGGCAGCGTGTCCTGACTTGGAAAGAAGCGGTCGTACGACTCGAACCCGATGTCGGGCCGCCGTTCCATCGATTCGGTCAGCACGTACGAGCCGAGCCGCCGCGTCCAGAGCGTGACCGTTCAAGGACGGCAGGAACGCCCATGCGACCACAGGTCTCAAGGAACACGCGCGCGTCGTCGTCGGTCGGCCGCAAGCGGACCTCAACCCATTCATCGTCTGCAATGACGAGATCGACCTGAGACGGCGTCCACAGCTCGGAGAAGTACGGCCACGTCCGGCTGGCAGGCGTCATCAACGAAAGGAAGTTCGTTGGGACGGTCACCTGTCCGCTGAGCGACGCCACGTCACATTCGATCACATCAACAGCGATGGATCTCGACGCTGACTGATAAAACCAGCCGCCTCCGAGCACAACACCACGGCGGTGCGTGAACTGCCCCGACAGAAGTAGACCGCCCTCTACCGCCCGCTGATGGTCAACAGCGAAAGAGACGACATTTTCCAATGTGACAATTCGCAGGAGAGATTCTCTTAACTAGCCAGCCAACCCGAACTGGCGCCGGACCTCGCCTGTTCCGACGAACTGCGACAACAAGCGATAGTTCCTCTGCTCGTGACGGATCTTGCCGGCCACAATCGCTGGATGGATTTGCAGCGCGTTTGCAAGGTTGATGACCGATGTAGAGGTCGCTTCTTGACGGACGGCGCTGGTCTCCCAGATGGCTCGGGGAATGAGGGCTTCCTCAGCCCACTCGTCGGCCTGAGTCTCCTTCGGATCTTCGCGGACACCCTCCACATCGCGCAACGTAAGGTCGTCCACAAACGCCGCGTCGCCGTCGCCGTCCATGTGGCGGCCAACGTGTGCCAGCTCATGCAAGAGGCAAAACCAGAAATTATCGATCCGGTCATAACGCAAAGTCAGACCGATCACTGGGGTTCCATCACCAAGTCTGAGGGCTGCTCCGTCCAGATGCGTCTTGGGCAAGTGGGGAACGGTCACGAATGGGATTCCGTGCTTGGCCAGGACTTCCTTGGCCAACCGAGGACCCTCCTCGAGCCAACTGAGGCGAGCGAGTTGACGCAAGAACTCGAGCGTGACGGTCCCGGGCTCATAGGAAACGGAGGGTCGGGTTTCGTTCGCCTCTGCAAGTACCTTCCAGCACCAGGCCTTAAGCGCGTATGGGTCTGTTTTCGCGTTGGCCCGCGCGTGATCATTCTTTCGATAGAGAACAGCTCCCGCGACTTCAGGCCCGCCGGCCTTTCGGACAAGTTCGCTGATCACTTCTTTCGCTCGAGATGTCATGTTTCGCGCAGGAGGTAACCACCCAAGCGCCGCCATGGCCTTCAACGGGAAGCGATCCCATTCCAGATCCTTCAACGGCTCACTGAACCTTGCGCCAGCCTGTTGCAGAAGGACCTCCGCCGGAATCCCAAAGTGTTCATGAAGGGCGCGCGCCATCGGCATCGTCAGCGTCCGCTTGCCGGACAGCACCTCGGATACTTTTGCGCGACTCCCTATGAAAGGGATGAGATCCCGCTGCGACAACCCCGCCTGCGCGAGACGAAACTCGATGGCCGCAACGGCGCTGGGGAACCCGAGGGGAACATCCTTCTCCTCGAAGTGCTCGACGAGGTCGGTGAGGACGTCCAGTTCGTCACCTTCAGGCGTGCCTGGCTCGGCGTCCATGAGCGCGTCGATGCGGGTGAGTGCGGCGTTGTAGTCCGCATCGTTCCGAATTGCTTTGATCTTTGCCATGGCTACACCTCCTCTACGTCAACCCGGTCGTACTCAGCATGGGTGCCAACAAACCTGATGTAGACAACGCGGTACGGGTAGTTGATCTTGACCACCAGGCGATAGTCGTTTCCCTTGATGTTGAAGATCACTCGGCTGTCGCCGACGATGCTGGCGCTGCGGTATTTCATCTTGACCTTGGCCGGCGTGTCCCAGTCCTCCTGCTCTGCCTCCCGGTACCAGGCCAGGAGCGGCTCCTCGGCGTCCGGATGTTTCTGCCAAAACTCCCGAAGCGCCCTCTTGGCAATGATTCGCATGGATAGGATATATCTGTTCCCAACTTGAGTGCAAGTACAATGCTCCCAATACGAACAGATGTAAACAGCAGCTAGATGTCACATAAATAAAGCTAAATTCATCAAATTCGTCGTTTGTTCGCTTCCGTACGCCTCTGGTGTGTCCACCGACGTCGCGTGAACGGTACTGGCGCTCTCGTTGAGCCAGAATCTGAACAGCCTTGACGTAGGCCCGAATCTGCTCTGCCTGATGCAGGGCCTGCGCCTGCGCCAGCAGATGGTCGATGCGCGCGTGTTCCAGTTTGGCCTGGCGTTCGGCCCGTTGGCGTTCCTCTTCGGCAATTCGTCGCCTTTCCGCTTCCTGCAACTCCTCCTTGCGCTTAATGGTCCAGGCATGTCCGCTGGCAGCGTGGTCGCGGAGGCTCTGTTCGGCAAAGACGATGACGGCCGTGGCGATTTCGCGCAGGTGCCGTTCGAGCATGTCGCCCGGTTTGTCTTCCCATGACGGACGGTCGGCGCTCGACGCCCACCACTGCTCGATGGCCAGGCGCATCTTGTCATTCTCACCACGGGCGGCGAACGCATACCTGAAGCCGAGGCTCTTGGATGTCTCGCTCGATATGCCGATCGACGCGTCTTGCGAGGCGTACGAGGATCTGTTCAAGATCGTGACCTCCACTGAACGGCCTGTTGGCTCCTCGAATACGACAGCCATCCGAATCGCTGCTGATTCCTGACGGAGGCTTGTCGTCCGCGGGGAACGCGAGCAGAAGCGCACCAAAACCGAAGTCGCCAAGAGACCGGCGAAATGTCATCCAGTCCCGAGCCCGTCTCGGTAGGCGCGGAAGAGTCGCGCGGTCTGTGAGCGCCAGGAGTCGTTGGATGTCCCACCGCGATATTCGCGGACCGTTTGAAACCCAAGCGGTGATTCCGGATCGCTCAGCGCGGTCAGAAAAGGGTCAATCACCGTGGCCAGCGGCGCGTCAACAAGCGTGCGGCCATCCAAGCCGAGCAGATATGCGCCGGCCACGTCGAAGTCGATGAGCGCCCCGTCGTGTTCCACACCGTACAGACGCTCGGAGTCCTCTTCGTAAAACAGGAGACAGTGCAGCACGCCCGCTGGATCCCGGGGTTCGCGCCGGTCTGAGTAAGCGACGATTTTCAGCAGCACGTAGAGCGGGATCGTGACCAGCGGCACCGTTCGCCCACTGTCGATCGCGACCCGCGTCTGGGACCTGTGAACCTTGTCGAAGCCGAGCATGTTGAACGGCGTGCTCGGCGGAACACGCAGCAGGCCATTAGGGGCGAGTGTTTTGCTGTACGGCAGTACGTCGATTTTCCCGGCGCCGCGCTCCATGCGAAACGGTCCGCGCGTTCGGGTGAACCCGTATTGTCTGAGTTCAAGGACGCCCTTCACGCGTTCGAAGTCCTCGAGCGTCTCGACCTGCACGACAGCGTCGGCGTCGTTGGTCCTCCTCGGCGGCGGTGTCTTCAAGAGCAGTTCCGGCACCAGCGCGCCGATGAGGCAGTAGCGAACGTTCGCGTGCTCGAGTCCGTCGATCAGGGCGATCACGGTCTCGACGAGACTCGGATCAAGTGGTCGCGTCATCTCGACCCTCAATCAACGGCAGCAGCAGTTCGGCCGCTTCGTCAGCTTGTCCCGTGCCATGGAATCGAAGTTCGGCGTAGGCCAGGAGCGCGGGGGCCATCGGGAGAGGCCTCTTGTGTGCCGTGGGTGCGGGCACGACACCAGGAATCGGTGGCTCGATCACGACAAAATTCGCCTCACCTTCCGTGGGTTGCGCTTTCAACTGGCGAGCGATCACGTCGGTGAAAGCCCGAGGCGCAGCGTAGATCTCCACCACTCCCGCTCGGTAATAGTGCGTCAGTTCGAGTGCTGCGGCTGCTCCCGTCAGGCACCACCCAATGCGATGGGCCATGAAGACGTCGTTCATTCGTGCCAGAACGGCTTGGGGATCGTCCGCCGTCATCATGCGGAAGCGACGTTCGGCCAGGCGAGGACGAAGCGTGTTCACATACGCTTGCGTCCACAACGGGAGCAGTTCCCGGCGACCCACCAGTCGTCGTCGTGGTCTCCGCCCGTCGATCAGGCCACGACGTTGGAGGTCCCGGAGACACGTCATGACTGTCGGCGCCGTCACGCCAGCAGCGGCGGCCAGTTGGTGATACGGGCCCTCAAAAAGCGCCGGATTGAGCAGACCGGCGAGCGTCACCTTCACCCAGCCTTTCGTGATGCCACCTCGCGCTGTTGTGGTCACCGCTGGGCGCCTGCCCTCGATGTGCACGAGCACTCCGGGGGCCTGCAAGTATGCGTTGCCCACTTCGTCGGCGTAGTTGATTCCGCGACCGCGCAAGAACGCCGCCTGCTTCGGCGGTACGTAGGGAGCCAGGAGTAGCGGCCTCGCCACCGCCTTCGTCTTGGGCAGATCCTTAGCGTGCTGCTCCAATCGGCGCGCAAGCACTTGAATGTCCTGCTGGGGAAGGTGCTTCTTGAATTCGATCACGTATCGGATCGTTCCCCGAGGCCCCTGCCACACGAGTACCCCATCGACCGCGGCGTCCGGCGCACGCTCGATCTTGGCGCCGGGCAACCACTCCATCAAACGTTCACGCGCGAGGGCCTCAATGTCAGGGGGCACATCGTTAAATATATCATGATATTAAGTAATATTTAATTCTACTGAACACGAACCTCTGCCAGCCCCTTCCCCTTCGCGCCCTGCCATAACTAAGGCCTTCGGTATAATCCTCACCTCCCCTGAAGCCGCCAGAAACCGATGACTGCGGACAGACTAGCCCCAACCGATCGCACCCGCTTCCAGGCGGCACGAGCACGTGGCGAGACCCAGGCGCTGGATGCGTCGTCCCTCGTTGATGCACGGTACGACGGCACGTCGGATGCCGTAATCCTGACCTTCCGTGGGGGCGGATCGATGGCGATTCCTCGGCGTGTGATTCCAGGCCTTGAACGCACGCCTGCCCCTGACTTGGAGTCGATGACGCTGTCCCCAGCCGGCGACGCACTCCTCTGGCCGGCGCTCGATGTCGATGTGTACGTGCCCGCTCTTGTGGAGCGGGATTTCGGAAAGCCGATTACGAATCCCGTGTGCTGCGTGGTGTAGTGCGCCCACATGAGGTTGTCGTTGGTTGCGCTGAGCGATAGGACGCCGACACTCCTGGCGGCCTGCTCGAGCGTGATTCTCCGCACGCCGTGAGCGTTCTGGATGGCGTCGATGCGCGCCTGAAGTTCGCTCTTCACTCTTTGTGAGTCGGGCACGTCTAGAGCCTGTTATGTACTTTCTCTTGTACTGGGCGCGGGAATTTGGCACAAGGAGGGATGGCCAAGCGCATTCCCCGTCCGCGATCCACTGCCTACCCGAGTGATGTGAGTGACGAGGAGTGGAGC
>JBDSZL010000025.1:0-32061 GCA_039925145.1 Vicinamibacterales bacterium | reverse complement strand
TTCACGGCCGGCTTTGCGGCGGCAGCGGCCAGTCAGACGGCAAAGCAGGCGACGATCGGCGTGAACTGGTACCCGGTGCAGTTCGTGAAGTACTACCTCACATACGAACGCACGACATTCAGTGGCGGCACGGCGGCGCGCCCAACCGAAAACATCATCCTCTTCAGAGGCCAGCTCGCGTTCTAGCCAGCCTGGCGCACCACGCCACGGCGGGTCCGTGGCTCATGGCCCACGACATGCAGGTGATCGTTCACGATCGTCATAGGTGGCGAGTAGACAGGGCGGCACATGCGGTTGGACCAGTCGGGCCCACACTGCACGTGCGGTGACCTCGCCTGTCACGAAGGTGTTGGACAATGAGGGTTGAGGAGCTAGGATTCTCCAAAGTCATCGATGAACGACAAGATCTCAACCGGACAACAAAAGGGCCTGACGGTCGCCGGCTTGTTTGCAGGTATTGGCGGAATCGAAGTTGGCTTCCGCAGGGCAGGGCACGAAGCGGAACTACTCTGCGAGATCGATCGCGGTGCGTCGAGCGTTCTGCGGCACCAGTTTCCTGATGTTCCTCTCGCGACAGACGTCCGGGCTCTCAAAGGACTTCCTAACGTCGACATCGTCGCGGCCGGGTTTCCATGCCAGGACCTGTCACAGGCAGGGCGTACGGCAGGCATCGGTGGAGCACAGTCGTCGCTGGTTGGCGATGTCTTCCGCTTGATTGACTCGCGGAAGCGCGGTCCCAAATGGCTGGTCCTCGAGAATGTCTCATTCATGTTGCAGCTCGACCGCGGGAGAGCGATGCGCTACCTGGCGGATGAGTTAGAGGTCCGTGGCTACACCTGGGCATATCGCGTCGTCGACACACGCGCTTTCGGTTTGCCGCAGCGACGTCAACGCGTAATCCTGATTGCCTCCAAGACTGATGACCCTCGGACAATTCTTTTCGCCGATGACGCACTGCCTGTGGAGCCACATTTCGCTCCCAACCGTTGGTGTGGCTTCTACTGGACTGAGGGATCGAGGGGGTTGGGGTGGGCGGTTGATGCCGTCCCTACACTAAAGGGCGGGTCGACGATCGGGATTCCATCGCCACCTGCCATTTGGAAGCCCAAGACGGGTGAAATCGTCACGCCGGGGATTAACGACGCTGAACGATTGCAGGGATTCGATCCCGACTGGACACTGGCTGCAGTGGAGGCTCCGCACGTGCGTCCTGGTCATCGATGGAAGTTGGTGGGCAACGCAGTGAGCGTCCCTGTTGCGGAATGGGTCGGGAGCAGGCTGGCTACTCCGGGATCATTTGACAGCTCTCGGACGGGTGCACTGCTTGGTAGGGGTGTCTCCTGGCCGAAGGCGGCATTCGGCGCGAAGGGAGATGTCTTTCCTATCGACGTGACGCTCTGGCCGGTGCGTTTGAAAACCAAGCATCTGTCTGAGTTCTTTGCCTTCGGGCTCGTGCCCCTGTCCGCACGCGCCGCATTGGGTTTTCACGGTCGGGCCAGCAAGGCACGGTTACGGTTTCAAGAGGGCTTTCTGGATGCGGTGCACGATCACGGAGAGTTCATGCGAGCGTCCGCCGAGTGATGGCTCGAAGGGGTGTTCGCGCGGGCAAGAAGGGCAAAGCGCGCAGCGGGGCTGAGGTCATTGCAACAGTTCTGAAGAAAGCGGGGTCCCGGCCGACAATTGAGGACAAACAGGCAGACAAGATCAAATACGCGGTCCGATTTGCCGAGTGGATGGCAACTGAGCTCGCCAGCGATCTTCGTCCATTTTTCAAGGACATTGCTGCCACGACGAAACGCGAAGCAGGCGCAGCTGGTGGGAAGAAACAGCTGGACGTCAATTTCAGCACTCCAAGCTCAGGTCTTGCCCTGGGGATTTCGCTGAAGTCGGTGCACCTCCGGGATGTAGGTTCTGGGCACAAGTACGGGCACAACAAGAAGCGGAACACTGAAGAGCTCCTCGTCGAGGTTACGGGCTACCATCGGAGACAGCCATACGCCGTGTTGGTGGCCATCCTCTTTCTGCCCGATGACAGCTGCACGGATGGGCGCAAGGGCAAGCCATCGTCGTTCGGCAGTTGGGTGCGACACCTTCGCCCCCATGTCGGACGGGTCGAGCCAGAGGATGACATCGCACTCTTCGAGAAGATCTATATTGCGCTGTACGATCCACAGGGTACGGACCTGAGGTTTTTTGACGTAGAGAGCGATCCGCCCAAAAATGCAAAGCCGCGAGCCAACGGACCGCTATTCGGAGAAGATCTCGATGACTGGCGGCCCCTCCGATCGATGTCGTATGGGGAGTTCCTCGAGGCGATGCAGGCAGAGTACCTGAAGCGCAACCCGGTCACGTTCAAGTGGGCAGACGGTGAAGAAGAAATCCTCCCGCTCGATGAGATCGATGAGCAAGTCCAAGTCGACGAAGACGACGAAGACTCCTAAAGCCTCGTCGCCGGCGGCACAGCGCCGAATGCAGGCGACACGACAGCGTGACACCGCTTGCGAGATTAACCTGCGATCCGCCCTCCGTGAACTCGGCTTACGCTACCGTGTCGACTGGAAGTTGCCAGATACGCGACGGCGGGCTGACGTCGCCTTCCCCAGCGTCAAAGTCGCGGTCATGGTCGATGGCTGTTTCTGGCATGCCTGCCCGCTCCATGGAAGCTGGCCGAAGAAGAACGCGCGATGGTGGCGCGAGAAGATTCTCGCCAACCGGAAACGCGATCGCGACACTGACTCCTGTCTGGCAGCGCAGGGTTGGAGAGTGTTGCGGTTATGGGAGCATGAGCATTCGTCCAAAGCAGCAAGGAAGATTCACGCAACCTTGTGCGGTCGTCGGCGGAGTCTGGCTTCGAAGACCTGAGGGAATCGGCTCCGCCTCGCAGTCTCCTCCGCGGCCGGCCACGTGGTTGCTAGCCAAGTCCTATCTGGCAACCTCCGCACCGCTTTGGCATCGGCGCCGTGTCGCAGAGCTTCCTGGTCCAGGCGCTCGAGGGCCGGACTGGTGGTGTCGTCAAAGTGAACAAGAGGACGAGGGCGGGGGGGCTGCGTGCCCCCCGCCCCCATTCGCGCCGATCATCAACAGCCTGCGCCAGGGCTACTCGCTCGAGGTCCAGATGCCGGGAACCGATCCGGGGCAGCGATGCGGGCACTCGAGATAAAGGTGCGCACTCCAGGCGTCACGGTTCGAGCGCCACAAACGATCTGCCGACAACCGCCGTTGTGAACGCCGCACCCACCCTGAGCGCCCTCTTAGTCCAGGCTCGGCTCCTCGGGTCGTGGTCCGAGCTTGCGACGGCGCCGTCCGGCGTACCACCCATTGAGCACCTGGAGAGGAGCCAGCACAACCGGGTACATCAAGCCGGCCACGTTGATGAAGGCAGGTCCCCTGCTGGCCACCAACGCGGACGCGAAGCCAACAGCCGCGAACGTCACGCACTCTCGCAAGCTGTCCCACGTCTCCAACTGCTCCCACGCATCGAGACGCAGCCGGTCGCGGAGGCGATGCGCGTGTAAGTACAGGAGAGAGAACACGAGGAACACTGCGCCGAATCCGATGCCCACCAGCGTCAGTAGCTGCGGCACCTGCGCATTCGTAATCATCGCGGCCGTTCCACCATCTGGCAGATCGATGAGAAGCGGCTCTCCGGTCAGGACCCGGGACGTGATCGTGATCAGGAACTTGAGCGGGTACACGTAGAACAGCACCACGAACAGGAGCACGCCATTCAGCAACGTCACCACGGTATCGGTCAGGCCGTATCGTCGAAAAAAAGTGTACTGATACGACCACACCTGGAACAGCAGGAAGAAGCTGATGGCAAATCCTCCGAAGTCGCGAACGCGGCTCATCAGCTCCGTGAAGGTCTGAGGCACTTCGAGGGCGACGACAAGCAACGTGATGGCGAAGGCAAATACGGCGTCGCTGAGTCCTTCGATTCTCGACACTTCGTGACTGCGCCATCGGAACGTGCCCTGCGCCCCGAAACCTGCCTCAATCGCCCGTTGCCGAACCATGCTGTCCTTCCGGGGGAGTGAACCCCTCTTCAACTGCTGAAGCGCACTGCCCTCAGCGGCAAATGCGGCTCGTCTCCATCACGCCTGGCGGGAGTCTGCTCTCCATCTGTCACACATCCCCGCGGCCCTTGCCACGAGCCAGGCCCAGTGCACGCCCCGCGACCCAGCCTACGCCGTAGAGCACCGCTGGAGGCACGACGACCAGCCTGACAATCAGCCGCCAGGCGGCGAACTCGCGCACGGGCCAGGCGTCGATGACGACCATGACGAAGAAGAGTCCCCACGCCGCCGTGAACCCGACCCAGAGCCGCCCCCATGGCCCTTGCATCATCGCTGCCCCTTCGGACGCGACGTCCTCCCCTTCTGCGACGGCTTCGTTTCGGCACTGAGCAGACGTCGGCCCTCGGCCAGTTCGCGCCTTCGTGTGTCATCGACAGGGGGAAAACGCAGGTCAAGGTCCTGCAGTGCCTTGACGATGATCTCGCCGACCGCCAGCTGCATGTACCACTTGCGATCCGCCGGGATGACGAACCAGGGCGCAAGCTTCGTGCTCGTGGCCGCCAGCATGTCTTCGTAGGCACGCGCATAGTCGTCCCAGCGCGCGCGCTCCTGGACGTCGCGCACCGAAAATTTCCATTGCCGGTCAGGATCGTCGATGCGCTTCAGGAGCCGCTTGGCCTGTTCGTCCTTCGAGACATGAAGAAAGAACTTGAGGACGCGCGTGCCGTTCTCCACGAGGAACCGCTCGAAGTCGTTGATTTGCCGATACCGCTGGCTCCAGAGGTCCGCTCTGCTCCCTCGATCCGGGAGCTGCTGCCTGGCGAGGATCTCCGGGTGCACGCGCGCGACCAGCACTTCCTCGTAGTACGACCGGTTGTGGATGCCGATCGTGCCCCGCGCCGGAAGCGCGATCACCGATCGCCACAGGTAGTCGTGATCGAGCTCGAGCGTCGACGGCGCCTTGAAGCTGGTGACCTGCACCCCCTGAGGATTGACGCCACTCATGACGTGCTTGATGGTTGAGTCCTTGCCCGCCGCGTCGAGCGCCTGAAGGATGATCAGCAGCGACCAGCGATCCTGCACATACAGCTTCTCCTGCTGCTCGGCGAGTGCGGCGATGCTGGCAGCCAACAGATCGGGCGCCTCCGCCTTGCCTTTGACGCCTGGCGTGTTGTCGGTCGGCATCTGTCCCAGGCGCACAGGCCGCCCGGGAGGTACGATGAAGTCGCGTGTGTGCATGGGGCCTCCGGTGTTGGGCTACCATACCGCGCAGCTTTCACTGGGAGCAATGAAGCAAGACACATCGACGAGTCAGCCACCCGCCGCGCAGATTGACCAGCGCGCCGTCCGAGGCCCATTCGACATCATCGGCGACATCCACGGCTGTGCGTCCGAAGTGGCCGATCTGCTCGCGCTGCTTGGATATACACAGAACCGCGCCGGCGTCTGGGGGTCGACGAGCGGACGAACCGCCGTGTTCATCGGTGACCTGGTGGACCGGGGCCCGCAGAACGTGGACGCCGTACGACTCGTCATGAGCATGGTCCAAGCAGGTCATGGGTTCTGTGTGCCGGGCAATCACGACCTGCAGCTCACGGCGTACTTGTCAGGCGCGCCCGTGCCGATCGTGTACGGCCTCGATGTCACCCTCAGAGAGATGGACCGCGAATCACCCGAGTCGCGCAGTGAGATCCAGGGCTTCTTCGAGCGCCTGCCCAGCCACTATCTGTTCGATGACGGCCGCCTGGTGATCGCGCACACGGGACTGCCCGAGGCGCTCCATGGAGTCGACACACCAGAGGTCCGGCGCCTCGCGGCGTATGGCACCGCCGAAGGCGAGACCGATCCGGGTGACATCGCCCAGCGCCACTCGTGGGTCGATCTCTACCGCGGTACGGCCTCTGTGGTGTTCGGTCATACCCGTGTCCTGGAGCCCATCTGGAGGAATAACACGATCGATATCGACACCGGCTGTGTCTACGGCTGGCGTCTCACGGCCCTGCAATGGCCGGAGCGGCGACTGCTGTCCGTGCCCGCCCGTCAGCCGTACGTCCGGTCCACCCGACCGTTCCTGCCCGCCGGACAGGTGCCGGCTACCTCGTGACCGTGCGAGACTGAACACGATGGCATCCCCGCTCACGACCGGCGCCCTCACGACCGCGCTCCGCGCGATCGTGGGCGAGAGCCACGTGCTGAGCGAGTCGCTCGACGTCTTGACGTACGAGTGCGACGCCCTTCCGCACCTGCGCGAGACACCCGTGGCGGTGGTCATGCCGGGCTCAGCAGACGAGGTCCAGCGCGTTGTCGGGCTGTGCGCGGAGGCCGGCATTCCGTTCGTCGCACGCGGACACGGCACCGGCCTTTCCGGAGGCGCCACGCCGGTCGCAGGCGGTGTCGTCATCAGCCTCGCGCGCATGAATCGGGTGCTGCGCATCGACATCCCGAACCAGCGCGTCACGGTGCAGCCTGGCGTCACGAATCTCGAGATCACCCGGCAGGTCGCGCCGTTCGGGTTCTACTACGCACCCGACCCGTCCAGCCAGCAGGTCTGCTCCATAGGCGGCAACGTCGCCGAGAATTCCGGTGGCGCGCACTGTCTCAAGTACGGCTTCACCGTTCATCACGTGCTGGCGGCAGACCTTGTCCTGCCGTCAGGAGAGGTGGTGACGCTCGGGGGCGCCTTCGCCGACAGCCCAGGACCTGATCTGCTGGGACTGGTCATCGGATCCGAGGGCACGCTCGGCATCGTCACGGAGATCACCGTCCGCATCGTTCGGCGTCCGGCATCCGTTCAGACGCTGCTCGCCGCGTTTCCGACCATCGACGCCGGCGGCGCCGCGGTCTCCGACATCATCGCCGCCGGCATCATCCCCGCGGCCATCGAGATGATGGACGAGCTCGCGATTCAGGCGGCGGAGGCCTCGGTCCATCCAGGCTTCCCGCAGGCCGCCAGCCTGCTCATCGTCGAGCTGGACGGTGCACTGTCCGAGGTCACGGCCGGCATGGCGCTGGTCGAAGAGATCTGCCGGACACGTGGGACCACGCATCTCGAACGCGCGCTCGACGACACGCAGCGCGCCAGGATTTGGAAGGGACGAAAAGGAGCGTTCGCGGCGATGGGCCGTGTATCGCCCAACTACTACGTGCAGGACGGCGTCGTGCCGAGGTCGCGTCTGTCTGACGTGCTGCACCGCATTCGCGACCTGTCGCAACGCTCCGGTCTGCGAATCGCGAACGTCTTTCACGCAGGCGACGGCAACCTGCACCCGCTCATCTGCTACGACGACCGCGTGCCTGGACAGGCGGCTCACGCGGCGGCGGTTGCCGCGGAAATTCTGACCTACTGCCTGGACGCTGGCGGATCGCTCACCGGAGAACACGGCATCGGCCTGGACAAGGCGCCCTACATGGCGCAGATGTTCAGCGCCGACGACCTGTCGTTGATGCAGCAGGTGCGACGGGTGTTCGATCCCAATGGAGTGTGCAATCCCGGCAAGGTCTTCCCCACGCCACGGCTGTGCGGAGAGGTTCCCGGGCCGTATCGCGAGCATCCTGCCGAACGCGCTGGACTGGCGGAGCGGGTGTGAGTGTGACGCCTGCCGGAGGTCTCGACGCGATTGTAGGCCCCGCCGGGTTACGCGGTCCCGACGTGACCCGGGATCGGATCAGCAGCGTCGTGCCCACGCTGGTGGCCGAACCTGATACGCCGGAGCAGGTCGCTCAGGTGCTCGCGTGGTGTGCTCGTGAACGGCAGACCGTGGTGCTTCGTGGTGCGGGCACGAAGATGGGCTGGGGGCGCGTGCCGTCGGATGTCGATGTGCTGTTGAGCATGCACAGGCTCAACAGGGTCATCGCCCACGAGCACGGCGACCTCACGACGACCGTCGAGGCGGGCACTCGGCTCGGCGATCTGAACGAGGCGCTCGCCCGGCATGGGCAGTACCTGCCGATCGATCCTCCGAGTGGAGATGGCGCCACCGTGGGCGGGCTGCTCGCCACCAACGACAGCGGCCCATTGCGGCACCGCTTCGGCACCCCTCGCGATCTCATCATTGGCATCCAAATGGCGACGACCGAAGGAGTGCTCGCGAAGGCCGGGGGGCGAGTGGTCAAGAACGTCGCCGGCTACGACCTCTCAAAGCTGCTCACAGGGTCGTTCGGTAGCCTTGCCGCGATCACGAGCGCCACGTTCAAACTTTCGCCGCTGCCGCGCGACTCGGGGACGGTCGTGATCGCGACGCCCGATGACGCAGATCTCTCGCAGCTGATCCGCGAAGTCATGGACAGCCAGGTCGACCTCACGTCCTTCGAGGTCGCCGTCGACGTTGGGCTCGCTGAGTCGGCAGCGGGCTCGCGCCACATCCTTCTTCGCTGCTGCTCGCTGACGGGCAGCGTCGCACCTCAGCTCGAAGAGCTCACCCGATTCGTGAGCGCCACGCCGCGTCGAGTCGACGTCGTCACTGGTCAACACGAGCACGCTTTGTGGCGGAGAGTCCCCGTGCTCTCAGGCGATAGCACGCGCGCGGCCGCGGTTCGCGTCAGCTGGCTCCCAGCTGATCTGGACCGAGTGCTCCTGGCCGCTCGCGAGGCGACGGCGGAGATACCGGCGCTCTTGAATGGCCGCGCAGCGCTTGGCGCCGGTCAGATACTGCTCGGAGGGAATGCCGAACAGCAGGCGCATGCAGTCGAAAGGCTACGGTCATCGTCGGCGATCGGTAACGTCGTCCTGATGCGCGGAAGTTCGGATCTGAAGTCGCGTGTGGATGTGTGGGGCCCGCCGCGGAATATCCAGTCAGTCATGGCGGCACTGAAGAACGCATTCGACCCACACGGCGTCCTCAATGCCGGCCGAGGCCCCGTGTGAGTGCCGTCGTTTCATCCGCCTTCGACGGCCAGGATGCGCCAGACCCCGCGCTTGTCGACGCGTGTGTGCACTGCGGCTTCTGCCTGCCCACCTGCCCGACCTACCTGATCGGCGGCGAGGAAATGGACTCACCGCGCGGGCGCATCTATCTGATGCGAGCGGCGCGCGAGGGTCGAACCGAGATCTCGCCGTCGTTCGTCAAGCACTTCGACTCCTGCCTGGGCTGCATGTCGTGCGTGACGGCCTGCCCGTCTGGCGTGCAGTACGGCCCGCTGCTCGAGGCGACCCGTGGGCAGATCGAGCGGCGTTATCCACGCCCGATCAGCGATCGGTGGTTCCGTCGCGCTCTGTTCGCCTTGCTGCCTTACCCCGGACGCATGCGAATCGCGCTGCTGCCGCTAGCGGTTCTGGCGCCCTTGCGGCGTGTCATCGACGCGTCTGGCGTGATGGGGCGGTTGCCTACGCGTATCCGCGCCGCCTTTGAGCTGGCGCCCCGCGTCTCGCTGGGCGCACTCTTCCGGGGAGCCCCGGAGCGTACGGCGGCGACCGGGGCTCGCCGGCTCACTGCGGGGCTCCTGACCGGCTGCGTGCAGCGCCTGGTTCAACCACACGTCAACCAGGCCACGATCAACGTCCTGGCCGCCGAGGGCTGCGACGTGATTGCGCCGCCCGCGCAGGGATGCTGCGGCGCCCTCTCGCTCCATGTGGGCCGACTGGACGACGCACGCGGCCACGCCCGTCGAACGATCGAGACCTTCGAACGCGCCGCCGTCGATGTCGTCGTGGTGAACGCCGCGGGGTGCGGGTCGTCCATGAAGGAATACGGCCATCTCCTCAAAGACGACCCTGCCTGGGCCGACAGGGCGCGCGCGTTCTCGGCCCGAGTCCGCGACATCCACGAAGTCCTGGTTGAGATGGGGCCAAGCCGAACGGTCAAGCACGCGCTCCCGGTGCGCGTGGCCTATCAGGATGCGTGTCACCTGGCGCACGCGCAGGGCGTCCGTCAGGCGCCCCGCGATCTGCTCCGATCGATTCCCGGGCTGACGCTCCTGGAGATTACGGAGTCGGAGATCTGCTGCGGCAGCGCCGGTGTCTACAACCTCGTCCAGCCCGACACCGCGGCAGTTCTGGGTGAACGAAAGGTCGGCCACATCGCCGCGACCAACCCCGATGTCATCGCATCGGGCAATCCTGGGTGCGCCCTTCAGATTGTCGCCACCGCACGAAAGCTCGGGCATACATGGCGCGTTGTGCATCCTGTCGAATTGCTCGACGCTTCAATTCGGAATGCTCAACTGGGTGCCAAGCGCACCACCTAGCTGAAGTTGTCGGGGCGCCCTATTCCCCGAGGTAGGCTTCGCGCACTTTCGGATCGCGCGCGATCTCGGCGGCTGAGCCCTGCAGGATCACCGAGCCAGTTTCCAGCACGTAGCCACGGTCCGAGTGCTTGAGTGCCGCGCTGGCATTCTGTTCCACGAGCAGCACCGTGGTGCCAGCGGCTTTGATCGCGTCGATCGTCTGAAAGATGGTCTGGCAGACGATGGGCGCGAGGCCGAGGGATGGCTCGTCGAGGAGCAACAGCTTCGGCCGGGACATCAGCGCGCGAGCCATCGCGAGCATCTGCTGCTCGCCGCCGGACAGCGTGCCGGCGCGCTGCTTGACGCGCTCCCGCAGGCGCGGGAACAGCGTGAAGCCGCGCTCGAGATCCTGTCTCATCTGCGCCTTGTCACGTACGATGTAGGCGCCCATTTCGAGATTTTCGAGCACCGTCAGGTTGGCGAACACGCCGCGCCCTTCGGGCGACATCGAGATGCCGCGCGACACCAGCCGGTGCGCGGGCAGACCGCCGATGTCGTTGCCCTCGAACGCGATCCGTCCCGTCTTCGGCGTGAGGAGTCCTGCAATGGCGCGGAGCGTCGTGGACTTGCCTGCCCCGTTTGCCCCGATCAGCGTCACCACCTCGCCGGGCGCTATGGTGAGCGACACGTCTCGCAGCGCGTGAATCCCGCCGTAGAACACGTTGACCTGTTCCAGGACGAGCATGGGAGAGGTCGCCGGCTTATCCCCCGCCAAGGTATGCCTCGATGACCTTCGGATTGCGCTGAATGTCAGCCGGCGTGCCGAGCGCGATCCCCTCGCCATGGTCGATCACCTGGATCATCTCGCAGATCCCCATGACCACTTTCATGTTGTGTTCGACGAGGAGAATGGTCAGCTTGAATTCGTCGCGAATCCAGCGGATCAGATCCATCAGTTCCAGTGCTTCCTGCGGGTTCATCCCGGCTGCCGGTTCGTCGAGCAGCAGCAGTTTGGGCTCGGTGGCCAGGGCGCGCGCGATTTCGAGCCGTCGCTGACTGCCGTACGGCAGACTGGTGGCATTGTCGTGCGCGAGACGTTCGAGATCGAAAATCCGTAGCAGCTCCAGGGCGCGGTCCCGCGTCTGGCGTTCTTCCTGATGGTGCCGCGCCGTTCCTATCACCGCGTCTGCGATCCACTGCCGGCTGCGCAGGTGATGCGCGGTCATGACGTTCTCGAGCACGGTCATGTCTGAGAACAGCCGGATGTTCTGAAACGTCCTCGTCATCCCGAGTCTGGTGATCTCGTAGGGACGCTTGCCCTCGACACGCTGTCCTTGAAACAGAATCTGCCCCTCGGTCGGGTCGTACACGCCAGTCAGCAGGTTGAACACGGTGGTCTTGCCCGCGCCGTTGGGTCCAATCAGACCGTAGAGCGCCCCAGCCGGTACCTGCAGGTCGAGCGACTTCAGCGCCGTGAGCCCCCCGAACCGCTTGGTGACATCGCGGGTCTCGAGCAGCAGGGGCGCGGCCGCACTACTCATCGGTGTCGTTGCCTCCGAGCGTCGATCGGCGATCGACGGGCCGCCGCTCGGTGTGCTCGCGGGCGTCCTTCGAGTCGGTGAGCGCCACCGGAATCTTCGTCCGGCTTGGCCGCCGCAGCCAGTCCAGGCCCAGCTCGCGGCGTCCGAGGAGCCCCTGCGGGCGGAAGATCATGAGGAGGATGAGCAGGCACGCATAGAGCACCATGCGCATGCCTGGAAACTGCTGATCAACCGAACGCAGCGCCTCGGGAAGAATGGTCAGCGTCGTGGCCCCGAGCACGGCGCCGGTAATCGACCCGATGCCGCCGAGCACGATCATCACGATGACTTCGATCGACTTGACGAAATTCAGGTTCTGCGGATTGAGGGGGTTCGCGAACAGCTGTCCAGACAATCCACCCGCGACGCCCGCCATGGACGCGCTGATGACGAACGCCATCACTTTGTAGCGGGTCGTCTGGACGCCCATGGCTTCAGCCGCAATCTCGTCTCCGCGAATGGCCGCCAGGGCGCGGCCGAACGTCGAGGTGCTGATGTTGCGCACCGTGGCGATGGTCAGGACGGCCACGAGGAAGATCCAGAAGAAGTTGGTGAGAGGGAGCGCGGCCGTGAACCCTGTGGCGCCTCCGACCGCCGGGATGTTCAGGATGAGCACCCGGATGATCTCGCTGAATCCGAGCGTGACGATCGCGAGATAGTCGCCCTTCAATCGCAGCGACGGAATGCCGACGAGCAGCCCGGCGGCGCCGGCCGCCAGGGCCCCGATCGTGAGGCTGGTCACCATGACGACCGCGACGCCCCAGGTGCTCTCGAGGCTGCCCCCGAACAGGGCCGCGAGCGCCCGGCCGTGGTACACGGTCAGATAGGTGGCGCTGTAGCCGCCCACGGCCATGAAGCCGGCGTGGCCGATCGAGAACTGCCCCGCCACGCCGTTGATGAGGTTCAGGCTAACCGCCAGCGTGATGTTGATCCCGATCAGGCTGATCATGCGCGCGTAGTACGGGTTGATCTGAAAGTCGCCGGCGCCGTGCTCGAACAGCTGGTTCAGCGCCAGCAGCGCCGCGAGGGTGAGGGCGATGACGAGCAGCTTCCGAAACGGCCGCATGCGCGATCAGACCTTTTCGGCGACGGACGTGCCGAATATGCCGGCCGGTCGAATCAGCAGAATCAGGATCAGCACGCCAAAGGCGACGGCGTCACGATAGGTCGAATAGGCCGATGCGCTGAGCCACGTCTCCATGAGGCCGATGAGCAGGCCTCCGACCATGGCGCCCGGAATGTTGCCGATGCCACCGAGCACGGCCGCCACAAAGGCCTTGAGGCCGGTCATCAGCCCCATCAACGGGTCGATCCGCGGAATGGAGAGCGCCACCATGACCCCACCGGCGGCCGCGAGCGCCGACCCCAGCGCAAACGTAAAGCCGATCACGAAGTCGGTGTTGATTCCCATCAGCTTCGCAACCGACAGGTTATAGGACGTCGCGCGCATCGCCTTGCCGATCTTGGTCCGATGCACGATGAACTCGAGTCCGAACATCACGACGACGGCCACCACGATGATGAGCAGACTCTGGTTCGTAATCTGCACGTTGCCGATCGAGTAGATCTCAGAACGAATCATCTGCGGGAAGAAGCGCGGCGTGGCGCCGAAAACGACCTGCCCGCCGTACTCCAGCAACAGGGAGACCCCGATGGCGGTGATGAGCGATGTCAAACGCGAATGGTGGCGCACGGGCCGATAGGCCAGCCGCTCGATCAGGATGCCGATAGCGGCGCAGATGCCCATGGACCCGACGGTGACGAGCACGGCCCACAGCACCGACGGGTTGGCGTCGAGATTCAGGGCGTTGGCCAGGTAATACCCCGCGAACGCGCCCAGCATGTACACGTCGCCGTGCGCGAAGTTGATCAGTCGCAGCACGCCGTACACCATCGTGTACCCCAGCGCGACCAGGGCGTAGATGGCACCGAGCGAGAACCCGTTGATGATCTGCTGGAGAAGCGTGTCCATGGAAAGCCAGGCTGCTGGAGCCGGCACATCCCGCCCGTACGGCGTGGATGCGATGGGCCCCGCCGCCGTCAGCTCGGATTGACCGTCGTGCGATAGACGAACTTCACCTCGCCATTGGCAAAGGTGACTTCTTCGATCACAGCCGGCTTGTCGACATTGCGCTGGCCGTTCATCTTCAACTGGCCCGTGACGCCCACCACATCGGCCGTGGCGAGTGCGTCGCGCAGCTTGGGGCCGTCGGTGGATCCGGCACGGGTCAACGCATCGGCCAGGAGCTTCATCGCGTCGTAGCCCAGCGCCGCAATCGAGTCGGGCTCGTGATGAAAGTGCTCGCGGTAGCTCTTCACGAAGTTCTGGACGACGGGCGCCGGATTCTCACCCGAGTAGTGGTTCGAGATGAAGGTGTTCTTGAGCGCTTCGCGGCCGTTCTTCAGTGCGTCGCCCACCCATCCGTCGCCGCCGAGAATCGGCATGGTCATGCCAAGCTCGCGCGCCTGGCGGACGATAATCCCGGCTTCGGTGTAGTAGCCGGTCGCAAAAATCACATCGGGCTTGAGGCTCCGTACCTTCGTGAGGATGGCGCGAAAATCCGAGTCGCCTGCACTGTAGCTGACCGGATCGAAGACCGTGCCGCCAAGCGCGGTGAAATGCTTGACGACCGACTCCGTCAAACCTACCGAGTAGTCTTGCGTGATGTCTTTCAGCACCGCAGCCTTCGCCGCCTTCAGATCGTTGCGGGCGAATTTGGCGAGCACTTCGCCCTGGAACGGATCGATGAAGCAGACGCGGAAGATGTAGTCGCCAGTCTGCGTGACCCGTTCGTTGGTCGACGCCGGCGTGATCATCGGCACCTGGTACCGCTGCGCGATTGGGGCCGCGGCGAGGGAGCGCCGGCTCGCGACCTCGCCGATGACCGCGACGACTTTATCCTGGGTGATCAGCTTCGTAACCGCGTTGGAGGCTTCTTCGGGTTTGCTCTGGTCGTCTTCGACCAGAAGCCGCAGCTTTCGGCCCCCGAGCACGCCCCCGGCCCTGTTCAGCTCATCGAGGGCCAGTTCGGCGCCTTCGCGTGAAGACTGCCCGAACGACGCGCCATCGCCCGTGAGAGACCCGTAGAGGCCGACGACGATCTCACCGGTGGTGGCATTGCTGCCACCGCCAGGCTTGCGCTCGCAGGCCGGCAACAGCGCCAGCGCTCCGATGAGCACGAACAGACTGCGCCTGCTGATCACGTAGTTCAATGTCATCGCCCCCCGGCCATTGCGTGAGAATTCGGACCCGGTGCGCATTGTACTGTGCCCGTTGGCGAGTGCCAACCGACCGGGCCCTCCGGGTGCCGCGGCACCTGGCCATCTCGTGCTATGAATAAGGGCGGCCGTGAAACGCACGCTGGTGGTCCTGCTCGCGATCGTTGCCCTCGGAGGGCCACCGCTGTCGCGCATTCTCTGCGCGTGGTCCTGCGGGGGCACGCGGCCGTCAGGTCAGACAGCACACCACACCCACTGCGACGAGTCGCCAATTCCAGACCAGAGCGTCGGCGGGTCGGCTCCCTGCGCCGATCATCTCCAGCGGGCTGAAACGCTCATCACCAGCAGCTCCGCGCCCGCATCGTCCTCGACCTTCGACGCCCACACGCGTCTGATTCATCCCTCACAGCCGACAGCAACGATGCCGCTCGGACACGCGACGCGCGGGGCCGACCCTCCACTGCCACACACCTCGTCGATCCTCCGCATCTGAATTGCACGTCCCCGTGTGTCAACGCGCCTGTGCGCGCGCCAGACCGCTGTCGGTGGAGGTGTGCTGTGTCCGTGACGTTTCGTTCGCTCGTTCCCGTTCTCGTCTTCGCGCTCGTTTCCGTTGTGGCTCCGCAGCCGGCACTCGCCCAGGACCATGCGGGTATGCAGATGCCGATGCCTCCTGCCGAGCCACACCAGATGCCCGCCATGACGGAGAATCCGCTCGGCATCGACCAGACACGCGATGGATCCGGTACCTCGTGGCTTCCACAGGCGTCGCCCATGCAGGGCGCGATGCGCCACATCGGCTCGTGGATGCTCATGCTGCACGGAAACGCCTTTCTCGAGTACATCGCCGCTGAGGGTCCGCGTGGCGCCGAGGAATTCGGCAGTATCAACTGGGTAATGGGCATGGCGCAACGCCCAGTGCGGCGCGGGCAACTACTCTTCAGGACCATGGTCAGTGTCGAGCCGTTGACCGTCGGCCGCTGTGGGTATCCGACGCTCCTGGCCAGTGGTGAGCAGTGCCGTGGTGCCGCGCTGCACGATCAGCAGCACCCTCACGATGTCTTCATGGAGGTGACGGCGCAATACCGTCGACAACTGGGGCGGGTCGCGTGGGAGGTCTACGGCGGACCGGCCGGTGAACCCGCGCTCGGACCCACCGCCTTTCCCCATCGTCTCTCCGCGATGCCGAACCCCATCGCCCCGGTGTCACACCATTGGCTCGACTCAACACATGTGAGCTTTGGCGTGATGACGGGCGGACTGTACGGACGTCGCTGGAAGGTGGAGACGTCGGCGTTCAACGGCCGTGAACCCGACGACGCCCGATACGACTTGGATCTGGGGGCACTCGATTCCTACGCCGCGCGCGTGTGGCTCATGCCGACGCCGCGGTGGGCGTTGCAGGTTTCTGCGGGTCATCTCACGGAGGCTGAAGCCGGACATGACGACTCGCGGGAGGATGTGAATCGAATCACGGCGTCTGCCACCTACCACCGCCTGATCGGCGCGCGACTCTCGGCGACGACGGTGGCGTGGGGCCGGAACCGGGAGACGGGAGAGGCGACATCGGCGTTCATGGCCGAAACCGCGTTGGACCTCACCGATCGTGACGTGCTCTACGGCCGGGGCGAGCTACTGCAGAAGACGGCCCAGGAGCTCGTCCTCCCATTGGCGACCGATGAGTCGTTCACGGTCCAGAAGTATCAAGTGGGGTACACGCGCTGGCTGGCCCGTCTGCGCGGGATTCGGACCGGCGTGGGTGGGAGTGTCGGCGTGTCAATCGTGCCGGCCGCGCTCGCACCCTTCTACGGCGGGCGAGCGACGCCGGAAGCAGCTGTTTATTTGACCGTGCGGCCGGGTTGATCGTCGCGACGACCCGGGTGTCCAGCAGACGCGGCACCGATGGCGCGCCTACTTGGCGCCGAACTTCCAGCGCAGGCCGATGTTGAACGTCCGGCCGTTTCGTTGGATGACGTCCTGCCGATGCTGCTCGGACGCCGGATCCGCATAAGTCACGTCGAACAGATTCTGGCCGCCGCCATACAGCTCGAAGGCCGATGCGAGCGGTGCGACGAAGGTGACACTCGCGGTCGTGGCAGGCGCGAGTCGGTTGCCGGCAATGGACTTCCGGCTGCTCATCGACAGCACCTCGACCGCAATCGACGACTTCTTCGTGGGCCCCGGGATGCTCACCCGGAACTTCGCCAGCTGCGCGGGCGAATTGGCCAGTCTCTTGTCGGTCACGATGTCCTCGGCGCGCTGCCACGCGTAGCTCATCAGTCCCTGGAGACCGCGCACCAGTCGCATCTGGGCTTCGAGCTCCAACCCCTTGGCGCGGACGTTCCCGGCGTTGATGAACGTGGTGCCCAGAAACGTCGTCGGGTCGGCCGTCAGCGTGATCAGATGATCCGCCTTGTACCAGTAAGTGGAAACGGAAGTGCGGAGCCAGTCGTTCGTGTAGCGCTCCCACACCACTTCGTGGGTGTCCACGGATTCCGGGTTCAGGTCGGCAGTCTTCGGTCCGAAGTAGAAGTCGTTGAACTCGTACGCGCTGGGCGCACGGAAGGCGCGTCCGTAGAGATACTTGAACGACTGGTTCGCCGACGGCATCACGATCAGGGCGGCGCGGGGGGTCGCACGCGTGAAGTCCTCGTAGCGATCGTACCGAAGCCCGCCGTTGACGATCACCCACCGGCCGAACTTGACCTCGTCCTGCACGTAGACGGCGCTCTGCACCGTGGAGCGCTGAATGTCGAACACCACCCGCGCCGGGTCGACGTAGACCGCGCGCTGGTTCTGATTGAACTGATCGATGAACTCGGCGCCCGCGGTCAGAATCTGGCGCCCCGGCAGCGCGCGAGTGAGCCTGGCCCCCGCGGTCCATCGCGATCCCACGACGCTGCTGTGCCCGAGCAGCACCGGGCCGCGCGTCGCAAAGGGGTGCATGCGATCGTTCGAGTAGTGGTCCAGCGATCCCCGGAACACCACACGGTTGGCGCCGAAGGCGTGACCGTATTCGGCGTCGAGGAACGTGTGCCGATCCCTGGCTTCTTCTGGTTGTGCCTGTTCGTTGAACTTCGTGCCGAACGGGGCGGTCGGCACCTCGCGGTGGCGCCGGCCGTAGGCCGCCGTCATCGTCAGGGTCTTGTAGCGCAACTGGCCATACCACTGCCCCAGATCTTCGGCGTCCAGATTGTCGGCCACTCCGTTGTTGTTGGCCGGAGTGTCATAGACCGGGAAATACAGGTGCTCGTTGCCAGCGCGCTGCAAGTAGGTCCCCGAGAAAGCCATCTCGAGGCCATTCGTGAACCGCCGGCCGGTATTGAGGCGCGTCGAGACCAGCCCGAGCGACCCTGTCTCGACCGTAACGGAGGTGCCGTTGAGCGACGCGCCGGACTTCGTGATGACGTTGACCACGGCGAAGAAGGCGCTATCGCCGTAGATGGAGGATGCGGGACCGCGAATGACTTCGACCCGCTCGAACATGGACGGATCGATGCCGAACTCGGCCCCGACCTGTGCCTGCCCGAACACACCGTCGTTTACACGGTGGCCGTTGACGAGCAGCAGGATGCGCCGGTTGTAGTCGCCGGGCTTGGCAAATCCGCGCGTGCCCACGAGGCTGTAGGCGCGGTCGTCAGAGACGTACATGCCGCGCACACCGTTCAGGATGTCTGCGAGCGTGCGGTACCCGTACTGCGCGATTTCCTCGGCGGTGATGAAGGAGACCGACGCGGGTGCCTCGGTGACCGGCTGAATGCGTTCGGAGGCGCCAAACACGCGGCCAGCGTCGATCCGCATCAACTCCTCGAGGCTGAGATCCGGCAGCGCCTGCTGGGCGCGAGCGGCGGTCGGCGCGAGCAGCACACACACGAGGGCGAACGATCTACGTAGATTTTTCATCACTGGGCCCCCGCTGCTGTTTCATACACGTGGGCTGCCAGGGTCAGCATTCTCGAACTGAGCTGAAGCCCTGACCGTCGCGCGAGACCCAGGTCGACGTTGAAGTTGATTTTGCCGTTCTCGACGTACATGTGCACGACCCCACCCTTGCGGGCGAACGCATCGAAGTCGCTGATCGTGAGCACCGGAGCCCCCGCGACCGCCTTCACGACTACCGCCAGTTGCGCCGCAGTAATACCTGAGATGTAGAGGACATGACACGAGCGCAGGGGACCGTCAGCTGTGACACGTATGACATTGACGCCTCGGCCAGACACCTGGCGCCCTTTGACGTAGCGCTCGAGCGCATCGGTCACGGGGGCGTCGTTCAATACGCACGCCGTGAGTGGCATCCCCGCGGGCAGAGCCTCTGGTCGCCATTCGGCAAACCGAGCAACGTTGAAAAGCACCGCGGCTTTCAGCGATGGCTCGGTCACTTCCTGTGCCCGTGCGCCCGTCGCCGACAAGAGCAGGCCCGCGATGGCCCCGCCCACGCACGACCATCGCCCGCCGGCAGCGCGTCGTCTGCGGGCAAGCGCGGACTCCGTTCCGGCCATGCCGAGCGAGTTCCTACCGAAGTAGATCATAAGGTGCGCCCAGTTGCGCGGTATTGCACAGCTGTGGACGTCACCGCCGGTGGTCCAGCGAAAGGAGCGATACCCGATTCATCGCACGGTGTATCGGGTGCTGCGTGGTTGGCCGGTAGTGGGAGCGCCCTTCTTGCGCGCGACGAGCCGCCCGTGTATTGTTCGGCTTCCATGTTGTCGTGGCAGCTGCCCGTCGTCGTCGCCGTTCTCGTCCTTATCGGGACGAGCGGGGACGTCTGCGTGTAGACACACGACGACAAACCCCGGCTCGACGAGCCGCGGGTTTCATGGTGAATCCCTCGGCTGCCGGCCTTCGACACAAGGACCCCGCCGATGGAACCCCTCATCTACTTCAACCGAGCGTTTCGCCCCGAACGGGAGGCCACCATCTCAGTGCGCTCGCGTGCGCTGAATTATGGGCTCGGATGCTTCGCCGGCATCCGGGGCTACAAGACGGATGACAACACCCAGGTGCACGTGTTTCGTCTCGATCGGCACGTGCGCCGCCTGGAGCATTCCGCGCGTATTCTGCGACTCGCGCTCTCGGGCACGCCGGTCGAGATCGCAGCGATCATCATCGAACTGCTCCGACGAAACGACATGCGCGGCGATGTCTACATCCGTCCCATCGTCTTCGCCAACTCCAACGAACTCTCGCCGTTGCTGGATCCGGACACGAGTGAGACGGCGATTTTCTGTATGCCGATGGGCCGGTACCTGTCGGCCGGACCGATCGACGTGTGCGTGTCGAGCTGGTGCCGCGTGCGCGAGAACGCCATTCCTGCCAGAGCCAAAGCCACGGGCGCGTACCTCAACAGCGCGCTAGCGCGCCGCGAAGCCATCGACAACGGCTACACCGAAGCTATTCTGCTGACCGACGAGGGGCACGTGTCAGAAGGCTCGGCCGAGCACGTCTTCATCGTGCGCGACGGCCAGCTGGTGTCGCCGCCGAGCACCGCCGACAACCTGGATGGGATTACGCGCCACAGCCTGATCACCTTGGCGCGAGAGGATCTCGACCTGCCGTTCGTGGAACGACCAATCGGCCGCACCGAGTTGTACGTGGCCGACGAAGTGTTTCTGTGCGGCACCGGCGCAGAAGTGACTCCAGTGCGTTCGGTGGATCGGCGCGTGGTCGGCGACGGCCAGGTGGGACCGATCACAAGGCGGCTGTCCGAGCACTTCGAAGCGGTCGTGCGTGGCCGGGTCGCGCGGCGGATGGATTGGTTGACTCCGGTATGGTGATCGGGCGATGGCGGCTACCGGGGTGCCGCGCTCGGATCGCCGGTCGGAGGCGGCGCGCCATCGGTGGCCGCTGGCGGGCCCAATCGCTCGACGAAGATCGGCTTCAACGCATCCGCCCAGATTTGGTACGCCTTGACCGTGGGGTGGAGTCGATCGGGATTGAACATCTCGGGAAAGAGTCGACCGGTCTGATCGGCCAATCGATCGTTGATGTTGAGAAAGCGGACCCTTCGGCCATCCGCCAGCCTCGACAGGCTCTCGTTGATGCGCGCGATCCCGGACATCAGGGCGATGTTGTCGTTGCGGGGAAAGATTGCCGTCAGCACCAGCGTGGCGGCGGGGGCCTTCTCGAGGCAGAGGTCGACGATGGCTTTGACGCCGCGCGCGACTTCGTCTGCCTTGGCGTCGCTCGGCGGTGCAGTTCCGACGTTGTTCGTGCCTGCCAGGAGCACGATGACCTTGGGGTTGATACCGTCGAGCTCCCCCTGCTGCAGGCGCCACAGGATGTTCTGGGTGCGGTCGCCGCCCCAGCCGAAGTCGGCGGCATTCCACCCCCAGAAGTTCGCCTTCCAGTTGGCGAGCAGCAGCGGGTAGTCTGTTGCGCCCCAGCGTCTGACAATCGAGTCGCCTTCGAAGTACACGTCGATCTTGCCAAGCCTGGTTTTCTGGAGCAGCTGCGCGTGGGCCAGCATGGAGTTCTGATCGACGCGCGGCTGAGCCACGTCTGCCGCAACCTCCGGCAGCACCGGTGTCGCCGTGGCCTGTGCCACTGGCGGCCGCCCGTTCTGGGCAGTGGGCGGCACAGCACCGGCGCCTGCGAGAGGTGGGGGTTGCTGTGCCGTCACCGCTGCCCCGATCGCCACGACGGCGGCAACGGCGGCTACGGAGACTACGCGCGCGAAGCAGTCGGACGCAGGTCGGGCCATCACCACCTCCGTGAATCCTCTGAACCGGTCGCAGCCGACCGAAACGTCCTCTGCCTCCGTCTCGGGCAACAGTGCGCAGTCGAGCGGCGTCAGGCGACGCCGAGCAACTCCACGTCGAAGACCAGAGTTGAATTGGGCGGGATGGCGCCGCCAGCGCCGCGGGAGCCATAGGCAAACTCTGGCGGCAGGATCAGCCGACGCTTCCCGCCCACTTTCATGCCCTGTACCCCTTGGTCCCAGCCACGAATCACTTGGCCGCTTCCGACGCGGAAAGAAAACGGCCCACGTTCCTGGGATGTGTCGAAACGGGCGCCTTTATGCTCAGGCGCATCCTCCACGTACAACCACCCGGTGTAATGCACCTTCGCGGTCTGCCCTGAGGTGACCATAGCGCCGGTGCCGTCCTGGAGATCGATCTGCGAATACTCACTCATCTCTGTCCCTCCGCCGTGTCGCTCGCCGCCGTGCGATGTGGTGTCGTTAAACGCTACTACCATCCTGAAGGATTATGGCAAGATCCGCCCCATGTCCCGCAGGCGAACTGCCGTCGTACGAGCGCTAGGTCTCGCCCTCGTCCTGATGTTTCCGCCGGCAGCGACATCCCGCGCCGCTGCTCAAGAACCACCCGCTTCGGCTCCTGCCGAGTGGGGCGCCATGAGCATCAACCTCGAGGACGTGCCGTATCCATATCCCGTCCATTACCTGTCGTTCACACTCGACGGACAGGATGTCCGTATGGCGTACATGGATGTCGCGCCTGCCGGAACGGCGAATGGCAAGACGGTGGTCCTGTTGCATGGCATGAACTTCTTCGCCGAAGCATGGACGTCTACCATCGAGGTGCTCCGACGCGCTGGCTATCGCGCGGTTGCGGTGGATCAGATTGGTTTCGGCCGGTCGTCCAAGGCCATCGTGCACTACTCCATCAGTCTGCACGCCGCCAACACCAAGCGCCTCGTCGACCACCTTGGGCTGAAGCAGGTCGACATCGTGGCGCACTCCATGGGCGGCATGGTTGCGAGCCGCTTTGCCTCGGCCTATCCGGAGGTCGTCGGAAATCTGGTCATGATCAACCAGATTGGTCTCACAGACGCCAGGGCTACCCGCCCGTGGCGCGACACCTCGGCCGTCTACACGTCGTCGCTCGCCCGCGACTACACCGAGATTGCGCGCGGCATGCGTGCCTACTTTGTGAAGTGGCAGCCGGAGTTTCTGAAGTACGTCAGGATCCACTACGGCTGGACACAGAGCGGCGACTGGCCCCGGATGGCCATGGTGCGGGCGTTGCAGCAGCAGGCCATCTACGCCGATCCTGTCGTCGACGACTGGCCGCGCATCAAGGCGCGCACGCTCGTCATTGGCGGCGAGCGCGACGGCGCCAACTATGCCGCACAGGCGACGCACGTGGCGGCCACGATCCCGAACGCGCAGATCGTGCTGATTCCGAATATCGGCCACATACCGCAGGTCGAGGCGCCAGATCGCCTCTATCCGCCGCTGCTGAAATTCCTCCAGGGCGAGGACGTGGGTACCAAGCCGTCACGAGGGCGGTAATCTGATCGCGTCCGATCGGTATGCCACATGACAACACGGTCGGTTGCAATATTTCTCCCTCGCCGGCGCGGCGTAGTGTGCGCGGCAGTCGCGGCGGCAATCTGCACGTCACTGTTCCGCCCGCTCGAGGCACAGGTCGGTTCGGACAAGGCCGCGAAGTGGCAACACGCCGTGTTGACACATGTGGCCGGTAGCGCCGACGAAGAACTGACACGCATCGCCGGCTGGTCTCAACCCGATGTGGTGGATGCGCTGCGCCAGGTCAACCTGACGACGCCGGGCGACGCAGGGTTCGTGCGACGAGCCCTGGTGCTGCACACAGACATTGCCGCGCTCCGTCGACGGCCAGAGGGGTACGACTTGCCCCGCGCGGCTGGATCGACCTACCTCGTAGACGACGGCCTGGGGGTGGGCCTTTCGCACGGGACGTTTCACTGGGACATCGGCAGGGAGATCATCGCCCGCTTGCTCAGTACTCGATTGAACCCCAGGAGCCTCGGAGATCTCTTCAACGACCGCGACAAGGTGATTGTGCAGAAGGGAATCGCCCACGCCGGCCCGGAACTCGAGATGGCACGCACGTGGTTCAGGACGACCGCTGCCCTCCTGCAATCCTGGGGCGAGTATCCGGAGCTGAATCTGCAGGTCAAGGCCGCTCGCCAGATAGTCGGTGCCGATGCCGTGTTGCTGCTGTACGAGGGCACCACCCATCAGACCTTTGCGGGCGACGCAATGCGATCCTTTGTCGTCGAGCAGCAATTGCAGACCGTGGCGCCGACGCCGTCGGAGGAGCGGATGACAGCCGAAGCACTGTTCCGCGCGGCGCTGAAGCTCGACGCATCTCTAAGCGAAGCGCGCATCCGGCTGGGCCACGTGCTTGGGGATCGGGGCCGTCACACCGAGGCCGCAAAGGAACTACATACCGTATTGCAGAGTCCGATCACTCCCTATCTCGACTACTACGCCTCGCTGCTGCTCGGCCGTGAGGAGCAGGCGCTCGGGCATCGGAACGACGCGCGCAGCGCCTTCGAACGTGCCCGCGGTTTGTACCCGCACGCGCAGTCTCCGTATCTGGGCCTGAGTCAGATCGCGATGGCCGAAGGAGATCGCGTCGGGGCGCGCGCACTACTGAGTGAGGCGATTCAGCCCCTGCCCGACTCCCAGCGGCAGGATCCCTGGTGGAACATCGATCGCGTGCACGAACCGTCCGCCGAAGTATTGCTTACTCGCATGCGCCAGGAGTTTTCCAAATGACGGCCCTCCGACGGCAGCTGGCGTATCGAACCGCGGCGGCCTGCCTGCTGGCAGCCGTGCCACTCGCCACGGGATCGGACACACAGGCGCAGCGGTTCACGGCGCGCGTCGACGCCGTGCGCATCGACGTTCGCGTGCAACGCGGCGGACAGCCGGTCACCGGGCTCACCGCAGCCGACTTTGACGTGCGCGACAAGGGCGTGCTTCAGCAGGTCACGATCGCGGCGTCCGAAGCGACCCCCGTGGACGTCACCCTCGCGCTCGACGTCAGCGGCAGTGTTCGCGGCGAGCGCCTGACGCGGCTCCGTGCCGCCGGGCTGACACTGATCGACGCGCTGCAGCCCACCGATCACGCGGCGTTGATCACGTTTGCCAGTCAGGTGACGCTGCGTCAGGCCCTCACACCACGGGTCGCTCAGCTCCGGACCGCGCTGGATGTGCGACCCGAGAGCGGGAACACGGCGCTGATTGATGCCCTGCAGACGGCGATGGTCACAGCCGAGTCGGGCACGGGAAGGCCGCTCGTGATCGTGTTCAGTGATGGAGCCGAAACCGGGAGTTTCCTGCAGACCGCGGCCGTCGAAGACACGGCCCGGCGCATGGGAATGGTCGTGTACGGCGTCACGACGTCCGGCACCGCGCCAAGCGCGCTCCGAAGCGTGGCCCGGCTCACAGGAGGTGAGACATCGAGCGCCGACTCCTCGGGCCGGCTCGATGCGCAGTTTGCACGCATCCTCGACGAGTTCCGTCACCTCTACGTGCTGAGCTACACACCCAACGGCACGCCCACACCGGGGTGGCACGACGTCACCGTGCGCCTGAAGAGCGCCAAAGGCGATGTCCGGGCGAGGCCCGGGTACCTGGCCAGCCAGTGAACGTCGGCCGAGGCGGGCCCCGGTGCTGTCAGACACGCCGTGTGCGGGTCAGTCCGGCAATGCCACCGCGACGACGAGCCCGCCCGCGATGTTGGCGATGTACTGCTTGCCATCGAACATGTATGTGATGGGCGACCCTTTGATGAGTTGATTGGTGTGGAACGTCCACAGCAGCCGCCCTGTCGTGGCATCGGCCGCCGCCAGCGCGCCGCCTTCATCTCCAAAGAACACCAGCCCGGTTGCCGTCGAGAGCACACCTCCCCAGGCGCTGTTGTTACCAGGCTGCGGCAACTCCCACACGGTCTTGCCGCTGTGGATGTCGAGCGCGCGGAGAAAGTGCTCTGTCTTGCCGCTCGGTGAAGCCCTGTGGTTGCCGCCCAGGTACGACGCACCTGGCGCCCACGGACCGGAGTCGCGCAGCGTATAGATGCCACAGCGCTCGAACGCGTGCAGGTAGTAAAGCCCGGTGGCGGGATTGAACGACGTCGAATAGAAATTGGTCGCGCCCTCCTGCGAGGGGCAGACGCGCGTGCCCGCCGCTGAAGGCTCCTGCCCTGCCACGACGATTGGCCGTCCCTTGCCGTCCAGTCCGGTTGCCCACGTAATCGTCTGGACGAATGGCTTGCCCAGCAGCAGCGCGCCGTTGGTGCGATCGAAAACGTAGAAGAAGCCATTCCGATCGGCGTGCAGGAGCAACTTGCGCGGACGGCCTTCCCAGTTGGTGTTGACGAGCACGGGCGGCTCCGCAGCATCCCAATCCCAGACGTCGTGCGGAGTGAACTGGAAGTGCCACTTCAATGTGCCGGTCTTCACGTCGAGCGCGAGAATACTGTCGGTGTAGAGGTTATCGCCGACCCGTCCCGATCCGTCGTACTCCTTACCGGGATTACCCACGGGCCAATACAACAGCCCGAGCTCCGCGTCGTAGGTGCCGGTCATCCACGTCGGCCCGCCGCCGTGATCGATGTCAGGCCCTTGCCACGTTTCAGACCCAGGCTCCCCGCGCCCGGGAATCGTCCAGAAGCGCCACGCCTCTTTGCCCGTCGCTGCATCGTACGCGGCGACGAATCCCCGCACCCCATGCTCCCCGCCGCCGACACCGCTCACGATGAGGTCGCCGACGACGAGAGGCGCACCGGTCGCGAAGTAGTTCTGGCGGAAGTCGGCCATCTCCGTTTCCCAGACCGGCTGCCCGGTGAACCGATTGAGTGCCACGAGGTGCGCGTTGTCGGTAACGAGCACCACCCGGTCGCCGTGCACGCCCACGCCGCGATTAGAGCTCGCACCGACGGTTCCCGGTGTGGTGGCGCGCTGCCAGCGCCAGATCTGCCGGCCCGTGCCTGCATCGAGCGCAAAGCACTCGTTGATGTTGGTGACGTACATGATGCCGCCGGCCACGATCGGCGTGCCCTGCAGACGTGTGGCGCCAGGAACGCTGAACGTCCACCGCGGCGCCAGGCGCGACACGTTCGCCTTGGTGATCTGCGTCAGCGGCGTATAGCGATTGCCTGATGCGTCTCCGTGATAGGTGACCCAATCGACGCTGGACGTGACTTCGCGATAGCGATCGCCCTGCCGTCGCAACAGATGCACGCGGCCGTCGTCGGTGCGGACCTGGCGATCAATCAACCCTTCGTCGGTGATGACACCATCCAGGGCACGACCGTCGACGAGGGTGCTGACGCCGCGGACAACAGGGCGGCCGCGTCCACCGCCACCGGCCGCCGCGGCCGGCCCACCGCCTCGTGCCGCCCCCGCCCCGGGCGCGGGACCACCGGCGCGCGCCGGGGCTTGCGGTTGTCCCGCGGCGGGATTGGGAGTCTGGATCGTGCGGAGGAATGTCGCGAGCGCGGCCATGTCCTCGTCCGAGATAGTGGCGGCCGGCATGCCGGCGGCCAGGCCCGTGCGGACGAGCGTGGCCAGCTGAGCGTCGCTATAGGCGCTCACGAGAGCGGCGATGCCTGGCCCCATGGGGCCACCGCGGGCGTCGCCACCGTGACACGACGCGCAGCGTGCATCGAAGACCCGCTGCCCGGGCGACGGTTGCTGGGCAAAGGCCCCGGTGGCCGCCAGGGCAAAGAAGGTGGCTTGAACAAGACTCATACGCGTGTGGGTCATCGATGCAACTCAGGCTGGCGCCGCGCGCGGCCCATCTATGGCCGCGCGGATTGCGACGCATGAGGATAATCGATCAGGGTCCCGTCTGGCGCTCCCGCACGCCGGCGTGGTCGACACTCCTGATGCCCTGGTCGAGCCGGTACGCCAATACCGCAATGGGCATGAACACTGCGAGGGCCGCCACGCGTTGCAGCAGGCCCTGTGACCCATTGAGGAATCGCTGGTACCCGTTCAGGTCAAGGCCAGCCGAGATGCCGAAGCGCTGGATCATCCCGCTCATCACTGGCACGAACGCCACGAGCACCAGCAGGTTGAGCAGCGCGTATCGAGTCAGCCATCGCGGCGAGCGGAGACGCCACGCCGCGATCGCGAAGAGAACCGGCAGAAGCAGCACGCCCATCCCGAGTTGGGAGAGGAGGCCACCTGTGTGACGAGGATCGGGCAGCGGGAACATGCCGGCGTTCAGGCTCCCGAGACCGGCCGACACGAGGGCGAGTGACGTCAGCGCGGCCAGAACCTGAGACATCCGCAGCCGCCTGAATGCCCGCCAGACACCAGCAGCCGCGACGAGACAGAGGACACCGATCACAATCGCAGCCGAGTTGAAGATCCACGGCGCGCTCGAGCCACTCGAGCTGAGGGTGCTCGCGTCGCGGGCCATGAAACTGTAGCCGGGATAGAACGGCGCGGCGACGATCTGGCTCCCGAAATAGATGAAGGGAATGGTCATGGCGAGTCGTAGGGCACTCATACATAGCCATTACGCAGGGAGGACGTCCACGTTGACGCCGCCTATTTCGCGCCGCGCAGAACTTCGGACCGCTCCGACCCCGCCTAACGTCACGCGAGCGGCCGCGCCCTGGTTAGCCGGCCGGTGGCTTGTTCCGCTCCCTCAAGTCAGCCTCCAAGCGATCAATAGCAGCGTGGTCTTCGCCGAAGTACAAATGCGTCGATTTCCCGGGAAGCGGATCCCCAGGATCGGCTCCGTCGACCGCTTCCCATGCAGGCTCCTCGCCCGAGAGAACCTCAATGACGTCGTCACCTGTCGCGATAACAAAGTGGCGCGTATCCGGCATTTGGTGCTGCAGATACCCGGTGTCCCACGACGCAAACGTCGGCTGCTCATCGACAATGAAGGTGGAACCGCACCGCTGGCCTGATTGGTTAAGCCACCGCCAGAGATTAAGCCGGTACGCCTCGTCGATGTTTCGGTAGGCAGCGTAGTCCCGAAATCGGACCCGCCATCGCGGCCGGTCCGTCGCCCGATAGGCCTCGACCACGACCACGAGTTCGCGTTGAGCATCGGTGAGTGAGACCATGAGAATCCGGTCCATATCGGCAACCGGTGTCTCCCACCTGGTGATGCGCCATCCCTCATACATCGTCATGTCTGGCCACGCCCGAGCAGTCGGCGCTGATGTTCAGGCAAATGCCTCTCGCCCTCGGGACTTAGGAGGACGACTCCGCCCGCTTTTTCAGAAACATGTGGGTGGTACGTTCACCTGCGACCGACTTCGTGCATTCATAGCCCAGCGCACGCAGGTCGAGGCCGTTGAAGAGCGGCTCGCCGGCGCCGAGCAACACCGGGCCGAGCGCAAGATGGAGCTCGTCGACGAGGCCGGCTTTCAGGTACTGCCGGATGGTCGCGGCGCCACCGCCGACGCGCACGTCGCGCCCTCCCGCCGCCGCCCGCGCCTGTTCCAGTGCGGCATGAATGCCCTCGGTGACAAAGTGGAACACCGTGCCGCCTTTCATCGCCAGCGGCCGACGCGGATGATGGGTCAGAACGAACACCGGTGTGCGGTAGGGCGGCTCGTCGCCCCAGCAGCCCTGCCAGTTCTCGTCCGGCCACGGTCCTCGGACAGGACCGAACATGTTGCGTCCGAGGATCCAGGCACCCAATCCGGCGAAGCCGAGCTCGGCCATATCGTTGTCGATGCCCGTCTCGCCGTCCGGCTTGCCGTTCATCGTGCGAAACAGCCGTGTCGGGAAGAACCACGCCATCAGTTCGGGGCCGTTGACGCCAAGGGGATGATCGAGCGCCTGATTCGGCCCGGCAGCGTAGCCATCCAGGGAGATTCCAAAACTTTGCACGCGCAGTTTTGACATAAGAGGTCCTCCGGACGGCCCCGCCATTCTTACACCCGCGCCGGTCGGATGCTAGACTCCAGGCATGGGCTCCCCTCACTTCAACCGCGTCGTCGTCATCCGGCGACGTCGATCGACAGGGGAGACTTCTCGATGACAGCGCAACAGTTTCTGGACCTCTCGACAAAGCTTGTCGGCGACCTGCAGGCGTGGCTGGCAGAAGCCGGGCAAGACAGCAGCGTTTCGGCCGACGAACTGCAGACGCTCAAGTCCGCGACCAAGATTGTCGAGCGCGTCACCTTGCGCGAAGTTGCTCAGAAGAACGAGATCGATCCTCCTGGCCAGATCGTCATCTAGGTAGAGGCCATGGGCCACGGATCTCCCGCATCGTGGGCTCCTCTATCTCCTCGATCCGAACACCGCAGACGACCCCTTTGACCAAGGTGCGCGAGGGTTCAATCGAGGGGCCTCCGCGGCACGCAACCGCGTACATCGGCTCCTCTGCTGGACGGCAGCGTGAACGCACGTTTTCGCTGCTTTTCAAGGAGGTCTGCCATGTCCGACCCACGATGGGGAAAAGACCCGCGCGATCGCAGTGGTGACTCACGGGCGCTGAGTCGCGGTGGCCGCGGCGGCGGCGGCACCGATGTTCGCGAGCGCGATCGAGTGGAGCCACGTGAGGTGTTCGCGAACCACGTCCGCCTGCCCGACGGGCGCGAACGTGAGCACGTCTGGGTTCGCGACCGCTGCAAGGTGCTCCGCGGCTAAGGCACGCGTCAAGGCTTCCCTCCGTTCCGTCGGCGCTGCGCGGCCTTGCCCCGCGCCCTGCGCTCCCGCTGATCTGGCAACTATCGGGAGCGTCGGCGACGCCGGCCGCGTGCCGGATGGCCTCGCGCGTCTCACGAACGATGTCGGGGGCCGCGCGGCACCGCAATCGCGCGCGCGTCAGACGACTGCGCGGGTCAGCCGCCCACCGTGCCCTCGCGCAAAGCCTTCAGCAAGCGCGGCGACACGCGGAAGTTGGTCTTCTGCAGGCGATCGAGCGCGTCATCCAGCGCGACCAGCTTCCGCTCGGCAGCAATGCCAAGGACGGCCAGCGTGCCGAACGGCCGAAGGCCCTGCTCCTTGGCGGCTTGACGGCCTTTTCGTTCGTCGAGAAGAACGAACTCGGTGCCGACAGCCAGGGCGAGAGCGATGGCCTCACGCTCGCCAGAGTCCAAGTGTGCGATCGTGACAGGAACATCCGGCGAGGGTCGGACCTCGAGCCAGCCTGGGGTCGCCGCAACGAACTGCCTGACGGGCTCCGGTGTGCCGACGTCCTGCAGTTCCCGATGGACAGCCTCAGGAATCAGGACTGAACCAAACAACTCGGGCAGGAGGTTTTGCCGATCGATCAGGACGAGGTAGTTAATCGGCGAGGTATCCGAGACGACGATCATCGGGAGCCGAGTTGGCGCAGCCCCGTGAGGTCGCTCTTAAGGTCCTCTTCGTCGTACGCCAGGTACGCCTGACGTGCCTTCAGGAAGGCTTCCGTCTCCCCGAACGAGAGGCCGAGGATGCGCCCGATCTGTTCACGGCTCAGGGTGCCGTCGCGGTAACCCTCCAGCGCGACCGCTTCCAACGCGCCTCGCGACACGTCGTGCCATGCCGATTCCAGACGCTTGGCGATGTCCTCGGGTACGTCGACTGCGATCCTCGTCATGACCCTCATTTTACGCCTGAACCTGCGCCTCGATCCCAACCCGATCTGCCGCGGGTTCTGCGAGAGACGCCGGCGTCGGCGGCCGGGGACGCTCCGCCCCCGTCGTCGCTAGCAGCACAGCTATACTCGCGCCGTGCGGCAACAACCCGGGCAGGCACCTCCCCTCCTTTACTTCTCCGACCACTTCGGAGTCGACCGGAAGGTTGTTCTTCGGCCGCTCCTCGTTGTATTCCCGTCGCCACATCTCGATGACGGCCTGGGCATGCGCCACGCTGGTAAACCAGTGCTCGTTCAGGCACTCGTCCCGGGAGCGGCCATTGCACGATTCGATATGGGCGTTCTGCGTGGGTTTACCCCCTCCCCCTTATTGTCAGCACGCATGCGGCGGCCAACACCGCGGCTGCCGGGGGCCTGCCTGGTTCAGCCAGCGGACCCGCTCCTTCGTCGTGCCAGTCGCGTCGCAGGGCAGCCCCGGAGAGCTGGATGGCCGTATAATCCGCCGGTACCGGCCGACGAACTGCAGACGCTTCAAGTCCGCGACCAAGATTGTCGAGCGCGTCACCTTGCGCGAAGTTGCTCAGAAGAACCAGATCGATCCTCCTGGCCAGATCGTCATCTAGGCATGGTCACGGAAAGTCTGGTGCTCCGCGATGTTTGGCAGCGGCCCTCATGCTAGCATAGTGCTAGCACAGGAGATGATATGCCAACAATTACCGTGCGTAATGTCCCGCCGAAGGTCGTGCAATCTCTGAAAGCGCTGGCCAAGCGTCACAACCGATCCATGGAACAAGAA
>JBDSZL010000024.1:0-32811 GCA_039925145.1 Vicinamibacterales bacterium | reverse complement strand
GCGTCAGGCCGGCGATCGCCCGCGCGTTCGACGAGGGCGGAGGCGTGGCGCCCGCGCCGGGTGGCGGGGGATCATCGGCCGCCGGCGCGGGCCGGTAGCTCGAGGCCGCGAGGATGGTCAGGTCGTCTCCCCGCACGCGCACACGGACGCGTTGCGGTCGGCCGTCCCCTCGGCTCGCCCGTGGCGTGAACCCGATCAAATACGACACGGCGCTCTCCTCGAAAAGCCGCGGCACGTCTCGCTCAGGGGTGTTGTTGCCGAGAATCGTGCGCCCGCCCGTGTTCTCAGCCAGCCGCCGAAGGCTCTCGCTTACCCAGCCCTTTACGCCACTCGGATCCACCGGATGAATGATCACTTGGGCGCGCTGAGCCGCGTCGAACATCTTGGCCGTCGCCGGCTCGAGCATCTGAGCACAGGTCCCTAAAGGGTTCCTCCTGGAATCATTGGACAACGGAATCATGCTGCCGATGTACACCACCATCTTGGGGCGGTTGCTCACCGGCTCTAACGCCTTCGCGACCTGCTCCAGGCTCTCGACACCGCAGATCCCGCAGAAGCAATCGCCGCTGTCGTACCTCTGCGTGCCGAGAACGGGACTGTTCAGCGCGTCGAGCAACCGCCGACGGTCAGCGGTGAAGTTGATCGGTGTGGCGAGTTGGTAGTTGTAGACCACGGCGGCCATGTCGTCTGGGCCTAGTTCGTTGATGGTGCGAGCGGCAATCTTGCGCGCGCGGTCCACCTCCCAACCGGATCTCATGCTGCGATCAAAGAACAGGACGACCAACCGCCCAAGCCTCGACTCGTTGGTCACCACATCGGCGACCACCTGGTCCTGCCAGACGGTGCGGCTGGAGGGTCTCACCGTCGGCACCTCGATCATCTCCACGGCGACGATGGGACGCGGTTCACCCTCGTCTAGCACCGTGAAGTCGGCGGCCGACAGCCCGCGCACGGGCCGCCGATTCCGGTCGAGCACGGTCACCGTGAGTGTCACGGTGTCGACCGCCGCCCGGAACGTCGGACGCTGCGCAGGGTCCGCGGGTTGTTGTGCGAGTCCCAGCGCGGCGAACCCGATGAGGCCGCCAGCCACGACAAAGAGGTATCGGACCTGGCGCTCGAGCATCCTCGACGGGGACATGCTGTTTACCTGACTCGCATTGTCGCATGCGTGGCAAGGCTGTCCGGCCGTCGCTGGGCTCGCGATCAGACCTCGCGTCGCGCGGCCGCGCACAAGCGCTCGAGTCACGGGCGGGACTCGGACGGGTGACCTGGCATCAGTTCCGCCACGGCGCTTCCCTTCGCGCGGCGCGAACGCTCGAGGTGATCAGGATCGCCGCATGGCGCTGGCCCCGCTCCCGCGCGAACTGACGCTGACGCCGCGCTCCCGCGCGGCCTGGCCGCAGGCGCTCATGCCGCGGGCACCGATGGCGGAGACGACTTCATACGGGCCGAGGCGGGTGCCGGGGCGAAGACTCATTTCGACGGATCGCCGAGGCGCTCAATGTCGCCGAGGTCCTTCGCGCGTCCTGTCGCCCGCTTGTTCTGAATGAACGCTTCGCGGCCAATGACATCCACGGCCAATGGACCGAATGGCGCGTGCATGCGACCGGGCCACGCCTCCGCAAATGTCAGGCCCGTGAGTTCGGTGAGGACATCCACGCGGACCGGCGGCAGTCCCATTTGGAAGACAATGCCGGGGCGGCTGAAGTCGTCCGCAGAGACCTCGCTGAGAGGGGCGCCGACGATCAGGTATCGGACGCTATGATCGGCGAACGCTCGCAACAGATCGAGGAAGTCCTGATTCATCGGGCCACTCGCCACTGAGGCGCCACTGCGCCTCGCTGAGTGTCCAAGCCTGCAACACCCGAACGTCCACCGGCAGTGCCGCCCAGTACGCGGCATCGTCTCGATCCTGTGCGGCCAACGATGGATAAACTCGCACCTGCATCCGGTGTCGACGTGTGTCGGCGGCGCCCATACACGATTATCTCACGCATGACTTGCCGCCTTTCCAGTTCAGCCGCCGCATTTCTCCTCCGGCCCCGTCTTCTTGAGGTACCCGGCGAAGCGAGACATGAACACAACCTTGGTCCTGCACCATTCCGGTCTCGTCGACGGCCGCGGCGAGCGCGAGGCCTCCGGACTGCTCGACCAGAATGACGCCGCCGGCGCTCAGACCTCGCCCATGACCGCCGGTGCGCTGGCGCTGACGTTTGCAGCGGTTGGATGCGGCGAAAACACCCGAACAGACGACCCGGCACCGGCGGCAACCAGCGCGGCGTCGCGCGAAGCCGATCGCGCGGCGGAACTGTCGTCCGATACCTGGCGAGCGCCGTCCCGTGGCCGTATCCCGCCGAGGCCGCACTGCAGTTCTGCCGCGACTACGCGCTGCCCGCCATCGAGCGCGGCGAACAGTGGATCTGGACGGTCCGACTGAAGAGCGACCCGAATCGCTTGCTGGGCCTCATCGCGCTCGCAACGACCCCTGACAACAACCGCGGATTCTGAATCGATCCACAGGTGCAGCGACGCGGCCTGATGACAGAGGCGTGCGAAGTCGTCACGGACTACTGGTTCAACGTGTTGAAGTTTTCAGTACTACGCGCCCCAAAGGCCGCCGCAAATATCGCCTCGCGACGGATCTCGGAGAAACAGGGCATGCGCCTGGTCGCCACCGAAGAGCGTGACCATGTTGGCGCCGTGGCCTACTGGCGAGTCGCGGACATCAATGCCACCATCGAGCACTTCCGAGTCACGGGTGCATCGATTGCTGGACTGGTTCAGGACGTCGGCGATGGGATCAAAGTCGCCGAAGTACTTGACCCGTTCGGCAACGTCATCGGCCTCATCGAGAACCCTCACTTCAAATCTCTTTGACCTACGGCCTCCGTCCGTCATAGCCAACACTCAGCGTCCCTGCGGGCTACTCGAAGCACGCCCCATCCGGCCTGGCAGTCGTAGGGCGTCAGCGCAGCATCGCTCCGCGTGGTCCTGACATTGCAAACACCATGCGAATGGACACGAAACGCACGGTCACTCTGCCAACTTTGATGCTCGTCGCAGCCACGCGTGGCATGCTCGGTGCCGGCCTCGGGATGTTGCTCGCCGACCGGCTCGGCGCTCGCCGCGTGCGGATCGGACGCGCCCTCGTGGCCGTCGGCGCGCTCAGCACGATCCCGCTGGTGCTGAGCATCTTCCGCCGGGAGCCGGAAGACCAGTACGTGGACGTCAGGCGGTTCCGCACCCAAAGCCAAAACCTAGACGTGACACCGCCTCTCGACACCCCGCCAATCGTCGAGGGTGCCGACCAGTGAATCTGGACATCTGATCGAAGTGCGACCCGGATCGACTGGCCCTATACTCTGCCGATGCGAAAGGCGCTCGTGTCCCTGGCCCGCCGGGTTCCGACAAAGCTTGCCCTCACGTGCATCGCGGTCGCGCTGTTCTCACACGATGCGACGCTGCAGAATGCGCGCGGCGCCGCGCTGATCACGGAGGCGTCGATTCGCGCACACATGGAGTTCCTCGCCGGAGACGCCATGAAAGGACGCGGCTCCGGCACGGAGGACGAATGGCGCGCCGCCGAATACATCGGCTCGCAGATGCGACGCCTGGGCATGCAACCGCTCGGCGACAACGGCCGATTCGTGAAGCAGATCGACACGGGCCGGATGCAGACGTCCGCGCCGCCCTCGCTCACGATCAAGAATCTCAAACTCGTCCACGGCCGCGACATGCTGGTGCAGACCACAGGCCGCGGCAGCGTCTCCGGCGTCACGCATACCTACAAGGCCGGTACCCCCTCCCCCGTTGGCGCCATCCTCATCGTCCCTGACGGCGTCACCCCGGTCGCCGCGGAGATCGCACCCGCGGCCCTCGTCATCACCGCGGAGACGGCGCAGATTCGATCGACGTGGGACGCCATTGCGGCTCGCCTGCCGCCGCCAAGTGGTCCGGGCCGAGGCGGTGCCTCACCACCACCAGCGCGCATCGTGCTGGCGAAGACTGCCTTCGATCAAATCTGGACGCTCGTCGCCGACGGCACAACCGCGGCCTTCCAAGTCGAAACGAAAACGGCTTACACGTGGAATGCCATCGGCCGTCTCACCGGCACCGATTCCGAGGCGGCCGCCGACGTCATCCTGCTCACCGCCCATCTCGATCACCTGGGCGTGCGCGGCACCGGGGCCGACACCATCTTCAATGGCGCGGATGACGATGCCTCGGGGTCGGTGGCGGTGCTGGAACTGGCGGAGGCCATCAGCAAGGGCCCGCGGCCGAAGCGGACGATGATCTTCGCGTGGTTTGGGAGTGAAGAAGCTGGTGGATTTGGCGCGCGTGATTTTCTGGCCAACCCACCCGTTCCGCTCAAACAGATTACGGCGAACATCGAGTTCGAGATGATCGCGAACCGCGACCCGAAAGTCGCGGCGCACACGCTGTGGCTCACCGGCTACGACTGCTCGACGCTCGGGCGCGATCTGGCGCGGCAAGGCGCGCGGCTCGTCGCGGACCCACATCCGACGGAAGGCTTCTTCAGCCGGTCCGATAACATCCAACTCGCGCGCTTGGGCGTCATCGCGCAGACGGTCTCCAGTTTCGACGCGGTCGCGAGCACGACGTACCACAAGGTCACCGACGAAGTCTCCACAGTCGACTTCGCACACATGACCGACTCGATTCGCTCGATGCTCACGCCGGTCCTGTGGCTCGCGAACTCGAAATACCGCCCGACGTGGCTGCCAGGGAAGGACCCGAGCAAGGGCGGCAACTGCGGCGCGAGATAGCACGCCGCGACCGCGGTTGTGGTTGGTCGGCATTCCGACGACAATCGGTGGCCATGGCCCGACGCGGTGATTACGGATACGACGCGCCTTACGCGCTGATCGCGTTTGCCGCACTCGGCATCGTTACCCTCGTCGGCGCAATCGTCGCCGGCTCAGCCGATCGACTGGCGGTCGCCGCCCTCACCACATCAGATCCAGCTCCGCACGGCCGCTATCCGGCGCTGCGCTTGCACTTGAATTCGATCTCCAGCTCAATCTTGTCATCAACGCTGAGCAACCGCGCCAGCGAGGGCTTTGCCATCTTGAACGTGGCGAACGGGAACATCGTGGTGGCGCGGCCGGCGACGGCGTCGTTGCCGAACGTCGCCACGACATTCCACGTGACTTCGGCCGTCTCACCGTGCAGCGTCATGTCGCCGATCAGCTGGAATCCGGCCTGCGCCATCATCCCGGACGGAAGCGGCGACGGGAGGCCCACGGCCCGTTTCGGCACGAACTCCATGGTCGGGAATTTCGTCGTCTCGAGCGTGTTCCGCTCCACATAACCATCACGCATCGATTGATCGCTCTTGATGGTACGCAGATCGACCGTCATCTTGGACTTGGCGACATCGATCGATCCGTCCGGATTGACGACGATCGTGCCGGTGACCGAGTCGGTGGTGCCGACCGCATCACTCGGGAAGCTGATGCCGGCAAGTTGCTCCCGCACTTTGTACCGGGCCGTCGTCCCGGTCGTGATGTCGAGCCGCGCGGGCTTGGACGGATCGGGCGCGGCCACGGAGGGGCCGCCGGGGCGCGCGCCAGCGCCGGGGGGCATCTGTCCGGCGGCGCGTCCCTGCGCGCGGAGGTGGGTGATCGAGAGGACGAGAGCGAGGAGGGCGGCGACACCGAGGACCTTCTTCACGGGCAGTGCTCCTGTGGGCGTGTTCTCGCCGGCAGCACAATGCTGCCCGGCGTGGACGCGTGTCGCCGATCGGAGCCACGAGGAGCGGCCCGACACTTGGCGACGCGAGGCCTGGCGGCGTGTGCCGCCAGGCACCGACCATCCTATCTAAAGACGCGGAAGGAGCCGCAAGTGTTAACAGCGGCATTCGGCGGTGTTCGCGACGCGCGCATCGCGATCGCGGCTATCGCGCCGCGTATGCGCCCAATGGCCTGTCGGGGGACGACTCGGTCCGCATTCCCGCCATCGTCAAGGCGGATATCGCGAAGGCGTTTCCAGACGCGCGAGGCGGACGAAGTGCGCGAGTACACATTGGGTAAGGGCGTCGCTTCGAGCGAGGGATTCGGATCTCTCGCGGACAAGCTCCGAAGCGCGTTTAAGAAAGACTACGGGCTACGGGCTACGGGTTCTCCTCAGTGCGTTCCGGCACCTATGGGCACTTCCGAACCGCTGGTCCGGAGCGAGTCTGCCTCCGCAGTTGTTCCGGTAGCGTCCAGAGACCCCGGGGGCAGCCCAGCGGGGGCGACGGGGCGATCGGTGGCGGGCTCTGCCGCAACCTCGCCGGCGACCGCCAGGCGCCGCACCCCGGTGGCCGCGCGCTCTAGCGCTGCCCGCAACCCCGACAACTGATCAGGCTTGCTCAGGTAGTCGTCCATGCCGGCAGCGAAACATGCCTCCCGATCGCCCTGCATCGCATTGGCCGTCATGGCGATGATGTACGGTCGGGCGCGATCGAGCGCCTGCATATTGATCTGGCGTGCGGCTTCGAGCCCATCCATTTCAGGCATCTGCACATCGAGGAATAGCAGGTCGTAGGTGGCGACGCGCAGGGCGGCCAGCACCTCCAATCCGTTGCCCGCGACATCGGCTCGATAGCCGAGCCGTTTGAGCATTCGTAGTGCCACCGTCTGATTGACCGGGTTGTCTTCGGCAAGCAGGATGCGGAGCGGCAGCCGGGCCGCGAGTTCGGGCTCGACAGACGAGGGCGTCGCTGCCGGGGGCTGTTCGATGCCGCCGAGGATGCTGACGAGCGCATTGCGAAGCTGCGAAACCTTGACGGGTTTCGAGAGAGACCTGGCACACAGCTCCGGTTCGCCGTCGACGACATGCTGGCGGGTGCTGACCACGCCCGACGTGAGCATGATCAGCGGCAAGCTCCGCGAGGACGGATGTTCGCGAAGGCGGCATGCCAGGGCCACCCCGTCCATGTGCGGCATGTGCAGGTCCACGAGTGCCACACGAAACGCCTCACCCCGTACGATGAGCTCAAGCGCCTCGGCGCCCGACGCGACAATGACCGGCTGCATGGCCCATGCGGCGGTCTGCCGCGCGAGAATCTCGCGGGTCGTCTTGTTGTCGTCGACGATGAGCACCCGCTGGCCGGCGAGCCGTGACTCCGCGTTGTCAGGGATGCGATCTGCGCGATCGACAACGCCGCCGACGCTGGCGGCGGACACGAGCACCGTGAAATGGAAGCGGGAGCCGGTACCCACCTCGCTCTCGACCCACATTCGGCCCCCCATCAACTCGGCCAGGCGGCGGCTGATGGCCAGACCGAGTCCAGTGCCGCCGTATTGACGAGTCGTCGACGAGTCGACCTGCGAAAAGGACCGGAAGAGGAGGTCGATCTTGTCATCCGGAATGCCAATGCCTGTGTCGCTGACCGTGAAATGCAGCTCGCACCGCGTGGCATCGCACATCTTTGACGCGACGGTCACGACGACTTCGCCTTCATGCGTGAACTTCACCGCATTGCTCAGCAGGTTCACCAGAATCTGACGCAGCCGGGTACTGTCGGCGAGGATGGCCTGTGGCACTGTGTCCTCGATGACGCAGGCCAGTTCCAGACCGTGCCCAGCCGCCGCGGCCGCGAGCAGGTCCAGCGCACCCTCGAGACACTGTCGCAACGCGAACGGATGGAGATCGAGTTCGAGCTTGCCTGATTCGATCTTCGAGAAGTCGAGGATGTCATTGATCACAGCCAGCAGCGACTCTCCGCCGGTACGCACCGTCTCGACGTACTCGCGCTGTTCGGATGACAGGCTGGTGTCGAGCAGTAGATCGGTCATGCCAATCACCGCATTCATCGGTGTTCGGAGCTCGTGGCTCATGTTCGCGAGGAAGGAGCTCTTCGCGGTTGTCGCCGCTTCCGCCACTTCCTTGGCCGACTGCAACTCAGCCGTCGCCTGTCGCTGGAGAGTGATGTCGGTCGCGATACCAAGCAACTGACGCACACTGCCGTCGGCGCCGACCATGGGCAGCTTGAGCACCTGGTTCCAGCGGACGTGGCCCGTCCGGTCGACGAACTCCTCCTCGGGGATGACCTTTGGTACCCCGGAGTCGAGGACTTCCAGATCATCGCTGCGGAACCGTTCGCCGCCCTCCGGACCCAGGAAGTCTGCGTCGGTCTTTCCGATCACGTTTTCGGGTGTCGTGCCGTACGCATCGGCCACCGCCCGGTTTGCCAGCGTGAAGCGTCCGTCGCGATCCTTGGCAAAGATGAAGCTTGGATTCACGTCAATGACCGTTCGCAGGAAGCTGCGCTGCTCCTCCAGTTCGCCTGTGCGCTGGTCGACCAGTCGTTCCAGCCCGTGTTCCCGCCGGCGCAACTGGCGCGTTCGCACCCAGTGCCCGCCGAAGACCGACAGCACCAGGCCGATCACGCAGAAGCCATCGAACCACAGCGTCTGATAGAAGTGCGGCGCCAGGTGGACCCGAACCGACGCGCCGTCGTTGTTCCAGACGCCGTCACTATTTGCGGCGATGACGCGGAACGTGTACGGTCCGGGAGGAATGTTGCTGTAGAACGCGGCTCGCCGGTCGCCCGCGTCGATCCAGTCGGGGTCGTAGCCCTCGAGTCGATACTTGAATCGGACGTCCCGCGGTGCGAAGAAGGTGAGTGCCGCATAGCGAAACATCAGGTCACCGCGACCCGGGGCGGCGCGCGCGTCCCGGTTGCCCGGAAAGACGGTATCGTCCACGCTGACTTCCTCGATCTGCACCGGCGGAGGCAGCGTGTTGACCGACAGGCGGCGAGGGTCCACGACAGCGACGCCCTTGGCTGTGCCGAACCAGACGTTGCCGTCGCGGGTCTTGAATGCCAGCGGATAGAAACTGACCGTCACGATGGTGCTGCCGAGGCCATGTTCCATGCCGTAGACCACGGAAGTGACTTTCGTGGCTGTCCCGGCCGCGACACCGGCGAAGTCCTGTTTCCTGACTCTGAAGATCCCCATCGCGCATCCCATCCACAGGTTGCCTTCATCGTCATCGACAAACCCGTACACGAAATTCGTGAGCAGCCCAGTGTTCACCGTGTACGTCGTGAACCGACCGTCTTTCAGCCGCGTCACTCCACGCCGCGTCGAGATCCAGATCGCTTCGTCGCGATCGAGATACAGCGCCTGGACACTGTCACTCGGCAGGCCCTCCTTCGTGCCGTAGACCGTGAACTTGCCCTGCTCCAGCCGGTTCAGGCCCCCGCCCCTCGTGCCGATCCACAGCGCGCCGGTGCGATCCTCGACGATGCCGCGCACGGCATTGTTCGAGAGGCCGTTTTCGGTGTTGAACAGTGTCGTGCGGCCGTTCTCGTAGCGCACCAGGCCGGTGAAATTCATGCCGATCCACAGCACCCCGGCGTGGTCGACGTGCATGACCTTGATGTTCGGCTGCGGGATGCCTGTCAGCGGAACGTGGAGGAAGACGGGATCGCAGCGCGGGCGGCCGCACGCAGGGTCATACCGCATCCGGTACAGCGCGTCGGCAGTGCCGAGCCAGAGTTGCCCGTCGTGGTCCTCGACGATCGCGTTGACGCGTTTGCTTCGCTGCGCATTCTGAATGGCGAACGGTGTGAAGCGCCCATCCGCGAACAGGTTGAGCGCGGTGCTGGTCCCGACCCAGGTGTGGCCCCGGCGGTCCTGAAAAACCGTTGTCGCCGCGTCATCGGGCAGCCCGTCGTCGGTGGTGTAGTTTCTGAAGAGTCCCTGCCGGAATCGGGCGAGCCCGTCACGCGTATATCCGACCCACAGGCTCCCCTCACGGTCGGAGTACAGCACGGCGACGCCGTCGGATGCCGGCACCGGCTGAAACACATCACGCGCCTTGTTGAACCTGTCGAGTCCGTTATCGGTGGCGATCCAGATGTTGCCGTCGCGATCCTCATGAACCTGACGCGTCCAGTCGGACGACAGGCCGTCCTTGGTCGTGTAGCGGCGCGCGTGACCGTCGCGCACCCGAAACAGTGCGCTGCCGGTGGTGATCCAGACCGTGCCGTCCCGCGCCTGATGAATCGACGACGTGCCTGACGTCGACGAGAAGCCATCGAGCGTCAGGGTCGAGATGTGGCCGTCGCGGAATCTCTGAATCTCGGAGCTCGCCGTGCCGATCAGGAGACTGCCATCGGTCTCGAGGTGCAACGCGCGCACCGTATTGTTGGTGAGGCCCGCGTCGCGGCTGAAGGTCGTGAAATGACCATCCCGGAAGCGGCTCAATCCAGCGTCGGTGCCGATCCACATGCTGCCGTCCGCACCTTGACACAGCACCGCCGCGAAGTCGCTGGCGAGCCCGTCCTTCGTGGTGTAGATGGTGAACTGTCCATCCTTCAGCCGACTCACTCCGCCGCCATAGGTGGCGATCCACAGGCTGCCGTCGTCGGACTCGGCAAGGGCCCAGATTTCGTTTTCCTGAAGTTGATCGGACCGCCGGTTGTCGAACGTCGTAAACCGCACGCCATCGAACCGCGCGAGGCCCCCGCGTGTCCCGACCCAGAGATACCCGTCACGGGTTTGAAGGATCGCGCTTACCGAATTCTGCGGCAGCCCCTGCGCCTGCCGCCATGTTTCGATGGCGCGCCATGAGAGATCGCGGCTATCCCGTTCGACCTGCGGACTGACTTCGGGTGCTGGTATGGAAAGTGGGGCTGGCGCCTGAACCTGGTCCCCTGTGCGGGCAGAGGCACCCAGCCCCAGGCCGCAGGCCAGCAGGAGGCTGAGCACGCACAGTGCCCGTACGGTCAGGACAGCGCGCGGAGGAGCGCTGAAACGCCGTCCTGACCGGCCGACACACCTGGGCACCCAGCGCTATCGAGCACAACCGGTGCCACTGTCGTCTAAGTGGAAGGTCCCTCCTGTCACACCAATTCCAGCAATTCTGTCTGAAGTGCCGCGACTGGCGCGGTGCGACGAGCGTGGTCGCCTCCGCTTATGTCAGTGGATTACAGTTTTGACGGACGACGGGCTACGGACGATGGGCTAGGGGAAGATGAGCAACCCCGTCAGGGTGAGGGTGACGATGGTCGAGAGAACTCGGCGGGCACGTCCTTGATCGGACGGATCTCAACGTCGCGATAGAAGAGCTCGGCGCCCTCCGTCTGGAGGCTGATGCGGCCAGACGTCAGCGACGCAGCCGCGGTGCCATCGACCTTCCGCGCACCGGTCAGCCTCATCACCACACCGCCGTTGACGATGTGGATGCTTTGGTCGCCGAGGACAATGAGCTCGAGGGTGTTCCATTGGCCGTTGGGCTTCTCGCGGTCTTCTAATTTCACACAGCGGTTCCCGATCGGTGCCCGCTGCTCGAAGAGCGTCGGCGCGCCCGCGGGATCGTACAGGTACAGCAATGGTGGCGGAGTGCCTGCCGCCCGCGCGCGTACTGAGATCTGCGTACCAAGCGCGTAGAGGTCGCCCGTGTCGTGCTCCTGGATCTGCATCTCGACCGAACGGGGCCAGTTGCCGTCCACGGCGCCTTCGTCGCCCTGGCCGAAGTACAGCAGGCCGCTGTCGCGGGCAGCCGTCGCCTTCTTACCCCACCGCCTCTCGCCCCATTTGAACTGCAGCCGCAGATGAAAATTCCCGAACACCTCCCGTGTCGTCATCACGCCAAACCCCTGGCCTGTGATGTGGACAGCGGGGCGGCCGTCCGTCGCTTCGACCTTGAAGACGCCGAGCGGATCCCGATTCCTCCCGACGTCGGCGGTGTAGTTCCCCTGGGCGTCGCGGGTCATGCCGGGCACGTCCCAGGCTGGATCGGGCTTCGACATGAAGGTGTCCCAACCCGAGAGGTCCGTGCCGTTGAGCAGAGGACGCCATGCGGTCCCCTGTCCACGTGCGACCGGCGCCGCTGCCGCGAGTGCGACGAGGAGCCACGCGGCGCCGGTGCCGGTGCGCATCAGAAGTACGCCTTCACGCCCACCTGAAGGATCCGCGGATCCCGTGTTCCGGTGTACTCGCCGAAGAACGTGCCCTGCACAGCGGTGCTCCCAGCCGGTCGCGTGTTGTTGGTCACGGTGAGGCCCGTGTAGTTGTTGAACACCGCTGCGCCAGTCTGACCCGCGGCGTTGGTCAGGTTCGTGGTCCGGTTGACCGTCGTGAACTGCGTGATGTTGAACACGTTGAAGGCCTCGACACGGAACTGGAGGTAGCGGCGGCTGCTGGTGCCCAGCGGAAAATTCTTGAACACCGACAGGTCGTGGTTTTGAAAGCCCGGGTTGCGCAGATACGCACGCGTATACGGTCCCCTGTCACCGACTGTCGGCACGGTAAAGGCCCCAACGTTGATGGCATCCGGCGCGCTCTGGGGGGCGCCATTCACATAGAACCGCGGCTGAAGACCAGCTCCGTTGCCGGCGGTGTAGGTTCCAAGCAGGCGATTGCCCGCATCCTGACCAGAGATGGTGAGGGCGAGCTCAGCTGGCGTCCCCGACGCGAGCCACGACACTCCGGAGAGCGTCCAGTTGTCGAGCAGCCCACGCGCAATGATGCCCCCCCCGAGCAGCCCGCTCCCCCGCGGCACGTTCCACACATAGTTCACGGTCATGTAGTGCGTGCGATCGAACGCCGCAAGCCCGCGGTCGAAGGCCTCCGCATTCAAATTGTTCGTGAACGTCCCATCGTCGGACACGGTCGTGACGGCGCGCGACAGGGTGTACGACAGGCCGAAGGTGAGGCTCTTCGAAAAGCGACGCTGCAATGAGGCCTGGAGGGAGTTGTACGCGGTCTGCCCGTCGAACCGGTAATAGGTGATGTCGCTGTAGCCCTGGTACGGACGGAGAAAATCGATCGCGAGCGCGTTCGCGCCGCTGAACGCCAGGCCCGCAGATGAGTAGATCGAGGGCAGCCCAACCTCAACGGCCGGCACCACGCCAGCCGTTTTCGTCGGGTCCTGCGCGGCCGCGGTGAAGGTCGTCCCGTAGGGCAGTACGTTGAGGTTCTCGCGGCGCGTGTTGTGGCGCGATTGCGACCCGACGTACGCCACGTCGACCACCGTGTCCTTCCACAGCTCGCGCTGCAGGCCCACGCTATAGCTGTACACAGTCGGCCACTGCCCGTCGGGGTCCACGCCCTGCACCGCCTGTGGCGCGAGCGCTCCCCCGCCCCCTGACGTGATGTCCTGGAGGAAGCCGTTGGTCAGCGTCGGGTTGAAGACGAACGGCTGGTTCGTCGCGCCGCTGCCGACGCCGGCGCCGCTCTGGTAGCGATCGAACGCGATACCGAACCCGCCACGCACCACCATGCGGTGGTCGTTGTTGACGTCCCAGCTCAGCCCAAGCCTCGGTTGTGGCAGCACGGCCTGACCTTTGATGCCTCCCCGCAGATACCCCTTCTCGGTGAGACCCATCCCATTCGTGAGGTCTCCGGTATTGGCGACGAGCTTGCCGACGAAAAAACTGCCCAGTGTGTTGCCCACTGTTGCGGGGCCCGACCCGGCGGGATCCCTCGCGCGCAGATTGTTGCCGGTGCACGGCTGCGCGACGCACACAGCGCGATACAACCGCGGCGCGCGTGCGGGATCGTACAGCGTCGGGTCGAAGTAGGCGCCCTGACCGATGCTGTTGTAGTACGGCTCGTAGTGCGACAGCCGGAAGCCGAGATCGAGCGTGAGGTTGTGTGCGACCTTCCACGTGTCCTGACCGTAGGCGGAGAGGTCGTAGTAGTAGTACGAGGCGACCGGTTTGCTGCTGGCCTGCGTGTAACCCGTGTAGACGCCAAGCAGGGCATTCGCAAACGGGTAGCCCGTATTGAGCGGATTCGACGCCAGGCTGCTGAAATCCAGGTTGGACTCCACGTTGGTTTGCGAGTTGCTGCGGTTCGAGGCGCGCTGGTAGTACACCCCCACCTTGAATGTGTGATTGCCCGCAACCTTGGTGAGGTTGTCGATGAAGTTGTTGATCACGAAGCGCTGAACGAAGGGTCCAAAGACCGACGTATTCACGACCGTCGGCACACTGGCGATCCCGTTGAACGCCAGGCTCGGGATCAGATTGCCTACATTCGCCTCGGGGAACAGCATCGGCGTGTTGACGCCCGTCACGGCGCGCGTCGCTTTGTCGTCGGCTGGCGCGATAGTGACGCCGCCGCGTCCCGCCCCGAACACAAACTCATTGAACAGTGTCGAACTGAGGGTCTTCGACAGCGTGAACGACAGCGTCGTCCCTGGACCATTCCGGCGCTCGGTCACCGTGAGTGGGAAATTCCATGACGCGGTCGTCGTGCCGTACGCGAACTGCTGGGCATCGTAGTTGTGCACCCAGCGCGCGCTCAGGCGTGTGCTGTTGGAGATTTGCCAGTCCATCCGCAGGATGTCTTCACGGCGCGGGTATTTGCTCGGTCGCTGCGAGCTGTAGTTGTAGGCATTGCCACCGGCCGTCGTATTCGGGGTCGGCAGAAATCCAAGGACAGCCAAGCCAGGCGCGTAGATGCGATTGGACGGAATGATGTTGCCGGGAAACGGCTGGCCGGTCTGCGGATCGATGATCGGAATGGCCCGCCCCGCACCGTCGACCGTCTGCGAGAAGTTGCCGACCCGCTCGAGCTCCGTCGGCACGCGAATGTTGACGGAAGCGGTTTGCGGGACGAGCTGGTCGTAGTATTCCTGTGCCGCGAAGAAGAACATGCGCGGATTGCTGCGAGTCCCGAAGCCCGGCACCGGCCCACCATAGTCCCAGCCGTAGTAGTTGAAGCGATACAGCGGCTTGGGGAAACCGGCCGCCGCGCCGCCGCGAGCCTCGTTGAAATACGTATTGGCGTTCAGCCCTTCATTGCGGCCGAAGTATCGGAGGCCCCCACGGTACTGGCTCGACCCACCGCGCGTGGTCAACGCAATGAAGCCGCCGCCCGCACGGCCATACTCCGCCTGGTAGTTCGACGTGAGCACTTTGACTTCCTCGAGGGCATCGGGATTGACCGAGACGAGCCCGCCGGTGTTGTTGCCCAGGTTCAGGTTCGTCACGCCGTCGATGGTGTACTCGTGCTGCGAGGAGCGCGTCCCGTTGATGTTGAACTGACCGACGACGTTCGTGACCGTTGAGGTGGTGATGGTGCCTGCGGCGATGACGCCGGGCACGAGTTTCATGAGGTCGGCGATGTTGCGTCCGTTGAGCGCAATGTCTCTGAGTTGCCGGTTTGTGACGAGATCCGAGCGTTCGCCAGACTGCGTCTGGATCTGCAGGCGCCCTGCGTCGGCCTCGACCGAGACCACCTCGGTGACACTGCCGATCTCGAGCGTGAAGTCACCGGCGCTGACCTTCGATGCGGTCGGCAGGATGACGTTGAGCTTCGAGGCCTTCTTGAAGCCGCTCAGTTCCGCAATCACCGTGTAAGTGCCCGGGGGAAGCAGCGGAAAGACGAACGCGCCTTCGGAGCCGCTCTGCACCGTCTGGCTCACCGCCAGGGCCACGTTCGACGCCGTCACGGTGGCACCCGGCAGGGCGGCGCCGCTCTGATCCTTCACGGTGCCGCTGATCGATCCGGCGTCCTGCGCAAAGGCCGCCGTGGTCATCAGAACAAGGACGATCAGTGCCGCGATGGCCGTCCGGGCAGCGCGCGCTACACCGGATCTTCGCAAGACATTCATGAACCCTCCCGAGTCATGCTGGGCGTTGTAAGTGATGTGCCGTCGCAGTCTGCCTGAGCGAGGCCGCCCAGGGCGAGTCACCAATTCTGGTGACGAGGGACGGGTCACGTGCGGGGTTTCGACGGGCGCGTCAGAAAATGCGGCTGTGCGCCCGCACGCGTCAGGTGCTTCGCCACAGCTTCGGTGCGCGAATGCACCTGAAGTTTTTCGTAGATCCGGCGGACGTAGGTGTGGACGGTGTCGTAGCTGATTGCGAGCTCCGCGGCGATTTCCTTGTACAGATAGCCACGGGAGAGGTAGTCGAGCACCTCGCGCTCGCGTGGGGAGAGCGCATCCTCGGCGGAGCTTTCGGGTCGTGTCTCCCTGAATGACTGGACGACCTTCCGCGCGATGTGGCTGGTCATGGGTGAGCCGCCGCGATGCACATCACGGATCCCCTGCAGGAGTTCATCGGGCGGTGTGCGCTTGAGCAGATACCCACTCGCTCCGGCGGACAGCGCACCGAAGATCAGATCCGTGTCCTCGTAGACGGTCAGCATGACCACCTGAGCCTCTGGCAGGAGCGTCTTGAGCGCACGGACGCACTCCACGCCGTTGATGCCTGGCAGATTGATATCCATCAGCACGACGTGCGGACGGACCGCAGGCAGCTCGGCAAGCGCATCCTCGGCACTACCGTGCTGGCTCACGCAACAGAATCCTGGCGAGTGATCGACGAGGCGCGCGAAGCTGGCCCTGACCCGTGTGTCGTCCTCGACGATCGACACGCGGATTGATTCACCCTCCATCGGGGGCTCAGAATACGCGTGGCCACTCGCCGAGGCGAGTCGCCAGTGTTGGCGACTGACGTCAGCCTTCTGCGCGCGCGGCGCGGCAGCCGGGTGGCTCCGGTTCGCACTCATGCGATCGCCACGTGCAATTCCACGCGTGTGCCCCGGCCAGGTGCGCTGGAGATGGAACAGCGGCCACCGATCGCCGAGAGCCGCTCCCCGAGGTTCTTCAGCCCCTGGCCCGGTGTGGCGGGCGCAGAGAGCGTCGCGACATTCAGCGGACCCTCACCGAACCCCTGGCCATCATCTTCGATGACGAGCGTCAGCGTGCCTCCGTCCTGCAGGAGACGCACCCAGACCTCGCGCGCGTGTGCGTGCTTGACGATGTTGTTCAACGCTTCTTTGACGGCGAGAAAGAGGTTGTGCCGCACATCAGCCGTGAGCGGCAGCGAGGGTAACTGGCCGGGCACGTCCAGCCGGCACAGAATGCCGGCGACGTTCAAATACTCCTGGGCGAACTGACAGATGTAATTCACGAGACCGTCGAGTGTGTCCTGACGAGGATTGACGGCCCACACGATTTCATCGACGGCCTGCGTCAGTTCGCGAGCGGTCTCGGAGATCTGACCCAGGTGCGCTTCCATCTCCTGCGGCGATTCCCGGCGCGCCAACTCACTGAGCAGCGTGATCTGTGTCAACCCTGCGCCAAGATCATCGTGAATGTCCCGGGCGATTCGCCCACGATCGCGCTCGACGGCACGCTGCCATTCGAGCCGCTCGAGGCGGCGGCGAAGTCGTCGGGTGGTGACATAGCGCGCCGCACCGGCGACAAATCCCAATGCCGTGAGCGCGACCACGGATCGGAACCAGGCCGTCTCGGACATGGCCGGCAGCACCGTGAAGCTCGTGCTGGCCGCCGGCGTGCTCCATCGGCCATCGCCAAGGCTCGCCGCCACCACGAACCGGTAGGTGCCTGGCGGCAGATAGCTATAGTTCGCCGATCGTCTCGTGCCTGCGTCGACCCACGTCGGCTCCAGTCCTTCGAGCTGATATCTGAAGCGCACCTGATCCGGACTCGAAAAACTCAGCCCCGTGTATTGGAACTCGAGGCGATGCGACCCGGAGGGGATTTCGAGCCGCACCTGTCCGTCGGAGATCGACCCTGACGCCGGTACGGTGCGCTGATCGAGCCGCACGTCCTCGACAATCGCGACGGGTGGTGCCGGGCTGTTCATCGGTTCACGCGGGTCAACCGACACCACGCCCTTCGGCGTCGCAAACCAGAGGCGGCCGTCGCGCCCCTTCCACGCCGACGGCTGATAGTTGCCGGAACACTCGAGCGTCGGCAATCCATCCGAGCGGCCGTAGCTCACCAAAGGAAGCACCCCGGCCACAGAGTGGCCGTTCAGTGCCGCCTTGGCGAGACGAAACACACCGTTGTACGACCCCAGCCACAGCTGTCCGGCGTCATCTTCGAGCACCTGACAGATGACGTTACTCGGGAGGCCATTCGCTGTCGTGTACCGGCTGAAGCGGCCATCACGCAGGCGGAGCAGACCACCTCGAAAGGTTCCAATCCAGATCGTGCCGTCGGCATCGGGGAGCAGCGCCCACACGGACTCCGTGCCGTCGGTGTCGTCAGGATGGAAGGCAAGAAATCTTCTGTCCTTGTAGCGGTAGACGGTGCCATTGCCGGCGCCGATCCAGATCGCGCCCTCGCGATCCTCGGCAAGCGCGCGCACATCCCCGCGCTCGTAACCGTCCTCTGGGCCGAACGTTCGACGCTGTGGTCCATCCACACGCAGCAGCCCATCCTTGGTGCCGATCCAGACCGCCCCCGTGCGATCCGCCAGGATGGTCTTGACGCCGTGGACGCTCTGTGCCGAGCGCCTGACACGGGTCCCGTCGAAGAAGAACAGGTCCTCGCGGTCGGCACTCATCCAGACCCGACCGTTCGAAACCGGAAAGAGGGAGAAGACAAAGGCGCTCGGGGTCGCACTCGGCACCGGGACTTTCGTCATCACACCATTGCGGTACCGGAGCAGACCTCCCCCCATCGACCCGACCCATATGGATCCGTCATCCCCTTCTGCGACGGACGAGACAGCAGCAGTCCTCGGGCCTTCTGCGGCGGTGACCACACGAAAGCGCGAGTCGCGCAGACGGACCAGGCCACCGCGGTCGATCGCGAGCCAGATGTTGCCTTCGCGGTCCTCGAGCACCTGCCGGATGCGGTCACCTGGCAGGCCATCGGCGACGCGGATCCACCGCGACGTGCCATCGGTGCGCACGTGGAGCAGACCTTGGCCGTCGTGTGAGAACCACACGCCGCCGCGCCGGTCCTCCAGCCCGTTCAGCGCCTGATGGTATGGGCCCGTGAGCCCCTTGCCGCTGTCGCTCGACCAGACCCACTGGCGCCCTTCTGCTTTCCTGGCGCGGCCGTTGCCGATGATCCAGTGCCCGCCGTCGGCGGTGAAGAACACCAGCGAGACATCGATGCGCGGCTCCCCGTTGGTCGGTGTCATCGTGCGAAAGCGGTCGCCCTCGAACAGTGCGACCTCCGCCTCGGTGCCCACCCAGAGCCGGTTCTGCGCGTCGGTGGCAAGGCACTGAATGATGAGACCGGTGAGTCCGCGCATCGGCGCGGGTTCGAGGACGCCGCCTCGGAGACGCCACAGATGCTCGTCGATGGACTTGATCCACAACGCTCCCTCGCGGTCCTGCGCGAAGATCGGCACCAGATCGGTACCTGGTGGGCGGATCACCTGCCAAGCGCCAGTCGATCCCGCGGCGCGGCGGATCACCGAACCCGTATCGAGGACGAAGACGACCTCGGCCGCATTCGACACGGCCAGTAAGGCCTCGAAGCGATGGGGTCCGGCCCCTTTCCATTCCGTGCGGAAGACGCCATCACGCCACGACGTAATCGAGCCGTCGTAGGTGTTGATCCAGAGCGTTCCACCGGCATCCACGAACAGATGCTCGACGCGGGCGTGAGGCAGCTGCGGCGTATTCCCCGGATCGAATGCCGCGAACCGCAGACCATCGAAGCGGACGAGCCCGTTCTGGGTCGCAACCCACAGGTAGCCTTCAGGCGTCTGGGCGAGGGATGTGACGAGGCTGCTGGGAAGCCCGCGGTTCGTGTCCCAGACGTCGAGTAGGTAATCGCGCGACTGCGCGCCCACACCGGGCGGAGCCATCACCAGCAGCGACACAACCAGGCACGCGCATCGCGTCAGCACTGCAGCCGTCCAAAAAAGAAATCGGGGTGCGTGGCCAGCTACCGGGTGGTCCGGCCTCTCGCGGTTGACGGATCGGCCGTGCCCTCGAATGCCGCGCGCAGCAACGCAATCGTCCGCGGCCCATCGGCGGCGACGTTCGCGCTCGACGCCTCGATGCTGATGAGTCTTCCATAGCCGATGGCGCGCAGGTTCTGGAAGAAGCCTGCGTAGTCGTACTCGTCCCAGCCGAGCGGGAAGACGCGCCCGTTGGGATTGGCTATGTGGAGGTGATACACGTGCGCGCCGGCCCTTCGAATCACGGCCGGATTCTCCTTCACGCTCGCCATGTGGAAGAAGTCCGCGAGCAGTTGAAAGTTGGGGGCCTTCACCGCATCAATCAATGTCAGCGCTTCGGCGATCGAGTTGATGATGTTGCTCTCCTCAGGACGCTGCGGTTCAATCGCGACGACGATGTCGTGTGCGCGAGCGATCGTCGCAACGCGGCGACTGAACTCCGCGAGCTGTGCGAAAGCGACGTCCTTGGAGAACCCGTCCGGGACGCGTCGTGCCGTGCCGCTGCCAAAGCCCACCACCCGCACGCCGAGCCGTGCGAGCCGCCCAAACGCCTTGGTCACGTACGCCATCTGGATCTCAGGACTGGTCGGCTGCGGGCCCGTCAGCCTCATGCTCGCCGGCAGGAACTGGTAGGCGGCGGGTGTGGGTAAGCCAATCGCCCTGGCGCGGACGACGAGCGCATCGAACTCGGCATCCGAGAGCGCCATGATTTCGCCCACGCGCACCTCGGCGAAGTCGAACCCTGCTGCTTTGGCGATCTCCAGATCACCCAGTCCGACGCAGTACCCGATTCGCACCTGCGCCGTGGGCGCCGCCCGGCCCGACAGGGTGAGGGTGGCGATGAGGACGGTGATGGCAATCGCGAGCCCGCCGGTGAGACGATGCATGGACCCCCTGGCCGCGCGAATGTGGCAAGCCGATCGCGGGCGTGTGCGCGGAGTCTACTGCATTCGGTCAACGGCGCGCGGCTACCGCTTCTTTCGTGTCGCGGTCTTGCGCTTGGTTGTGCGCTTCGGCGCGGCCTTGCGTGTGCCCTTCGCGGGCGCCCTGCGGGTGGGCTTCGCGGCCGCTTTCGGGGTCACCCGCTCGGGCAGTTCTGCCTTCCCAGCCCCGCGATTCCACTCCTCGAACGTCTCCGCCGATATCTTGCCCTCGACCAGCAACTCGGCAAACTTCCTGCGCTGCGCCTTGCTCTTGACTGGCATGGGGTCATTTTACGTGGGTGGCGATGGCAGCGCTGCACTCCCGGCGGTGAAAGCGAATCTCGTCGACAAGCACGCACCAGAGACGCTGCGCGGTGTCTGAATAGCTGGCTCAAGTCGCGGGCTTCGGGTATTTTGACGTGCACAGGACGGTCAGGCCATGAATCGATCGACGACGACCATGCTCGTGGGTGCGCTCGTGCTGCCCGCCGTATCCCTTGTCTCGCTGGCCGGTCCGCAGAATCCATCGCAGCCGGCCTTTCGCGATAGGGTGGATCTCGTTCACGTCGACGTGGCGGTCCTCGACAAAGATCGGCGACCTGTCCGAGGACTGACAGCCGTCGACTTTACCGTCCTCGAGGATGGCAAGCCTCGACCGATTGCCGGGTTCGCCGCGGTCGAACTACCAGCGCGCGCCACGACCCCAGAGAGCGTGTGGACACGCGAGATCCCTTCGGACGTCGCCACCAATCAGATCGCACCAGAGGGCCGGATCGTCGCGATCGTGTTCGACTGGTCGATTCGCTTCATGGACCAACCAGCCGCACGTCGCATCGCCAAGGCCGCGATCGATGCGATGGGTCCCGGGGATCTCGGCACGGTGATATTCACGGGCGGCTTCTCGAACGGCGGTACGGTGCAGAACCTCACGGCGGACAAGGCGCGCCTGTACGACGCCGTCAATAGGCCGATGACGCCGGCACGCGTGGGAAGCAGGGCGCCTCGCCCTCTAGAACCGCGCCGCAGGTCAACGGTCGACGGCGTCACCGTTGCCGATGACCAGCCGCGCACGTTCTTATTCGATCCCGATGGTGCACGCAGCGGCGATTGTTTCTGTCGCGTCTGTACCTACGACAAAGTCGGCGACGTCGCCGATGCCCTGGCGCCAGTTGCTGGACGCCGCAAGACCATGCTGTTCATCGGCACGTATTTTCCGCCGCCTTCGCCGCCGCCCATGGCAGTGTGTCGCGATCACGTCGTTCTGGCTCGTGAGCGAACCGCCCGCAAGCTGAGTCTCGCCAGCGTGACGATTCATGTCGTGGACCCTGTCGGACTGGCTGCCGCTGACAACGGTCCCGTGCCCGCCACCCGCGCCGACGCAGACCCTGGCGACCCGATAGAGATGGACCGTCAGACCAACCTGCCCTTTTTTGCGCACCTGACAGGCGGGCGGTCCGTGATGAACGACAACGCCCCCGAGAGGATGGTGCCCGCCATCCTCGACGAGAGCGGCGCATATTACGTACTCGCATTCTCATCGACTGATCCCGGGCGCGACACGGGCCGACTCCACAGGATTGACGTGAGGGTCGCCCGCCGCGACGTCTCGGTGCAGGCACGCTCGTCGTATCAAGCGGGCGAGACGGCCGCGGCGCGCGAGAGCGCCGCGCGGAAAGCGCCACTGGTCACCGCGGTCGAGTCGACGCTTCCACGCACCGATCTACTCCTCAGCTTGACCGCCATGCCATTTGCGACGCCGGGTAAGGCAACAGGAACCGTGGCGGTCGTCGTGCGCACGGACCCGCCGGCGCCGGACGCCGCTCGCCCGTCAGCCAACGCGACCGCGGAAACCACCAAGAGCGATAACGTGAGCGCCGTGATCGCGGCGGTCGATCCGCAGGGAAAGATCCTGGCCGCCGTGAAACACGCGGCCGTCGTCCCCTGGCCAGTCGGCGCGTCAGGCCCTGGCCCATACGAGTTTCTGGCGCGGCTCGAACTCGAGCCGGGCCGCTACGAAATCCGCGCGGCCACCGACGTCGACCCGGCCACCCGCAGCAGCGTGTATGGCTTCGTCGAAGTACCGGACTTTCGAAAGCTGCCCCTTTCGCTGTCGGGCATCGCCATCCAGGTCGTGCCCACCGGCATGTCTGGGCCCAAGGGCGTGTTGGCGCAGGTCATGCCAATCGTGCCGACGACACGCCGGCAGTTCACGAACGTCGAGCGGGTGACGGCATTCGTCCAGGTGTATCGCGCGGTACAAACCACGACGGCCACCACAATGACGGCGCGCATACTGGACTCGGCCGAACGGACAGTGATCGAGTCACGAGACGAGTTATCGGGCTCGGAGTACCACTGGGATCTTCCGGTCGAGAAGCTGCCGGCAGGAGAATACGTGTTGGAGCTCAGTAGCTCCTCTGGTGCGGACAGCGCGTCACGACGCGTGCGATTCAGCGTCCGATGATGATCCAGCGAGCCCTGATCGTGTGTGTCGCGGCCCTTCTCGGCACGGGGATCTCGATGGCACCCGTCGCCACAGCCGAGCAGGAGGTGTCCCGCGACGTCGTCCTGAGCCGGGTGGCGGACTACGCCAACCGCTTTACGGACCGCTTCGCAAACATGGTCGCCGAGGAGCGTTACGAACAGATGGTGAAGACCTATAGCGGTGCCATCACCCAGGACCGGATCCTGCGCTCGGATCTGCTGCTGGTCAAGGACCAGACGGCGCTCGGGTGGATTTCGGTTCGCGACGTCTTCGAGGTGAACGGACAACGCGTGCGGGATCATCAGGAGCGTCTGACGGCACTGTTCACACAGCCGGCGGCAACGGCTGCGGCTCAGGCGCTTCGGCTGGCGGAAGAAAGCGCGCGCTACAACATCGGGCCGGGGGCGAGGACGACGAATACTCCTGAACTAGCGATTCTCTTCCTGCAACGCGGCCTTCAGCCACGGTTTGTGTTCACCCTGGGTGGCCGGGCGGGAACGTTCGGGGACCGCGTGTGGACGATGGACTACCAGGAGCGTGCTCGCCCGACGCTGATTCGCAGGAGCGACGAAGGAGACTTGCCGGCGTCTGGGCGTGTGTGGATCGACGTGGACACAGGTGCGGTGATGCAGACGACGCTGACACTCGACCCGCCCCGTGGGCATTGGCTGCTCACCACGAAGTTTCGGCGCGGCACGGATGATGGCATCGCCCTGCCTGCAGAAATGACCGAGCGTTTCGAGCTCGGAACCACCGTGGTCGTCGGCACTGCCAGCTACGGCCGGTTCCGCCTCTTCGACGTGACGACCGAAGAGGCAGCGCCGCGCGCAGCCCCCGCCGAGTCCGGGCGGACGCGATAGCGCGCCCCGGCCAACCATTGCTTCCCGCATGACATCGAGGGGGACTCGATGATTCCAGCAGATGTGACCGACGACCGCGATGGGTCGACGCTCGTGTTGCAGCGGCAGGCGTCACTGCGGCCTTTCGCTCTCTCGACGATTTACGAATGCAGCGGCGGCTTCACCGGCCGCTGTGAATGGGGGGTATTCCTCCTGGCTGCGATTGGGGCGTGGCCGAATGCGTGGCGATAGCGTCTGGAGAAATACAACGGGTCTTCAAAGCCCACCTCGGCCGCGATTTCTGAAACTGAGAGGTTGGTCTGGCCGAGCAGATGGCGTGCCAGCTCCAGACGCAAATTCTCGGAAAACCGCTGCGGCGTCATGCCCAGCTCCGCTCTAAAGAGATGACTGAAGCGTGAGGGTGAAAGCGCGCACCGCGCTGCGAGCCTGCTCAGCGAAAAGGGCTCCTCCGGATGCGCGGCGAGATAGCGCGCGGCTTGCTGGATGCGCGCGTCAATGGCTGACCTCTGTGCCGTTGCGGTCAGCCGAAACAACCAAAGGAGAGTCTCTTCCAGCGCGTTCATCGCGATGTCTTCCCACCCCTGATCTGCGAGCCAGCGCGCGGTCAGCATCCGTTGCGAAGCGCTGTCGATCGGAGTGGCGGTCAGGTGGCCAACGCGACTGATGCCGACCTTGGGCGCGACTTGCGGCCAGCGGAGCCAGGGCAGCCAGTGTGGCCGGGGATGAAAGTGCGCCCACCGGAGATGCCAGCTCCCGGCCTCCTGGTCGGTCGCATAATCCTGCATCGCTCCCGGAGCAAAAAGCACCGCGTCGCCCGTCTGCAGACGAATCACCCCCTCCGGAATCACGATGCGCCCAGTGCCCCCCACCGTGAGAATGAGCAGCCAGTCATCGGTGCCGCGAGGCCGCCAGACGGCGTAGCTCCGACCCCGCCGGAATTCGTTACAGAGGATGGGCGCGGCCGGCAGTGTCGGAGTAATTGATCGAGCTGGCCCCATGACAGCAGGATAATCCATGCAGATGCCCGTCCAATCCATACACACGACACCCGGGATTGGCTAGACTGCAAGCTCGCGCGACACCATGCCGCCACGCCGTCACGTCGTGAGAAATCCCATGTTCTTACGGGCTTCCAAATCCGAATCCCCCCGCTCGACGAGGGTGTCGCGCCACTTCGAGCGTTTGGCCTGTCTGGTCGCAGCGGCCGTGCTCGCCGGCTGCGGGTGGCAAGGCGCGCGCGAGAACCTGCCGGACCGGGTCGAATTTCGTCAGCACATCCGGCCGATTTTCACGGCCAAGTGCACGAGTTGCCACGGCGGCGTGAAAAAGGCGGGTGGCGTCTCTTTCATCTATCAGAGCGACGTCCAGGGCGCCGGAGAGTCCGGCAAAAGGATCGTGGTTGCGGGCGATCCCGGCAGCTCAGAGTTGATCCGTCGCATCTCTTCCAGTGAGGCGAACTACCGGATGCCGCCAGCGGACCACGGAGGCCCGCTTTCATCCCGGGAGGTCGCCTTGCTCAAGAGGTGGATCGAGCAAGGCGCCCGCTGGGAAGAGCACTGGGCATACGTTCGGCCTCAACCCCAGCCGGTCCCCAAGGTCCACGCACCCGCGTGGGTGAAGAATGAGATCGATGCGTTCGTGCTCGCCCGCTTGGAGAAGGCCGGACTGCAGCCCGAACCCGAACAGGACAAGGCGCGGCTTTTCCGACGCGTCACGTTGGACCTGACTGGACTGCCGCCCTCGACGGAGGAATTGGATTCGTATTTGGCCGACACTCGGCCTGACGCCTATGACCGCGCGGTGGATCGCCTGCTCGCGTCACCGCACTTTGGAGAACGTTGGGCGACGCCGTGGCTCGACCTGGCGCGCTACGCGGACACCCAGGGCTTCGAGCGGGACAACGAACGCCAGATTTGGGCGTATCGGAACTGGGTGATCCGCGCGCTCAATGCCGACCTGCCGTTCGATCAGTTCACCATCAAGCAAACGGCTGGCGATCTACTGCCCGATCCGCAGCCCGACGACCTCATTGCGACGGCGTTCCACCGCAACAGCATGACCAACGCGGAGGGCGGCACGGATGACGAGGAGTTTCGAATCGTCGCCGCGATCGATCGCGTCAACACGACCTGGCAGGCCTGGATGGGCACCACCTTCGCGTGCACCCAGTGCCACTCCCATCCGTATGATCCGTTTCCGAACGAGAGCTACTATCGGTTCCTCGACTTCTTCAACAACACGGCCGACCACGACACCTCGGACGATTTTCCGACCCTGGCGGTGGCGACGAACCCAGACGACGAAGAGAAGTTGTTCCGCCTGCAACGTGAATTGGCGCGGGCTGAGGACGACTACGCCGGACCACTGCGCAAACTGACGGCGGAAACAGCCTGGGCTCCGCTCGACTACTCGGCGGCTGGCTCGAGCGAGGGGGTCGTGCTCTCTGTCCTGCGGGATCGTGAGGGCATCCAGTATTTGCAGACGGGACCCGATACCCCGCGCGGCACCGTACATACCGTGCGCGGTCGCAGCAAGGCCTCTCAACTGACGGCGCTCCGCATCGACGCGCTGATGCCCCCCGACCGGAGCGTCGCAACACCGGCCGATCCTTTCATCGTCTCGTTCATCGAGGTCGCGGTGGTGACGGCCAGTGGCGCCGAGACTCCCGTCAAGCTGACCCACGCCGTGGCGGATGAGCCGCAGTCGCGCACCGCGCCGGAGCAGTCCCTGGATCGCAATCCACAGGGATGGGGTGCGTATCCCAAACAGCACTACCCGCATTGGGTCGTGTTCGTGCCGAAGACGCCGGTACGGCTGCCCGAGGGCGCGTCGCTTCGCGTCACGCTGCACCACACCGCCGGGCATGACGGTGCCCAGCAGCCCGTGCTGCGACGGTTCCGTCTTTCCGTCAGCGATCGACCAGCGTGGACCGAAACGCTCGGGGCTCCCGCGGTGGTCGATGCTCTGGCGCGGCGGACACAGGCCCAAATCGCCATTGGCGCCATGACGACGACGCGCGTACCCGTCATGCGCGATCTCCCCCAGGGCTACCGACGCGTCACCAACGTGTTTTCCCGCGGCAACTGGCTGAACAAGGGCAAGCAGGTGACGGCAGGGGTGCCGGCATTGCTGCACCCATTGCCACAGACCGACCGGCCCGATCGCATGGCGCTTGCCCGCTGGCTGGTTGCGCCGGAGAACCCCCTCACTGCGCGCGTCGCGGTAAATCGTTTCTGGGAGCAACTCTTTGGGTTAGGCATCGTCGAGACGCTGGAAGACTTCGGGAGCGCGGGCATGGCGCCCACCCATCCCGAGTTGCTCGACCACCTGGCCTTGCGGTTTCAGAATGAACTGGGCTGGAGCGTCAAACGCCTGCTGCGAGAACTGGTTTCCTCCGCGACCTATCGGCAGGCCTCGACCGTGTCACGGGACAAGTTGGAAAAGGATCCTCGCAATCAGTTACTCAGTCGCGGACCCCGGCAGCGGCTCACCGCGGAAATGATGCGGGACAATGCCTTGGCTGTGTCGGGTCTGCTCTCGCGCAAGCAGTTCGGGCCGCCGGTGATGCCTCCGCAGCCCGCAGGGATCTGGCGCTCGGCGTACAACTCGGGCCGATGGGAAACCTCCAAAGGCGAGGACCGGTATCGGCGTTCGATCTATACCTTCCTGAAACGCGCGACACCTTATCCCAGCCTCATGACCTTCGACGCGCCGTCGCGGGATGTCTGCATCGCACGGCGCATTCCCACCAACACGCCGCTGCAAGCGTTGGTGACGTTGAACGACCCGGTGTATGTGGAGTCCGCGCAGCAACTGGCTCGATGGGCGCGGGGCGAGAGCGCCGATACTCCCGAAACCTGGATTCGCCGTGCACTCCGGCGCGCGCTGCTTCGAGAGCCGAGCGCCGCCGACGTCAATGCGATGCTGTCGCTCTATCGCGATTCCCTGCAACATTACGCGACTCATCCAGCCCTCGTAACCGGCCTCTCGCCTTCCGCCTCCGAGGCGGCCCTGACCGTCGTCGCCAGCGCGATTATGAATCTGGACGAGTTTCTGACCAGATGAGTGAATCGATTCTCGAGGAGTTGACTTGATGAACCTGCGCCGTCAGTTGCAACACGACCTCGTAGGCCATGTGACCCGGCGGTACTTTCTCAAGGAGTCGATGGCCGGCCTCGGCGCCATGTGGGTCGCCAGCCAGACCGGGCGGCTCTTCGCGGCGGACCAGCCGGCCGCTGGTTTGGTCGCGAACCCGCTCCAGGCCCGGGCACCACACTTCCCTGCCCGCGCGAAGCGCGTCATTTTTCTGCACATGGCGGGCGCGCCCAGCCAGCTCGAGCTCTTCGACTACAAGCCCGAGTTGTTCAAGCTCGACGGCAAGGACTGCCCCAAGGAATTCCTCGAAGGGCACCGGTTCGCGTTTCTCACGGGAATTCCGTCGATGCTGGCCCCCCGCCACGCGTTCAAGCCCGTCGGGAAGAGCGGCCGGATGGTCGCCGAGATTCTGCCTCACTTCGGCGAGATCGTCGACGAGATCTGCATGATCAAGTCGATGCAGACCGACCAGTTCAACCACGCCCCCGCGCAACTCCTGATGCACACCGGCAATCCCATCCAGGGGCACGCGTCGCTCGGATCGTGGGTCACCTACGGTTTGGGTACTGAGAATCAGAACTTGCCGGGGTTCATCGTGCTGCTGTCAGGCGGCAAGAACCCGGACGCCGGGAAGTCCGCCTGGAGTGCGGGATTTCTCCCGTCGGTGCACCAGGGCGTGCAGTGTCGCTCGGAAGGCGATCCGGTGCTCTACCTGTCCAACCCAGCCGGCATCGACCGCGACCTGCGCCGACGCATGCTCGACACGATTGACGAGGTGAACCAGCGTGCCCACCAGGAGGCAGGCGATCCGGAAATCCTCACGCGCGTGTCCCAGTACGAGATGGCGTTTCGCATGCAGCTCCACGCCAGCGACGCGCTCGATATCTCGAAGGAACCAGCGTCGGTGCACGCGATGTATGGCACCAAGCCGGGGACTGAATCGTTCGCGAACAACTGCCTGCTGGCGCGGCGGCTGGCCGAGCGCGGCGTGCGTTTCATCCAGCTCTACGATTGGGGCTGGGATCACCATGGCACCGGCGACGCCAATCTCGATCAAGGGCTGCCCAAGAAATGCGCCGAGATCGATCGGCCGATCGCGGCGCTCATCAAAGATTTGAAGCAGCGCGGCCTGCTCGAGGACACGCTCGTGGTGTGGGGCGGCGAGTTCGGGCGCACACCGATGCGCGAGCTGCGTGCCGGCGTGAAGACCAACGTGTTCGGGCGCGATCACCACAAGGAGGCCTTCACCATCTGGCTCGCGGGAGCAGGCGTCAAGGCCGGCATGGTCCACGGCGAGACCGATCCGCTCGGATTCTCCATCGCGAAGAATCCTGTCCATGTGCGCGATTTGCAGGCGACCCTGTTGCACCTGCTGGGACTCGATTCGCAGCGGCACGTGTTTCCGTTTCAGGGTTTGAACCAACGGCTCACCGGCGTCATGACCACGCCCCGCGTCGTGCACGAGATATTCGCCTAGCATGTCTGCGCGAGCCAATGCCTGTCTGCGAGCGGGGGCGTGCCTGCTCATTGGCGGCGGTTTCGTCCTGGTGCCCTTTCGCTTCGCGAGCGGTCCAGGTGAGTCGTCGCGCTGGCTGCTCTTCACCGGCGGCTTCCATCCGCTGGTGCTGCACCTGCCCATCGGGATTTTGATCGCATTGGCGGCCTTCGAGGCCTGGGGCGTTGCCCACCAAAAAAACGAGCCGGTGCTGCGCCACTTCCTCTGGCTGGTGGTCGCGGTCTCGGCCTCCGTCGCAGTCGCCACCGGGTATGCCTTGGCGCAGGGTGGCGGTCACGATCCTGACCTGCTCCAGCCGCACCTCTGGTTGGCCAGCGGTTTCACGGCGCTCTGCTGGTTGTCCCTGGGGACACTGCAGCTGAAAGATGTCCCTGTGGTCCGATTCTCGGCGTGGGCGATCGCTGCTCTTCCCATGATCGCTGCGGGCCATTTTGGCGGCGTGATGGTGCATGGCAGTCCCTTCGCCAATGCGCCCTGGCGGCCTGATCCGGCCGCCCTCGAAATTTTGCCTCCCCTTGGCGAAACGATTGAGGTCTACGCGGATCTCGTGCATCCGATCCTGGCGACGAAGTGCCAACGCTGCCATGGGCCCGGAAGACAAAACAGCCGACTGCGGCTCGATTCCCTGGGGGCTGCACTCGCGGGTGGTTCGCACGGTCCGGCGGTGTTCCCGGGGCGTGCCAAGGAGAGTCGGCTGATTCAGGCGGTTCTGCTGCCGGTCGAGAACGACAAGCACATGCCGCCGAAAAGCATGCCGCAGCTCAACCAGGCCGAGATCGATCTGCTGCACTGGTGGATTGAAGGGGGGGCCTCCGGTGAGACGCGCGTGGCGGCGAAGGAAGCGCCTGCGGTCATCACACCGTTTCTGGTGCCGGGATATCGCCTCTTGCCCGATCCCCAGCTCGTCGCGCGGCAAGAGAGCGAGGACAAGCGAAAGCTCGAGCAGCAGGCCCAACGCCGCGCCACGCTGGAGGGATCGCTAGCCAAGCTGCCTGCGCCGTATCGCGACTGGTTCCACTTCACGGGCCAATCGTCAGCCGACCTGGAGTTCGTGGTCGCGACGTCGCCCACGGCATTTGGCAACGAGCAGCTCGCGATGGTAGGCGCCCTGCTGCGGGAGTGCATCCGCATCACGCTCGCCGACACGCAGGTCACCGACGATGGACTCGTGGCGCTCGGCCTGTCGTCGGCCGTGCGAGAGCTGAATCTCAGGCGAACACCGGTGACCAACCGCGGGCTGCAGGCGCTCGCCGGAGCCTCTGGTCTGGAGCTGTTGAATATCTACGGCACCGCCGTCGACGATGGGCTGGCCGAACAATCGCCTCCGCTACCGTCCTTGCGACGTCTCTTCGTCGGCGACACCCGCGTGAGCACCGAGACGGTCGCGCAGCTTCGCAGCAAGTATCCTCGAGCTGAGATCGTGGGCTCGCTGTCCGTGCCCGTTGAGATCGCCCGTTCGACTCCGCCCACCGCATCCCGGAACTCCAACCCGTGAACCAGCAGGTCACACCATGAAACGTCGCGACTTCATCGAAACGTCTCTCCGTCTCGGCGCTGCGCTCGGCGCCGGGACGCTCACCGCCCAATCAGTCGCCGGTCCGCGAACCCCGGCAATGAAGATCGTGATTCTCGCGACCAACTGGGGCGATACCGATTCAATCGAGGACTTTTGCCGGAAGATCAAAGGTCAGGGGTACGATGGTCTCGAGCTGTGGTATCCGACGGACGCCGACGCTCGGGAGCGGCTTGTCAACGCCACCCGAGAACATGGCCTTGTGTTCGGGCTGCTAGCCGCTGGAAAGGATCCAGGGTTTGTCAGCCATCAGGAGCAGTTTGAATCCAGCCTCAGGGGCGCCATCGCCATGCGCCCCATCTATATCAACTGCCACTCGGGTCGGGACTTCTTCACCGTCGAGCAGAACCGGCGGCTGGTAGATGTGACGCTCGGGCTGAGCCGATCGAGTGGCGTGCCCATCCATCACGAAACCCACCGTTCCCGGATGTGCTATTCCGCGCCTGTCGCGCGCCATCTGCTGGAGCAGCTACCCGACATGACGCTCACGCTGGACATCTCTCACTGGTGCAATGTCCACGAATCCCTGCTGCAGGATCAACAGGAGACGGTAGAGATCGCGCTCCAACGGACGCGGCACATCCACGCGCGGGTTGGCCACGCGCAGGGACCACAGGTCAACGATCCGCGCGCAGTGGAATGGCGCAGCACTGTGGACCAGCACCTGGCCTGGTGGGATCGCGTCGTGGAGTTGCGCCGGCAGGCGGGCGCCCCGTCGTTGACGTTCCTGACGGAGTTCGGCCCGCCCAACTACATGCCGACGCTGCCCAACACGCAGGCGCCGGTCGCCAGCCAGGCCGAGATCAACTTGCACATGTTGAAACTGCTCCGCCAGCGATACCAGGCTTGATGTCGCGGAGCGTGCGCGGTTGCTAATCGAGCGCAGCGGCAGGTGCAGATCGGCAGCGGAAGCCGCCAGCCAGAAAGATGGCCGTCCACACAGGGCCTTCGTGTGGACGGCCTGCAACGATTGAGGTTCAGCGGACGGGCGTCAATTGCCCAATGGGCTTGTCGCCAAGGGCGATGTCGTCGTAGTAGATGTTGACGTCTTCCATGTTTCCGCCCGCTCGGCTCCAGGCTCGGAATCCGATGTTGAACTCGGTGAATCCACCGGGCACCAAGCCACTCGTCAAACGCCCCTCGGTATCGCGCGCATTCACGGGATTGAATGCGAACGCCTTATTGGCGACGAGTGTCCCGTCTACCCACAGCGCGATTCGATTCTCAGGCTTGTTAGTCAGTTCCCACTCCAGGCAGAACCAGCGGCCAATCGGCGGCGTGCTCTGACGGGCGGTGGTCTCACTGCGGGGATGCCCTTCGGCCGGCGCGTTCTGCTGATACGAAATCATGAAGTTGCCGCCATTTGACCCGATCTCCAGGAAGTCGGAAATCGGAAAACCGGTGGTGCCCGCGTTCATGTAGACGTTGTGAGCGCCTGCGAGGCCACTGATGTAGACGTACGCTCGCCCGTAGAAATGGTCTCGAAGGGCCGCCGGGAGCATCGTCCCGACCAAGGCCCAAGAGGTGCTTCCTGCCACTCCCGCGGGAAGGCGCGCTTTGAGCGCCTGCCTGCCGTGGGCGACCTTCTCCGTCGTCACGCCGATTGTTTGATCGCCACTCACGTGGCTGGTCCACTTCTTTGCGTCGAGTTGGCCGGCTTCGAAATCGTCCGTGAACAACGCCGCGCCATTCGGGGGGCGAACGACTGGGT
>JBDSZL010000023.1:0-28792 GCA_039925145.1 Vicinamibacterales bacterium | reverse complement strand
TCTCAATCTGCACGTAGCCGAGAGCGCGCACGCGCGGCTGGCAGACGGGCGCGCCATCAGTGGGATCCGGCTCATCGGCTGGCGCGAGGGAAACGCGATTCGCGTGCTGATCTTCGCCCTCGTGCCTCGCGCCGGACAGCCGAGTTCGTACACCACCGACCCCGGGCGACTCACGCGCGCCGATGTCGCGACATACCTCATCGGCATGAGCCAGACTGTGTTCGTGGACGAACTGCCACGGATCGGCATGGAGCCGCTGACGATCAGGCTCGAGGTGCGGTAGCAGCCAAGGGCACCGACGTCTGGACACGGCCGCAAGACAGGGCTTATGGAAAGTCTTGCAGCCGGATGTCGTCCTCGTTCAGGGGCAGGCGCACGTGGGCGAGCGGGGCAATGGTCGAGATATGGACCGCACTCGGCAGCGCCCGCCGAACGTTCGTGCCTGGCTCCTTCGTCGATTCGACGAAACCATACGCTCGCAGCACGGGATAGATCCTGAGATCCGCTGGGAATGGCGAATAGGACAACTGGCCGACCGCACGCATATAGCGGAGGTCGTCTGAGTCAGCAATCAGGCGAGGCGCGCGAAGCGCGACCCGACACTCGACCGAAGCCGAGGTCTCGTCACGTTCAGCAACACAGGCGCCCAGCCCCGGCACTTCCGCGCCCTGTCGATCGAGCGGCACTGTCGTTGTTTGTTTCTGACCGAACACGGTGACGTATACCGTGCCGCGAAGTCTCACCGGCTGACCAGCGGTGGCCCTGACGAAATCCGGGGGTAGTGACAGCACGACAGAACAGGGGGCCGCCGCTGGGGCGGGGGCGCGCTTCAGAAGCAACCCGGAGTTCCAAGCGGTCCCATTGGCGGCCTCCAGCCGGATCTCGGCGGCGTCGCAGTGCGTGAGCGTATCGTCGGCAATGCCACCAAGCTGGAACGCGAAGGATGTCCGGCGCGTCAAGCGCGCTCGGAGCGCCTCCAGCGCGGGGTTCTCCGTGCGCCCGGGTCGCGTCAACGAGGCACGCATCTCCGGCCCATCACTCGCCCCCAACCTGGACTGCAGCGCGAACGCAACGGGCCATGGCAGAAGCCTTGCGCCAAGAAGGGCGACCGCGATGCCTGCAACGCCCAGCGAGCGTGCCGACACCGTTCGGCGCCCTCTGAACTGAAGCATCAGAACAACGCCTGCTGCCGCTACGAGTGTCACGACTCCGGCCGTCAGGCGGATCCATTCGAGCTGGCCCCATGACTCCAGCATCAGCACGGCGACCAGCGTCACGGCTGCAACCAGAAGCGTGAAAATTACGTGCGTGAGCCTGGCAGTGACGGCTGAGAGCGCGAGGGCGGGTACTGCGATGATCGCCGCGATCAGGACTTGTTCCCACAACAGGCCCGGAAGAATGTCGGGCAGCCCAAATCCCTGCCGCACCAGTATCACGCCTTGCGCCAGAAACAACGGGCAGAGGACATAGGCGACCACGAACAACGCCTTGGCGCCAAACAGCGAAGATCTTCGGTACGGTCGTGTCAGCCAGAACTGCTGGTGCCCAGGGAGCGCCTCGGCGTGGCACACCTGCACGATCAGCAAGACGTATGCGATCGGCAGCAGCACGGTCGACACGGACGGCAGCGCAAGGGCCAACTTCTCTGCCCACGCCAGCGGGCCGCGGGCATGGAGCGGCCATGCCCACGACGCGATCACCGCGAACGCGACCGTCCACGGGAGCAGCAGGAGAATGGGAACCCGGAACTGGCGACTGTCTTTGAAAAAGATGTGGACAGCTTGTCGCATCACGCCTCCAATGCCGACTTTCGGGACTCGCGCGCCAGCGTGACGAAGATGGCCCTCAGCGACATCGGTGTCACGGCGATCCGCGCCATGTCTCCGAACAAGTGCCGCAGCTGGCCGATCGTCTGCTCCTGATTGAACCGCGAGTCGACGAACCGGACGACGCTCGCGGCCGCTTCCGGGCGCAGCCAGTGCGCGGGCCAGGCCGGTGGCAACGTCGCCTCGCGATCCACGATGACTTCCACTTCGCGAAAGCGCTCGGTGAGCGAGGCCATGCTCTGCGAGAACTGCAGCCGGCCTCTATCCAGATACCCGATGTGCGTGGCGAAGCTCTCGATCTCCGCCAGGTCGTGAGACGAGATCAGCATCGTCGTCTCCTGTGCACTCTCGACGAGCCCCTCGATGAACTCGTCACGCACGAACGGGTCGAGTCCGGTGAAGGGCTCATCGAGCACGAGCAGCTTCGGTCGATACGCGAGAGATGACGCGAGCGCGACCTTCATGCGCATGCCGCGCGACAGATGCTTCAGCTTCCGATCGCGCGGCAGCGCGAGCTGCGTCAGCAACTCGTCCGCGCGTCGATCGTCCCATGAGGGATAGAAGGGCCTGAGGTACGCCATGAAGTAATCCACGGTCATCCAGCCGGGCAGTTCCTGGCCTTCGGACACATAGCCGATCTGCTGGAACTGCCGGGCGCTGAGATCGCCGGAGGCGGTCCCGAGAAGCACCGCACGGCCAGAAGAAGGCGGCACGATGTTCATCAGGATCTTCACGGTCGTCGTCTTGCCCGCGCCGTTGGGGCCCACCAGACCGTACACGCTGCCCTCTTCCACGCTGAACGTCAGCCCGTCGAGCACGCGCGTCCGACCGAACCGCTTTCCGAGGTTCTCCGTCCATAACGAGCCGGTCATGGTTTTCTCCGTGACTGCGAGGGATCGAGCAGGCTCCAATGCGACGCGATCGCCTGCGTCACATCCTCCAGTTCGAGCCCGAGCTTCTTGGCCTCGACGACAAGCTGTTCCAGCTCTCGTCGCAGCAGGTTGCCGCGATCGGCGGCCGTCGATCCGGGCACCGCCACCGTGGTGCCTATCCCCGGCCGGACTTCGATGAGCCCCTCTGCCAGCAGTTGAGTGATCACCTTGTGTGCGGTGTTGGGATTGATCCTGAGCGCCTTGCTGAGCGCGCGCACCGATGGAAAGGCGTCGCCCCGACGCATCTGGCCGGAAACGATGGCCTTCTTTGCCGCGTACACAACCTGCTCGGAGAGCGAGACACCCGGTTGGAAGCTCAGCCGGAACGGTATCACGCGTGTACTATTACAGATAGTACAGCTATGACGCAAGGGTGAGATGCAGACGTTGGCCCCGACACGCTCGACGGGGGCACCGCTTGTGGGGGGCTGCGACCGTCTCGCTTACTTTCCGGTCAACGTCCTTAGGGTCTGCAGCAGTGCCAAAGCGGCGTCGTGCTCGCGGCCGGTGGCACGCGTCGCGTAGCGCCCGAGCACGAACGACGCCGTGTCGTAGACCGAGGCCCATTTACCGGGGGTGCTGACCCGCGACTGCACGTCCTTATACGCGCGCTCGATCGCGTTCCGGTCAGCGTGCAGCGTGCGCCGGGCCGCACTCTCGTACACCGCGAGCTCGGTCAGGCCCACGATGCTCCAGAAGTCGGGCTCCTGCTGTGCGCGGGCGGTCAACTGCTGGCGCAGTCGCGCGAGATCGCTGGCAGGCGGCCCGCTCCAGCCGCGTCGCCCCCCGTTGATCGCCAGGTCCGCGGCGATGCGGTTCATGGCGGGATAGAACGCGTCCACATCGGCTGACTCTTCGCCAATGGCTTCGGCACGCGCGTAGTGCTCGCGCATCTTCCCGAGCGCGCGCGCCTCGGCCGCGCGACTCCCGGCCATGGCCTCAATCATGGCCAGCCGCTTGTACGCCGACCCACGCAGGCTCTCGCGCTCCATCGACGGCTGCGCGTTCGCAACGGGCTCAAACGTGGCCATCGCGCGGCCGATCGCAGCGCGCGCTTTTCGAACCACCGCCTGCAGATCGCGCTCCGACCGCGTCCCACCCGCTCGTGACGCGCGCCCGCCACGCGGTCTGGATGACCCCTTGCGGGTCTTCTCGGCAGATGCCTGATGCACGCCGGCGCTGACGGCCGTCTCGAACGCGGTGCGAACCTGCAGGTTGAGCAACTGCTCCGCCACTCGCATGGACGCGCCACCGTCCGGCGCGCCTACGGCTTTCTCGTACCACGCGATCGCGGTCTCTGCGTCGCCAACCTCGGCCCACGCCAGACCAAAGGCCTCTGCCACTTTGCCCAGCCTGCCCCACTGGGACCCGAATCGCGCGTCGAGATGCCGCAGCTTGGCCCGCACCTCCTCGCCTCGCTGGTCCTCGCGATACTGCGCGCGGACCGCAATGGCATCGAGCGCAACACGCAGGGCCGGCGCCGACGCGATGCCCGCAAACTCGTCTGCCACCGCGGTCGTCGGCTGCTGCGCGTCGGCGCCCGATCGCCGGAACGTCCAATCGGGGTCCCCGTAACACTGATACGCGCCCCAGGTGTTTCCTCCGCACGCAAGCGCGGCCGTGCGTGCATCCGCCACGGCATCGATGAAGCGGTGCCCCTTGACGATTGCCTTGTAGAACACACCGGCAAACTCGCTGGCCGCCCCATCGTCGACCGCCCAACCAGCGGCCACAACGCAGCGCACGCCGATCTTGATGAGCTCATCGGCGACCCCCGCCGCAAATTCCACCCGATCGCGGGGTGCGAGGATCTGCCCCACGTTGCGGGCGGCCAGGTGACAGCAGTTCACGAAGACCAGCTCGGGCACGGTGCGCATGTTCCGAATCTCACGTGGGCCGAGAAACGTGCCGTTCGACAGAACGACGCCGCGAGGATCGCCGTCGCGTTGGGGCGGGTCTCCGGCATGACGCGGCACGGGGCCGATCCGCTCCGGCGGTTCGCCGTGGCCGGCCACGTGCACGATGCGCCAGTCGCGCTCGAGCAGGGTGTTGATCACCGCCCGAGCGCCCGGTCCGGGTTCCTCATCGTTGTCGGGCCCCACGAGAAGACGAACGCGTTCTGGCTCGAGCGCGCCGGGCTCGGTGAGGCATGCGGCCACGGCGCGCGCTTCGAGGCGCGCACCCGGAAGCCGCGGGTACAACTCGGGATCTGCCGCCGGCTCCCCGATCACCAGGACGTCCGCGTCCGCGCTGGCATCGACCACTTGTGCGCGGAAGACGGTGGTCCGCAGCTTGCGCAACAGCTTGCTGCGAATCGCCCAGGGCCGCTGGTCGCCACGACTGAGCGGCGCGGTGTCGAGCAGTTCCCAGGGAATTCCAGCAGTGCCCTGATCGAGCTCGATGACCATATCGCTCGTGCCACCGAGGAACGGCTCCATCTCGATCGGGATCAAGAGGTCGAACAGGGTCCGGCCAATCTGCGGATCCCGGTTGGTATCCGTAGACGCCTCTGCAATGAGCTCCCGGAGCAACGGGCCCTGCGTCGCCTGGGCACGAACCTCGGTCCGTGCGCGCTTGGTGTCGAGCGAGTACGCGATGACGCAGTCGCCATGCTCGCCGTCCTGCGACACTGCAGAGATGAAGTCGTACTCGGCGCCGCGGTACCCGGAATCGAGAGGCCGCCGCAACGCGCCCACGCCCCGCCGCACGATGGGCGTGACCTCGAAATCGCGCGGTGACGACGTGGCCTGCACCTGCAGCGCACGCCAGGCTTCGGTCGCGCGATCGAGATACAGCTCGATGAGCTGCAGATGACCCACCCGCGGCCACGCATGTCGCGGGTCCGTCGATTGACTCAGGCGGTCGTTGGCCTGCCGTACGCCCTGCGCCATCGACTGCGCCGCCTGCGCGGCACTCATGCCCAAGCCACCGCTGCCGATGAGCGTCGCCGCCAGATCGATGACGGCCGGCGTGCCCTGCCGCTGCTCGCCCATCCGTTGCGCCCACGCGAGGACGCCTTGGCAGACGGTATGAACGAGGTCGGCCGGGCGCAGTTTGCCCTCTTCGCCGAGGCCGACGACGATCACAGCCTCTGGTCGCGGAAGCTGCCATGGATTGCCCGGATCCGCCGTCGGGTTCATGAAGACCTGCTGCGAGCCCGCCGCGTCCGGATAAAGGCCGGCCTCGAGGGACACTTGCATCACCGACCCCAGAATGCGATTCATCACACGCTCGGTGCCCGTGAGTCGCATCGATCGGTAGTGCCCGATCATCAGCGGGTCGCGCACGAACATGAGATCTCCGTTGACGACGGTGATGCGCAACGCCGTGCCGGCTGCATTCGGTTCGAGCGAACCAATACCGTCGGTGCCCAGCAGCGAGCCGGTGTCGGCGGTGATCTGAATCGGAGCCGACCGGGATGGACGACGGCGTACAGTGGATGTCCCGGCGGTCGTTTCGTCGTGGCCACGTGTGGCCGGCAGGAGAGGCAGCCGGGTGGTCCGACCCGATTCGAGCAGTTCCGCGTAAGCCGCGAACGCGTCCTCCCGAGTCGCGAGCCCCGCGTGGTCGGCCGCCACTTTCCATGTGCTCACGCCGGCAATGGCGGCGCTGTCCCAGGTAACGCGTCCGTCGCCGGCATTCGACCGATAGCGATACATCACGCCGTCGTCGTCGAGCTCGCACCCGTCGGCGGTGAGCGGCGCCTCACCCACGACAACCGTCCAGCGGTTGGTGAACGTGTCTTGTCCCGAGGAGAGCTGCAGGTCGAGGCGATTTCGTAGCGCCACGGCGCGATCGAGCGTCGCCTGCGTGGGGACGCCCCACTGGCGCGATGTGCGTTGTTCGGGTGTGTCGTGCCACCCGTTGAGCCCCACCGCGATGTCGGCCGCGGCCAACTGCTTCCATCGATCGGTGCTGCCCAGCCCCATCGCGGCGTCGAGCAATCCGGCTTGGGTCTGCAGCACTCCACCAAACCGGGCGAACAGGGCACGGACACGCGCCTCGCCGAGCGGTGGTGCAAGGGCCGTCACACTCCCCCCAAGGTCATCGTCGCCCGACAGCAGCAGCATGGGCGTCCACCATCCGGCGTTCGGCGTGCCCAACATCACGAACCGGCCGTCGGGATGGCTCATCATCCGCTTCCAGGTCGCGGGCCGTTCCAGCTGCAGGGTGCGCGCCAGCAACCCTCCGGTGGAGTGCGCCAGGATCCGCACGGGGTGGTGGTTGCCCTTGGCGCGCTCGAGTGCCGTTTCGATGTCGGCCGCGAGGCGGCATGCTCCATCTTCCAGCGGCAACCGCCAGTCATACGCGAACGGAACGACATCGTGAGACGCAGAGAGCGCCCGCACGAGCGCATCGTAGTACCCGGCGATCAGGCCGTCGGGCTGGACGCCCTTGGACCCGCGGCCCTGATCGAGGTGTTCGAGATCTTCGGCGCCACTGGCCCCCGGCCACACACGGTGCCCCGCACGACTGAGAGTGCTTGCGCCCAGTGCGGGCACGAGGAACACGACCGGCTTGAGGCGCTTCGAGACTGACGTGTCTTCGACGCGCGGCGTCTCGACTCGCGCGCGAAGCCCCTCGGCCGACTGCCCCGCCCACGAGAGGGGCCCAATGGGGCGAAATCCGGCTGGCCGATCCTGCACTAGTGCGTCGACGATGGCGGTGGCGGTGCGCTCGTTGTGAAAGTAGTTGAAGTGCGAAACGGCACCGCCCTGGTCGAACAGGAAGGTGCCGCCCGACGAACGTGCGCGGCCGCCGTACATCGATCGCGTCTGCACGACCATGTCACTGTCGGTCGCGAAGAAGGCGTCGGCCAGCAGCGTCTTCAGCCACGACTTCACCGAGTCGCCAGCGACGTCGCCGGCGATGGCGCGCAGCTCGCCCGCAATCGGCGCGCCCGGCGCGTGCAGCCAATCGATCCACGGGCTGCCTGGCATCTGCGCGGCCAACCCGGGCAGCTTCGCGGGATCGGTTCGCTCGCGGGCCACAGCGGCGAGCACGTCCACGAGCGCCGCGACGACTGGCACGCCGGCGAGCGCGAGTGTCCACTTCACGACGGAGAGATAGGCGTCGAGGCGCTTCGAGGCCAGGAGCGTGCCGCGCGCCGGGCAGCCGACGCGAGCGACACGACCAACCCGTATGCGTTTGCGCGCCACGATGCGCGTGAGCGCCTCGAACGAGTGGCGTTCCGACGCGTCAAGACGATCGAGGAGTGCACCATGGTCGCCATCCGGCTGCGCGCACACGGACGCCAGGATCTCGGCCACCAATCCTCCACGCGAATGCGTGAGCAGGTGAAGGTTGGCCTGGCTGGGCAAGGCCTCGGCGAGCGTCAGTGCGTTGGCGACCGGGCTGACGGCCAGCGTCGGGTGATCGAGCGCGTACACCCGGTTGTCGTAGCACTCGAACAGGCGGCGCACCCGCTGCGGATGGTGCGTCCACAGCTTGGAGAAGGTGCCACTCGTGTCCGAGAACGTCCCATGCAGGAGCACGAGAAGCGGGTGCCCATCGGCGGCTGGTCTCATTGGCCGCGGCGCGGTTCCCTGGAGCGGCGTCAGTGTCTCGGCTGACAGCGGGTATACCTTGTCGTCCACTCGACCATCGAAGCGATCGACGACACGGGCGACGACGCGATCGGCGATGGGACCCGTGACGAGCCCAGTCAGGATGTCCACGCCCGTCAGCAGGACGTCGCCCAGACCACGGGCGCCCCCCCGCGATCGGTCAGGCTCGAGGCCACGCCAGCTCAGTTGCGCAGGAATCTCGATGGCCCCCGTCGAGGCGTCGGACATAGACATCGCGCCACGAGTGGATGACTGGCTGCCGTTCTGCGCGCCAATCAACTCCGCCGCAGTCACGGGATGCAGGAACAACGACGGCCCGTTCGACAGGTGCAGCACGACCACATCGTTGCCCGGCACGGCGGCCATGCGCACGGCCGGCACGCCAGCGCCCCGCGACGCGCCGACCCGGACTGACTGCTTCACCTGCGCGGCTGAAAATGCCGCGTCGGGTGTCGCATCTCGATCGCCGGGACTGGCGCCCGCGCCTCGAAGTCCTGTCGACGCGGGGTGCCGGTTCGCGCCGGGCGTGGAAGAAATGTCCTGACCGGACACGACGAACGTGATCGGCTTCATTGGCATGCGGTGTCTCAGGGCCGTCATTATGCGCCCGCTGCCGCGTCTCCGGTGCGCTATTATGCGGGCGCTCCCGGATGCTCACCTTTTGAGGAGACGCCCATGGCCAAGTCCCTTCGTCAGACCCCGCGCGCGCTGTCGTTGCACCTCGGCTTGAATTCCGTCAGTCCGGCGGCCTACGGTGGCTGGAGCGGTGAGCTTGCCGCGTGCGAGTTCGACGCAAAGGACATGGCCGCCATCGCGAAGACGCAAGGCATGAAGCCGACGGTGCTGCTTACCCGCCAGGCCACGCGGGCCAAAGTGCTCGCGGCCGTGCGCGCCGCCGCCAAGACACTGCGCGCGGGCGACATGTTCTTCGCGAGCTACTCCGGACATGGCGGCCAGGTGCCCGACGTGAGCGGCGAGGAAGACGACAAGAAGGATGAGACGTGGTGTCTCTACGACGGCGAGCTCATCGACGACGAGGTGTACCTGGAGTTGAGCCGTTTCGCCGAAGGCGTGCGCGTGCTCGTGCTGTCGGACAGCTGTCACAGCGGCTCGGTGACGCGCGATCGGATGCCGGAGATCAGCGGCCGCGCGGTCGGCCGTTCGAAGATGATGCCCCCGTCGGTCGCGATGCGCACGTACCGGGAGCATCAGGCCTTCTACGACAAGCTCCAGCGCGAGGTGGCAGCCTCCGCAGGAGCGCGGACGCCGACCGATCCCGATGCCGCCCTCGCATCGCTCGCGGTGCGGCCACGGCTCACATCGATCGCAAAGCAGTGCAAGGCCGCGGTGCTCCTGATCTCCGGTTGTCAGGACAACCAGACCTCGATGGATGGCGACCACAATGGCGCCTTCACCGAGCAGTTGCTCCGCGTGTGGAAACACGGGACGTTCAAGGGCAACTACGCGACGTTCCACGCCGCCATCAAAGCCGGCATGGAAGCCACCCAGACGCCGAACCTCTTCACGGTGGGGCCCGCGGGCGCATTCGTCGAGCAGAGTCCGTTCAAGGTCTGACACGTGTCACAGCAGAACGCGATCAGGTGAGCCGCTTCGCGCGGGCCTCTCCCCAGATCGGCGTCCACCAGACAATCTGGCACCGCGCGGACGCTCGCCGGCCAGGCGGGCCTGCCGCGGGCTTCGGAGATGCTGAGCATGACGCTGGCCGAAGAGGAGATTGCCGACAACCTGCTCACGCAGATTGCGCGCGAGTTGATGTCGGAGTCGCGAACGGGCGCGACCAAGGAACCCAAGGGGAAGCCGACGCCAACGCCAGCAAAGGACGGGATGAACAAGCGCGGCAGAAAGTAACGGCCGCAGGAAGCAGGACACCGGGTTCGCGTCACGTCAGCGACGCGAACCCCGGTGCCGTTTCTGAGCGGCCGCTAGTTGCCGCGGCCAGCCGGAGCCCCGGCTGGCGCGCCGCGGCCACCCTGTCCTCGTCCACGCGGAGGATTGGCGACGCGCGTCGCCACGTCACGAGCCGCCTTGGTCTCCACCCCCGGCTTGCCCATGAAGCCCAGATCGCGGAACCAATCGACGAATCGGTCCTGCCAGGTTCCAAACGGGATCCCGTTGCGGTCCGTCAGACCTCCGGACATGCTGCCGCCTCCAGGGAGCGGGTCTCCGGGGTGCCGGCCGTTGCCGTAGATGTGCATCTCGAGGTTCGGGACGCGCGCGCGCAGGAAGGCGGCAAAATACTCATCCGCCCACACCGCATGGCCCGCATCGTCGACACCGGCACACGTAATGAACGTCGGCGGCGCGTCGTCTGGAATCGGCACCTCGGCGCCATTGCGGAAGGGCGTCGGGCCCGGATAGATCAGTCCAACGAAATCGGGGCGTGAGCTGACCTTCGCCAGGGGGTTGCCGGGCACGTCGTTCGTCTTGTCGAACTCGGCGTATTTGATCGCCGCAGGAGCCGTGAGCTCCGCACCGGCCGAGAAACCAATCGCGCCGATCTTCTTCGGATCGATCCCCCAGTCTTCGGCGTAGGCCCGAACCACCTTGATGGCCTGCTGCATGTCGTAGACCGCGTCGGTCTGGGGGTTGTAGCCGTCGCGCCGCAGCCGGTTTCTCAGGATGATCGTGTTGATGCCGTAGTTGTAGAAGAAGGGCACGAAGTCAGAGCCTTCCGACCCGACGTTGAGCGTGGTGTGACCACCACCGGCGACCACGATCATCGCCACCCCGGTGTTCATGCTGGCCGGCACCCGATGAACTTCAATGGACGGGTTGTGGATGTTGACGATGCTCCCGATACGGCCGGGCACGCCGCCCGTCATGTTGTAGACCTCCGCTTCCTTGACGCGATCCGCTTTCAGATACGGAGAGCCTGCCGGGAAGATTGGGACGACGATGCCGCCGGAGAGAATCGGCTGGGGGGCGTAGGGCTTGTCGGTGACCGCGCCAGGAGCAGGCACGCCCTGAGGAGCCGGCGTTGCACCGAGGACAGAGGTCGGCGTTCGTGGCGCGGCGGGTGCCGCAGGTGCGGCCGGTGTCTGCGGCGCGGGTGGCGCTTGAGGCGAACCGGCGAGGGTGCTCGACAGACACACCGTCAGCGCTCCCATCGACAGCGTCGCACGCCGACGTATGAGTAAAAAAGTCATCGCGGATCCTCGAGAATGGCGCCACTGCGGAGGCGCGGCCGGCCGCCCGCCCGTGCGGCGCGCGGCTGATCTGGTCACAGGCGGAGCGGCCCGATGTTACACAATCGCGCGGCAGTCACCAACGCACGTCAGCCATTCACCGCGTGTCGCGAGGGCGGCGATGGGGTGCACCGGCCGGCCGCGCTAGCGCCCTGAACCCGGCGCCGGAGGAGTCGTCCCAGGCGCTGCGCCCGGTGCCGCGGCTCCGCCTGTGCGAGCCGGTGCGGGCAATGGCGGCAACGTTCCGCCTTCAGCCAGAATCTTCATGTTCTGGAGCGCGGTCGTAAACTGCGTGGTGCGCTGCGCCCTGTCGCGCTCACGAGCGGCGTCGTCGGCGAGCATCGAGTTGTCGTAGACGAGCGTGTAGAGCAGCTTCGACGAGTTCGCCGTGAGCGGCCTGGCCTCGAGTGTGCCGTGGTAGAGGTTGTAGGGCCGGCCTGCGCGAACCGGTTGCGTATAGGTGTACGACAGCTCCGTCATCCCGACGAGAACCTCGTTGCCCACCGAGCGTACCGCGCCGAACTCGCCGTCCTTGCCAGACGTGATCGTGCAGCCGTTCGCGACGCGCAGCCATTCGCCGATGTCGCAGTACTTACCGATGCGCTTCCAGACGTCAGCGGCCGAGCGATTGATGGTGATCTCCATCAGGATGAAGACGTACGTCGGGTTGGCCACTGCAATGCTCGCCTGGGCTGCCGCCGGCGGCGCGGCCGTTCCGGCCTGAGCGGGCGGTGCTGCCTGTGGAGCCGGCGTCGCCGCTCGTGCTGCGGCCGATCCTGCCGCGCACACGAACGCGATGGCGCAGCCGGCGACGAGCGTGCCGATTGGGTTCTGCATGGATTTCCCTCCCACGAACCAGAATGTTGATGTTGTCGAGTGACGATCTTGGCACGAGCACGGCAGAACGGCCAAACCGGCACCCACACTTCGGGCTAAGATTCGGCAACCATCACGCCCCCGAACATGGATCGGAGAATCCGCAATGGCTGAACATCGGCACACAGGCATCGGCACCTACTCGAGGCGCGACGTGCTGCTCGGTGCGCTTACGGCTGGCATCGCCGCCACGAGCGCTCACCGAGTTGCCGCGTTGCAGGCTCAGGCCGTGACGGCCGTGTCGTTTCGTGTGCCGGCTGGCGCCTGCGACTGCCACACGCACGCCTTCGGCGACCCGCAGCAGTTTCCGATGGCCCCCGAGCGAGTCTACACACCGGGCCGCGCCACGGTGCCGCAAATGCAGGCGCTCCATCGCGCGCTGCACACCGAACGCGTCGTCCTCGTACAGCCGAGCGTGTATGGGACAGACAATCGATGCACGCTCGACGCGATCAAGCAGAATGGATCGGGCGCGCGCGGCGTCGCGGTGATCGACGCAACCACATCCGATTCGAACCTGGCCGACCTGGCGCGACAGGGCATTCGCGGGATTCGAATCAATCTCGAACAAGGCGGGGTGACCGACATGGCGGTGGCGCGACAGCGCCTGCAAGCCGCCATCGATCGCGTCAAGGCACTGAACTGGCACGTGGAGATCTACGCCCGCCTCGAATTCATCGCAGGTGTGACCGAACAAATCCTTGCGTCGCCGGTTCCGATCGTCATCGACCACTTCGCGCGCGCCGCGGCCACTGATGGCGTGCAGCAACCCGGCTTCGACCTCGTGCTGCGCGCCGTTCGCGCGGGTCATGCCTACGTGAAGCTCTCCGCGCCGTATCTCAACTCGACGTTGGCGCCCGACTACGGCGACATGGCGCCGCTCGCCAAGGCTCTCATCGGCGCCAATCCCGATCGCATGCTGTGGGGAAGCGACTGGCCGCATCCCGACGCCCGGATCGTCGCCGGACGGAAGGCCACCGATCCGGCGCCGGCCTATCAGGTCGACGATGGACGGCTGCTGAGTCAGCTCGCGGCATGGGCGCCAGACGAAGTGACACGAAAGAAGATTCTGGTCGACAACCCGGCACGGCTCTACGGGTTCTGAGTGAGCGCCAAGCGCGCCGACGCGAGCTTGGAGCGGATCGGGGGGCGCGACGCTAGCGCGGGGTCCTCACCAGTCGAAAGCCGACGTTGTACAGGCCATCGATTGGAAAGTTGAACGTTCGGACTGCCGCTCGACAGTCCTTTCCAGGCGAGAGCCACGAGCACCCGCGGTAGAGCTTGTACGAGCCTGCCACAGGTCCGGCTGGATCGGTGGCCGGGCTGTTGGCGTACGTGTCAAGGCCAAACCAGTCGCTCACCCACTCAGAGACGTTGCCGTGCATGTCATAGAGCCCCCAGGCGTTGGGCTTCTTCTGCCCGGCCGGCTGGGTCTGACTGTCGGCGTTTGACTCGAACCAGGCGCTGTCCGTGAGGTTCGGCGGCGCATCGGCCGTGCTCCCGGCCTTGGCGGCGTATTCCCATTCGGCCTCTGTCGGAAGCCGGTAGATGTGACTCGTGTCGCGGCTGTTCAACACCACGAGGAAGCGCTGCACGTCATTCCATGACACGTTCTCGACCGGCCTCGTGAGGCCTTTGAAGTGGCTGGGGTCGTTGGCGCTCGGCGGTTCCACCTTGCCCGGCTCGTGCTCGGCATGCGCGCTACCCATCACCGCCTCCCACTGGCCCTGCGTCACTTCGAACTTCCCTATCTCGAAGGCGTGGGCAATCCGTACCGGGTGCACGGGAGCCTCGCTCGCAATGCCGCTGGTGGATCCCATGCGGAACTCGCCCGCCCGTATCTGCACGAAGCCCGTTCCATCGAGCAACGCGGCCAGGCTGTGGGGGTTTACTTCCTGCGCGCGGACGACGCGGGGCGTGGCCCGGCCGCTGATCAAGAGGGCAATGACAACGAGAGCCGCCGCCGCGAACGATCGGCCTGCGACAGCAAGGGCGCAGCGTGGCGTGATTGAAAACATGACTCACCTCGCCGGGGACGCGCAGTATCGAGCCTACGTCCCCTCGATTGCCAAAGGCAAGATGCGAGCGTCGCCCTCAGGCCTGTATGTCACACGCGGACATGCGCGCGATGGCGCACCGGTGCGGACGGTCGACTAGTGATACTGTCTGCCCGTCGCCCGGACCGCGTCTTTTGAGGGAGTCGCAGTGCCGCACACCCACGCCAGCCTTTCTCGCCCCCGCGCTGCGATGGTCATCGGCCATCCCGGCCACGAGCTCCGCGTGCACCACTGGATCGAGATCGCCAAGCCGCTGACGTTCGTGCTCACGGATGGCTCGGGGCGCGGCACCCGATCGCGGCTGGGGTCGACGACACGCGTGCTGGATAGGGCCGGCGCCACGTGCGGCGACATCTACGGCTGCTTCACCGATGCCGAGGTCTACGCACACATTCGCACCGGGAACGTCGCGGTCTTTGCCGAGGTGATGCGTGGTCTTGCCGCCGCGTTCATCGACCAGCACATCGAGTACGTGGCTGCCGATGCGCTCGAAGGCTTCAACCCGAGCCACGATGTCTGCCGCTACCTCGTCAACGGCGCCGTGGCGCTCGTGCGTCAGCGCACCGGGCGCGTGCTCACGAACTTCGATTTCGTGCTCGACGGTCGTCCCGACGAGTGCGCCGAGTCCGTCCGTGCCGAGGCCGTGTCCCTTCAGCTCGACGCCGAGGCTCTCAATCGAAAACTTGCCGCGGCGCGCGCCTATCCGGAACTGAAGAGCGAGACCGAGCGAGCGCTCGCTCGATTCGGCACGGTCGCGTTCGCCACCGAGCTTCTGAGGCCTGTCTTCGACGAACGGCAGGGCATCGGTGTCATCGATCCGGACCCGCCATACTACGAGCAGTTTGGCGAACAGCAGGTGCGCGCGGGCTTTTACGACTCGGTGATCCGCTATCGCCAGCACGTCCAGCCTCTGGTCCTCGAGTTGTGGCGTCAGGCAGGCTTGACCGGTATCGCGGCGGCACCGACGGTCACCACCACATCGGCAGCGAGCGGCCGAGCAATCTGATCGAGCCAACGTAGCCCTTCCTGCACGAGAGCCACGTGCAGCCGGTACCGCCCAGCCGCCGACGGCGCCGGAATCCGCATCGTGCAGATCGCCTCGCCACCAGGCGGCACGGCACGCAGAGACGTCCGCGGCCCCTCCCTCACGATCGTGTCGCCGCTGACGGCGTCGATCCACCTGAAGCCGAGGTCGACTGGATACGGTGGATACGTGCCCAGCGCCGCCGCGGATCCATTCGCAAGACCCACGCTCACGTGTAGGGTGCCGCCACACGCGACCGCCGTTGGACAATCGACGATGCGCAGCTGAATGCCCGCGCAGGCCTCGTCGTCGAGCATCTCCATCCGATACGGGAGCCGATAGATCTCGACCGCCGACTCGAGCTCGCCGATCCGGGCGGTCAGTCCCCCGCAATACTCCACCAGCTCGTCCGACACCGGCACCGAGGTAACGGGTGTTGCCGTGATCGCGCGATACACGTCCACGTACTGCTGGATTGCGGAGTCGAGCGACGAATGCACCCGGATGAACGTGCTCACGCCGGCGGCGTCGGAGGGATCATACCGGGCGAGCTCACGATCGAGGGCGTCGGCCTGGAGCGCCGCCTGGACCGTCCGCCGGCCGAAGTTCCATCGACGCAGATGCTCGACGTCGGCAGCCGTGACCATCGGCCCCAGCCGATCTCTGTCCTGGAGAATCACCGCGCATCCCACTGCCATCGCTTCGAGGGCACAACGTCCCTTGGCGAACACAACGTCGTAGTCGCCGAGAACCCGCGCCGGCATGGTCGACAGGTTCTGCATGCCTGCGCCGATCGCGTCCAGCGTCAGCCCTCGTCGTTCGCACACGGCCCGGACCACATCGAGGTCGGCGCCCGGTTCGGCGTAGTTGCTGAAGATGGCCGCGCGGGCTGGCCGCGCAGGCAGAGGAAGACGTGGATGGAACCTCTGGAGATCGACCGCATTCGGGATGACCGTCGTACGGGCGTCCGCGATTCGATAGTCACCGGTCAGCCGCTCGCGGCAGTTGAGATCAACCGCGACATACTGCCGAATGCGTGCGAGTAGTGGCGGAGCAGAGTTGGCTGCTGTCCGATCGTGGCAGACGAACAGGCCGGCCGCCTCCGGGAAGTGAAACAAGGCCGAGACGGTCTCGACATGGTGGTGCCCGTGCACGATGTCCGGTGTGTGCGGCAGTTCGCCGAGGTGGGAGACGACGGGAATGCCGGCGGCGTGAATGTCGTCCGCCAGACCGCCCAGCCTCGGGGAGTACACCATCGGCCGCTGGCCCGCCGCAAGCAGTCCGAGAGCGATGTCGCGTGTTGCGGTTTCAGTCCCCGTGCGGCCGGCCAGTGTGGTGTTGACGACCAGTACGCGCCAGGGTGCGCGGTGATTCATGGGCCGGCGTCGTATCGCGGTACCACGTACGGGCCTTCAGGCACCACGGCCACGCTCGCATCTCCAGACTCAGCCACGCACCGCTCGATGGTCTCTTCGACGGAGTCGATCATCGACACGCCCGTCAGCTGTCGGTCCACGGCGCTCAGCCCTCCGGCAAACAGATGCACCGATCCCACACTCATCGGCTTCAGCTGCATCTGCGTCTGCCATTCGTCAATGCGCGCATGCGTCCGCGCGTGAATGTCTGACAGAAAGCCATCGGGCCCCCGCTCGAGGAGCCGCCGCTGAGCGTCGACGTACTCGGCCGATCCCATGCCTTCCGCGCATTCCGAGACCACGATCAGATTCCCACCTGGCTCGAGGATGTCTATCGGTCCCACCATGCCTTTGATCGTCTGGTAGTACGTTCGATCGAGCGGATGGCCCGCCGCGCTCGTCACCACCGTCTTGAACCGCCGCGGCACAGCGACCTGGGTAAATCGCCGGGCGAACTCCACCGCGTCGCGATGGCTCTCTACGACGTCACCGAAGTTGACGAACGACAGGCGCCGGTGCTCGTCGATGACGGTATTCACCGCCAGCACGCGACCGAGCATCGCGACAATCTCGAGCTGCTCGCGGTGCAGCGGGTTGTCGTCGATCACGCAGTTCTCCGCGAACGGATCGGACATGAACCGCGCATTGTGAAACGTCGTAATCGTCTCGCTGTGCGCGACTCCTGGCGCAATCACTTTTCGCCCGCCCGAAAACCCGGCCATGAAATGCGGCTCGACCAGCCCGGTCGCGATGCGGACGTCGGCTTCGACGAACCGGCGGTCGAGCCTCACGATCGTGCCGCTCTTCGTGGTCCCGACCAGCACATGCTCGTCGTCGTTGCGTGCGAAATGATTGTCGACACGGACGGTCTGCTGAACCCAGCGATCGCCGACAAGCTCCTCGAGCTCGGCGCCTTCGTTGGGACGATGGAGGCCGGTGGCGACGAGAATTTGAATGTGCTCGGGTTGCAACCCTGCCGAGAGCAGCTGCCTGACGATGGGCTGGAGCAGCAGCCCGTTAGGAACGGGCCTGGTGATGTCGCAGATCAGAATGCAGGCGGAGCGGGCGCCCCGCGCTTCGTCAATCAGCGTCCCCGAGCCGACCGGTGCATTCAGTGCAGCGGCCACCGCATCGGAGGGAGATGAGATTACCGGCATCGGCGGCTTGCGAATGACCGTGACTGCCCAGTTGTCGTTCAGCGTCAGCGGAAACGTGCCCCTGCCGTAGTTCAGATCGACCTGCATTCCACGCCCTCCTGTCTGCCTCGACAGAGTGTGTCAGAAAAGGGGAACGGGGACCTACGTGCCACAGAACGTCCTGTAGGGCACGTCTCGTGCGCGTGGCGCACCGAAGATCGCGGGGTCGGCTTCGCAATCGTCGAAGGGCGTGGCCAGTCTCTCGAGCAGCCGCTCCATCACCGACAGATCTCCCCCGCCCGCTGCCAGCAGCGCGTCCTCCACGGAGTGGTTGCGCGGGATGACGGCCGGGTTGTGACGACGCATCAGCGCGTGCACGTCGGCTGTTGTCTCTGACTGCCTTGCACGGCGCGCTTCCCACCGGCGATACCAGGCGGTCCATTCGGCGTCGGCGTTCGTCTCAGGTGCGGTAGAGGGCCCTGCCGTGAGCGAGCGGAAGGTGTTGGTGAAATCGGCAGACCGCCGCTCCATCCAGCCGAGCAGGTCGCTCGCAAGGCTGGCATCGTCGGCTTCTCGGTTGAACAGTCCCAGCTTCGCCCGCATACCGTCGAGCCACGACGTGGTGAACAGATCCGGAAAGTGGTCGAGAGCCGCCTTGGCGCGCTCTACCGCGCCCTCCCTGTCTTCACTGAAGAGAGGCAGCATCGCTTCGGCCAGGCGTGCGAGGTTCCACTGCGCGATTGGCGGCTGGTTGCCGTACGCGTACCGGCCGCCGGCGTCGATGGAGCTGAACACCGTCGAGGGACTGTACGTGTCCATGAACGCGCACGGCCCGTAGTCGATCGTCTCGCCCGACAGGGCCATGTTGTCGGTGTTCATCACGCCGTGGATGAATCCGACCAGTTGCCAGCGTGCGATCAACGAGGCTTGCCGCGCGACGATCGCGTCGAAGAGTGCGATGTACGGTTCTGGGGAATCGACCAGGTCGGGGTAGTGGCGTGCGCGCGTGTAGTCGGCCAACGCTCGCGTGGCGCTCACGTCGTCGTGAGCCGCCGCCCACTGCATCGTGCCGACGCGTATGTGGCTGGCGGCGATGCGCGTGAGGACCGAGCCTGGCACGATCGTCTCGCGGTAGACCGGCTCCCCGGTGGTGACCACGGCGAGGCTTCTCGTGGTGGGAATGCCCAATGCGTGCATCGACTCGCTGATGAGGTATTCCCGCAGCATGGGGCCGAGAGCCGCCCGTCCGTCACCCCGACGCGAGAAGCGCGTCTGCCCTGCCCCTTTCAGCTGGACGTCCATCCGAGCGCCAAGGGGCGTGATCTGCTCGCCGATCAGGATGGCGCGGCCATCGCCGAGCGCGGTGAAGTGACCGAACTGGTGGCCGGCATATGCCTGCGCGATCCAGCGTCCGCCTTCGGGCAAGGCATTCCCCGCGAAGATCGCCGCGCCTTCAGATCCCTCCAGTGTGTCCGGGTCGAGCCCGAGCTGCACGGCCAGCGGCCGGTTGAATGCGACAAGGCGCGGATCGCGGACCGGCGTTGGCTCGGCCTCAGCGTAGAAGAGCTGCGGCAGGTGAGTGTAGGAGTGCTCGAGACGCCAGCCTGCCATCAGGTCATCGTAGCAGGGCGACCGCTCGGGATCCGCGACGGTGGCAGTCTGCGCGTCACACGTCCTTCTGCGCAAGCGCGTGAGTCAGCATCGTCGCGGCGACGGCGTGATGGACGACGACCCACTTGATCGGTCGGCGAAATGCCTTGGCCCATGTCGAGTTCGTGACGACAGAAACGGTTCGCCGTCTGTCGGCGGAAGTGGCAAAGAACGGCGGATCGGGCAGGGGCTTGTCCATGAGCTTCTTCAGCGAAGGCCAAGTGAACTGCATGTACAGACGAATCCGTTTGTCGACACCTCCTGCGGCCCACTGGAGCGCCGACGCAATGATCTCGTCCAGCACCTCCACGCGTTTGCCATTGAGCTCGTAGCGCCGCATCGGCTCCAGGAAATAGACGGCGGTGACGACTTTCGAGAGGAAACGCCCATTGCGCTTGGTGGCGTCTTTCAACCAGTTGTTCAGGAAGAAATTGCCCGAGCTGAACGCGGCAATCGCGGTCTTACCGACGGATGCCGGCGGCGTCGCGACACGGCCCCTCCAGAACATGAACGCCTGCAGTTCCAGCAGAACGGTCTCGGCGTCTTCGGGGTCGGCGAGATCCCCGAAATTCTCTTCGTAGCTGTTGCAGGGAATGACGGTGACGACGTTGGCGCCTGCCTTGGCCACCTGGTAGGGCACGCCCTTTGAGCCCGGGTTGAAGAGCGGGCTGCGGGCGTAATGCAGGCTTTCGAACATGCCCGAATCCGCATAGTCGAAATTTTCCGGATACGGGGCCAGTCCGGTGCCGACGAATACACCGCGCTCCTTGTAGAGGTTGTATTTGTTCGCCTGCCGAAAATAGAAGAGGAATGGAGTTGGAGCCGCGCCCTCGCGCGGAGCGATGTCTTGTGGCCACGTGACGGCGAAGTACCGCGGCACCATCCGGACGCCCGCGCGTTCGAGCACCACACTGTCGACATTGATTTGCAGCGGCGGGACCTGTGTGAAATTCAAGGCGCCAGACTTCAACGGGTTTACCGCGTCGAGGAAGTGAGCCGCAGGCATGTCCTCGAGCTCCCAGTCCTCAGGCGGCCACGCCCCGTACGTCGCCTTGTGACTCTTCAGTTCGTCGACGTCTTTGTCCTCATAAATGCCCGTTGTCATGTTGAGGAACGACCTCTTGGTGGGGGTATGACTTAGAAGCTCGACTGCGTGATCGGTGCGATCGCGGAACTGGCTGACCTTGAAGATGGCCAGCGTGAATCGGACGGCCGGCGTGGCCGCCACCGTCATCTGCACGCGCGCTTGAAATGCGGGAGCGGCGACGGTCAACGACCCGCCGGTTCCCACTGTGACCGAAAACGTTTCCTCCCAGAAGATCGGGCGGCTGGGCTTTACGGTGACGTCGACGGTACTCGTGCCGGCCGGGATGACAAATACCGGCTCGCGCTCATCGTTTGTCGCGAGCGCAATACCGTCGGCAACCGCTTTGAACGTACAAACCGCCTTCTGTCCCGTGCGGTCCACGGCAAGCAGTGAAAGTTTGTGCTCCACTACACCGGCTCCTCTGGTCCGGGCTCCATGTAGTCGGGCCCCTCGCCCGGAAACGTCTCGTCTACAGAAGCGACTCCCGTGGCTGCATCCTCGGTCGCATCATCTGGCGGAATCGCGGCAAGGAGCGCGTCGATATCGCTCTGGGCGGCGCCGCCTGCGAGCAGTTCGTCGATGATGGCCTGCAACTCGGCGTTGACCGTGCCGGGGTCTGAACTGCCAACGCCGCTGCTGGCGCTGCCTCCGCCAACAGGCTTGGGCCCGGGCGATGGCGCGAGGCCCTTGCTGGTGGTCACCTCCCGATACGCGGGGCCGTCGGCGATCGACACGTCCTTGTCGATGATCTGCGCCAGGATCGCGACGGTGATCGCAAACTTGGTTCTCGCTGTGTTCGTGGGATAGGCGTCCGAACCGCTGATCGTGGTGACCACGGTCGTGTCATCGAGATCCAACGCCGACTTGGGCTTGGCTGTGACCGGGTCGCCATTCGACCGCGGTGCCAGACTCGCCACCGCGGCGGCTGCGGTCTGAGAGCCTTGCGGGAAGATCTGGATGCCCTCTTCGAGGAAGAACGTCGCGCCGAATGCCGTGGTCGCGTTGGCTGCAGCGTTCGTGAGCATGGTCTTCAATCGATCCGTGCCAATGGGCTCCTCAGCGATCGGGATCCGGCCGAATTTGAGCGACGCGTCGTTGACGAAACTCGTCCGATAGTTCGGCCATCCTCCGGTCGGGACACTGCCAGTCAAAATGAGCGGGGGCTTGCGCACGAGAGACCAGGTCTGCGCCTGACGATACTTGACGATGGTTCCATCCAGCTTGAACACGCCCAACCGCCGCGGCGCGAGCACGACGCCCGGATCGCCAAACAGACCCGAAAGCATCTTCATGAAAGTTTCGGATCGCCCGACGTCGCAGCCGTAGATCACGATTCGGGTCTTGTTCGTGATGGCGGCTGGGCCTGGCGGCGCGAGCGACTTGGCAGCCAGCACGTCCTGCAAGTCATCGACGGTCATGGTGCGCCGGCCGGCCGCCTGGCTGGCCAAATTCACGGGGCATTCCATGGACGCGAACCCGGACGCGTGACTCACGAGGTTGATCGTGGCCGGGACACCGGTACGCGACTTGAGGTTCTTGAACACGCCTTCGAGCGTCTGGCCAATTGCTGGCGCATCAACCACCGTCGATCCGGCGGCCTGGAAGAACTGCTTGGCCAGCGAATAGAACTGGTTCGAGTCGCCTGCCGGGTCACGGTTCATGAGGTAGGTCAGCTCAGCCATCGCTGCCTACGCTGTCGGTTCGGCCGTGTCGAAGCGCAGCCCGCTCGCGCCTTCGCCTCGACCACTCGATACAGAGCGCGCGGCCCAGGCGTGCCGCCCTCCGTCAGCCGATCGGGCGAGGAACCATCGTCGTCGCACGACGACACCCGCGGTGGGCACTTCCTCTTCCGGGATGACCAGCCCGCGGAGCTCCTGCAACACACTCGAACGCGGTGAGGAAATTTCGGGTTCGCCCAGGGTGTGGGGCCGAGGCAGCACCGCCTCGACCAGGCCGACCTGTCGCGAACTACCAGGCAGATGCACGGGAAGAAACGGCACCCAGTGTTCGGGAACATCAGTCATCAACCGGTAGGCGACGTCCCCGTTGCGCGGGACTGTGCCGGGCACCACCGCCCGAAGGTACTCGTCCATAAGGTCGCGCCTGTTGCCCTGCGCGTCAGTGACGATCTGCTCGACGCCCCAGACGAGATTCGCCATCTCATCTCGCAGGAATCGCACTTCCTCGACGACATCGCCGGCGAGCGGCGCGACCGTCACGGACGGCACGGCCAAGAATGCGGACCCGACGACTGCCCCGGTCGGTCGATACATGGCCCATTGATCGGCGGAGGGCGCAATGAGTTCGTGGGTCCCAAAGGTGTCTCGCACCACCAGATCCGAAATGGACTGCAGCGAGCCGTATGTGACGGGAATCGGAAATGTGAACCAGTCGTTGCCGTAGATGGTGCTGAACTCGACAAGCGCGAGACGGCCGAGATCGGTCGTTGCCGCGTCGATCCGTGCCAGCGCGAGAGCGGCCTCTTCGAATTCCCAGAAGCGGTTGCGCGGCTGTCCGGGAAACTGCACGATCGTCGGAACTCGCGCGCGTGCTGCGGACGCTCCCGCAGGTATTGGATCTGCCGCCGCGACGAAGTCGAAATCGTACCAGTCGACCCGTTCGCGCGTGTGGCCCGGCGCAGCGAGCACCGGTGCGCCACCGACGGCCAGATCGAATCGGCGCTCGAGCCGCTCGGGAATCCAGCTGTTCGGACCCGTACCAAACGTGACGCCGCACCACGTTGCGAACGCAATCAAATCGGCGCGGACGGCCTTGGCATCGGCAGTCGGCAGTTTCAACGCCGTACCGAACGCTGCATCTGTGTCGTCCGCGGCCCCGGCGACCGCTGCGGCGACAGCAAGCCCGTCGGCGAAAAGGGCCGCTGCGCGAACAAACACTCGCGGAGAGTCCGGCGTCACGGGCAGCGGAAAAGATCCGCGCAGCTTGGCGGTGACCACATCCGAAACCGTCGCAGCCAGCGCCCTGCCCGCCTGCAGTCGATCGAGCACGCTGTGCGCGGGCCCGGCCGCCTCGCCCGCGGCCAGCGCTTCGACGACGTCGGTCAGTGGCGAGTAGGGCAGCACGGCACCGCTCTCCGGTCTCCATCCGTCGAAGAGCGCTTCCCTCTGCGCGAAGGTCACCTGCACGGGAGATCCTGCATCCTCACCGGTGAGCTCTCCGAACTGGGCCTGGCGCGCGAGCATCCAGAACGGATCCTGCACGGTGGCGGCGAGTCCACGCCCCGGATCCCCGCCACGCGATACCGGTTCCAAACGGGTGAACGAATTGATCGTGGTCATGGTGTCTCCTTCGCGACCCACCGAGCCGGGAACTTGTCGGCCACGTTGAGGAATCGGCGGAAGCCCAGATCGTCTTCGTCGAAATCGGCGAGGTAGATCGCCGGCAGCAGCGCGGGGACCCGTCGAGTCGCATCGAAGTCCACGATTCGGCAGTCGGCCAGCTCCAGTGCCTCGTCGACCACGGACAGCAACGACTCCTGCGTCCACGGCTTGGTGACGTCGGGCGGCACCGCCATCAGGATCAGATTGGGAGCGCGCGCATCAGGTGCTGAGATGTTCGCCGCAACCGCAGAGGTTCCGGCCGGACTCGGGACGACTTCTGTCCAGGCATCGACCTCTACGCCAGTGACCGCGCCGCTCGCATCGTCGCCGACGATGACGACGCTGGTGACGGGTGCTGATCCAAGTGCGGCGGGAAATGGCGCGCCGACCCAGGCGTGTGCCGATGCGGCGTTGACCGTCTCCACATACGGCGTCGCCGGCGTCTGAGCCGCCCATGACTGGACGGCACTGCTGCCCGCCAGGTCGTCTCGGAGGAGCGCGTCGTTGAGGCTCGCGATGACCGAACGCACGCGCGCGGAATCTTGAAACCAACGCGCCAGCACACCCGTGCGCGGTCCCAGAACCGAAGGCTGGTCGCCGATCGTCGTGCGGATGTCTGGAGGCAGCGCGGCGAGCGAGCCCTCGACGACGGCGGGACCGCCGAGCAGCACACCGGCCGCCCTGACCGGATCTGCAATTGCGGCGGCGGCCGCGAGACGACTGTCGGCGGCCGCGCGCGCGGCAGCAGCGTCTCCGCCAATTCCCCACGCCTTCAGCGCGGAGGTGGACGCGGCGCCAAGCTCCGTGGCCAGCGACGCGACCGTGACAGCCAGACCCGACGCGTCTGCCAGCGAGGTGAGTGCCGCTCGCGCGACAAAGGTATCGGCCGTGAGCGGCTTCCTGCCTGCGAGCACGCGTTGCCATGCAGCCGCGTGATCCAGCAGGTCGAGAAGATCGGCGTCGAGGCTGAGATCGAAGTCGACGGTTGCGGCGTCGGGCTGCCCCGCTGCGAGCAGAAGCCGCATGACGCCCGGTCGGCCCGGATTCGAGTTGGGCGCACCCGGCATCGTCTCCGGCGACTCGATGCTCGACAGCGTCACGTGCTCGCTCGAGAGGTCGAGCGCTGCCAGATCGAGCGCCGACAGCCCGAGCGACGACAGGGTCGGTGCGGCGATCTGGGCGCCGGATAAGTCGAGAAGGCGCACGCGGACGTCGCCGAGCAGGCCAAGCCTCCGCGCGACGAATGCATCCGCAGCGGGCGCGAGACGGGCGCGAGGCGTGTTCGTCGCGTATCCGGGCGGTCTCGCGCCTGGGCCGAACGTGACCACCACCCGCTGCTCGATGCCGCGGCCGCTCCGGGGCGTCGCCACGGATTCGAACACGTCAGGTGGAGACGCGGCGCGGCCCAACATGTCGGTGACCGCGGCGGCACGTTCGAGATTGGCACCCGCGAGCTGGTACATCGATTCGGCGAGGCCGAGGTCGGTGAACGCGTCGAGCGTCGCGACGACGTCGGCGATCACGACCTGCACCGCAGTCTTCTCCGCCGGGCCAAACGTCGGTTGTCCGGTGCCAACCGGCGCGGCGAATGCGGCGACGACCGCACCCGGAGTTGTTGTTTCTACTTGCGCCAGCTTCCAGCCGTCGGCAACCAACCGTTCCGAGCTGGCCTGCGGGGCATTGTCGATCGTGTCGACCCTCAGCGGGTACTGGCGACGGAGCTCGAAGACGACCCAATCGATCTCGATCCCGTCGACGCCAGACGCATCGTGGATGCCGCGCTCGAGCAGATAGCCGAGCAGCGCCCCGAGCTGCTGGCCGTTCCGCATGCCCTCGGCGATGGTGAGCGCTCGACGCACCGCCATCGAGGTCAGCCCCATCGCGAACGGAGCGAGCGCTCCATTCGACGCGCCGCCGTGCGCGAGCCACGCGGCGCGCACGACCGCCGCGGCGCTGGCCTGGCGGGGCGACGGCGCCATCACAAACCCGCCGTTCAACACGTCAGCGACGGTGCCTTCTGGAATGGTGTCGGATGCGGGCAGGTTGGTCACCTGCCGGCGCTGGATGCCACGAACGGCTCCCCACGCCCCAACCTGGTTGCCCCGCTTGGTCGCCTGCATTCCCGCGAGCCGCGCGATCGCCAGTGAGGTCACCCACGCGTCGTACCGGTGCGACGCGCAATCAAGAATTTCTCCAGCGAGGACCGCCCTCCGATCGGTCGACAGGCCATCGAGTGACTTCAGTGCATCGCGGAACGCCGCGAGCGCGTCGCTGTTGAAGTAGCGCCCGTAGTCAGGTGCGAATGCTGTCGCATTGCCGACGATGTCGGCCAGGCGGTCGCGGATCGTGAAAGCGGTGCCGCTTGCATCCTTCCCGGTCCCAAGCGCCTGAGACTGCGGCGTCGCGATGGTCGTCGCGGCGGCAAATCCGGACAGCACGGGTATCGCGCGCCCAGCCGCAGCCGGGAGATTCGCAATCGGCATCGTGCGCATCGCATGTGCGACTTCGGCGGCCGGCTGCCCGGCGGCGAGACCGGCAAACTCGTGGGTCGCGTTCGCGGCAATGCGCAACGCGGAGTTGCGCAGCAGCAGCCCCAGGACGCTGTTCGCGTCTTTCGGGGCGGGCGCAAGAATGTCGAAGTGCGTGTCGTCGTCGGCCGCCATTGGAAGCCAGAGATGGGCGGCGCCCTTCGGGAAGAGCTGGGTGAACACTGACGGCATCGCGCTCGTGAATCCCAGCTCGGCAAGCAGCCGTCGACGACTCAGATCGCGATTACCATCCACGACCGCACTTCCCATGGCGACCATATAGTCGACGGCGGCGCTCATGTTCGTCGTCCGGAGGCGCACGCGTGTCGACACAGGCTCGTGCGAGAACAGGTCAGGCCCCGATGGCGCGTCGGCGATGCCCGAGATCCAGAGCGCACGAATGCGCGGCAGAAACTCGCTCAACCATTGCTGGAAGGCGCTTTCGGCCACAGGCGCCCACGTGCCACGGGCCATGACCGGCGCGATGGCGTACGGCTGGCGCCCCAGTCGGATGGCCGGCAGTGGGCCTCCGCCACGGACGAAGGAGGTGACGTGGGCAAACACCTGGGGCAGAAGGTTCAGGTCAAATCCTGGCTGCGCCTGTTGGCGCAGATAGGATCCCCAGGTCGCTTCGAACAGGGCGCGGCCCATCAGCCGCGCCTCGTCGAGCTCCCGGCTGCTGGCGCCATCGATTGGCGCGAGGACCATCGCGTCGACGCTCCACGCGGCGGCGAGAACCGCCGCAACAGAGCCGTCGACGGGACGAGTGACCGGCCCGGGTTGTGGCACCGCCGTGATCGAGAACGTGCTCCTGGAATCAGCAAGGTTGTTCGTCGGCGTCCCCGGCGGCAAGAAGGCGGCCCCGTCGCTGAGCCGATGCGACTCGATCAGCGCGGCGAGGAGGGCCGCGCCATTGGCGCCGGCAACCGGAACACCGACGACCACAACGTCTCGCACGAAATTCGTCTGCGGCGGCAGATCGATGGTGACCGCCATGCCGACAGCCACCGCCGCGTCGAAGTCGACCATCCAGCGCATGCCTTCATCGAGGACGAGTGTCATGTCGTCCGCGACGGCAGGCGCCGGCGTCGCGCCAGGAAGGGCATCGCCGAACGAGACGCCCACCTGCAGGTGTTCCGGGATGGCGCCTCCCCGCACAGTGGTCTCGCCACCGTCGTAGCGGGCGCGAACGATGAACGAGCCGGGCAGCGCTCGTGCCGCCGCCGCGATGCCCGCGGTACCTTCGACGGTCGCCGGGTCAGTAAACGTCGGCGCGCCGGTCGTGTTCGCGGGTGTCAGCGCCTCTCGAACCCAGATCGCCCGCGACGGACCGACATCCTTCAGTAATTGGTTCCACGCTTGATCGCTGGCGCTGCCTGCGCGGATGCTGGTCCAGTAGCGGCGCCCCGCGGCCACCTCGCCACCAGTCAGTCGCGAATCGTGGTGATCGACGTGGAGGTCATCGGGATAGATCCGAACGTGCAGCTGCGGCGCGGCCAGCGTGCCCGCGAATCGCGTTTCGATTCGCACAGGCAACATCGTGATGGGCAGGGCCGTGTCGATCTCGGGAATGTCGTGCTGTGGACTCATGCCGGCGTCCTCGGCGGAAGCAGATCGGTTCCACGCATGCCTCGGCGAAACGGATACTGCAGAAGAATCCAGGCGACCGACGAACTGCTGCCGTGCCAGTCGTACTTCGGCCCCGGAGGGGTGCCCGGCTTCGACTTGAGCAGCGGCGCGACGCTGAAGCTGTTCGAGCCGAGTCGACCGGCGGCGTCGACCACGACGTTTCCCCACGAGGCGTCGTTCCAGTCGGCGACCGTGGCCGGCCCCCCAGGTGTTGCCAGGTCGAGACCAAATCTGGGTTCTGTGAAGTGCTCGGCGAAGAAGAACCACCACGCGGTGTCGTCGTTGCCGCCGACGGACCACACTTCATCGGCGCTCAGCCTCTCGAAGCCGACCAGCAGCACGTCGGGCTCGAGCCGCGCCATGAAGTCTGGCTGAAGTTCGGTGGCGGGATCGAGCGTGCGAATAGGTCCGCTCTTCTTGGTCTTCGCGGCGGTAACCAGCATGCCCGGATAGCGGCGAACCAGGTCCCCCTTGACCAGGAGCACCAACGGCGACGCCGCCTGGCCGGGCTTCTGACC
>JBDSZL010000022.1:0-79957 GCA_039925145.1 Vicinamibacterales bacterium | reverse complement strand
GCCCCGAGCGTCAGAGCCGTATGCAGGGCGATGCCGGTCAACCTGGCCACGCCGTATAACTGGTGAACCCCGAACACATAGCCAAGGATCGGAACGACGACGATCAGGAGCACGACACCCGCGAGCAATTGGGCCTGCTGGGTGCGGCGCGGCGATGGGCGCCGGTCGAGGAGCAGCAGGGCGAGTCCCAGAAGGGGCACGCAGGTCGAGGCTGGTGGCCCCATCCGGTTCGGACTCGCGGTGGCGGGCGCGCCAGGCAGCTCCCGGAACAGGAGCTGATCGATTCCGAGGTCCCAGTCGAACAGGTGCTCGCTGAGCGTGGCCAGTCCAATCGCGACGGCCACGAGCGCCGCGATACGGCCCAGGCTTCCTGCCAGCCGGCCCGGGGGCTGACTGCGGAGCAGCATCAGCGACGAGCCCAGGCATAACAGCGCAATGGCCGCGTTGGCCTTCATCGAGATCTCGCTGACGACCAGCGCACTCGTCGGGGCGCTGCCCATCATCCAGCCGGCGAGCGCCGTCGCGCCCACCGCGCACACCGCCGTGGCGCAGACCAGGCTCACACGGCGGCTGCCTCTGTGGTGGCCTGTGCTCATGAACGGCAAACTCTACGCGTGGCTCGATGAGGAGATGCGACGTCGATCTGCATGCGAATCACGACAGCTTGAGGCGATCGATCCATCGATAGAGCGATCGGCGGCTCACGCCCAGGACTTTTGCAGCACGTGTCTTGTTGCCTCCGACATCACGCAGCACGCGCGCGATTTGGGCCGCGGTCACCGAATCCAGGGTATCAGCGTCGTCGAAGCTGACTGGAGGTGTGCCGTTGGGGGGGGATGCGAGGGGACGTGGCCCGGGCGAGTCGGCAGACGTCCATGCCGGCCAGGCCGCGGCGACGTCACGCTCGCTCAGCAGCCGTCCTTCGCTCAGCATGCACGCCCGTTCCAGCACGCTCCGCAGCTCACGAATATTGCCGGGCCATGGACCGTCGAGCAGCAGTTGTTCGGCTGCCGGCGTGATGCCGGCAATCGACCGGCCCAGCCGCTCTGCGAACTCTCCGAGGAACACGGCGCACATATAAGGAATGTCCTCGCGTCGCGCGCGCAGCGGCGGCAGATGCACTCCGACCGTCGACAGGCGGTAGTACAAGTCGGAACGAAAGGTCCCCTGTTCGGACTGGGTGCGCAGGTCGTGATGCGTCGCGGCGATCAGGTTGACGTCGACGCGCAGCGTCTCGACCGATCCAACGCGCTGAAACTCACCGTACTCGACCGCCCGCAGCAGCTTGGCCTGAACCGTCAACGGCAGATCGCCGATCTCATCGAGAAAAAGCGTGCCGCCATCTGCGGCTTCGAAAAAGCCGGTACGGGGCGCAACGGCCCCTGTGAACGCCCCCTTCACGTGACCGAAGAGCTCGCTCTCGAACAGCGACTCGACGACGGCCGAGCAGTTGACGGGAATGAAGGCCCGATCGCGGCGGCCGCCAAGCTGGTGGAAGGCCCGGGCGGTCAGTTCCTTGCCCGTACCTGTTTCGCCGGTGATGAGCACCGTACGGGCATGCGGCGCGAAGCGGCGAATGGCGTCGAACAGCTGCTGCATGGCCGGTGCACGCCCGATCATGCGGTGAAACTCGCTCTGTCGCGCGACGTTCAGGTCGTGAGACGCGAAGCGTTCGCGCCGGCGGATGCCTTCGCGGACGGTCACGAGCAACTCCTCGAACCGTTGCATGTCGAGCGGCTTGCTCAGGAAGTCGAGCGCTCCGGCCTTGAGCGCGGCAACCGCGGCGTCGATACTGCCGTGACCGCTGATGAGAATGACCTGACACCCGGGAGCGGCCGATCGAATCGTGCGCAGGACGTCGAGCCCGTTCACGCCCGGCAACCGGAGATCGACAACCGCGCCATCGGGCATGAAGCTCGACAGGGCTCCGAGGACGTTGCGTCCGTCGGTGCGCAACTCGACCTCGAAACCGAGCCGCCGGGCCACGCGGTCGACCAGGCTCTGCACCCCCGGGTCATCGTCGACGACGAGGAGCCGGGGCACGAGAGGCGGGGTGGACATATAAGGGGTGTTCAGCATAACCCCGCCGGCCCCAGCAGCAATGCTAAACTCCGTCGGACAAGACTGCCACCGGCCGTAATTTCGAGAGCGTCCCCTCCCCGGGCCTCGCTGATGTAAGTCTGCTTCTCGACCGATACTCGACACGAGGCCCATGCCACAGCCGACGCCGCCTGGAGCGACCGACTCCTCGGTCCTGATCGTGAACGATCAGCCCGCCGAATTGGACCTTCTCCGGGTCATCCTCACCCAGTCCGGTTACACGGTGCATAGCGCGGTCGACGGGGTCGAAGGTCTGCATGCCGCTGTGATCCTCGAACCCGACGTGATGGTGAGCGATGTCCAGATGCCGCGCATGGACGGCATCACGCTCTGCCGGCATATCCGCGATCACCCGGAGCTGTCCGACACCCCCGTGCTGCTCGTGAGTGCGGTGCGAAAAGACAGCGCGAGCGCCATCGAGGGGTTTCAATCGGGCGCTGACGACTATCTCGAGGTGCCGTACGACCCGCTGCGGCTGGTCGCAAAGGTTGCACGGCTGGCCGAGCGCCGACGCGCCCACCGTGCGTTGCGGGCCTCGGAGGAGGCGCGGCGGCGAAGCGAGGCGCGCGTGCGTCTGCTGCTCGACTCCACCGCCGAAGCCATTCTCGCGCTGGATCTCGACGGCCGCTGCACGCTGTGCAACCGGTCGGGTTTAGCCATGCTTGGCTACGAGACAGCCGACGAGGTCATCGGTCAGGCGTTTCACGCGCTCGTGCACCACACCCGGGCCAACGGCACCGCGTGCACGACTGACGCGTGCGCGCTGCATCTCGCGCTGTCTCGAGGCGAACCGGCACACGCGACCGACCAGGTGCTCTGGCGCAGGAACGGCGCCATGTTCCCTGTCGAGTACTGGTCGTTTCCCATCCGTGACGGCGCGCGCGAGGTGGGCTCGGTCATCACCTTCATCGACATCAGCGATCGCATCCGGCTCGAATCGCAGCTGCAGCAGGCTCAGAAACTCGAGGCCGTCGGACGCCTCGCCGCTGGCGTGGCGCACGACTTCAACAACCTGCTCACCGCGATTATCGGATTCACGGAACTGACGCTCGCCCAGGTGGGCCTCGACAGCGAGGTGTCGGCCGACCTGCGCGAAGTGCTCAACGCGGGGCGCAGCGCGGCGGCGCTGACGCGCCAACTGCTCGTCTTCAGCCGGCGGCAGACCGTGCAGCCGCAGCTGCTCAATCCGAACCTGATCGTCACACGTCTCGAAGCCTTTCTGCGGCGGTCGATAGGCGAAGCCGTGCAACTTCGTACCAGCCTGGCGCCGAACCTTCCATTCATCAATGCCGACGGCGGGCAGATCGAGCAGGTGCTGCTCAATCTCAGCCTCAACGCGCGTGACGCCATGCCCGAGGGAGGCGTGCTGACCATCGAGACCCTCTACGTCGTGTGGGACGCCGCAGAAGCCGCGGGCCATCCGGGCGCCTCCGCCGGACCGCACGTCGTGCTGGCCATTTCAGACACGGGCACCGGCATGGATGCGGTGGCGCTGACACACCTGTTCGAGCCTTTCTACACCACGAAGGAGCTCGGGCATGGAACCGGCCTCGGGCTGGCCACCGTCTACGCCATCGTCCAGCAAAGCGGCGGCACGATCCTCGTGGACAGCACGCCGGGTCAGGGCACGACCTTCAGAATTTACTGGCCCGCATCTGTCTAGTGGTCTCGCGGTCCTTTACTACCGCTCGGAAATCGCCTCACACGCGCCTGGCGCCAAGGAAGAGGAACAAGGCTCCCCATGCCTGACCAACCTGTTGAACTAAGCGTTCGGGCGACCGGAGGCGTGTCGCCTGACCCGCACGTCGACGAGATCAGCGCCGTCGTGCTCTGCTGCACGCCTGCTGGCATCATCACGCAATGGAATCGTGAGGCCGCACGGGTGTTCGGCGCCGCATGCGCCGAGATGATCGGTGCGCACTACAGCCAGGTGTTCGCGACTTCTGCGCAGAGTGTGGACGCCGTCACGTCGGCCATGGACCGCCTGCGCAACGGCCTCCCCTCGTGGTCCTTTGAAGCGCACACCAGCGCGCGCGATGGCAGCAATCGCGTGGTGCTGTGCGTGATGACCCAGCGCGACGAGTGGCCAGACAGAACGCCGGGCTACGTCATCACTGGGCACGACATCACCGAGCGGGCGCACGCCCACGAGCGACTGCGCGTCCAGGAGGCGGCGCTCAGCGCGGCGCAGCGGCTGGCCGAGATCGGGTCGTGGGTCTGGGATCCGGTCTCCGACGTCGTGGAGTGGTCCGAGGAGCTGTTCCAGATTTTCGGCATCGACCCGGCGGGCGGCGCCCTCACATTCGCCGAACAGCTGACCATGTACCGGAGCGGTCGCGATCAGCTGCAGCAGGCCGTCGCGCACACCCGCGCCACGGGCGCTCCCTTCGAGCTCGACGTGGAGATCGTTCGGCCGGCGGGCGAGATCCGCTGGATCGTCGCGCGCGGGGCCGTTGTCGACCAGCCGGGCCCCGTCCGTCTGCACGGCACCGCCCACGACGTCACGGAGCGCAAGCACGCGCAAGCGGCGCTCGAGTCACTCAACAGGAAGCTGAACGAATCGCAGCGTCAGTACCGCGAGCTAGTCGAGAATCTGACAGACGTCGTGTTCTCGATGGACCGCGAGGGACGGTTCCAGTACGTGAGCTCGTCAGTCTCGAAGTACGGGTACACGCCGGTCGAACTCACGGGGCAATTGTTCAGCCGGTTCGTCCATCCCGACGACGTCGCGCAGCTGATCGAGTCGCTCGACCGGAGCGCGCCGCCCGGCGCCACGCTTCGCGAGTTCCGCGTGAAGGACGCCACGGGCGGCGTACATCACGTGCGCGCACGCACGCGTCGGCTGACCAGCGGCAAGTCCGCCATAGGTCTGACCGGCGTGCTGACCGACGTGACCGAGCAACGGTTTGCGGAGGAGCAGCTGCAGGTCGCCCAGCGGCTCGAGGCGATCGGACGGCTCGCCGGGGGAGTGGCACACGACTTCAACAACCTCGTCATCGCCATCAACGGATATGCAGACTTTGCCCTCGAGAAAGTCGCGAGCGACCATCCCATGCGCACCGACCTGCAGGAGATTCGGCGGGCGGGCCAGCGCGCGGCGGCGTTGACCAGTCAGCTCCTCGCCTTTGGACGCAAACAGGTGCTCAGTCCCCAGGTCATCCGGCTCAACGACGTGGTGCGGGGACTGGAAATAATGCTGCGGCGGCTCGTCGGCGACGACATCGCGGTCCAGGTGAATCTGGGCGACGACACCGCCGCCCTGTTCGCCGACGCGGGGCAGATCGAGCAGGTCATCGTCAACCTGATCGTCAACGCACGCGACGCGATGCCATCGGGCGGCAACCTACTCATCGCCACGAGCACCGGCCCACTGCCAGGTTCGGTCAGCCTCGACGATCCGGCGAATGCCACAGTCGCACTCACCGTGTCCGACACGGGGTGCGGCATGGACGAGCGCACCAAGGCTCACATCTTCGAGCCCTTCTTCACCACCAAGCCGCCAGGCATCGGCACCGGCCTGGGCCTGCCGATGGTCTACGGCATCGTCACGCAGACCGGCGGCACGATTGCCGTGCAGTCCGCAGTCGGCAAGGGCACCACTTTCACATTGACGTTTCCGCGCGAGCCGGTGCCCGCGCCGCCGGTCATCGCCGGCCCCGCGGTGGCCGCGCCACGGACGCACACCGTCATGGTGGTGGAAGATGAAGACGCCGTGCTGCGGCTGGTGACACGTTGTCTGGCGTCAGCGGGCTACCACGTGCTCACGGCGCCGGGAGGCGAGCAGGCGCTGCAGACGGCCAGCGCCTGCCGGGAAGGGATCGATCTCCTTCTGACCGATGTGGTGATGCCGCACATGAGCGGCCGCGAACTATCAGATCGGCTGGTCCGTGAGCGCCCCGGCCTCAAGGTGCTTTTCATGTCCGGTTACAGCGGGAGCGCGATTGCGCGTCACGGGGTGCTCGAAAGCGGCGTGCACCTGATTTCGAAGCCCTTTACAGCGGCGGAGCTCAAAGCCCGCGTCGAGGCGCTGCTCGGGGAGGGCTGACCGTCTCGTTTAAGAGGACTCTTCCCATGCCGGCGCATTCGCCGACGACGAGACCTCGGCGGTGATCTCGAGCTGTCCTTCGCGTCCGAGTGCGACGAAGGCTTCGACCAGTTCGGCGCTACGCGCGCCTGCGGCCGCGTCGCGCCGCAGTTCGCCAAACGCATGCTCCGTGCTCAACGCCACGCGATACGGCCGCGTGGTGGTGATCGCGTCATACGCATCCACGATACTGACAATCTGCGCCAGCAGCGGTACGTCGCGGCCGCTGAGGCCGTCTGGGTAGCCGCTGCCGTCGAGCTTCTCGTGATGACAGCGGACGATTGGCCGCACCTTGCGCAGCGAGCGAAGGTTACCGCACAGGTGCTCACCGACGATGGTGTGGCGCTTCATCAACTCGAACTCGGCGGACGTCAGAGACGTCGGCTTGTGGAGCAGCGCATCGGGAATGGCGATCTTGCCAAGATCGTGGAGATAGCCGCCGCGATAGAGCGCCGCCAGATCCTCTTCGCCAAGTCCAACTGCGCGGCCGAGCGTCACCGCGTACTTCGCCAGCCGGGCGCAATGGCCCTCGGTATAAGCGTCGCGGGCTTCGACGGTGAGCGCCAGGCTGAGAATGACCGCTTCGGCCGACTCCAGGTCGTCGGTATGGCGCTTGAGCCGGATGAGCGACCGCACCCGGGCTCGGAGCTCTTCGCCATCGAACGGCTTGCCCAGGAAGTCGTCGGCGCCCGAGTTGATGCCTTCGAGGCGATGCTCGTGGGCGTTGTGGCCAGTGACGATCACCACCGGCGTGAGCCTTGTCGCCGGACTGCTCTTGACCCGTCGGCAGATTTCAAACCCGTTCAGGCCCGGCAGCCCCACGTCGAGCAGGATCAGATCGGGCGCCAGACGCACGAGTGACGCGAGCGCCGCCTCACCGTCCGTGGCCGTGTGGACGTGGAACCCATCGCGCTCGAGCAGGCGGGTCAGCAGCCGCAGACTCTGCTGGTCGTCGTCGACCACGAGCACGGATCCGGCGAGGGGCAGGCTGCCGAGCAGAGTGCCCGGCTTGGGGACGACCGAAGCGGGCGTCTGTCCCCTGAGCAGCTCACTCTTCATATGGAATATGAGGACCGATTGCCGCCGGAGACCACGCGCCGGTCCTGGGCGCTTCCGGGAGTACAGCCTCGCTCGGCCGTGTTAAACCTAGGCCGACACGATTATCGATAGTGGGTTAGGTTACGGTATTTGCCGTCCAAATGCCAGCTGGACCTCCAGTTGCCACCAGGCGCACCATACTGGCGTTCAAAATGGCGGCACGTAACGAGCTGGGCTAATCTTGGACACACATGGTCGACAGCACACGTCCACTCGCTCCCCCGCTGTGCGTTGCCGCACTGGTTCTCACGACAGCACTGGCGGTGACGGCCTGCTCCGGGGGCGGGGCCGGGCCGGTCGCCACTGAAGGCCGCGCAGGCGGCGCGCCGGCCGCAGCAGGACGAGGCCGCGGTGGCGGCGGCCCTGTTGCCGTGAAGACGGCACGCGTCGTGGTCAAGCCTATGGCCGTCAACGTGCGGGTGGTCGGCAACGTCGAAGCCGCATCCACCGTGAACGTGCGGGCGCAGGTCACCGGCGAGTTGAAGACGGTCGAGTTCAGCGAGGGCCAGGACGTCGCGAAGGGACAACTGCTGTTCACGCTCGACCCTCGCCCGTTCGAGCTCGCCGTGCGGCAGGCCGAGACGGCCTTCGCGCGTGATGCGGCGCAATCCAGGACCGCCGAAGCCCAGGCCGAGCGATCGACCGAGCTGCTGGCCAAGGGTCTCGTGGCGCCGTCGGCCCATGAGACGACACAGGCACAAGCCGCCGCCATCAGAGGCGCCATGGCCTCCGATCAGGTGCAGATCGACAACGCCAAGCTGCAGCTGCAGTTCACGCGCATCACGGCATCGGTATCCGGCCGCACGGGGGCGCTCCTCGTGCACGAAGGGTCGCTCATCCGTAATAACGACACGACGCCACTCGTGGTCATCAACCAGATCTCTCCCGTGTTCGTGAGCTTTGCCGTCCCCGCCCGGCTGCTGGCGCAGCTGCAGCACGAGCGCGGCAAGCTTCACGTGGAGGCCTCCCCAGCCGGCGGAGCCGAGCGCGGCGCCGAGGGGACTGTGAGCTTTCTGGACAACAGCGTCGATCGGGCCACCGACACGATCCGGCTGAAGGCCACCTTCCCGAACCGCGATCGGCGGCTGTGGCCCGGCGCGTTCGTCGACGTCACGCTGCGGCTGGCCGAGACGCCGCAGGCGCTCGTGATTCCGAATGCGGCCGTGCAGGCCAGCCAGCAGGGCCAACTGGTGTACGTCGTGAAGTCGGATCGCACGGTGGAAGCACGGCCGATTACTGTCGGCTGGACCGAGGGCGACGAAACGGTGGTGGCACGCGGACTCTCGGCCGACGAAACCGTGGTGACCGACGGACAGCTGCGGCTCACGCCCGGCGCCCGGGTCACGACCGGACAGGCCGATGGGCGCGGCGGACGGGGGACCGACGCCGCAGGCGGCGGACGGCAGTCGGCGCCGGAGGGCGCAGGGGGCGCGGATGGCGCGCGTGAGGGCGGCGCCGGCAGGGGCGCTCGCGGCGCGGAGGCCGGCAGAGGACAGGGGGCCGAGCCGCGTGCCCCACAGGGAGGTCGGCCATGAACGTCTCTGAGACCTTCATCAAGCGTCCGGTTGCGACGACCCTTGTTCAGCTCGCCATCGTGATCTTTGGCGTGATCGGCTACCGTGCATTGCCGGTCAGCGACCTCCCGGCGGTCGATTTCCCCACCATCCAGGTCAACGCCAACCTGCCAGGCGCCAATCCTGAGACGATGGCGTCTGCCATTGCCTCGCCGCTCGAAAAGCAGTTCTCCGCCATCGCGGGCGTGTCGTCGATCAGCTCCACCAACGGAACCAGCAGCACGTCGATCACGCTGCAGTTCGATCTGGATCGCGACATCGACGCGGCCGCACAGGACGTGCAGGTGGCCATTGCCCGCACGACGCGACAGCTACCGCCGGACATGCCCGCGCCGCCCTCGTTCCAGAAAGTGAACCCGGCGGATTTCCCGATCATCTTCCTGACCCTCAGCTCGGCGACCCTGCCCCTCTCGCAAATCAACGAGTACGCCGAAGTAAACGTGGCCCAGCGGCTTTCGACGCTCAAGGGTGTGGCGCAGGTTCAGATCTTCGGGGCGCAGCGGTTTGCCGTGCGCGTCGACGTCGATCCGCGACAACTCGCCGCGCGCAACCTCGATCTGGAGTCGCTCGCCACGGCGATTGGGCGCAACAGCGTGAACCGGCCAACAGGGACGCTCTACGGCCCGGACCGCACCTTTGCGGTCAAGACCGAGGGACAGCTGACCAACGCAGAGGCGTTTCGGCCGCTGGTGGTCTCGTATCGTGACGGACGTCCTGTGCGGCTCGACGAGGTCGCCAACGTGTACGACGGCGTCGAAAACGATAAGCAGGCCAGCTGGTTCAATGACAGCCGGACGATCTATCTCGCGATCAACCGGCAGCCCGGGACCAACACGGTCGAGATCGTCGACTCCATCCGCGCCCTGCTGCCCGACATCCAGGCGCAGCTGCCCGCGGCCTTGACACTCGTCGTGCGCAGCGATCGCTCGCAATCCATCCGCGAGTCGGTGCACGACATCAAGCTCACGCTCGTCCTGACCATCGTGCTCGTCGTGCTCGTCATCTTCCTGTTCCTGCGCAACATCTCGGCGACGGTCATCCCCAGTCTCGCGCTTCCGGCCTCCCTCGTCGGCACGTTCGCGGCCATGTCGCTGCTCGGCTACAGTCTCGACAACCTCTCTCTCATGGCGCTCACGCTGTCGGTCGGATTCGTGGTCGACGATGCGATCGTGATGCTCGAGAACATCGTGCGTCACATGGAGCATGGCGAATCGGCGATGACCGCTGCGCTGCGCGGGGCCAAGGAGATCGGCTTCACCATCGTGTCCATGACGCTCTCGCTCGCGGCGGTGTTCATTCCCGTGCTCTTCATGGGAGGCATCATCGGCCGGCTGCTCCACGAGTTTGCGGTGACGATGGGCGTTGCGATTCTGATTTCCGGCTTCGTCTCGCTGACGCTCACGCCAATGCTCGCGGCGCGGTTTCTGAAACCGCCCAGTGAGCTGCGCCACGGGCCGGTCTACCTGGCCATCGAGCGCGCCTTCGAGGCGGGGCGGCAGTTTTACGGCTGGTCCCTCGCCAAGGCCATGACCCACCATCGAGTGACGATGGTAATCTCGCTGCTGCTCGTGGTGGCCACGGTCTACTGTTTCCGCATCATGCCGCTGGGGTTCATTCCCAGCCAGGACATGAGCCAACTGAGCGGGCAGACCGAGATGGCCCAGGGGCTCGGCTACGAGCAGGTGGTGGCGCACCAGCTGCAGGTGCAGAAAGTGCTCCTCGCCGACCCGAACGTGAAGTCGGTCACCTCGAGTGTCGGTGCCGGCGGCGGCGGCGGCGGCGGCAACGGCGGGCGCATGCAGATCGAGCTGCAGCCACGCGACGCACGCAAGCTGTCTGCCGATCAGGTCATCGAGTCTCTCCGGCCGAAGCTGGTCACGATTCCCGGCGTGCGCGTGTTCCTGACGAACCCGCCAGTCATCAACCTGGGGGGCCGCCAGGCGCGCGCGCAATATCAGTTCACCCTGCAGGGCGGAGACACGGACGAACTCTATTCGGACGCCGCGAGGCTCGAGGATCGACTCCACGAGCTGCCCGATCTCACAGACGTATCGACCGATCTGCTGCTGACCAACCCTCAAGCCAACGTGACACTCGACCGCGACCGCATGGTGGCGCTCGGCATCACGGCCGACCAGCTCGAAGGCGCGATGTCGTCTGCATTTGGTGCGCGGCAGGTGGCGCAGATCTACGCGCCGAATAACGCCTACCAGGTGATCATGCGCGTCGCCCCGGCATTCCAGCGCGATCCGTCGGCGCTCAACCTCATTTACCTGCGGACACCGCAGGGTGAGCAGGTGCCGCTCTCGGCTGTCACGCGCGTCGAGGCCGGTGTCGGACCGCTGGCGGTCAACCATACGGGGCAGCTGCCATCCGTCACGTTGTCGTTCAACATCCGGCCAGGCGTGTCACTCAGCCAGGCCGTCGCGCAGGTGGAGGCTGCGGCGCGCGACACGCTCGCTCCCGCCATCACCACCAAGTTCCAGGGCACGGCGCAGGCGTTTCAGGAATCGACGCGCGGCCTCGGCATCATTCTGCTGATGGCCATCTTCGTCATCTACATCGTGCTCGGGATCCTGTACGAGAGCTTCATCCACCCGTTGACGATTCTCTCGGGGCTGCCGTCGGCCGGACTCGGGGCCCTGCTGACGCTCCTGATCTTCCACGTCGATCTGAACCTATACGCATTCGTCGGCATCATCATGCTCGTCGGGCTGGTCAAGAAGAACGGCATCATGATGATCGACTTCGCCATCGAGGCTCAGCGCACCGAGGGCAAATCGCCCGCCGAGGCGATGTTCGAAGCCTGCCTGGTTCGATTCCGGCCGATCATGATGACGACGATGGCGGCGCTCGTCGGCACGTTGCCGATTGCGCTCGGCCTGGGGGCGGGTGCCGAGTCGCGCCAGCCGCTCGGCCTGGCCGTCGTCGGTGGTCTGATTGTGTCGCAGACGCTGACGCTCTACATCACGCCGGTGTTCTATCTGTATATGGAGGCCGCCTCGGAGTGGGCGCGCGGCCGGCGCCCCGCGGTGTCGGTACGCTTCGCGAGCACGCGGCCGATCGCCGCAGACGTGCCGGCGGCGAAGTAAGGCGCAGCGCCCGCGGTCAGCCGGCGGAGAACCCCCGATGGCGATCCGTCGCGGTCGCGCGTACGCGTTCACCGCGACCCGCGACGGACGGGGGCGGGCCTCTCGCGCCCGTGCCTCCAGGTCACAGCCATCCACGGCCGTCGGCGTTGGCGAGACGCTCGAGCACCTCGGGCATCGCCGCCCACCACAAGATCGACCGAACGGGTATCGAGCAACGCCAGCGCCGTGACGGCCGAGTCGCGGCCGATCTCCTCGGGCCCGCCCGGTCGCAGCCGCGTGCCGGCAGCTCGGGTGAGACGGCAGCCAACCCGCTTGACGCGTCATGCGTCACATGTTGTAATCACACATATGTCACTCACGAATGGTTCCCGCGAACTGAAGAAGGGCAGCGCCGAGCTCCTCGTGCTGTCGCTCGTCGACGACCGCGCGCGGCACGGTTACGACATCGCGCGGCTCATCGACACCCGATCGGAGGGCGCCCTCAAGTTTCACGCCGCATCGCTCTATCCGCTCCTCTACCGGCTCGAGCACAGAGGCTGGATCAAGGGCCGCTGGGTGGAGAAGGCTGGCGAGCGGCGCCGCCGGCTCTATCGGATCACCCCCATGGGCCGCAAGATCCTGGCGGCGCAGCGCAACGGATGGGCCGAGTTCGTGACGGCGATCAATCGCATCACCGCCGGCAACCATGCCTGATTGGCGCGTGCTGGTCAGGCAGCGGCTCGCAGCCGCCTGCCTCCCGCCAATGGATGAGCTGGGTATCGTGGAAGAGCTGGCGCAACACCTCGAGGATTGTTATCGCGAGCTGTGCGCGCAGGGTATGCCCGAAGGCGACGCGCTCGAGCTGAGCCTGCAGGAAGTCGACGGCCAGGAACTGACGTCGGCGCTACGCGAGTCGCGCCCCAGGAAATAAGGAACACGCATGGACCTGCAACGGGATCCCTCCATCTTACGGCGGAAGAAGCGGCGGCAACTGATGGGCGCGGCGGCCGCCGGGATCATCGTCATCGTGCTCAGCGTCGCGGTGTCGAAGCTCGAGCCGGCATCCCCCACGGTGGTCGAGAGCACGCTTTGGCCTGGGGTCGTCAAACGCGGGCCCATGGTCCGAGAGGTTCGAGGCACCGGCACGCTCGTGCCCGAAGAGATTCGCTGGATTCCCGCGAGCACGTCCGGCCGGGTGGAGACCGTTGTGCTGCATCCGGGCGCCGACGTCCAGCCGGGCACGGTCATCCTTGAATTGAGCAACTCCGACCTGCAGCAGAGTGTCAAGAATGCCGAGCTCGACTGGCAAACCGCCGTGGCGCAGGTGGCCAACCAGCGGGCGACGCTGGCGAACAACCGGCTCACGCAGGAGTCGGCGGCCGTCGATGCCGAGGCGCTGTACCAGATCGGGCTGAGCGACCTCGAGGTGAACGAGAACCTCGCAAAAGAGGGCCTGGTCGCGGCGTTCACCGTCCGCCAAAAGCAGGTGGCGGTCACGCAGGCGAAGAACCGCCTCGAGCTCGTCCGGAAACAGATCGCGAGTGCGGCCGAGAACGCCGCGTCACAGCTCGCGCCCGCCGAAGCGACGGTCAACCAGCGGCGCTCGGAATTCGATCGGCTGTCGCGGCAGCTCGCCGATCTGCACGTGCGATCGACCATGTCCGGGCGGCTGCAACTGATCAACGTCGAAGTGGGCCAGCAAATCGGCGCGGGCACGAACCTGGCGCGCGTGTCGGATCCTGGACGCCTGAAGGCCGAGCTCCGAATTTCCGAGACGCAGACGAAAGATTTGCGGGCGAACCAGCGCGTGGACGTCGATACGCGCAACGGCCATGTGCCGGGGCACGTCTCCCGCATCGACCCCGCCTCCAAGGGCGGAACGGTCGGTGTGGACGTGATCCTCGACGGTCCGCTGCCCGCTGGCGCACGTCCCGATCTCAGTGTCGACGGCACCATTGAGCTCGAGCGGCTCGCCGATGTGCTCTTCGTGGAGAGCCCGGCCGTGGGACAGGAGCAGAGCACGATCAGTCTGTTCAAGGTGGTACCGGGCAAGCGCGCCGTGCGCACGCCGGTCAAGATCGGCCGCCGGTCCGTGCTGTTCGTCGAAGTCCTCGACGGACTCAAGGAAGGCGACCGGGTGATTCTGTCCGATATGTCCCAGTACGACGGGTTCGACACACTTACGCTGAACTGACGTCCGGCGTCCACGCCGGCGGGGAGAGACCATGCACGCGACTCAATCGGTGATCGAGCTCGAGAGCCTCACGAAGGTGTTCTACACGGACGAAGTCGAGACACACGCCCTGGCCGACGTCACGCTGGCGATCGAGCGCGGCGAGTACGTCTCGATCTCGGGGCCATCCGGATGCGGCAAGTCCACGCTGCTGTCCATTCTCGGCCTGCTCGACACGCCCAGCACCGGCCGGTACCGCCTCAACGGGCGGCCGGTCGAAGACCTGTCGATCTCCGAACGCGCACACGTGCGCAATCGTGAGATCGGCTTCATCTTCCAGAGCTTCAATTTGATTGGCGATCTCTCCATCTACGAGAACGTCGAGTTGCCGCTGACCTACCGCGGCATGGCGTCGGCAGAGCGCAAAGAGCGCGTGCTGGCGGCGCTCGAGCGGGTTGAGATGGCGCACCGCGCCAAGCACCTGCCGAGTCAGCTCTCGGGCGGCCAGCAGCAGCGCGTCGCCGTGGCCAGGGCCGTGGCCGGTGCCCCGTCGATCCTGCTCGCCGACGAGCCTACTGGCAACCTCGACTCGAAGAACGGCGAATCGGTGATGAACCTGATGCGCGAGCTGCATCAGGAAGGCGCGACGATCTGCATGGTCACGCACGACCCGCGCTACGCGCAGCACGCCGAGCGCACCATTCACCTGTTCGACGGCCGGGTCGTCGAACCTGGCGACGCGCAATCTGCCGACTCAATCGTGTACGCGCCGCTCAACGCCTAGCCCCCCGACCGGCTGATGACCACGAACGACCGCCCATCTGCACAGGCAGGTGCCCCCGTGGCAGACGACGCGGGCCCTCGGGCTGGTCGCAGACCTGCGTCATCACATCGCGAAAGAACTCAGCCGTTTCGAGCTGACCCTCACACGCGACGACTCGACGGTCGCGTGCGGCGTCGGCGCCAACGTGCTCGGCAACCCGGCGCTTGCCCTCCTACGGGTCGCTGGGTCTCACCCGCCTGACGGGCACCTTCAGTTGAGCCCACCAGCTCAGCTCACCGGTCGTTCTCCGGCGGCATCTTCGCTCCCGAATTGATGTAAAACACCTCGCGCAACTCGCGTGACACCGGGCTGTTGTCTGCATTCGCCGGCATGATGTCGCGCATGTGCTGCCACCAGCGCTGACAGATCTCAGTGCGGGCCACGGCGGCCCAGCGCGCGTCGTCTTCGATCTCCACATAGCCGAACAGCTCCGATCGCTCCTCGTCCATGAAGATCGAATAGCTGGTGACGCCATGCGTGATCAGCGTCTGCTCCAGCTCGGGCCAGATGGGCCGATGCCGCCGTTCATACTCGGCGTGCGCGTCGGGATGGACGGACATACGGAACGCTTTGCGCATCGTCGATCCTTACCATGAAGGGCTCTGGACAGGCTTGGGCTCGGGGCTCGGGGGACGGGGCTTGGGGCTTGGGGTGGAGCGCGAACCGCGCTGCGTCAGCCATAATGTGCGGAAGTCGCCCATGTCTTATTGCGTCTGCAAGCCGGGAGTCGGCAACTCGTGACGGCTGTCCTTGCGTTCGATCTCGGTGCCGAGAGCGGGCGAGCCATCCGTGGCGAGTTGCGCGAGGAGCAGCTGACCCTTGCCGAGATCACGCGCTTCCCCAACCTGCCGGTGCGCGCCACCGACGGATCGCTGCGGTGGGATATCGAAGCGTTGTGGGCCCATATCCGCGGGGCGCTCGACGGCTTGGACGAGCGGCCGACGAGCATCGGCGTCGATGCCTGGGGCTGCGACTACGGGTTGATCGGTGCCGACGGGGCCCTGCTCGAGCGGCCCTATCACTACCGCGACGCTCGGACTGACGGGGTGATGACCCGCGTGGTGCAAGCACTCGGCCGGGAGGCGATATACGAGACGACCGGTATTCAGTTTCTGCCGTTCAACACGCTCTTTCAGTTGTGCGCCGCGTGCGATCAGCATCCCGAGGTCATGCAGGCAGCGTCGGCACTGCTGACGATTCCGGACCTGCTCAACTATTGGCTCACGGGACGCGCCGTGGCGGAGCTGACCAACGCGACCACCACGCAGATGATCGACGCGCGGAGCCGCGCGTGGGCCCCCACGCTGCTCGAGCAGCTGCATCTGCCCACACGCGTGCTGCCGGATCTGGCAGAGCCCGGCTCCGTGCTGGGCGTGGTTCACCGCACAGCCCACATCGCGCTGGCGGGCACGCCCGTGGTGCTGCCCGCCTGCCACGACACGGGCTCGGCGTTTGCCGCGGTGCGTACCGGCAAGCACACTGCGTTTCTCAGTTCCGGCACCTGGTCACTGCTCGGCACCGAGATGCCAGCGCCGACTATTACCCCTGCGGCACGGGATCTGAACTTTACGAACGAAGGCGGCGTGAACGGCACGACGCGGCTGCTCAAGAACATCGCCGGACTCTGGCTCCTGCAGGCCTGCCGCCGCGAATGGAACGGCAAGGCGGGCAGCCTGGAGTACGATGCCCTGCTCGCGAGCGCCGTCGACGCGCAGCCGTTCCGCACGCTGTTCGATCCCGACGCTGACGCGTTCCTGCACCCGGCCAGGATGACGGCCGCCATCGATCACTACGCGGACACCACTGCGCAACCGGCACCCAGGTCGCCCGCCGAGTACACACGCGCCGTGCTCGAGAGTCTTGCGCTGAAGTACCGGCTGGTGCTCGACTCGCTCGAGGACGTCTGTGGCGGCAGGTTCAGCGCGATTCGCGTGGTGGGCGGCGGAAGCCGGAACAGGCTGCTCAATCAATTCACGGCCGACGCGACGGGGAGGGTCGTGTTGGCGGGCCCGGCCGAGGCCACAGCCCTCGGCAACGTGTCGGTGCAGCTGGTGGCCATGGGCGCCGTGCCGTCGCTCGATCGTGCCAGGGAGATCGTCGATAATTCCTTTCCTGCCGAGCGGTTCGAACCCAGGGTGCCGGACGCCTGGGACGCCCAGCTCGCGCGATTCAAGACGCTGGTGGAGTTGACCTGTGCCTGAGAGCCCGACCGTTACCACGAAATACCTCCGAAATCTCTGGGACGCAGCCGAGGCGTCCCGCCTCGCCGCCGACCCGTTGGCGTTGTTGCGGTACCGATCGAATCTGCTCGGGGCGGACCTGCGCATCACGAACTTCGGCGGTGGCAACACCAGCTCGAAATTCGACGCCCCAGACCCACTGACCGGCGAGGCCACGCGCGTGCTCGCGGTCAAGGGCAGCGGGGGCGACCTGCGCTCGATCGGCACCACCGGATTCGCGGTGCTTTACCTCGACAAGCTCGAACGGCTGATCGCCGGCTACCGCGGTGAACCCCACGAGGACGACATGGTGGCGCTCTACCCGCTGTGTGCGTTTGGGACCAGCAAAGTTGCCGCGTCCATCGACACGCCGCTCCACGCGTTTCTGCCTTTTGCGCACGTCGATCATCTGCACCCGGACTGGGCGATCGCACTGGCAGCCAGCGCCAACGGCAACACGCGGCTGGCCGAGCTCAACGCCGAGTATGGACGGCATGTCGTGTGGATCCCGTGGCAGCGTCCCGGGTTCGAGCTGGCGCTCATGCTCCGTCGGGCGGTGCAGGAGAACCCCGGCTGCGACGGCATCCTGCTCGGCGGGCATGGCCTGTTCACCTGGGGTGATACCCAGCACGAGTGCTACCTCAACAGCATTCGGACCATCGATCAGATGGGCGAATTCGTGAACAGGCACGCCTCGTCTGCAACGACGGTCTTCGGGGGCGCAGCCGTCAAGGGCACCGGTGACCGGGAGGCAAGCGCCGTCGAACTGCTGCCCCATCTGCGAGGCCTCCTGTCGTCGACCCGCCGGACGGTCGCGCACTGGGATGGGTCGGACGATGCGGTGGGATTTGCGAATGCGGCGTGGGCCGAGTCGCTCTGTGCGCTCGGCACGAGCTGTCCCGACCACTTCCTGCGCACCCGCATCTCCCCCATGTTCGTGCCGTACGATCCGGAAGTAGACACGATGGAGGTCCTGCGTCACCGTCTCGGCGCGCAGGCCGTCAAGTATCGCGCGTCGTACGTCGAGTATTACGGTGCACACGCGCGACCAGACTCTCCCGCGCTACGCGACGCCAATCCGTCCGTGGTGGTGATTCCGTCGCTGGGCATTTTCGGATTCGCGAAAGACAAGCGCGAAGCGCGCATCACGACTGAGTTTTTCGTGAACGCCATTCACGTGATGGCCGGCGCCACGGCGCTCGAGTCACCGACAGGGTCGGGGGGACCTGCGCCGCAGGCTCGATTCCCCGAACAGGCAGGCGACTTCAGGAGCTTTCACAATTACGTGGCTCTGCCTCGATCGGAGGCGTTCAAGATCGAGTACTGGGCGCTCGAGGAAGCCAAGCTGCAGCGGATGCCGCCAGAGAAGGAATTCAGCCGGAAGATTGCGCTGGTCATCGGGGCTGGCAGTGGCATCGGCCGCGAGGTCTCGCTCGAGCTCGCCAGGCGCGGCGCACACATCGTGGCCGCCGACCTCCAGCTCGAGGGGGCCGAGGCCACGGCGCGTGAAGCGGCCGCACTGTCGGCACCGGAGATGACGCTGGCGTGCGAGGCGAACCTCGCTTCACGCGAGAGCCTCCGCGCCGCTGTGCGGGCGGCGGTGCGGCAGTTCGGCGGACTCGACGTCGTGATCAATACAGCCGCGATCTACCCGACGCCACCGCCCGACACACCGGTGGAAGTGGTCTGGGACCAGGCGCTCCGTGTGAACGTCACGGGCAACCATGTGCTGGCCCAAGTCGTCGGCACGGTGCTCGAGGCCCAGGGCCTCACCGCGACCATCGTCCTGACCGGATCGGCCAATGCCGTGGTGCCGAAGTCCGGAAGCGAACCCTACGACGTGAGCAAGGCAGCGGTGAACCACTTGATCCGCGAACTGGCGATCGGCCTGGGCCCGCTCGTGCGGGTCAACGGCATCGCGCCCGCTACGGTGGTTTCCGGCTCCGCCATGTTTCCTCGCGACCGGGTGATAGTCTCGCTGAACAAATACGGGATTGGATTCAGCGACGACGAAGACACCGAGGCCCTGCGCCACAAGCTCGCGGAGTTCTACGCGAGGCGGACGATCACGCGACGTCCCATTCTGCCCGCCGATTGCGCCAATGCCATCTGCTGGCTCGCCGGCGAAGGCAGCGCAAAGACGACCGGTCATGTCATACCGGTCGACGCGGGACTCCCGGATGCATTTCTGCGCTGATCGGGAGCCATGAGCGAGGCAGGGTGGGATGGTGAGCGTATGAACACAGTCAAAGCCGGGCGAATTCACGAAGCGCTGAGCCGCCTGCGGATCGAACTGCCGTCCTGGGGCTTTGCAGACACCGGCACGCGCTTTGGCGTCTATCGACAACCGGCCGCCGCGGCGACGCTGGCCGAGAAGCTGGCCGACGCAGGCCTCGTGCACGCCCTCACAGGGTCTTGCCCCACCGTGGCGTTGCACGTCGACTGGGACATCCCCGGCGGGCTCGCGGACGTCCCCAGCGTGATCCAAGCCGCGGCCGCCGCAGGTGTGTCTGCAGGCGCGATCAACCCGAACTGGTTTCAACACCAGCACTACAAACATGGATCGTTCGGCAATCCCAACTGGGATGTGCGGCAGCAGGCACTGGATCACGGGCTGGCCAGCATTGCCATCGCGCGGCAGCTGGGCAGCCGCGACATCTCCTGCTGGTTTGCCGATGGGTCCAATTATCCCGGCTCGGCCAGCATTCGCCAGCGGCGGCTCTGGTTCATCGAGGGACTCGCCAGCATGCACGCCGCGCTCGCGCCACAACAACGGCTGCTCGTGGAGTACAAACCGTTCGAGCCCGCCTTCTACCATACGGACATCGCCGACTGGGGCATGGCGCTCGATCTCGCGCGCGCGGCCGGTCCCCAGGCGCGCGTGCTGGTCGACACCGGACATCACTACCAAGGCCAGAACATCGAGCAGATCGTGGCATGGCTGCTCGCCATGGGCATGCTCGGAGGTTTTCACTTCAACGATCGCCGGTACGCGGATGACGACTTGACGATGGGATCGATCGATCCGTATCAGGTGTTCCGGATCTTTCACGAGATCGCCTCTTTCGAGCGCGAGGGCGGCGACACGATTGATGTCGCGTACGTCATCGATCAGAGTCACAACCTCAAGGGCAAGATCGAGGCGATGATCCAGACGGTGGTGATGGCCCAGTCGCTCGTGGCGCGCGCGGCGATCGTCGACCGCGACCAGCTGAGCCTCGCGCAAGAGTCCAGCGATATCGTGCGCGCCGAGACGTGCCTGCAGGACGCGTTCGAAACCGACGTGCGTCCCATCATCCGCGAGTGGCGCGCCTCGCGTGGACTGCCCACCGATCCAATGGACGCGTTTCGCAGCAGCGGGTATCTCGAGCGGATCACGCACGAACGCGCCGGGCGCGCTGGCGATCCGTCGCTCGGGGTGTCCGAATATGCCGATGCCAGGAGAGAGCCCTGACCATAGCGGGGGCAGCCGGGCGCGACGGCGTGCGGCTGGCAATCACCGGCGTGCGCAAGGCCTTCGACGGCGTGCACGCGCTCTGCGGCGTGTCATTCGATCTGCGCGCGGGTGAAGTGCACGCCCTGGTGGGCGAAAACGGCGCTGGCAAATCGACGCTCATCAAGATTCTCACAGGCGCCCATCGCCCGGACACCGGCACGATCACCGTCGAAGGGCAATCCGCCACGCACTTGACCCCGGCGCTCGCGCGCGAGCTCGGCATTGCCGCCATCTACCAGCAGCCGGCGCTCTTCCCGCACCTGAGCGTCGCCGAAAATCTTGCGATCGCGCTCGAGGCAGCGTCCCCCTGGCAACGCGTGCACTGGCGGGCCCGACGCGCGCGGGCGAAAGCGCTTCTTCACGATCTCGACGCGCCCATCGATCCGGACCAGCCCGTCGGCGGCCTCAGCATGCCGGAGCAGCAGCTGGTCGAGATTGCCAAGGCGGTAGGCGCCGACGCGCGTGTGCTGCTGATGGATGAGCCAACCGCGTCGTTGACGCACCGTGAAACCACGCGGCTCTTCGAGGTGATTCGGCGTCTCTGCGCTCGCGGCGTGGCCATCGTCTACATCTCCCATCGGCTGGCAGAGGTGTTTGCCCTTGCCGATCGCGTGACGGTGCTACGCGATGGAGAGGTGGTGGCCACGCGCGATCGGTCGACGTTGTCGACAGACGAGCTGATCCGCCTGATGGTTGGTCGTGCGCTCGAACACACCGGGCCGACAGCGGCCCCACTGGCGTCGGCCGCGGTGGCACTGCAGCTCGACGGCATCAGCAGCCGCGAAGCCGGTTTGCGTTCGGTGTCGTTGCAGGTGCGGCGGGGAGAAATCGTGGGTATCGCCGGCTTGGTGGGCGCCGGAAGGACCGAGCTCGCGGAGACCATCTTCGGCCTCCGCCGGCTCGACGGTGGCACCCTGCGCGTCAAGGGGGACGTCGTACGGCCAGCATCTCCGCGAGACGCGATCGCCTCGGGCATCGCGTACCTTCCGGAGGACCGCCTCCGTCATGGCGTCATCGGCGACATGTCCGTGGCGGCCAACACGACGCTGGCGAGCCTTGGACGCGTGTCGAAGGCCGGATTGATCGATCGCGGACTCGAGTCGCGGACCTCCGACGAGTACGTGGCCCGCTTCCGCATCAAGACCCCCGATCGGTCAACACCGGTTGCCGCGCTGTCGGGCGGCAATCAGCAGAAGGTGGCGCTCGCCCGCTGGCTGGCCACCGCGCCGGCCGTATTGATCGTGGACGAGCCCACCCAGGGCGTCGACGTGGGATCGAAAGCTGAGATTCACGCCAGGCTTCGGCAACTGGCAGGCGACGGCCTCGCGATTCTAATGATCTCGTCGGAACTTCCAGAGATTCTCGCCGTGAGCGATCGGATTCTCGTGATGCGCCGTGGCGAGATCGTTGGCGAACTTCAACGCGCCGAGGCCACCGAGGAAGGCATCCTCGCCCTCGCGTTGCCTGACGCCTCGGCCTCGCCCGCTGGGCCATCGTTGGCGGCGAGCCGTCCGTCCTGATGCTGACGCGCTACCGCTCGGAAATTTCCGTGGGAGTTGCATTGCTGCTGCTCTGCGCGGTCCTCGCCGTCCGGGCACCCGCGTACTTTCACGGCGACAACCTCGTCGACATCCTGATGAGCAGCCTACCTGTCCTGGTCATCGGGATCGGGATGACCCTGGTCATGCTCGTCGGTGAGATCGACATCTCTGTCGCGTCGGTCTTCGCGATCGCGGGCGTGCTCGCCGGAAGTCTGGCCACATGGCAGGTCCCCTTGATCATCGCCTTCGTCTCGGCGCCGCTGGCCGGCGCGCTCCTTGGCGCCTTCAACGGCATGCTCGTCGCGCGCTTCCGAATCCCGTCGATCGTGGCGACGCTCGCGACCATGGTGGCGCTCCGCGACGCCCTGCGCTGGGTGACACAGGGCGCATGGGTCCAGAACCTGCCGCCCGGCTTCCAATGGCTCGGCCTGCCGCAGGGCGCGTACCCCGCGGCGGCGGCCGCTGTCGTGCTGGCGCTCGTTGGCATGTCCGTGCTGGCGCTCGCGTATCTGGCTGCGGGACGTCAGGTGTTCGCTACAGGATCCAATCCCGAGGCCGCACGGCTCGCTGGCATCGACGTGCCTCGTCTCAAGTTCTGGCTCTTCGTGCTTGCCGGCGGTCTGACCGGCACGGCCGCCCTGCTCAATGCCGTCCGGTTCAATCAGATTCCAGGCAACGCGGGACTTGGCCTCGAAATGAAGGTGATCGCGGCGGTGCTCGTCGGCGGCACGTCCGTCACCGGCGGGCGCGGATCTATCGCGGGCACCGTGCTCGGCGTTGTGCTGCTCGGCGCGATTGGGCCCGCCCTGACGTTTCTCGGCGCCAGTCCGTACTGGGAGCGAGCCATTCAGGGAGCCATCATCCTGACAGCCGTCGCGTTCGATGCCCGACGCACGCACCGAGCGTCGGTGTCCCACTCCGTAGTCGCCAGGAGCCAGCGTGCCGCGACGTAGAGCAGGCTCGGCACAAAGCGCGGCATTGCTGGCAGTGCTGGCGTGCGAGGCCGTCGCGTTCTCGCTCACGGGCGATCGCTTCCTTTCCATCGGCAACGTGATGGAGATCGCGCGTTTCAGCGTCGAGCTCGGACTGCTGACCGTCGCGCTCACGCCTGTCATCGTCACCGGCGGCATCGATCTGTCGGTGGGCGCGATGATGGGCCTCGCTGCGGTCGTGTTCGGCATGGCCGCGCACGAGTGGCATCTGCCGCTCGTCGTCGCCGGCCTCGCCGCGATGGCGGCCGGTGCGCTCGGAGGAGGTCTGAACGCGCTGCTCATCGCGAGGTTCGGCATCCCACCTCTGATCGTCACGCTCGGATCGTTGGCGCTCTTCCGCGGAATCGCAGAAGGTCTGACCGAGGCGTCCGTCAGCTACTCGCACTTCCCCGCACGCTTTCTCTACCTCGGTCAGGGTTATCTCGGAGGCGTGCTGCCGGCGCAGGTGCCGGTTTTGGCAGTCGTGGCGATTGCCTACGCGGTGCTCCTCCACCGGTCTGTCATTGGTCGCGCTCTGTATGCCATTGGCTTCAACGCCGAGGGGGCGCGTTACGCTGGAATTCCAGTGGAGCGGCGTATCGCGCTCGCGTATATCCTCAGCGGGATCGTCGCCAGTTTCGCAGCCGTGGTCTACGTCGCGCATCTGGGGCAGGCACGATCGGATGCGGGCACCGGATACGAGCTGAGCGCGATCACGGCGGCCGTGCTCGGCGGCGTCTCCGTGGCCGGCGGACGCGGCACCATCGGCGGAGCCATCCTCGGATTGCTCGTGCTGGCAGTGCTGCAGAACGGGCTCCAGCTCTCGGCCATGCCATCCGAGCTGACCGGCGTCGTCACTGGCACGCTGCTCGTCGCGACCATCCTCGCCGACCGCCGTCGTTCATCGACAGGTCGCACGCCGCACGCTCTCAGCACTGACTCAGAGGAGATCCCCGTGAAGAACAGCCAGGTCGTCATCCTATGCGCCGCCATTCTTGCCGGCGCGCTCATCACGTCGCTCAGCAATGTCTGGCTCGTCCGAAACCTCACAGGACTGCAGGCGCCGGCGGCTCGGGTCGCAGGCGCGACGGCCCCTGCCGACACGCGGCGTCTTGTTATCGCGATGATGCCCAAGGCCAAGGGCGATCCGTACTTCGTGAGCTGCCGTGTGGGCGCAGAGGAAGCCGCGCGAGAGCTTGGCGTGGAGCTCCTCTGGGACGGCCCCACCGGCCTCGACGCCGCGCGCCAGAATGAGCTCGTCGAGAGCTGGATCACGAGAGGCGTCGATGCCATCGCCGTCTCTGTCGAGAATCGCGCCAGCATCTCGACCGTGCTGCGAAAGGCCAAAGGGCGTGGAATCCGCGTGCTGACTTGGGACGCCGATGCCGAACCCGACGCGCGCGACTTCTTCGTGAATCAGGCGACGCCCGAAGGGATCGCCAACACGCTGACCGACGAGGCGGCTCGTCTGCTCGGAGGTAAAGGGACGTTTGCCATCATCACCGGCGCGCTGAGTGCGGCCAATCAGAACGAGTGGATCAAGCACATCCGCGCGCGACTCACCGAGAAATACCCGGGCTTGACGCTGGCCACGATACGACCGAGCGATGATGACCGTGACAAGGCGTTTGCGGAGACGCAGACCGTGCTCCGCGCCGAGCCTGGCGTGCGGTTGATCATGGCCATCGCGGCGCCGGCGGTGCCAGGCGCAGCCGAAGCGGTGCAGCAGGCCGGGCGCCACGACGTCTCGGTGATTGGCCTCTCGCTGCCGAACATGAACAAGCCCTACGTCCACAGCGGGGTGGTCCAGACCGTCGTCCTCTGGAATACGGGCAACCTGGGATACCTGACGGTTCAGGCCGCCGCCATGGCCGCCCGCAATCAGATTCCGGCAGGGACCACAGAGATCACGGCCGGCCGGCTCGGGGTCGTCCAAGTGCGAGGTCCGGAGATCCTGCTCGGTCCTCCGCTGACCATGAACAAGGAAAACATCGACCGGTTCGACTTCTAGCGCGACCGTCCGAACCGCGACTGTTCTCTAGCGGGCGAATCGGATGGAAGAGATCACGCGCTGGAACACCGACTGGTAGGTGCTCACCTGGTCGCGGGGCGCCACGGCAATCGCGTAGAACAGATTGCCGTCGCGCATCTGGCACGTCACCATCTGAATCACTTCCTCGCGCCGCGTCGCGTCTGAGATGTTCGTCATCGACGTCTGCAGCGCCGTCTGTCCGTTGAGCGACGTCCGGCGGTAGTTCGACGGTTGACCGAGCTGTGGATTGCCCTGGCGGAGCGCAGCAATGAGCTCGCCGGTTGCCGTCTGCAGATCGTGCGCTTCATTGCGCGCAATGCCGAGCTCGACCCCGTGCGTAAATATGCTGCCGGCGTTGGTCTCGGCGTAGGCGCCTTCGGGCGCAAACGTCACCGCACCCGAGTTGGCCAGCTCGCGCCAGTTCGAGGGCACGCTGACGCTGAAGATGTCGCCCTCGTTGTACTGCGTGTATTGCGAAGACGGCGCCTCGACCCGTTCGGTGATGCGGCCGCTGTTGGCCGGCTGCGTGCCGCCCCCGCCGCGCTTCGCATTGGCCGTCGCCTGCTCGGTGCTCGGCGCCTTGGGCAGTGACGCCAGGTGCGACTTCACACGCGTGAATCCTGCCGTGTCGCGGATGGGGTTTTCGACGCGCAGCTTCGCGGCCTCGGCCACGATGTAATCGGACCGCTTGCCCGGATCGGGATGGTCGCTCAGCCACTCTGGCCCACCGGCGCCGCCCTGCTTCTTGATGGTGTCGAACATCCGCGCCATTTCTCGCGGGTCGTAACCGGCGCGCGCCATTATCTGTGCGCCTTCGAGGTCGGCTTGGCGTTCGTAGTCGCGACCGTATCGGAGAAATGCCGTCCCGAGTCCGAACTGCGTGACCTGTGCCACGCCGCTACCCACGCGCCCGCCGATAACCGCGCCTACGATCGCCCCGGCGATGGTGCCCAGCTCGTATTTGGTCGCCTTGCTCGCCTGGGCGGTTCCGTGGCGGAGGACGACGTGGCTCAGCTCGTGCGCCATCACACCGGCAACTTCTCCTTCTGAGTGGGCCGCCTCGATCATGCCCCGGTTGACGAACATCGGCCCGCCAGGCAACGCAAAGGCATTGATCTCGCGGACGTTCACGGCCTCGAACGTATAGTGGAACTCCGGCTCACGCAGCTCGTTCGGGATGGCCGAGACCAGCCGTCGGCCGATGCCCTCGATATAGGAGGTCACCGACTCGTCGTTCATGATGGGCAGCTGCTGGCGCGCCTGGGCGGCGGCGTCACGCCCGAGCTGAACATCCTGTTCCGGGGTGTACTTGTTGCTCGGGGGCACGATTTGAGTTTGTGCCGCGCCAAGCGCAACCGAAACGGCGACGAGGCTGCTGGCAACGAGAAGTCGTGTTTTCATGATGATCGCTGACGTTGCAAGAACGGGGCCTATCTGGCACCGCTGCGTGTTGTCAGTGTAATCTCGACCGCAGCCCGTGCGCGGGACAGCCTGGCATAGCCCGCCGCCACGTGGCGGCGCGGCATGAGCCGTTACGCGCCAGCGCGGCGAGCGAGTCGCGGCATGTGAGTCGCCGTCCGAAGACCATCACCGTCCTATGTCCAATCTTTTTGACACCAGCGACCCCGGCGTTCTCGACATCGTCACACGGGCACCAGGTCCGTCCGGTGCTCTGCCTCTCACGGCCGAGATGCTTCGCAACCGTCCCTCCGGGGATCTCTTCGGATGGACCCAGAACGCTGGCATGGGCTGGGACCCATCGGCGCTCGGCGGGCCGGAATTCCTGATCCTGTCCACGCACGGCGGGCTGCGCGCCCCCGATGGAACCCCGGTGGCGCTCGGGTACCACACAGGTCACTGGGAAGTCGGGCTGCTGATGGAAGAGGCGGCGCGCGCCTTCAAGCTCGGCGGCGGCATTCCCTTCGCCGGGTCGTGCACAGACCCCTGCGACGGCCGGTCACAGGGCACGACTGCGATGTTCGACAGCCTGCCGTTTCGAAACGACGCGGCTGTCGTGTTCCGCCGGCTCATTCGATCGCTGCCCACGCGGCGCGGCGTGCTCGGCATCGCCACGTGCGACAAGGGGCTGCCTGCGATGATGATGGCGCTGGCCGGATCGAGCAATCTGCCGTGCGTACTGGTGCCTGGCGGTGTGACGCTGCCCTCGTCCGAAGGCGAGGACGCGGGTCGCGTGCAGACAATCGGCGTCCGCTTCGTGCACGGCGAGATCACGCTCGCGCAAGCCGCAGACCTTGGCTGCCGCGCGTGCGGCACGCCGGGCGGAGGCTGCCAGTTTCTCGGCACCGCGGCCACCTCGCAAGTCGTCGGCGAAGCGCTCGGTCTCTCGATCGGCCATGCGGCGCTCGCCCCCTCCGGGCAGCCGGTCTGGCTCGACATGGCGCGCCGATCCGCGCTCGCGCTGATGGCCCTCGCGTCGCGCGGGCTCACGCTCGGCGACATCATGACCGACGCGTCCATCCGCAATGCGATGGTGACTCACGCCGCGTTCGGCGGCTCGACGAATCTCGTCCTGCACGTGCCTGCCATTGCGCATGCGGCGGGTCTGCGGCGACCGACGGCGCTCGACTGGGCGGCCGTCAATCGCGAAGTGCCACGGCTCGTGGACGCGCTGCCGAACGGTCCCCGGAATCATCCAACCGTCGAAGTCTTCCTGGCCGGCGGCGTCCCCGAAGTGATGCTGCACCTGCGGCGGGCGGGCCTGCTCGACACATCCGTGCTGACCGTGGCCGGCATCACGCTCGACGAGCAGCTCGATGCCTGGGAGAGCTCCGCCAGGCGTGAGCACGTCCGGCGGCTGCTGCGCGACACGCACGGCGTGGACCCAGACCAGGTCATCATGGCGCCCGAACGCGCCAGAGCGAGCGGCCTGACATCGACCATCTGCTTTCCCCACGGGAATCTCGCACCAGAGGGGTCAGTCATCAAGAGCACGTCGATCGATCCGTCTGTTGTGGGAGCCGACGGCGTGTATCGACACACCGGGCCGGCCCGGGTGTTTCTCAGTGAGCCGGCGGCGATCGCCGCCATCAAAGATGGTCGCATCCACCCGGGAGATGTACTGGTGCTGATCTGCCGCGGCCCGATGGGCGCCGGCATGGAAGAGACCTTTCAGCTGACTGGAGCGCTCAAGTACCTGCCGTTCGGCAAACACGTGGCCGTGGTCACCGACGCGCGGTTCAGCGGCGTCTCCACGGGCGCGTGCATCGGGCATGTGTCGCCGGAGGCGCTCGCCGGCGGCCCGATCGGCAAGCTCCGGGACGGCGACCAGATTGAAATCATCGTTGACCGCGAAACGATGGAGGGATCGCTGAACTTCGTCGGGGAGGACGGGAGCGCGGACCAGGCCACGGCGACGCAGGTGCTCGCGAGCCGCCCGCTTCGGCCGGATCTGCACGCCGACGCGGCGCTGCCCGCCGACACGCGGCTGTGGGCGGCCCTGCAGGACGTCAGCGGCGGCACTTGGGGCGGGTCGGTCTACGACGTCGACGAGATTCTGCGCGTGCTGGCCGCCGGCAAGCGCGCCCAGAAACAGGAGACCGGGTCTCTTAAGAGACCGGGTCTCAAGACGCCATAATCACAATATTTGGGGCATTCGCCTGGAGCTCCATACGAGGCCAAGCCCCGAATCGCCTTGTGAAATAACTATTCGGCTGGTTATCCAACCCGCGGGATGCCAACAAGACTGGGTCCCTTAAGAGACCCGGTCTCCTAGGACGAGGGCGCGCAGGCGGCGGCCGCAGATCTGGCTCGCCTCGAACTTGTCGCCGTGCGGGCCCTTCCAGTGCGTCTCCAGGCTCAGGTATCCACGATAGCCGTCGCTGACGAGCGCCTGGATCTGGCCGGTCCAGTCGACGCTCATCGCGCCGAGCTCGCCCCACGTCGGATGAAAATCGACCGCGTCACAATCCTTCGCGTGCACGTGACCGATACGTGAGGCCGGCATCGCACGATAGCCGAACGGAAATGGCGTCTCGCCGGCCACCAGGGCGTTGGCCGGGTCCCAAATCACCTGCAGGGACGGCGTCGCCACCGATTCGAGCAGGCGCGCCGTCTCCTCGCCCGTCGAGATGTTGCACGCATGCTCGTTCTCGATGCCGATGATCAAACCGCGCTCGCCCGCCTGCTCCGCCAGCGCCTGCAGCGCGCTGGCAACCCGACCGAAGCACGCGTCCGGATCGACCGATCGCCAGTACGAGAACACGCGCACCATCCGCGCCCCACTCCGCTCGGCGATCTCGAACGCGCGCTTGGCCAGCGCAGGCTGATCGGCAAACGTGAAGCTTGCCGCAAACGTGTCCTGCTGCAGGCGCGGGTCGACCGGCGGCGCATCCGGCAGCACGCACTTCAAAACCGGCGATGCGATGGACAACACCTGCATCCCGCGACTTTCGACGCTGGCCCGCACCCTGTCAATCTCCTGATCGGACAGGTCCATGATGTTGCGGCCCCACACAATACGCAGCTCGGCGCCGGTCATACCCACCTCTGCCATCGCGTCGAGCGCGCGGTCGAGATCGGTGGGCGAGAACTCGTCGGTGATGGCAGCGAGAGGCAGTACGAGTTCGCTCATGATGTCGCGCGCTCTTGACCGCTGAGGATCACTTTCTGACCTGTCCGGCACGACTGATAGATCGACTCCACGATCTCGAGGGCGTGCAGGCCCTCCGCCCCCCCGACGAGCGGCCGCCGGCGCGACCGAATCGCATCCCCGAAATCCAGAAACTGTCGCTCGAACGGCTCGAGCGAAATGGCCAGCGGGTCGGACGCCCCCGATGCCCCCGCACTGGCCATCGGCGGCGGCTCGCCCGCATCGTCCTGCACATCCCACGTGGTCAGCCGGTCGCCGGTGACCACGGCAGTGCCCTTCGTGCCATGGATCTCGATGCGCTCGCTGTACCCGGGCCAGAACGCGGTCGACGCCTGAATCGTCCCTGTGGCCCCGCTCTCATAGCGCATGACCGCCGTCACGACGTCCTCCGATTCGATCTGGTGCGCCGCGCCCAGCTGCCACATCGCGAAGACCTCTCGCACCGGACCCGCAAACCATCGCAGCAAATCCACCTGGTGGATGGCTTGATTGATCAGCGCCCCGCCGCCTTCGGTTGCCCAGCTGCCTTTGACCGGACGAGCGTAGTACTCCGCCGAGCGGTACCACTTCACGTAGGCATCGCACTGCAGCAGCGTGCCCAGACGGCCGGCCGCGATCGCGTCACTCAGAAACCGGCTCGACTCGTCGAACCGATGCTGGCTGACCACGCCAAGCTGGATGCCTGCATCGCGCGCGGTCTCGACCATGCGCCGTGCCGTGTCGACGGTCGTCGCAATCGGCTTCTGCACCTGGATGGCCTTGCCGTGCTCGGCGCAGATCACGAGCGGCTGCAGCCGGAAGTCTGGAAACGTGCACACGTCGACGTAGTCCACCTCCGGGTGGCGGCAGACATCCTCGTAGCTGGCCAGGAACTCCGCGCCGTTGGCCTCGGCGAAGCGCCGTCCGAACTCCGGCGCCACGTCGGTGCAGGCTCGGATGGTGTAGCCGATGTTCTTGTAGGCGCGCGCGTGAAGATTCGCGATGGCGCCGGTGCCGATGATGCCTACGCGCAGAGTCATTCGGGTAACGGCCGTCCTTTCGTCTCGGGCGCAAACGGCAGCGTCGCCAGCCCGATGAGGAACACCACGCACATGGACACGCCGGCATAGCGCATCGGTTCGGCATGTGCGACAAACACGCGGCTCGTCAGCAGCCCGAGCGCAAGCGGTCCCAGCGCGGCAACAAACCGGCCCACGTTGTAACAGAACGAGGTCCCCGTGCTCCGCAGCCGCGTCGGGAACAGCTCAGGCAGATAAATCGCGTAGCCGCCGAAGAGCGACAGCTGGCAGGCGCCCATGATGGGAACCATCCAGAAGATGTCTGTGAACGTCTTCAGATTCCAGAAGGTATACGCCGTCGAAAACATCGCGGCGGTAAATGCGATCGCAAACGTCCGGCGCCTGCCGATGCGATGCGTGAGATGCGTGAACGCATAGATGCCCAGGAAGCCGCCCATGTTCTGCAGCAGCAGCGTCATGCTCGTCCAGAACGTCTTCTGCCCGGCGGACATGTCCGTCTTGTCGAGAACCGACCGCAGCAGATCGACGCTGAAAAATCCGATGCCCCACAACCCGACGACACCGGAGAACGCCAGCAGCATGCCCACGATGGCGTTACGGCGCCAGCGGGGATCTGAGAAGAGCTCACCGACCGACCCACGGCGCAGGCCGGCGCGCGCTGTTTGCTGCCAGCGCTCGGGCTCCTTCAACCGTCGCATGATGAACAGACAGAGGAACGCCGGCAGGGCACCCACGACGAACATCGTGCGCCACGCGCTGGCAATCACGCCGGACTGCTCGAGGCTGCCCAAGCCGATGCCCACGCCGGCTGCCAGCATGTTGCCCCACGTCGAGGCCGCCTGCAGCCACCCAAGCGCGAACGGCCGCGCACGATCCGATACCGACTCGGCGACGAGCGCTACGCCCACGGCAAACTGACCGCCAACGCCGAGGCCTGTGATGAAGCGGTAGAACGTGAAGTCCCAGACACCGACCGAAGACGCGCTCAGTCCCGTGAACATCGAATAGCAGAGAATCGTGATCAGCATCGTCTTCACGCGTCCGAGGCGATCGCCGAGGATGCCGAAGAACACGCCACCAGTCGCCCAGCCGATCATGAAGATCATCGTCGTGTAGCCGGCGTACTCGGCGATGGTGCTCGCCCCCGGCGCGGCGCCGCTCGACGAATCGCTTCGCAGCAGTTCCGCAATCGCAGGCCGTCGCGCCAGATTGAACAACTGCTGATCCATCGTGTCGAACAGCCATCCAAGTGAGGCCACGATGAGCACGAACCAGTGCAGCCGCGTCAGGTCGCGGTACCAGCCGCGGCTTCCGGTGCCAGCCGTACCCGCCGCTGCCGACGTGGGGACACCTGTCATTCCTGCGCTCCTCCCGCACCAGGTGCGGACGTCAACTGCGTGAGCTCGTCGTTCGTCCACGGACGCGTGCGGCCAGCGGAGGCAGCGCGGGTTTCGGTGATCACGGCGGGTGCCACCGGAGAGGCGGCCTGGCCCCACTCGCGCCTGATGTACGTCAGGACTGCCGCAATCTGATCGTCACTGAGCGAGGATCCCAGCGGTGGCATCAGGCCGACCGTGCCTTCCTTGCCGTTGAGCAGAATGCGCGCCGGCACGTCCGGCTTCGCCAGCGCGAAGCCGGACCCGACCAGTGGCGGCGCCACCTCGGACCGGCCGCGGCCGTCTTCCTGATGGCACGCCTGGCAAATGTTCGCGTAGATCTCATGGCCGGCGTCGAATCGCCGCTGCTCGTCGGCGGTGAGCGGTGTCACCGGCGCGGCCGCACCCGGTTTGCCCGGCCACTCGATTCTGGCGAGCACGCGCGTCGCGCGCGCCGCCAGATCGTCGCTGCCGGCCGCTACAGCCGACAGCGCGGGCTCGCGGTTCACGCGCAAGCCAGGGCCGTTGCCGCGTCCCTGCGCGGGCGGCGCCGCCCCAGCCGGCACCGCCGCAGCGGCGGCACCCGCCGCTCGCCCGCCCCCGCCAGCCCGTCCGCCTCCAGCCGGCCCCGTGGGAAACGCGGCGCCCCCGCCCGGACCGGCGCGGGCACCGGGGCAGGTCGGACACGGCGCCGGCGTGGCCGCCGCCGCGGCGCCGGCACCAGCACCGGCGCCGCGGCCGGTGGCCGCCGAGCCGGGCAGTGGCGTGCCGAGCAGCGCCACTTCGGCGCCGCCAAGCAGCGCCGAGCGCTGCCAGGCGGGCCGCGTGGCGTCGGCGACCCAGCCCAGCACGGTCTGCACGCTGGTGTCCTGCGACCCACGCACGATCGTCGCCGCAATCGTCGTCACCGCGGCCACTCGCTGCGGTGTCTCGGTCGGGCTGGCGAGCAGCCGGGTCAGCATCGCCGTCTCGCTGCCCCGCAATCCGCTCAGCGCCGCGTCGAGCGTCACCGGATCGTTGGACGATCGCTCGAGCAGTGTGGCGATCGCCGGCAATCCTACGTCGCGCGGCAGCTCGCCGAGGGTCGCCGCCAGCTGTCGTCGCACGGCCCAGTCTGAATCGGTCAGGCGGGCCAGCACGGCGGTCTGAATCGGATGCGTCGGATCGTTGAACCAGCGCTCCGATACACGCAGCGCCGCCACGCGCACGTCCCGCGACGCGTCACTCAACGCCCGCACGACCGTTGGCACATCGATCGCGTCCATGCCGTCGAGCGTCCACAGGGCATGCACGCGTGCGCGCCAGTCAGCGCGCGGGTTGGTCGCCAGCGTCTTGAGCGCCGGGACTGCAGCACGGGCTCCGCGCTCGACGAGCAGACGCTGCGCCGTGTCACGACGCCATCCGTTGGGATGCGAGAGCGTGGCCACCAGACGCGCCGGCGACGCAGACGTGAGCGCCGGTTTCGTGTCTCTCCGGGTCGTCTCGTGCATCACCCGGTAAATCCGCGAGTAATGCACGGGCTGCTCGAGCTTGTGGCCCACGATGTGGTCGCGCAGGTATTCCGTGATGAAGCTCTTGTACTGGATGATTCCGCGGTACAGGTCGAGAATGTAAAGCGTGCCGTCAGGCGCGTTCGACAGATACACCGGCCGGAAGCGCTCGTCCGTCGACGCCATAAACTCCGCGCCTTCGTACGCCTTCCCGCCCTGCAGCGTGGTGCCATCGTCGCGCACCAGCAGTCGGCTCACGAGGTTGGCTGCCGGTTCTGTCACGAACACGTTGCCATACAGCTCGGCAGGAAGACGATCGCCCCGATACACGGTCGGCGAGCTGACCGACGTGAAGCTCGCGAGCGTGCCGTCCGACTTTAGCACACCGGCCTGATACCCCCGATTCACCCCGGGCGTCGGACGGACCGGCCACACGCGGTTGACCTCGCGGTTGGCGCCCTCGAGAGATTCATAGCTGCCACGCGTGCGCAGCAGAGTGGGGTATCGATTGAAATAGCGCTCCGGAATCAAATCGACGTGGAGCGACGCCTCGTTCGTGTTCCGGAAAATTCGTCCCGCGTCATCCTGTGTCGCACCCCACTGCCCGCGTGACAGCGTCCGTTTGACTTCGAACTTGCCATCTTTCAGGCGCAGGTACATGTCCACCTCGGACGTGTACATCCAGTTGTCCATCGCCCAGAACAGGCTGTTCGCGTTGTGCTCGACATTGGCGCCGAGCCGGCCGTACTGATTCGTGACCAGGTCTTTCGTGTCGGCGCGCAGATCGCCGTTCGTGTCGCGCAGGAGCCACAGGTTGGGAGGCTCGCCGACAAGCACGCCGTGATCGAGGACCTTTATCGCGCGCGGCAGGACAAGGCCATCGGCGAACACGGTTCGCTTGTCCATCTTCCCGTCGTCATTCAGATCCTCGAGCACGACGATGCGCCCGACCGGCTCGTATTCGTTGGTGGCCTGGAGGTCCGTCATGTAGGCGGCCATCTCGACCAGCCACAGCCGGCCATCCGGATCCCAGTCCATCACCACGGCATCCTGCACCATGGGCTCGCTCGCGACGAGCTCGACCCGATAGCCAGGCGCCATGAAGAATGTCTGCATCTCCTCTTGCGGAGTTCGTGGCTCAGTGCTGTCGCTGACCTGCTGCACCCCGGGCGGCCACGGGTGAGCGGTTTGAGCGGAGAGGGTCACGAGGCATCCCGCAAAAAGGAGCGCGACGACGCAGATCCGCGGCAGGGTCATAGATTAATCCTGTGAGAGACGCCGGGGTTGTGCCTTGTATTGTACCCAGATCGCGTCGGAGCTCCCGCCACGCGCGAGGTCATCCACGCCACCCACACCCGCTGACAGCTCAAAACGGGAATGGTAGCGTAGGGTGCCATGAGCTTCATTCACGAAGACTTCCTGCTCGAGACGCCCACCGCCCGGTCGCTCTACCGCGACTACGCCGTGCAGCCACCGATTCTCGACTACCACTGTCATCTGCCGCCGCGCGATATCGCCGAGAACCGGCGATTCGCAAATCTGTCTGAGATCTGGCTCGAGGGCGATCACTACAAGTGGCGCGCAATGCGGGCCAGCGGCGTCGCAGAGGCCTACTGTACGGGCGCCGCCGATCCGTACGAGAAGTTCACCGCATGGGCGACCACGGTGCCACGATGCCTGCGCAACCCGCTCTACCACTGGACGCACCTCGAGCTCTCGCGCTACTTCGGCATCGACGATCTGCTGGATGCGACGACGGCGCCGCAGATTTGGGCGCGCGCGAACGAGCAACTGCAGTCCGACGACAGCCTGACCGCGCAGGGCATACTCCGGAAATTTCGCGTGCAGACCGTATGTACCACCGACGATCCGGCCGACAGCCTGGCCAGCCACGAGCAGATCCGCGAATCGGGCATCGCGACGCGCGTGCTGCCAACATTTCGCCCCGATCGCGCCCTCGACGTCCATCTGCCAGCGACGTTCAATCCATGGGTCGATCGCCTGGCCGTCACCGCCGACGTCGACATCCGGACGTTCGACGACCTGCTGCACGCGCTGCGCAAGCGGCACGAAGCCTTTCACGTGGTGGGCGGACGGCTGTCAGACCACGGCCTGGATCATTGTTATGCCCTGCCGTGCACCGATGCCCGCGCCGCGCTGATTTTCGACCGCGCCCGTGAGGGTCAGGCCGCGACACCTCAGGATCGGGAAGGGTTCGCCGCCTACATGATGTTGTTCTTCGGGCATCTCGACGCCGAGAAGGGCTGGACCAAACAGCTTCACCTCGGCGCGTTTCGCAACGCGAGCTCGCGAGGACTGCAGGGCTACGGCCGTGACGGCGGGTACGACTCGATGGGTGACTCGCCGCAGATCGAGACGCTCGGGGCCTACCTCGACCTGCTCGATCGCGAGAATGCCTTGCCGAAAATCATCCTCTACAACGTCAATCCGTCGAACAACTACGCCTTTGCCACGATGGCAGGCAACTTCCAGGACGGCACGAGCGCGGGCAAGATGCAGTTCGGGACCGGCTGGTGGTTCCTCGATCAGAAGGAAGGGATCGAATGGCAAATCAATGCGCTGTCGAACACCGGTCTACTCGCGGCATTCGTCGGCATGACGACCGACTCGCGCTCGTTCATGTCCTATCCGAGGCACGAGTACTTTCGACGCGTCCTCTGCAACATGGTGGGACGCGACGTCGAGCGGGGCGAGTTGCCCAACCGGCCAGACCTCACTGGCGATCTGATCGAGAACATCTGTTACAAGAACGCGAGCCGGCACTTCGGGTTCTAGCGGGATGAGGAGACCGGCTTTTTTCTGCGCTACCGCTGGATGCGCGCCGATCCGCCCTTGGCGAACGAGCGCACCTGCTCCAGACGCGCCATCGTGGTGTCGCCCGGAAAAGTGGTCGCTAGCGCGCCATGCGCCCAGCCGAGCTTCACCGACTCCTCAGGCGACTCGCCCGTGAGCAGGCCGTAGAAGAAGCCCGAGGCAAACGCGTCCCCCCCGCCCACGCGGTCGTACACGTCCAATTCACACACAGGCGTCACAAACGCCTCGCCGTTGATCCACGCCACCGCACCCCAGGTGTGCCGGTTGGTCGACCGCACGTCGCGCAGCGTCGTGGCCACGATCTTGATCTGCGGGAACTTCTCGACGACACGATCGATCATCCCGAGGAACGCATGCGTCTCGAGCTTCGAGTGAGACGCCACTTCCGGACCCGCGACACCGAGCCCCTTCTGCAGATCCTCTTCGTTGCCGACGAGCACGTCGACGTACTGGACGATGCGCTGGAGCACGTCGAGGCCGCGGGCATGGCCGCCGGAGGCCCGCCACAGCTTCTCGCGGAAGTTGAGATCGAACGACACGATCGCGCCGTGCCGCTTGGCGGCCTGCATGGCCTCGATGATCACGTCTGACGTGGTCTCCGAGAGCGCCGCAAAGATGCCCCCGCTGTGGAACCACCGGACGCCCTTGCTGAAGATCCCGGCCCAGTCGAAGTCGCCCGGCCGCAGTTCGGCGGCCGCCTCCTGGCTGCGGTTATAGAACACCACCGGCGCGCGGACGCCGTAGCCACGATCGCTGTAGACGGTCGCCATGTTCGGCCCGCGGGCGCCGTCGTGCTCGAACCGCTTGTAGAACGGACGCACACCCATGGCCTGCACGCGCTCGGCGATGAGATCGCCAATCGGGTAGTCGACCATCGCGGTCGCGATGCCGGTCTGCAACCGGAAGCAGTCGGAAAGGTTGGCGGCGGTGTTGTACTCCCCGCCGCTCACGTGAATCGTGCAGGTCTGCGCCTTATGGAACGGCACAACGCCCGGATCGAGCCGGTGCACGAGCGCCCCGAGGGCGAGGAAGTCGAGCCCCCCGCCGGGGCCTGGAATGGACAGTCCTGTTGAATGTGAAGTCATGACTCGGTTTCGGTGGTCCACTGCGTGTGAAAGACGCCGTCACGATCCGTACGCCGGTACGTGTGAGCGCCAAAGAAGTCGCGCTGCCCCTGGGTCACGTTGGCGGGCAGCCGCGCGCTGCGATACGCGTCGTAGTAGGCGAGCGACGTGCTCATCGCAGACACAGGCACGCCAAGATCGACAGCGGTGCGGATGGCGCGACGCCATCCGTCCTGTCGCTCGGCCATTGCCTGGACGAACGCGTCGTCGAGCAACAGGTTGACCAGACCGTGGTTGCGCGTGAACGCGTCGCGGATGTCGCCAAGCAGCGCCGCGCGGACGATGCAGCCGGCGCGCCAGATTTTGGCCACGAGCCCGGGGTCAATCTCGTAGCCGTACTCGATCGACGCCATCCGCAGGAGGGCCATCCCCTGCGCGTAGGAGGTCACTTTACTGGCATAGAGCGCGTGGCGGGCGGCGTCGACCAGGCTCTGCCGGTTGCCGGCAAACCGCCCGGAGGGCCCCTGGAGCACCTGGCTGGCCGCCAGCCGTTCAGTCTTCAGCGACGAGATGATGCGCGCCTCGACCGCGGCATTCACCGTGGGAATCGGGGCGCCGACATCGAAGGCGTTCTGGCTCATCCACTTGCCGGTCCCCTTCTGCTGCGCCTCGTCGAGAATCACATCGACCAGCGGCTGCCCGGTCTCCTGGTCGACGTGCGCGAGCACGCGCGCCGTGATCTCCACGAGATAGGACCGGAGCTCGCCCTGGTTCCACTCCTCGAAAATCGTCGCGATCTCAGCCGTCGGAATACCACCGCCGCGGTGCAGCAAATCGTAGGTTTCGGCGATCAACTGCATGTCGCCGTACTCGATCCCGTTGTGCACCATCTTCACGTAATGGCCGGCCCCGCGCGGTCCCATGTAGTCCACGCAGGGCTCGCCATCGTCGGCCTTCGCCGCGATGGCCTGGAAGATGGGCGCTACCGCGTCCCAGGCCGGGCGCGGTCCGCCGGGCATGATGGCCGGGCCCTTCAGCGCGCCTTCTTCACCGCCTGAGACACCAGCCCCGAGGAAATGAAACCCGCTCGACGCCAGATCGTCGCAGCGGCGATCGGTATCGCGAAAGAACGAGTTGCCGCCATCGATGAGAATGTCGCCTCGTTCCAGGCAGGGGCGCAGATGCGCGATAACGCTGTCGACCGGCGCGCCGGCCGGCACCATCATCAGCACGCGCCGTGGCCGCTCGAGCGCCGCCATCAGCGCTTCGGGTGACTCGGCGCCAATGATGGCGCTCCCCTTGGCCGGCCCGTCGAGAAAGCCGGCCGTCTTCTTCGCGTCCAGGTCGTACCCGACGACCGGAAACCCACGGCTCTCGATGTTACGTGCGAGGTTGGCGCCCATCACGCCAAGCCCGACTACCCCAATCTTGTAAGTCATAGTCCGTACTCAGCACTCGCCTCTGGAGGTTGTCCGATTCGGTACAGCAGCTCCCCTGCACGAGGCACCTTCAGCATGCCCCGGGTGGCCACGGTTGGCCACGCGTCCACATCGATGCTCGACGGATCCGCGTAGCCGAGATTGATTCGGCGGCAGACGTCTTCTGGAATGCCCGTCGCCAGCGTCACGGTGATGCGTGGTGTCTCGACGCGCGTCGCGGCGTCGTAGGTGCCGAGCCCCTTCACGTGCGTGGAGTGCGCGAGGATGCCGCCAGGATAATGCTGAAAGCGCTCCCACTGCGCGAGGAAGTAATCGCGGCAGTGATAGCCAATCTCTTCAATCAGATGGCCGTGAACGTGGCTGACTTCCTTCACGTGCGGCGCGTAGATGATCACCTCGCCGCCATCGGCAATCGCCGGTTCCATCTTGTACGTGCCTTTGGCGGCCACCCACAGGTCCTGGTACATCTCGGGCATGATGGCGAGCACCCGCGTGAAGGGCTCGTCGACCCATGTGATGTGCCGCCGCGCCGACAGGTCCGCGGCCCGGCGCCACGTCTCGCTCCGCTCCCCGCAGTAGATGCCCGCCACGCCCTCGTGCGTGACAACCGGAGCGAGCAGAGAGACCGGCGTCTCGAGCAGCGACGCGGCCCGATCGATCACGGCACGAACGGCCGTGTCCCTGGTGCCGATCACTTCCGAGCTGGTGATCAACGCCCCGAGCCAGTGTGTGAAATGGATGATCTCCGGCGCGGCGATGCCCGGAAACAGATACTTCGACCCACCAGAGAAACCGGCGACCTCGTGAGGGAACACAGGTCCGCAGATGATCACGTGGTCGTACTCGGTGACCAGCCGGTTGAGCGCCACTGGAACGTTCTGGTGCAGGCGTCCGCCCGTGAGCGCAGCGACGTCGTCGGCCGACAACGTGCCCAGCTGCACGAACGTCGCCGGATCGTCCCATCGATGGTTGAACACGTGACGCTCGCCAGCGAGCCCGTTGACCACCGGGCAGCCGAGCAGCTGCGTCAGTTGCGCATCGGTCATCGGCACGTGCGTGCCGAGTGCCACAAGGTAATCGAGCGCCGCCACGCGTCCACCCAGTTCCCGCTCGATGGCAGCGAACAGAAACGGCATGGGCATGGTGCGCGTGCCGTCTGGAATCAGCACCAGCACCCGGCGGCCGTCGAGCGGCAGCCGCGCCAGCCCCTCGCTGACCACGCCAGCCACTTCGTCCGGGGTGAGATACCCCTCGAGCCGGCCGCGGCCGACCATGTCCGCGCGCTCCGGCGCAGTGATGCTGTCAGTGCTCGCCATGTCCCAACTTTGCGCCTATCATAATCGCTGACCCTGACGATGACGTCCAGCGGCGCGCAGTCTCAGCTGGCTGGGTCTTCGCGACGCGGAGACGGGACACCGGGCCTTGCAGAAGAGCCGGGACTTCGCGAGATATGCGAAGGCCGGTCTCCAGACACCCTCTATCGGGAGTTACCTCATGTCGCTAGCACCACACCCAGCTGCCATGGCCTTCGTCTCGCGGGTTCGCCGTCGCTTTCGGACCTTCACACTGGCGCTCACTGTGACTGCCGGAGCAACCCTGGCTGCCACGGGTGCCGGACCCGCGCCCGTCGATCAGGCGACGCCGGCCACGAATACATTGACCGCCAAGGAGAAGACCGAAGGATGGCGTCTCTTGTTCGACGGCCGCACCACTGACGCATGGCGTGGATTCAACCGCACCGAGTTTCCCACCGCCGGCTGGACGGTGGCAGACGGCTCGCTGAAGCACATGACGGTACCGGCCGCGCAGACGGCCAACGCCGGCGACATCGTCACCAAGGACGAATACGGCGACTTCGATTTCCAAATCGACTGGAAGATTACCCCCGGCGGCAACAGCGGCATCAAGTACCTCGTCAACGAAGCCCTCGTCAAGACGGGCCATGCCGGGGTCGGCTTCGAGATGCAGGTGCTCGACGATGAGCGGCATCCGGATGCGAAGGCGGGAAAGAACGGCAACCGCACGGCCGGGGCCCTGTACGACCTCATTCCGCCAACCGCCCATACGGCACGGCCGGTCGGCGAATGGAATCACGTGGAGATCATCTCGAAGGCCGGCGTCGTTCAGCAGTGGCTCAACGGCACCAAAGTCGTCGAATTCGAGCTCGGCAGCGCACGCCTGAAGACGTTCATCGCCGAGAGCAAGTTCAAGGACATCGCCGGCTTCGGCGAAGCGCGCCGCGGGCGGATCCTCCTGCAGGATCACGGCGACGAAGTGTGGTTCAGAAATATCAAAATCAAGGGCTGACGACCGGCACACACCCGACGCGCTCGCAGCCACGCAAGTGGTCTGGCCCCGCCGCGCCCGTAAGCCGTAAGCCGTAAGCCGTTTTACTTCGCGAGCAGATCCAGCGCTGCTTTCAGTCCTACTCCCACATCCTGGACCGTGCCGTGCGCCCAGAAGTGCATGAAGTAGAGATTCGGCGTCCCATGCAACATGTGATTGTGCAGCGCCGTCACGGCAATACCGTGCGCCCGTAGCGCCTTCGCAATCGGATTGACTTCGTCGTCGATCATCACGAAATCACCGGTACCCGCGATCTTTCCGGCGCCGTCGGTCTGAAAGTTCAGCGCGGTCGCCATGCCCATTGCCGGCGGCATCTCGACACCCATCATCGTGATCTTCTCGGGTCGGGGCACGGAGATGCCAAGCACGCCGCCCCGGACCATGCCGGTCCGGCCCAGCACCCGCTGCAGCGTCTCTACGTCGAAGCCGGGATCGGCTGCCGGCGGTGCTGCGGCGCCGGCCCGCCCCGCAGCAGGGGTGGAAGGAGCGGTCGCAGGCTGCAGCGGCGTCTTCGTGGTGCCGAGCGCCTTACGAAGGCCCTGCGCGAGCGTCGCCTCGGGCCCCGATCCCCAGTAGTGCAGATACATCACATGCGGCGTCTCCCCGATCAGGTGATTGTGCAGAGCAGTAATCTCGAAGCCCGACGCCTGCAGTGTCGAGATGACAGGGTTGATCTCGGATTCGGTGAGCACGAGGTCACCGTGGATGACCGCCGCCGCGCCATTGCGCTTGAACGCCGCCCAGCTGCCAAGCGCAAGACCCGGCTTGATCGTGACGCCATCGGCGGTCACCGTCAGGTCGGTCCGTGGAAACGAGACGCGATATACATCGCCCTGCAGCTGCCCGGGAAATCCAAAGACCTGATCGACGGCCGAGATGTTCGGCCCGGCCGCCGTCGCGTTCTGCTGGCCAGAGACGACGACCGTCGACAAGAACGCTGCCGCCGCGATACCCACTGCCGTGATTCGTGAAAGGGCTGTCATGATCTGTGTGCCTTTCGAGGTGCGTCCAGCTTAATCGCGATTTCTCCCAGCACGCGAAACGGTCGCACGTTTGTCATCGACGGTGCGCTGGGGGCTGGAGTCGGACGTCAGCGGACGGCAATGCGACTGGGAGCGCGGAGCTGAACGCCAGGACGTTTGACGCTCACGGCCACTTTTTCGGAAGGTCTGACACCCTCCGGCAGCAGGTAGCTGACCTCGTACTGGTGCGAGAGGGCCTCCGCAAGCGTGCGCAAGCCTCGCACGTTGCCGGCCGTCGGCGCGATTTCTTCGCGCCAGCCACCCGACAGCGCAGGCCCATCTCCAAGGACTTCGTCGATGTTGATGGACGTCTCGAGCAGAACCGACGGCCGGTCGACGGGCACGACGGCCCGCAACGACGACCCAGCCACGGAGAAGACGTTGAGTGACGCGCGGCTGTCGCGCAATTGATTGAGCACGTAATGCGCCTGCATCGTGCTGTGCTCGGCGCCACCGACGGTCAGGGCGACGATGATCGGCCGCGGCGCCTCGCGACGCTGAAGCTCGCGCGCCGCCTCGTAAATGGCCGACAGCAACTGTCCCCCGTCTGGGGTGGCGGGACGCGCCCCCAGAAAATGGATGGCACTCTGCAGCCTCGACACATCAGCCGTGTAGTCGACGAGCTTCATGGCCTGGCCATTCACGACGCTGACAGCGAACACCGCCTCCCCGAGCAGACGCTGAATGAACCCAGCCACCGCCGTGCGGAAAAGCCCTGTGCCGTTATCGTCGATGATCAACGCGATCTGCATGGGCCGATTGGACAGCTGGGCCGTAATCACGTCGCGCGATTTGCCGTTCTCCTTGATAAGGAAGTCGGCAGGAGCCAGATCGAGGACGGGCGAGCTCTTCTGATCGGACGCCATCACGTACACCGTCCGCACCACAGGCGCGACGCTCGCAGGTCGCCCATCCTGTGCGATGACGCCGGTCGCCATCGACAGCCCAACAACCACGGTTGCGACCGCTAGCAGTTTCAGGGGGGCCTCTCGCCGCAGTATAGACCCAACCCGCCGCCTGGCGTCCCTGCACGAGCGGAACGCCAGGCGGCCCTACTGCCGGACCAGATCAACCGAGCCAGCCGCTCCGCCCGCACAGAGGAGAACCGAGTAGCTGCCACCCAACTTGTTGCCGACAAGCACCAGCGTGCCGCCCATGGTCCCGGACAAGGTCAACGCTGGCGAGCAGACAGTCGGCGAACCGGGAGTCAGGAACACGGATGCGGTCGTGCCGCTCGCCGTGGCCGACACCGTTCCGGTTCGATTGGCCCCAACATCCGCAAAGGTAGTGCTGAATGTGCCCGACACCCCGGCGCCTTGTTGACTGAGCGTCAACCGCGCTGTCCCACTACCTGCCGCGCTGTCCTGAATAGCCCCTGACCATGTGCCCTCGAATGGGCCACCGGGCGCCTCCGGACTGCGGCCGCACCCCAGCCCGACGACCAGCCCCAACGCGACGCTTGCCAGAATTGCACGTGTGCGCACCATCAAACACTCCTCACGGAAAAGACGGACGAGAGAGAGCCACGAACCCCGCTTCGGAACCGGCAAGGTATACGCCGGTCTCAGCGACCAGCGGCACCCAGGAAAAGCCATGTGCGCTGCCCCCCATCCGCCACCGCTCTACGCCAGTCGAGACGTGGAGCGCCACAACCTGACCTGTCAGATACGGGACGTAGACCGTTTCGTCATCAGCAGCCAACCCGAACGCGACCGACGCCGACACCGGCACGCTGCGCCAGCGCACGCGTCGCGTCGCGAGCTCATATGCGACGACTTCGCCCGTGAGCGAGCCGGCCACGAGCAGTTCTCCCACCACAGCCAACGGCCTGAAATCCTGAGCCGAGGGGCCTCGACCATCAGCCCGCTGTCCGAGGTTCGGGATGACCCAACTGACGCGGCCTGTCAGACGATCGAGCGCGTAGATGACACCCTCGTGACTGCTGGCAATGATCCACGAGCCGGCCGCCAACGGCCCACCGGCCGCGCCCGTGCCAACCGCCGGGACATTCCACGCTGGGAAGCTCCGGCGCCAACGCTCTTCCCCCGAAACCCGATCCCAAGCGACGACGCCCCCGGTCTGGGTCTTGCCAAAGGACGTAAACCCGGCCACGACGAGGTCCGACGTCGGCACCGGCGCAAACACGGTGGTGTCGGACCCGACCAGCTTCGACCACAACACCCCGCCCGACTCCGCTTTCACCGCGTAGACGCGCCCAGCCGGTGACCCGGCGAACACCGCTCCCTCGCAGGCCGCACCAAGATAAACGCCCAGACCAAATCCGTCTTCAGGAACGAGACGCCATCGGAGACGACCATCCGTCCGATCGAACCCGAACAGGTCGTAGTCGCCCGCCACCAGGAGATCGCCCACGAGAATCACCCGCGTTCCCTGCGTGGCCTCTCCCCCGCCCATCGTCGACCCGCGCCACCGCAGGACGCCGGTCTGGGCATCGAGCGCCACCACCTCGTGCCCCCTCGAAAGGAAATAGACGACGTGGTCTCGAACATCGGGCGTGCCACGCGCATGTCCCGCGACCACCCAGCGGGGAGCCGGCGCTTGGCGCCGGCTCCCGATCACGATCGCACTGCCACGCTGACTGCCGGCGAGCCCAATCGCAGTGGCGAGCGCGACAAAGACCCACGTGCGGCTGCGCCGCCCTATCGGGCGGTGCCGGTCGCCCACAGCGCTCCGCCACCCGCTTCATAAATCACCACGTTCCCATCGTCTTGGACGATCAGATACGCGCCGGGATGGTTGACGCTGGAGCCGGAAGCCCAGAGGGCAACGCCGTTGCCGTCGTAGAGCACGAAATTCCCATCACTTTGCATGATGACGAGGCCGGGGAGAGACCCATCCGTATGGCTGGCCCACAGGGGTGCCCAGTTCTCCTCGTACAGGACCAGGTTGCCATCGGCCTGATAGACGAAGTGATAGAGCCCATTGACCGAGTCGATGCGATCGTCAGGGTAGAGCACCTGGTCGGGCTGCATGACGAAGGAACCCGTGGGAGCCGAACCACCAGACGGAGCGGGCGAAGGATCGCCCGGTGCCGGAGGAGAGGGCGGTGGTGGAGTGGGCGTAGGTGTGGAGCCCCGGTTGGGGATGTGCATGTACCACGTCAGAGCCGAATAGAGCGCATCGCCGCTGCGCTGACGCTCCTGCACGTGAGCCGGCCCGTCGTTGTCGGTGCCGATGTACATGTTCGGCGCATTGGGATATTCCTGACTCGTGTATGGCACCACACCGTCGTTCTCGACGCAGTCGTTCAAGCCGTACGTCGATACGACGCGGCAGTAGAAGGGATCGATCGCGAGAATGTAGCTCGCCACCGTGAACAGCGAGAACGCCTGCTCAGTGGCGGCAAAGTCCGACGGGTCGGCCTCGATCATGATGTATCCCGCCCAGTACTCGAGGCCAAAGGCCGCGCCGTACAGCGCCACGGCAATCCCGTCGGCCAGATCGGGCACGGCCGCACGCGCTGGTCCGGCCCAGTAGAAGTTGTGCGCAACGCTGACGACGCCGACCCGGCTGGGGATGTCGCTGGCCTCGCGTCCGAGATTCGTCGACGAGTTCACGTCACTGACGTAAGACGAGTACGGATGCATCTGACCCGCCACCGGCAGAGCCGCGTCGAAGCCGAGTGTCGTGCCCAGCGAAAACACGGCCCAGATGCTGAAGTCGGCCACCCAGTTGAGCGCGTTCTGGATGTACCAGAACGTCCAGGAGAAGTCGGTCCAGTCGCTGAAGGCCCGCAACGTGGTGTTGAGCAGCGAAGGCGCCGCGGCATTGAAGCTCGTCCATTGAAAGAAGTTCGGCATCAACGGCGCGCCACGATGGGGCGTCCCGATTGTCACCACGCCGTCGACATGACGGCCGCGGCTCCACTCGCGCGCGACAAGTCCGCCGTTGCTGTGCCCCACGAGCACCGGCGCCGTGAGAGCCGCCAACTCTGGACGGTTGCGCACGTCGCCCGCCTGGTCCTGGAAGCTCTTGCGCCAGTTGAAGTCCGGCAGCCGCGGCTCAATGGCCGTTTGCTGCCGCAGCCGCTCCGCAGTATCAACCCAGCCGTTGGAATTGGACCCGAGGCCGTGGAGGAATACGACGGGCCGATCCTGCGCCGCAAGCCCACGCGCCATCGCCAGAATGAGCACACACACCACCACGCGCGTTCCGCCCCACCTCCCCCTCATCGTCCACCTCGTGTGTCGACGATGACGTTGGCGATGGTGACGTCGGTGACTATGCGACTGCCGCCCGACGCCGGGATGACCCGTTGCGCCTGCGCATGATGGCGGAGCAGGTCGGCCTTTCCGAATGGCTGATACTCGAACACGGCGTGGCTCAGCAGTCCGCCCTGCCCGCTGACATTCATCTCCATCGTCAATGCCAGCGCCGGATCGACGAGCAGTTCGTGCACCTCGGGGCCGAAGGTGTGAACGAAGCGGTCGAGACCGCGCACCTGCCCCGCGCGAGGCCCAAATCGCTGCTGGAGGTCGGCGCGACGCTGGGAGTGGTCGGCCTGCTTCAAGAGGAGCCCGTTGGCCGCCGACCGATTAGCAGCACCACGCGCGGCACCTCGGGCGCGTCCCGCCAATGCGGTGGGATCCCATGATGGGTCGCGGAGATCGAGCGGCAAACCGAGACGGGCACGGTCGGCTTCCGTTGGTCCCGCCATCACCCGGCCGCTGACGTCATACATCTTCGGCTCTGTGCCGTCATCGTCGTACTCGAAGCGGGCGACGAGAAACGGGTTGTCGAGCGCCCTTGGCCCGGAGAGCCCCTGGACCAGCGGCGGTTCGGCGCGCTGGAGGGAGAGTGAGGTGTGCCAGCCCTGCCCGTGACGTTCACGCTGCAGCTTCATGGTGAACGAGGGCGGGTCCGCGCCGAGCGGCTTGCCGTCTGCAGCGATGCGCCACTGCCGAATCGTCATGTCGGCCGACAGGGCGTCGACCGCGTGCTCGGTGTTTGCCTGCTCGGGCGGCGCCGGCGCCGATCCCCTCCCTTGCGATTCAGCCCGTACGCCGCACAGAGACCAGCCGGTCGTAAACATCGTGCCTACGACCACGAGCCACCCCATAGCGCGCTTGCGCGCGCAGATTATTTGCATACGCCACCCTCCCCAACTCGCATTGCCCCTCGCCACCTGCAGGCCACCCCGTCGTCGCTCAATGCCACCGACGCCGGCCTACGCCCGCCAGCAAAGCAACAGCCCTGCCGGTGCTGACCACGCGGCACAGCGAGCAAGGTTGAAAAAATTGGCTGTAAAAATGCCGATCTGGCCGCGCGACGCGAAGGGCGCCACCGCGTGCATTGCAGAAACAGCAATGCGTCACGCCGCGGGGCTGCAGATTTCTACGAGGGGGAGGGGAAGCGGGAGAGGACGGCGCTTGAGCGAACGGATGGCCCGACGCCCCGCCAGAGACCATGGTCACCAGCAGGGCGTCAGGCCAGAGCGAGACGCTAAGAGATCTTTTCGGCTTTGAATCCGCCCTTAGAGCGGTCGTACATCCAGATCGCACCAAAGACAATCAAGAGAATGGCCGGCAGAATCGCCACGTACCGGAACGATGTCTGCGCCGCCATGCCGAGCACACGCTCCATTTCGGGCCCCTGGGGCAGTGCCTCGAACGCGGCCGGTCCCCCGGCAAGCTCAACCTTCTTGGTGTCGAACACCTGTCCCATCATCGGCAGGACGAACTGGATGGACAACATGCCGGCAGTACCCATGAGCCCCATCAACAGCGCACCGCCGCGTGGGAACCGCTCCGAGGCCGTCGCGAGCATGGTCGGCCACATGTAGCAGACGCCGGTGCCCCAGAGAGTGGCGGCGAGCAACCCCGTCACGGGGGAGTCGGCGACGCTCAAGGCAACGAGCCCTAGCGAAGCCATGAGACACGACACCCACAGCAGTCCGATGGGCGAGAGCCTGTGGACCAGGGCGCCGGCAAAGTGCCGCATCACGAACATGAGTCCGCTCACGTAAACGAGCAACAGGATGCCCGGCATGTGGACGGTCCGCGTGAGCGCCAGATCCACCCACTGGCCAGGCGCGAGCTCGGAGGCCGCGGTGAGAAACATCGAGCAGAACAGCACGACGAAGATCGGGTTGACCAGCTCACGGAACATATCGCCGGTCGATACACCGGCGGCCTTGCGCTCGGTGGGCGGATAGGCAACGCCGAGCGACAGAAACACCACGGCCAGCCCGGGGATGGCCACGAGCGCCAGCTTGACCTGCCAGCCAATGCCCATGTTGGAGAGCAGCACGCCCAGCAACCCGCCGATGACGAGTCCGCCAGGCCACCAGGCATGCAGGAGGTTCAGCTTGGCTGTCTTCTCGTCAGGATAGAGCGTGGCAATGAGCGGGTTGATGACCGTTTCGACCATGCCCCACCCGATACCCGCGATCAGCGCGCCGGTCCAGAGCACGGTCTGAATGCTGGTGCCGCCGCTCGAGAACCGTTCGGCGAAGACCATGACGAGCGTGCCGAGCGTCAACAGGAACCCCGAGAGGGGCAGGAACAGCCGCATCCCGATGATGTCGAGCAGTGGACTGCTCAACGCGATCGTCAGCGCAAACCCGAGAAAGGGCACGCCCAGGACGCCCGCAATCATGGCCGCTGAGTGCGCCTTGTCGATCGGATCGAAGAACGTGCGTTGCAGATCACCCGCCGTATTGGCCCGCAGCGACGCGGCCACGCCGGCAGTCACCAAAGCGAGACTGCTCACGAAAAACAGACGCCCTTTGTCGTAGGCCGCATGGCGATCGGCCACCGCGGCCCCGGCCTGGCGAACCCCAGTCGTTGCACTCATTTGTAACTCCTCCGGATTTGGAGGTTGCATTCTATGCTTTTTGCGGGAGCCGGCGGTAGACGACGCCGTGCTACCTTTGATCGGATGCCCGTCATTACGCTCACGCACCTGTCCATGGCCTATGGGCACCTGCCACTGCTCGACGACGCCGCGCTGCAGATCGAGGCGGGCGAGCGCATCGCCATCATCGGACGCAACGGCACAGGCAAATCGACACTCCTCAAAATCCTGAACGACGAGTTGATCGCCGACGGTGGGACGACGTGGCGAGCGCCGGGAATGCAGTCGGCGCGGCTCGACCAGGACGTCCCGCTCGTCGCAGACCGCACGGTGTTCGATGTCGTCGCCGAAGGCCTGGGTGACCTGGGCCAGCTGGTCAAGGACTACCACCACGCCGCCACCGCCCTCGCGGGCGATCACACCGAGGCGCAGCTCACGGAGTTTGGCCGCCTGCAACACGAGCTCGAGGAACGCGACGGCTGGACGATTGAGCAGCGCGTCGAGCTGGTCCTCGAGCGTCTCGACCTCCCGGCCGAACGCATCGTGACCACGCTGTCGGGTGGATGGAGGCGCCGGGTGATGCTGGCGAGAGCCTTGGTGGCGCAGCCTGACCTGCTGCTGCTCGACGAGCCGACCAACCACCTCGACATCGACGCGATCGCCTGGCTCGAAGACTTTCTCGCGGCCTACCAGGGCGCGGTCGTGTTCGTCACGCACGACCGATCGTTTCTGCGCCGGCTTGGCACCCGCATCGTCGAGCTCGATCGCGGACGCCTGACGTCCTGGCCCGGCAACTACGACACCTTTCTCGACAAGAAAGAGGCGTGGCTCGCCAACGAGGCGCTCCGGCACGAGAAGTTCGACAAGCGGCTGGCCGAAGAAGAAGTCTGGCTCCGGCGCGGCATCAAAGCACGTCGCACCCGGGACGAGGGCCGCGTGAAAGCTCTGATGGCCATGCGCGAGCTCCGCGCGGCACGACGCGACGTGGTCGGCCGCGTGCAAATGGCGATCGACGCCGCGGATCGCTCAGGACACGTGGTGGTCGAAGCCGAGGAGATCAGCTTTGCCTACGGCGACCGGCAGGTCGTCCGCGACTTCTCGACGCGCATCATCCGGGGCGACCGTATCGGACTGGTCGGACCAAACGGGGTAGGCAAGACCACGCTGTTGCGGTTGCTGACTGGAGAACTCACGCCGGACACCGGCGCGATCGAACGCGGCACCAATCTCGAAGTGGCCTACTTCGATCAACAGCGCGAACAACTCGATCCCGAACGCACCGTCGTCGGCACGGTCGCGGACGGCAACGACACCGTAACCGTCAACGGCAAGCCCCGGCACGTGCACGGCTATCTCGCCGACTTCCTGTTCCCGCCAGAGCGCGCGCGGTCTCCCGTGAAAGCCCTCTCAGGTGGCGAGCGCAACCGGCTGCTGCTGGCGCGGCTGTTCACCAAGGCCGCCAACGTGCTCATCCTCGACGAGCCGACCAACGACCTCGATCTCGAGACGCTCGAGCTGCTCGAGTCAGAGCTGGTGAACTTCCCGGGCACGATCCTGCTGGTCAGCCACGACCGCGCATTTCTGGACAACGTCGTGACGAGCGTGTTCGCGTTCGAGGGAAACGGCAGCATTCGCGAATACGTCGGCGGGTACGAAGACTGGCAGCGGCAGCGAAAGGCCGGAGAGTCGCTGTTGGGCGCGGGCAATCCAGGGAGAGAAACGACCACGCCGCCGCCCACGGCAGCAGAACCTGCCGCTCCCCCAACGTCCAAGGGCCCCTCGTCGAAGAAGAGCCCTGCCTCGGGGAAGAATCCGCCGGCCGGTACCTCCGCACCGGCCAAGCCCAAGCTCTCGTTCAAAGAACAGCGAGAGCTCGAGTCGCTGCCCGCTCGTATCGAGACACTCGAGCAGGACGTTCGGGCGCTCGAAGCGCAACTGGGATCCCCTGAGTTCTACCGGGGGCCAGCAGGCTCCGTGAAGGGGGCCGTCGATCGACTGCAGCAGCTGCGCCTCGAACTCGAACGTGTCTACGCGCGGTGGCACGATCTCGAGTCTCGCACCACATCACCGGCACGGTGAGGCCGTAACCAACCGTCGGCCCAAGTCCCCGGACGGGCTCAGGCGATGCGCTCGCCGATCTGGTTTTGTGTGCGTTTGAAGAGCAGCCCTGCCAGCGGCGGCAGGGTCAGCCGCAGAGACTGCGCGTGGCCGTGGGCCGGCACCGCTTCGGTCTGCACGCCGCCCTGATTTCCGACATTGCTCCCGCCGTAGATTGCAGCGTCGGTGTTCAGCAACTCGCGATAGAAGCCCTGCTCCGGCACACCGACCCGGTAGTCGTACCGGACCACCGGAGTCCAGTTGATCACGGAGACGATCGCGTCGTCGGGATCACGGGCGCGCCGGAGCAGGGAAATGACGCTCGCCTCGTGATCGTTGCAATCGATCCACGCGAAGCCGGCAGGCTCGAAATCAACTTCGTACAGGGATGGCTGTTCGCGATAGATCCGATGCAGATCGGACACGAACCGCTGCAGGCCGGCGTGCAGCGGGTATTGCAGGAGATCCCATTCGAGTGACTCGGCCTGGTCCCACTCACGCCACACGCCAAACTCCGACCCCATGAACAACAGCTTCTTGCCGGGGTGCACGAACATGAAAGCGTAGAGCGTACGGAGCGACGCGGCCTTCTGCCAGGCGTCGCCGGGCAGTTTGTCGAGCATCGATCGCTTGCCGTGCACGACCTCGTCGTGCGAGAAGGGCAGCACGAAGTTCTCGTTGTACGCATAGAGCATCGAGAACGTCAGATGCTGATGCTCCCAGCGCCGATAGAGCGGATCTTTGCCGGCGTAGGTGAGGATGTCGTGCATCCAACCCATGTTCCACTTCAGGGTGAAACCGAGTCCGCCCACCCACGTGGGACGACTCACGGCCGGAAAGGCCGTCGACTCTTCAGCGATCACTACCGTGCCTGGATGGTGTCCGTGCGTGAGCGCGTTCAACTCGCGAAGAAAATCGATGGCGTCGAGATTCTCGCGACCGCCGTATTGGTTCGGGATCCACTGCCCCTCCTGGCGCGAGTAGTCGAGGTAGATCATCGATGCGACCGCGTCCACGCGAAGGCCGTCGATGTGGAACGACTCGAGCCAGTACAGCGCGTTCGTGAGCAGGAAATTGCGGACTTCGTGACGGCCGTAGTTGAAGATCAGCGTCCCCCAGTCCTGATGCTCGCCCTGGCGGGGGTCGGCGTGCTCGAACAGGGCACTCCCGTCGAAGAAGGCAAGACCGTGCGCGTCCTTCGGAAAATGGCCCGGCACCCAGTCCAGAATCACACCGAGGCCGTTCGCGTGACATTCGTCGACGAAGAACCTGAACTCGTCTGGCGTGCCGTGGCGGCTGGTTGGCGCGAAATAGCCGGTGACCTGGTAGCCCCACGACGGTTCGTACGGGTGCTCCATGATCGGGAGCAGCTCGATGTGGGTGAACCCCATCTGCACCACGTACGGCACCAGCTCAGCCGCCAGTTCCCGCCAGCTCAGTGAGCGGTTGCCCTCGAGCGGATTGCGGCGCCACGAGCCGGAGTGCACCTCGTAGATCGACATCGGGGCATCGAGCGGAGCGTCGCGCCGCGCCGACATCCACGCGGTGTCCCGCCACACGTGATGACCGAAATCGCTCGTCACCGACGCGGTCTCGGGTGGACGCTGGGCAAACAGCGCAAACGGATCGGCCTTGACGAGCGGCGGACCTTCGCGCAGATGAATCTCGAACTTGTAGAGCGACCCGGCGGTCACCCCTGGCACGAACGTCTCCCACAGGCCGCTCGCGCCACGCGATTCCAGCGGGTGTGCGCGTCCGTCCCACCGGTTGAACGTGCCGACCACCGAGACACCCTGCGCGTTGGGCGCCCACACCGCGAACGTGTAGCCGGCGATGCCCCCGACAATGGCAGGTCGGGCACCCAGCTTCTCCCAGGCCCGAAGCCAGTGCCCCTCGCCGAAGAGGTACGCTTCGTAGTCCGTAATCAGGGGACCGGAATCGCGGGCCGGGTGATTGGATGACACGTCTGGAACTGTCGCAGAAAACGGGGTGCGATGAAAGCGCGAAGCCCCGGCAGGACCCTAGATCATGCGGGCCCGGATCGCGGGCGGGGGGATCTCGCAGGCATTCGAGGGCCCCGCCAGGCGCTTCCGGACCGCCGCGATGAGCATGTACACGCCGTCGCGGACAGGCACGGGCACAGCGAGCAGCACACGCAGCAGCGACCACGGAAACGCCAGTCGGGCAGCGATGCGCAGTGACGCTGTCGATCGCAGGTGCACGCGCCCGTCCTCGATCAGAATGATGCTTCGCGCTGTCTCCCGGGTGACGCCGTACGGAGCCAGCAGTGCCGCCGCCTGGGGCGACTGAGACGCACCGAACCTGAAATAGCCGGAAGGGTCCCTCCTGGCGATGAACACCACGGCGCGCTCGCAGAACGCGCACGTGCCGTCGAACAGCACGACAGCCGATGAGGATGAGGACGGGTGCGGCACCCGATCAGCATACGCCGGGGATTAAGAGACCGGGTCTCCTTGGGAGGGCATCTGACGGAGACCCGGTCTCCTATGTCGCTCGAGAGGTGTCGACGCCGATGGGCCTGACATACTCTCTGAGTGTCGGCCCTGCTCACCCTGCACGCGGTCACTCGCAGCTACGCCGCCGGCGAGACCGCCGTGGCAGCGTTGAGCGATGTCAGTCTCGACATCTCCGCGGGAGAATTCGTCGCCCTCGTGGGACCGTCGGGCTGCGGCAAGTCCACGCTGCTGCACCTCTGCGGTGCCATGGACAGGCCCACCGCTGGCACCGTGGCGCTCGAGGGACGCGTGCTGGCCGGGCTGAACGATGACCAACTGACGCTGGTCCGGCGCGCCCGGGTGGGGTTCGTCTTCCAGTTCTTCAACCTGCTCCCCACCCTCACGGTAATCGAGAACGTGCAGCTGCCGCTGCTCCTCGCCGGCAGTAGGCGTGCTGGCGCGGAGAGTGCCGCCCGCACACTGCTCGACCGGGTGGGTCTGGCGCGACGACTCTTTCATTACCCCAGGCAACTCTCCGGCGGCGAGATGCAGCGTGTGGCGGTCGCGCGCGCCCTCGTGCACCGCCCAGCCCTGGTGATCGCGGACGAACCCACGGGAAATCTCGACTCCGAGAACGGCCATCGCATTCTCGATCTACTCACGGAGCTGAACGTCGAATCGGGCGTGACCCTGATGCTCGCCACGCATGCGCCCGACATCGCGGCCGCGGCCCGACGGGTGATTCGCATGCGCGACGGGCGTATCGAAGACGGAGGCCCGCGCGGTGCGGTTCTTTAGCTGGTTCGTGCTACGGCGCATGGCGCAGGAGCCGTTGCGCACGGCCAGCACCGCCCTGGGGGTCGCGCTCGGCGTGGCGGTGGTCATCGCCATTCAACTCACCAATGCCAGCTCGCTCGCCGGGTTCACAACCGCGCTCAACGTCGTGTCTGGACGCGCCGGCCTCGAGATCGCCAGCCCTGGCACGGGCGTCGACGAGACACTCATCCCCGCACTCGGCTGGCTTCGTGAGTTCGGCGACATCTCTCCCGTGATTGAAGGACAGCTCGTGCTGCGGCAGCCTGGCCACCCCGCCGAGCGTCTCCGGCTTCTCGGAGTAGACGTGCTGCGCGATCGCGCCATCCGCGACTACGTCCTCCTCTCGCCAACGGCGACCGGCCAGACACCCGCGCCTCGCGAATTCCTGTCGCTCCTGCTCGATCCCTCTTCGGCCGTCCTGACCGCACGGTTCTCGGCGCCACGAGGACTGCGCGTCAGATCCACTCTGACCGTTGAAGTCGGTGACCGGCGCGTGCCGTTGACCATCACGGCGCTCCTGGCCGACGAAGGCCCCGCGCGGGTGCTGGATGGCCGCTTGGTCCTGATGGACATCGCCGCCGCGCAACAGGTGCTCGGCACTTTCGGTCGCGTCACCCGGGTCGACCTGCGCCTCGCGGCAGACACATCGGTGGACACCGCCGAGCGGGCCATCGCCAGTCGCCTCCCCGCCGGTCTCCAGGTGCGGCGCCCCGCACAACGCGGTCAGCAGGTGGAAAACATGCTCGCGGCCTTCCACCTGAACCTTACGGCGCTCTCCTACATTGCGCTGATCGTTGGGCTCTTCCTCGTCTACAACACGATCTCCGTCTCTGTGCTGTCGCGGCGCGCCGAAATCGGCACATTGCGGGGTCTCGGGATCACCCGCGCGGAAGTTCGCGCCCTGTTCCTCGGGGAGGCCGCCATTCTCGCGGTAGTCGGCGGCGCGGTGGGGCTGCTGCTGGGGCGGCTGCTCGCCATCTGGACCATCGCGCTCACCTCCACGACAGTATCGACGCTCTACATCGCGACCGCGGCGGCGCCGCCGGCGCTGACCTGGCGGTACGTGCTGCTCGCCTGTGTCACCAGCCTGCCGCTCTCGCTGCTGGCGGCGCTGGTCCCGGCGCAAGAGGCCTCGGGCGTCAGTCCCACGGCCGCCACGCGGGGCATCGACGATGTGGAGCCGCGGCCGCGGTTCCGGCTTCGAGGTCTCTGGCTTCCCGCAATGCTGCTGGGGGCGGGCGCCTGGCTCGCCACCCTCGGGCCGGTCGGCAACCTGCCGCTCTTCGGATACGCCGCAGCAGTCGCCATCGTGCTCGGCGCGTCGTTTCTGGTTCCTGCCATTCTCGTGCTCGTCACCCGCCTCCTGCTAGCGCCGGTTCGTCGCCTGATGCGCGTCGAGGATTGGCTCGCGGTCAACAACGTCTCGGCGTCCGTACCGCGGCTGTCGATCTCGATTGCGGCGCTGGCGGTGAGCCTGTCGATGATGGTGGCCATCGCCGTCATGATCGGCAGCTTTCGCGACACCGTCTCCTACTGGGTCGCGCAGACGCTGCAAGCCGATTTGTTCGTCAGCCCTGGCGCGCGGCAACAGCCCGGGCCCGACGAGACGCTCTCGCCCGACGTCGTTGACCTCATTACCTCGAGCCCGGACGTCGCAGCGGTGGATCGATTCCGATCGATAGACGTGCCGTACGCCGACACACGAGTTCGTGTCGGTGGCAGTGATTTCGACGTGCTCCTCACCCGCGGCACTCTGCTGTTCAAGGCGCCCGCAGACGCGCGCGCCGAGATGCGGGCGGCGATTGGCCAGGACGCCGTCGTCGTCTCCGAGAGCTTCTCGCTGAAGCAGCGGGTCTCCGTCGGGAGCATCGTCTCGTTGCCCACTCCACATGGTTCGGTTGAGGTGCGCGTGGCGGCGGTCTACTTCGACTACTCGAACGATCGCGGCGTCGTGATGATGGATCGCTCCACGTTCGAGCGTCACTACGGAGAGATCGGCGCCAGCGGCATGACGGTGTACCTGGCGCCGAACGTCGACCCCGACGCGGCGCGCGAGCGACTGCTCGCCTCGATAGGCGACGCGCACAACGTCGTGATCAACACGCAGGCGTGGCTGCGGGCCGAGGTGCTGCGCATCTTCGACAGCACGTTTGCGATCACCTACGCGCTCGAGCTCGTCGCTATTGTCGTGGCCATCCTCGGCGTGGCCGGCACGCTGCTCACCCTGATCCTGGAGCGCGAGGCCGAGCTCACGGTGCTGCGCCTGATCGGCACCACGCGTGCACAGATCCGCCGAATGGTCATGGGCGAAGCCGCCGTGATCGGCGCCGCCAGTCAGGCGATTGGACTCTGTGTCGGTCTCGCCCTGTCTCTCGTCCTGATCTACGTCGTCAACGTCCAGAGCTTTGGGTGGACCATCCAGTTCCATCTGCCCGGGATGTTCCTGGTGCAATCCTCGGCGCTGATGGTGCTAGCCACGACCATGGCAGGACTCTATCCCGCGCGGCGCGCTGCCCGCCTCACGCTGAAGCAGGATCAATGAGGCAAGCGGGAATCGCGGCGACGATGGTGCTGGCAGCAATGCTTGCCGCTTCGGCCCAGAGTCCGAGTCCAGGATGGAAAGCTGCTGTCGTGGGCCGCACCATCAAGCTGCCGGCCGATCATGCGAGTCACCCGGAGTACAAACTCGAGTGGTGGTATTACACCGGGAACGTCGAGGCGGCCGACGCGCATCGCTTCGGCTATCAGCTCACATTCTTTCGTGTGGGGCTCGATCCGGCCCCAGCCAACCGGTCGGCGTGGGCGGTCCGCGATCTGTTCATGACGCACGTGGCGCTGACTGACGTGTCAGGCAGGCGCTACCACTTCACCGACCGCATGAACCGGGCAGGGCCCGGATGGGCCGGCGCGACAGTGGACCGGTACCGCGTCTGGAACGACGACTGGGAAGCCACGATCGATTCGCAGGGGCGGCATCGCCTCAGCGCGTCGACGGCGGAATTCGGCATCGATCTATCGCTTGCGGAGGACCGCCCCGTCGTTCTGCACGGCGAGCGGGGATTCAGCAGCAAGGGATCGGCGGCTGGCAACGCGTCTCTGTACTACTCGCTCACCCGCATGCCAACGCGCGGCGCCATCACGATCGACGGTCGAAAGCTGGCGGTGACAGGCCTGAGCTGGATGGATCACGAGTTCGGCACGAGCTTCCTCGAAGCGCAGCAGGTCGGCTGGGACTGGTTCTCGATTCAACTCGAGGATGGCCGCGACCTGATGCTGTTTCAGCTCAGGCGTACGGACGGATCGATCGACCCGCATTCGAGTGGCACACTCGTGGATGCCGGCTCCGGCCTGCACACGTTGAATGCCGGCACCTTCCACTTGCAACCGCGCGCCGGTCGCACCTGGCGGTCGCCGGTCAGCGGCGCCCGATACCCTGTGAGCTGGCAGGTGAGCGTGCCTTCGGCGGGTCTGGATCTCATCGTGACCGCGGCGGTCGACGATCAGGAACTGCACACCGAAGGCTCGACCGGCGTGACCTACTGGGAAGGCGCCATCGATGTCACCGGCCAGAGTCATAGCCGGCCAGTTCAGGGCCGAGGCTATCTGGAGATGACCGGCTATGCAGGCCCGTCGATGGGGACCGTGCTGCGGTGAGCAAGAGAGGAGACCGGGTCTCCTTTGAAGTGCACCTGACGGAGACCCGGTCTCCTAATCGCCGACAGAAGAGACCGGGTCTCCTTAGAAGGGCGTCGGAGTCGCAGACAGAAGAGACCGGGTCTCCTTTGAAGTGCACCTGACGGAGACCCGGTCTCTTAGACTGTTGCCATGGCGAAGTACTGGTTGATCAAGTCGGAGCCCGAGGACTTCAGCATCGACGATCTGAAGCGCGTCAAGCGCGCGGCTTGGACTGGCGTGCGCAACTACCAGGCGCGCAACCACATGCGCGACATGCAGCCTGGCGATCGCGTGTTGTTCTATCACTCGAATGCCGCGCCGCCAGGCGTGGCGGGTCTGGCAGAGGTCGTGCGCACAGGCGTCGTCGATCCTACGCAGTTCGATCCCAAGAGCGACTATTACGACGCGAAGTCGACGCGGGCCCAGCCGCGATGGGACTGCGCCGAGGTGGAGTACGCCGAGACGTTCCCGGCGCTCCTGCCACTCGACCGATTGCGCGCGGAGCCCGCCCTCGATGGCATGTTGCTCCTGGCGAGGGGCATGCGGTTATCCGTGCAGCCGGTGAGTGCCCCCCACTACAAGAAGGTGCTGGCGATGGCCGGCCGCAAGGTGTGAAACCTGCGCGCCGGCGCATCGGCGGTCAGTTCACGTACAGCGTTCGAACCTGAAACAGGATGTAGAGGCCGATCACCGCGCCAATCAGCGCACCGATGATGTTGCCGCTCGCCAGTGACACGACAAGCCCGACCAGCTGCGCATAGAACAGCAGCGTCCACCCCGACTTCTTGCGCGCAAACAGACCGGGCAACGCCATGACCATCATGCCGATTTGCACGATGAGCAGAATGGTCGCCAGCCCGAAGCTCGCCGCGTAGGCCGGCCCCCCAAACGGCACGAGCACAGTGCCGACACCGAGCACGAACAGCAGCGCGGGCAAGAACAGGATCAGCAGGACGACGGTAATCCAGGGCCCGTACTTCACGATCCATTCCTTGCCGCCTGGGGGAATCTGGAACGGCGCCTTCCGCACCAGGTATTCGTCCAGAAACGAGATCAGGTCCTTTGCGGGGGCGCCGTTCGACGTGCTGCCGGCTGGGTCGGCCATGTAATTCTCCTCAGGGTCAAGAGACAGAAGCCAATGCAGCGACACCGCGCCTGGGCGCAGCTCGCAACGAGACTCCGTGTGATTGGTCGCCCATGGTACACCCGAGGGGAAGCCTCAGGTGGAAGTTGCCAATAGAAGGCCCAATGCCCGCTCGTAGATAGCCGACAGTGGCGCGAGATCGGCAAGACTGATCCGCTCGTTGGCCTTGTGGATCGACTCGTTCACCGGCCCGAACTCCACCACCTCGTCGGCCACGGCCGCCAGGAACCGGCCGTCTGATGTGCCGCCGCCGGTCGACAACGCGGGCTCGACGCCGGTCACCTCGCGAACGGCGCGCGCCAGTAGATCCACCAGGCGCCCGACGCGAGTGATGAACGGGGCGCCCGACAGCGTCCAGGACAGCTCGTACTCCAGGCCAAACTTCTCGAGGACAGCGGCCACGCCTGACGCGAGTGACGCCTCGGAGGACGTCGGCGCGAACCGGAAGTTGAAATCGGCCCCGAGCACCGACGGAATCACGTTGCCGGCCCCAGTCCCCGCGTGAATGTTCGACACCTGAAAGCTGGTGGGCTCAAATGACGCGTCGCCTCGATCCCACTCCATGCCCATGAGCTCGGTGAGCGCCGGCAGGGCCAGGTGAATGGGATTTCGCGCCAGGTGCGGATATGCGATGTGTCCTTGCACGCCCTTCACAGTCAACCGACCGCTCAGGGATCCGCGACGGCCGTTCTTGATGGTGTCCCCCAGCCGCTCAGACGAGGTCGGCTCAGTGAGGATGCACTGATCGATACGCTCCCCACGGGCGCGGAGCCACTCGACCACCGCCACAGTCCCGTCCGTGGCCGCCCCCTCTTCATCGGAGGTGACGATGAGCCCGATCGATCCCGGGGGCGAGTCGCCGCCGCGGACCAGCCGCTCGATCGCGGTGATCGACGCCGCAAGCGGTGTCTTCATGTCCGCCGTGCCGCGGCCGTAGAGATAGCCGTCGCGCTCGGTGGGCGCGAACGGATCGCTGACCCATTCCGACGCCGGCCCCGGCGGCACCACGTCAACGTGTCCCGCAAAGCAGACAAGCGGACGCGCATCACCGCGGCGAGCCCAGAGGTTGCTCACGCCACCCCGATCGATCCGCTCGCACGCAAACCCCGTTCGCTGCAGCCGTTCGGCAATCACGTCGATGCACCCCGCATCGGCCGGTGTCAACGACGCGCGGGCGATCAGATTGCGCGCCAACTCGAGCGTCGACCGGTGGATCTCGTCTGAGGGTGAGGACATGGGCTTGGCTGGCTCCCGTCGTCTCAGGCTCGCAGGAGATCGTTGATCGACGTCTTGGCCCGCGTCTGTGCGTCGACGCGCTTGACGATGACCGCGCAGTAGAGCGAGTGGCTGCCATCGGCTGCGGGGAGGCTGCCGGAGACGACCACCGATCCGGCCGGCACACGTCCGTAGTGCACCTGTCCGGTCGCGCGATCGTAAATCTTCGTGCTCTGACTGATATACACGCCCATCGCGATGACCGAGTGCGCTTCGACAACGACGCCTTCGACGATTTCGGAGCGAGCGCCGATGAAACAGTGATCTTCGATGATGGTGGGGTTCGCCTGCAGGGGTTCGAGCACCCCGCCGATGCCGACACCGCCGGAGAGGTGCACGTTCTTGCCAATCTGCGCGCAGGATCCGACCGTGACCCACGTATCCACCATCGTGCCCTCGTCCACGTAGGCACCGATGTTCACGAACGACGGCATCAGGATCACGTTGCGGCCGATATAGCTGCCGGTGCGGGCAACGGCCGGCGGCACCACGCGAAAGCCGCCGGCGCGGAACTGGGCGTCGGTATACCCGTCGAACCGGGTCGGCACTTTGTCGAAATAGCGTGTCGCGTCTCCGTGCATCACGCGGTTGTCGTGGGTGCGGAAGTAGAGCAGCACCGCCTTTTTGATCCATTGGTGCGTGACCCAGGACCCGTCAATCTTCTCCGCGACGCGGAGTCGACCGGCGTTGAGGCCGTCGATGACCTCGTCGATAGCCGCCGACAGATCTGCCGGCGCGCTGGCGGGCGTGATGTCGGCGCGGCGATCGAACGCCGCGTCAATAACGGACTCAAGCGCGTCTGTGTGCATTCCGATTTCTCCTGCTCAACGATACAGGCGCGCGATCCGGCGAGCGGCCTCGACACACTGCTCGATCTCCGGGACGAGCGCAATCCGGATGTAACCCCGACCCGGATTTCGGCCGTGCGCTTCTCTGCCGAGATACGAGCCGGGCAAAACGGTCACGTGAGCGCCGGCGAACAGCTCTCTCGCACACCGCTCATCGTCACCACCCGGCACCCCGGCCCAGAGGTAGAACCCGGCCTCGGGCAGTCGCACGTCCAACACTGGATCAAGCAGCGGCCGGACCGCGCTGAACTTGGCCGCGTATTGGACGCGATTGTCCTGCACGTGGGCTTCGTCGCGCCAGGCCGCAATGCTCGCGTGCTGCACCGTCAGGCTCATGGCGCACCCATGATACGTGCGGTACAGCAGAAACGGCTCGAGCAGCGACGCGTCGCCGGCGACGTAGCCCGAGCGAAGTCCGGGCACGTTCGATCGCTTCGAGAGACTGCCAAAGACCACCAACCGCCTGAAGTCGTGACGCCCGAGCCGCACCGCGGCTTCGAGCGCGCCAAGCGGTGGGGCGCCGTCTTCCGGATAGATCTCGCCGTAGCATTCGTCGGAGGCAATGGCGAACTGGTGGCGGTCGGCCAGCTCGAAGAGCGTCTGCCATTCCGCCAGGGTGGTCACCTTGCCCGTCGGGTTGGCTGGCGAACACACATAGACAAGCTGCACGCGCGACCAGTCGGCAGCCGAAAGGCTGTCGAAGTCCAGAGCGAACTCAGTCTCAGCGGTCTGATTCAGGAAGGCGGTCTCCGCTCCCGCCAGGATCGCCGCGCCTTCGTAGATCTGGTAGAAGGGGTTGGGACACACGACGAGTGGGCGGCCGGCGTCGCGCTGCTCGTGTGAGTCGCTGGCTGAACTGTCGACGGCGGCCTGCGCAAAGGCAAAGAGGGCTTCGCGGCTCCCGTTTACCGGAAGCACTTGAGTGTCGGCGCAGAGCGCCGGTAGCGCGTAGCGTCGCCGTAACCAGGCGGCGATGGTCTCGCGTAACTCCGGCAACCCCGGCGTTGTGGGATAGACGGCCAGGCCATCCACGTGATCGGCGAGCGCCTGCATCACGACGTGAGGCGTCGCATGCTGCGGCTCGCCAATCGACAGCCGGATGGGCGAGAGCCCTGGCGGCGTGATGCCATCGAACAGGGCTCGTAGCCTCGCGAATGGATAGGGCTGCAGCAACGCCAGGCGTGGGTTCAAGACGACGACTCCATCGGGCAGATCCTACTGTGTCCGGGTGCCCGGCCGTGACGCAGCTACAATGCGAAGCGTCGTCGTTCCGGGATCACTCATGAAACTGCTCTACTCCTATCTTCGAAACTACTGGGGGCTCCTGGCGCTTGCGCTCGGGCTCGCGGCGATCAACCAGATCTTCTCGTTGCTGGACCCGCTCATCTTCCGGCACGTGATCGACGAGTACGCCACGAGGTACAAGGAGTACTCGACCGCCGGGTTCTTTCGTGGCGTCAGTCTCCTGCTCGGCGCCGCGGTGGGCGTGGCGTTCATCTCTCGTGTCGCGAAGAACTTCCAGGATTACTTCATCAACGTGATCACACAGCGGCTGGGCGCGCAAATCTACGCCGACGGCGTCAGGCACTCGCTCGAGCTGCCCTACTCGGTCTTCGAGGACCAGCGCAGCGGCGAGACACTCGGCAAGCTGCAGAAGGTGCGGACCGACGTCGAGAAGCTCATCAACATCTCGATCAATCTGCTGTTTACCTCGCTCGTCGGCATCATCTTCGTGATGGTCTATGCCTTCAGCGCGCACTGGCTGATTGCGCCCGTGTACTTCGCGACGGTGCCGGTCCTCGGCGTGCTCAGCTCCCTGCTCAGCAAGAAGATCAAGACCATTCAAAAGGTGATTGTCGCCGAGACGACCGCGCTGGCTGGATCGACGACCGAGTCGCTGAGGAACATCGAGCTCGTCAAAAGCCTGGGACTTGCACAGCAGGAGATCGCGCGGCTGAACGCCACCACCAACAAGATTCTGCAGCTCGAGCTCAAGAAGGTCCGCTACATCCGGAGTCTCAGTTTCGTGCAGGGCACCGCGGTGAACCTCCTGCGTACGAGCATTCTTTTTCTGATGCTGTACCTGATCTTCACGCAAGCCATTACCGTCGGGCAGTTCTTCTCGCTGTTCATCTACTCGTTCTTCATCTTCGGGCCCCTGCAGGAACTGGGCAACGTGATCAACGTGTACCGCGAGGCTGAGGTGTCGCTCAAGAACTTCGCCGACATCCTCGATATGCCGAAGGAGCCCAAGCCTGTCAATCCGCGGCCGCTTCACGAATTGCGACAGCTCGCCTTCGATCACGTGAGCTTTCAGCACCAGTCCGCTTCGTCGCCCGCGCTCACCGACATCTCCTTTTCGGTGAACCGCGGCAACACCGTGGCATTCGTCGGTCCGTCTGGCGCCGGCAAGACCACGCTGGTAAAGCTGCTCGTGGGACTCTACCGGCCGCAATCGGGAGACATCCTCTACAACGGCCATTCCGCCGCCACCATCGACCTCGATCAGTTGCGCGAGCGTATCGGATTCGTCACGCAGGACACGCAGCTGTTCTCGGGCACCATCCGCGAGAATCTGCTGTTCGTCAACCCGACCGCCACCGACGCCGATTGTCTCGACGTGCTCCGCCAAGCGGCGTGTCACAGTCTCCTCGCAAGGGCGGACCGGGGCATCAACACCGTCATCGGCGAAGGCGGGGTCAAGGTGTCGGGCGGTGAGAAACAGCGGCTCTCGATTGCGCGGGCGCTTCTCCGGCAGCCGCATCTGCTGGTTTTCGACGAGGCCACGTCCTCTCTCGACTCGCTGACGGAAGAGGAGATCAGCGAGACCATTCGCGAGGTGGCCGCCAATCAGGACGTCATGACGATCCTCATCGCGCACCGGCTGTCGACCGTGATGCATGCCGATCGCATTTTCGTGCTCGAGCGCGGTCGCATCGTGGAGGCGGGCTCTCACGCGGAGCTGCTCGAGCAAATGGGGCTTTACTACGCGATGTGGCGGCAGCAGATCGGCGAACGGCGCCCCACGTTACCCGCAGGGCAGGCCCGGCCGATGGGCGTGTCCGCCACGACCGCCGGTCATCAGCCGGCGTGAGGATCATCAGCTCTGGTGAAACCCAAGAGAAAGCCTGGCTGCCCGCTCCTTGCTGAGCGCGTCATGCACCAGGGCCAGCAGGGCAATCGTGGCGGTGTCGGTGCGCAGTGTGCGCGGCCCCATGCTGATCGCTTCGAATCGGTGTGCGCCGAGCAACGCCAGCTCGAACTCGTTCCATCCGCCCTCTGGACCAATCGCGAGGAGAACCGGCCCCGCATGCGGAGTCGGCATCTGTCGGTTGCCCGGGTCTCCCGACCCAGGGTCAGCAGTCTCCGGCGCCGGGGCCTGCCTCCGGCAGCTCGCACGTTCGATGGCCACGGTCACATCGCGATCGCTATCTGGATGGGCGACCAGCCTGGCGGCCGCCGGGGCCAGCGGATCGAGCTCGTCCTCGATCAGTTTTCTGAACTGCCGATGCACACTCACGAGTGGCAGGCGCGTGTCACGCGCCTGCTGCAACCCTTCGACGAGCAGCGCCCTGTAACAGGCCTCGGTGAGCACGTGCGTGTCGAAGTAGACACGTTCCACGCGCGAGGCATTAGTCAGGATAATTCGTCCAACTCCCAGGGCCGCCAGCTGCGGCCATAGACGCCTCAGCACCTTGGGCCGCGGCAGGGCGAGCAGGAGGTCTACGGTCGGCCGCGCAGGAACATCGGTGCCAAAGCGGCAGCGGAGGTCGACTGTACCGGCCGCCACGTCGGCCACGATGCCCTCGCCCACCGGGCCATCAATAATGCCCACGCGGACAGAGGCGCCCGGCGTGACTTTCAGGATCCGAATGAGGTGATCGGCGCGCGGACCCGAGAGCCGGACGTGGGTATCGGCGTCGAGCTCGTGAGATTCGAGCAGGAGGAGATTCACGCGGGGGCTCCTCCGGCGTGCACCGGGCCACGCCGACCCAGCGCGCGTGCTCTCGAGAAAAAGGACCGGGCCTCAGCGTGCGGCAACCGGCGGTGCAGCTGGGCACGCTTTCGTATCGGGCAGAATCGGTCGCAGAAGGGTCGTATTGAGGCCGCCCTGTCCCCCGCGGCCTCCGATCCCGAAGCCGCCACCCGAGCGGCCGGCGCCGGTGTAGATGAACGTGCTGCTCTCATCGAGCGGGAGCGTGGCCACGTTGCAGAGGAATGCGTCCTCGGTGCCGGCCCGGTTCAGATACTGCTCCACGTTCGACAGGTAGAACGCGCTGACCAGCAGGTTGCGCCCCTTCAGGTAGGTGCTGGCGGCGCGAATGGCCTTGGCGCCGCCGAAGTCGCCGACCACTGGGACCAGCAGATTGCGCGACTCGAAGTCCTTCATCGCCAGCCACTGGGCCTCTGTCGCCAGGAACCCTCTGTTCACACCCACGCCGTCGTCGAGCGCCTGAATCTCAGCATATGTGGAGCTGTTACCACCTCTGCCGCCAAACCCGCCGCCGGGACGGGCGTTACGGCCCGCGAGGTTGTAGGTGAGCGCGGGGCCGCCCGTGAAGAACGCCGTCTTGTATATGTAGTCGATGCCAGGCAGATCGTCCTCGTGCAGCTTGAAGCCATGCTTCTTCGTCAGCCACTCGGAGACGGCCTGAAGATTGGCCTGGTAGAGCGCCTCGCTGGCGGGCACGCCTGCGTAGGCGGTCATCAACGACTCGACAGAGGAGGCCGCCGTCAGTCCATCGGGGCGCTGACGAGAGAAGAGCCTGGACAAGAACTCCGCGCGATCGGCGGACATCTCGAAGAGCGCTTTGTACAGCAGCTGCTCGTGGAGGTTGCCCCGCCTCACATCGAAGATGATGGCGATTGCCGGCTTCAGCGCGAGGATGTACGGAAAATTCTGCTCGGGCCCCACGCCGAGATACGCCCGACCGGGCTTGGCTGTGGTAATCAGCTCCGGAATGATCGCCTGATACCCGCGCTCGTTGGACAGGAAATTGTCGGACTGAAATTCGCCGTTCGGTTCCGATATCTGCTCGCTCAGATTCCAGAACTGCTGGTCGGTGAGTTGGGTTGCCGCGGGGACGGCCGCCGTGGCCTGAGAGGAAGGCCCGGTCCGCGCCTGCGGCGCGGCGAGCAGGCCAGCGGCGAATACGCCAACGAGGAGCCAGACACGACGGGGATGTGTGACAGCCATGGAGCCACCTCGGCCAGCCGCGCTGTAGTGCGCAAGCGGCATCTTACTCCGGTCATTGCGCGCAGGGATCCAATCTGGGCACGGCACGCGAAGGCGCGATATCCTGTGCGCCAGGAGTTGAACCGCCATGCGCATCTCTCATCTGCTCGTCGCGTTGCTGCTGTGCGGCGTCGCGGCGGCTGCCCAGACCACCACCACCGATCCGTTTCCTGCTCCCATCCCGACGGCAGATGGCGTGATCAAGGTGAACTTCGTGGAGTTCGCGTCCTTGCCAGACATCGAGGGGACCGCTGCGCGCATGATGCTCCTCGTGGACCAGGCCTCGACGCGCCGCATGTTCGTCAACGACATGCGCGGACCGTTGTACAGCCTCAGCTACGACGGCAAGACCGTGACCCCGTACCTCGACCTGAGCGACGCGAAGTGGGCGGTGAGCGTGCAGTCGAACGGCAGCGAGCGCGGCTTTCAGAGTTTCGCGTTTCATCCCCAGTTCAGCCAGCCCGGATCGCGCGGCTTCGGGAAGTTCTACGCGCTCGTCGACACGACGAACATGGAACCCAAGGCCGACTTCACGCCGGCTGGCGGCACGGGCCACACGCACGACACCGTGCTGCTGGAGTGGACGGCGAAGACACCCACCGCGGCGACCTACGATGGCAGCGCCCCCCGGGAGCTGATTCGCTGGGCTCAGCCGTTTGCCAATCACAACGGCGGACAGACGGCGTTCAATCCCCTGGCCACACCGGCCAGCCCCGATTACGGCTTGCTCTATCAGGGCTTTGGAGACGGCGGCAGCGGCGGCGACCCGCTGAAGATGGCGCAGAACCGCGCGTCGGGGTTCGGCAAGATCCTGCGGATCGATCCGCTCGGCACGAACAGCACGAACGGCAAGTACGGCATCCCCGCCAGTAACCCGTTCGCCCGGGCTGGCGCCGGGACTCTGCCCGAGCTGTACGCGATCGGGCTGCGCAACCCGCAGCGGTTTGCGTGGGATTCGAAGAACGGGAATATGTTCGTCGCAGACATCGGCCAGGATACGGTCGAGAAGGTCAGTCTCGTCATGCCGGGTGCCAACCTCGGCTGGAACGTGTGGGAAGGCAGTTATAAGTACGCCGGACGCGCCGTCGACCCCTCCGCGCCGCGGAGTGAAACGGGCATTACATATCCCGTGGTCGAGTACGGACAGGCGGACCCGCTGTTCCAGCCCAACTCGGCAGTGACCATGGGCGCCGTGTATCGCCGCACGGAGATTGCGCCGCTGACGAACCTGCTGCTGTTCGGGGACAACCCGAGCGGCGAGATCTTCTATGTCAGCGCCGACAGCCTGCCCAAGGGCGGCCAGGACGCCGTCAGGAGGGTGCTCTTCAACGACAAGGGCACGGCCAAGACGCTCCTCCAGTTGGTCAAGGAGAAGAACCTCGCCCAGGGTAAAGCCGAGTCCGTGCGCGTCGATCTGCGCTTCGGTCCTGGTGCCAACGGTCAGATCTTCGTGCTCAACAAGCACGACGGCACGATTCGCCTGCTCGTGCCGACACGCTGACGCGCGGATCTTCAGGCGAAGGTCTTGTCGTCGGCCGTGGGTCCATACACGGATGCCACCGGCGCACCGAGCAGTCGCAGATACACCGTGAGCTGCCCTCGATGATGTGACAGGTGCATGAAGGTGTCGCGAATGACGACATGTCGCGGCAGCTCCTGGGCCAGCGCGCCCGACGACAGCAACTTCCAGGGCGTCATCAGGAAATCGTCAGACGTCTGGCTCAGCGCCTCTCGCGCGCTGTCAACCGCCTCATCGAGCCCCTGCACGAGTTCGGCGCTCGTGCGCAGCGGCTTCTGCTGCATGTTCGACCCACCCTTCGGGTTGATGTCGAGCTCATCCATCTTGATGACCATCGTCAGCCACGACGGCATGATGGCCACCAGGCCGGCGAGACGCCCAAACGGCATCGATCGGTCGTGTGGCTTCCAGTCTTCATGGCCGGCGGGAACATGCTCGAGCGTCCGGCGTGTTCGCGCGGCTTCGGCATCGAGCTGAGTAAGGAACAGGTCGGTCAGTTTCATGGAATCAGCCTCTCTGTTCGATGCTGTCTCGGATTGGCCGCAGCCGCAAGAGCGGCACACGCCTCTTGCTGATTCGCTCGTGAGGTTCCACACTTCAGAACGGCGCCACGCAAGCGGCGAGCGCGCCGATTACACGGAGCACTGATGGCAACACCTTCTCGTGGCGACATGCCGTATCGCGTTCTTGGGCACACAGGCGAACAGGTCTCGGCCATCGGCCTCGGAGGATGGCATCTGGGGCTCGGGCACGTCTCCGCGTCGCTCGCGCTTCGTCTCATCCGCGACGCGATCGACCGGGGCATCAACTTCATGGACAACTGCTGGGACTACAACGACGGGCTCAGCGAAACGCGCATGGGCGCCGCGCTCCGGGACGGCTACCGCGATCGCGTGTTTCTCATGACGAAGATCGACGGGCGGTCGTTTGCCGAGGCCACCAGACAGCTCGACGAGTCGCTCGCCCGGCTGCAAACCGACTGCATCGATCTCGTGCAGCACCACGAGGTGATTCGCTTCGAAGACCCGGAGCGTATCTTCGATGAGGAAGGCGCCCACGCCGCCCTGATCGAGGCCCGGCGCGCGGGTAAGCTCAGATACATCGGCTTTACGGGCCACAAAGACCCGCACGTCCACCTGCACATGCTCGAGGTGGCCCGCGCACACGGTTGTACGTTCGATGCGGTCCAGATGCCGCTGAACGTCATGGACGCGCACTACCGAAGCTTTGGGCAACTGGTGCTGCCTGAGCTGGTGGCCAACGACATCGGTGTCCTCGGCATGAAGAGCATGGGCAACGGCATCATTCTCAAGTCGGGCATCGTCACCGCCATCGAATGCCTGCAGTACGCACTGAATCTGCCCACATCGGTCGTCATCACGGGCATCGACAGCCTGGCGATTCTCGATCAGGCCTTCGAGGCGGTCAGGACCTTCCGGCAGATGACCGATGAAGATGTGGCGGCCCTTCTTTTGAAGACCAAGCAGGCGGCCGCCCGTGGAGCATTCGAGCTCTTCAAGTCCACCTCCCTGTTCGATGGCACCGCGTCGACACCGGCATGGCTCGGCGAAGAGCCCGAACGATTCCGTCGTCAGATGAACGGGTAAGGGAGAGCGTCAGGCGGCCGGATCGGCCTGACACGCCGCGCAATAGAAGCTCCGGCGGCCACGCGTGCCGTGAACCCGGCGCGTGACCTTGCCACCGCACGCGCCCGGAGCGCCGATGTTTTGCGATCGGCCATAATAGACGCTACGGACACAAGCGAACGGAGCTAACCATGCAGCGCGAATTGTCGAGGCGGATGATGCTGGCGGAGGTGGCTGCACTGGCGGGAGCGGTTCTGGTCACTCCCCGAGACGCCTTTGCGCAGACGAAGGTGCCGATCGTCGTCTACAAATCACCCGACTGTCTGTGTTGCCACCAGTGGGTCCAGTACCTGACGGCGAACGGCTTCGCCCCCACGGTCACCGACACCCGCGACATGGACGCGATAAAGGTGCGCTACAAAGTCCCGAAGTCACTGGTCAGCTGCCACACAGCCCTCGTCGCGAACTATGTCATCGAAGGCCACATACCTGCGGCCGACGTGAAGAGCCTGCTCGTGCGTAAGCCGGCTGGCGTGATCGGGCTGACGATTCCGGGCATGCCCCAGAGCGCACCGGGCATGGATGCCAAGCCGTTCGAGCCGTACACCGTCCTGGCCTTCGACTCGAAGGGCACGACGACGGTCTACGCCAAGCATGAGAAGGCATAGACCGAACCGGCGCGGTTTGGTCTGGCGGGCTCCTTCGTGGGTTTTGCCCAGGCGCCACGATCGTCCCCCGTTCAGGTCGCACCGCCTACGAAGCCGTAAACACGCGTCGTAAGACCAGGCTGGCCTCTGGGCACCTGTTGTGCATTACTATTTAACTACACAGCATTTGTGCCCTAGATACTAACCAACTGGTTGAGGTCCCAATGGTGCAGCTTCGATGGACGACTCGACGGCAGACGATGGGTCTGGCTGCCCTCCTGACCGCCCTAATCGCCGTGTTCAACGCACGTCCTGCCGACGCCCAGGCGACAGGTCGAGGTTTCCTGTTCGGCGTCCCGGCCGGCGCCGTCACGCTGCGTGGCGGCGTCGATCGCGCTAACGCGGGCAGCGACCTGTTCGCATTCGTGACCGATGAGCTCACGCTCACCAAGGGCGATTTCAGAGCCAAGACAATCGGTGGAGAAGTCTCGGTGAGTCTCAAGCCGAGGATCGCTGCGGTGTTCGGGGCGGCCTTCTCCAGGACCAACGCGTCTTCGGAGTTTCGTCACTGGCTTGACAACCGCGACCTGCCCATCAAACAAACCACCGGGTTGCGGCGCGCACCGATCACGGCCGGTATCAAAGTCGCGTTGACGCCGTCCGGCCACTCTATCGGACGGCTCGCGTGGATACCCGCACGGTTCAGCCCCTACGTCGGCGCCGGCGGCGGCATGATGTACTACCAGTTCCGCCAGAGCGGCGACTTTATCGACTTCGACACCACGCGCGTCTTCTTCGATCTGTTTACGTCGTCCGGGTGGACACCCACTGCCCATGGATTGGCGGGCCTCGATGTGTCGCTCAATCCCCGTGTCGTCTTTACCACTGAGGCCAAATACGAGTGGGCACGGTCGGGTCTCAGCGAAGACTTCTCCGGATTCGATCGCATCGATCTGTCAGGCTTGAAGATGACCGTTGGCGTCTCGTTCAGATACTGAGATGAAAGGGATCTCGTCATGACCACCGCACTCCGCTCGGCCCATCGTCTCGTTCTTGCGGCTGTTTGCGCAGCAGTCAGCCTGACCGTCGCCGCGCCCGCGCGTGCGCAGACGACCACTGACTCGCGGCTGCAGCCGTGGCTCGGGTGCTGGCTTCCCACTGGAACCACGGTCGCTGTCAATCCCACCGCCAACGCCTACGTGTGCGTCGTGCCCGCTGACAAACCAGGCGCGGTCACGCTCGTGACGGTGGCCGATGGCCGGATGAGCTCCCGGGAACGACTGGAGGTTGGAGGTCAGCGGCAGGCCACGGAGGTCGACGGCTGCACTGGCTGGGAGCAGGCGGAGTGGTCGAGTGATGCTCGTCGGATTTACCGCAAGTCGGAGTATCAGTGCCCGAACGGCATCAAGAGAACCATGGCGGGCCTCTTCGGCATGACGTCTGGGGGAGACTGGCTCGACGTCATGAGCGTCACCAGTGGAGACAACACGGGCGTGCGAGTGGTGCGGTACCGCCCGGCGTTTGGAGTCAGCACGGCTCTGCCGGCCGAGGACGTCGCGGCGCTGCAGCAGCGTGCCGGCAGCATTGGCGCCGCCCGCACGGCCGCTTCCGGTGTCGTCAGCCTCCGCGACGTCATCGACGTCTCTCATCAGGTGACTCCAGCCGTCGCTCAGGGCTGGCTGACGGAGCTGAGCCAAGAGGTAAACCAGAAGTTCGATCTCACGGCCGACAAACTCACCCAGCTCGCCACTGCCGGCGTGTCGCCGCAAGTGACCGACCTGCTCGTAGCGCTCGCGTATCCGCGGGCATTCACGATTCAGCGCGGCGCAACGCTCGACCGGAGTGCCGGGCGTATCCCAACTGGCGCGGCCCTCCTCACGTCAGACTGCGCAGGCTCCTCGATGTTCATGATGGAGCCATGGTACCGGTGTGGATGGATGGACTCACGCTACGGATACGGCGGCAGTTATGGTTATGGCTATAACCGGTACGGCTATGGTCCGTGGGGGACCTGGTACCCCGCGAGTGAACCGGTAGTGATCATCAACAACGGTGGCGGCTCGAACCAGCCGGTGCCGGGCGCTCCGACTCACGGCCAGGTGGTCAACGGGCGTGGTTATGCTGCAGGCCCGGCCGCGGATTCAGGATCCAGCTCATCCACGTCGACATCTCAACCCAGCAGCACCTCGTCGTCGGGCTCAGCGCCGGCCTCGTCGGGCGGCGGCTCGTCATCGGGCGACAGCGGGTCGAGCTCGAGTGGGGAACGCACAGCTCATCCGAGATAAGTGGAGTCGAGCGCAGTCGGGCGGCCCTTATCGGCAGGGCTGCCCGTTCTGCGCCACGCCCCACGTCCACGCCCTTCCCCCGCGCCCCCGCCCCTGGCAGGTGCCCGGCGTACTTGGCGGCGACTGTGCTGCGGGCGGCGCGGGAGCCGGCTGTGAGACTTATAGTGACTCGGTCGTCACCCGTCCTTATCGGGGCTCCACCGGCGCAGGGCTTTGCGAGTGAGGTGTGCGACGAGCTGGGCCGGCGGCATTCTCAACCAGTGAGACCGGATGTAGAGCAGTGTCCGCGCCGTCTCCTCGCCAAAGGTCCCGTGCTGTCCGGCAACAGGCAGCAACGATCGGGAAACGAGACGGTCCATCAGCTCGAGCGTGATGGCCGGGGGACGCGCCAGCTGAGCCGCAGCCGCAGAGGGCACGGCAGTCCCCAGCATTCGACCCGTGAAGTGAAGCAGGTAGAACAACGGCCTCTCCAGGCCCAGCATCCGCGCCCGGCTGGTCAGCCCGTCCCAGAAACCCGGTAGCCGCCCACCGAAGTCCGACAGCAAGGCGTCGGCGTCCACCAGGTCGCGGACGCTGCCCGATAGTTCGCCGTCCTGGAAGAGATGCACCGCGCAATGAAGCACCATGTCTTCTGGACCCAGGGTCCACAAGCCTTCCGGTGCGTTGGCGGCCTTCAGCGGCACGGCCGCGCTCAACAGTGTCTGGGCGTCAGGGCGCACGCGGCCGGTCGGAGGCAGGATGTTGTGATGCACGTCGACCACGGATCGACGACGGGAGTGCTGCAACGGCGGTAGCTCGTGCGACCACTCCCGGTAGAAGCGCTGATCGTAGGCGTGAAGTTTGACGGCCACCCAGCCAGCCGCCAGGAGTCGTCGCTCGACGTCGCGAATCTGGTCGCGCGGGACCAGGATGTCGACATCGGTGGCCAGCCGGCCCTGACCGGCAGGCAGATTCGCCATCACGTAGGCGGCCCCTTTGAGCAGCACGATCCTGGTGTCGAGGTCCTTCAGCGCGTCTGCAATGCGCTGGACTTCCCAGCGGATGGTCCGCTCGTGGTGCCGCGCGATCGGTCGTGCGCCGCGCAGCTGCTCCTGCACGCGCGCGGGCAGCTGTTGCACGACGCCGCCGTCTTCGAGGAGCACGGCAATGCGCGGAAGCAGGTTGCTGTGCCTGGCGCTGCCGAGCAGCTCGGTCCATTCGGGTCGACTGAGCCGGAGTGCGGCCGCTGGGGTACGGAGCACCTCGAGCATCAACGCTCTCCGGGCTTGGCGGGTTGTCATGAAAGCACGTTCGCGGCGCTCAGGGCCGGCTCGACCTCGGCGAATGACCGGACGCAAGCGAGCGCGTCAGACAGGCTGCCAAACCGGATTTGGTAACAGTCGCACCCATCCACCACGTCGCAGAGTGTGCGAAATCCCGCATCGCCGAGCATGCTGTAGTTGAACGCCTGTTCGCCCAGCCTAAGCAGCGCTTCTGCGCGCGACACACGGCGGACCTCGGGGGTAGCACCCGCTTCGAAACGGGGGAACACGATCCATCGCGGTGTCGCTGGTTGATCGGCGCGGGCCACGCTATCGGCCGGCGGACGGACGTGAGCGACGATGCCCTTGCGGGTGCCGGGAGTAGAAGGTCCGATGGTTGCGAGCGGCCAGTCGCTCCGAATGAGATCGATGGAGTCATTCTTCAACCCGATCGGCCGCGGGAGTGCCAGCAACTGGCGCGAGCCTGGACGAATCATCCCGACTTCGTCTGAGAACAGGCGCCACCCGCGAGAGACGAGCGCCGCCGCGAGCGTGCTCTTGCCAGCGCCTGGATCCCCGGAGAGCACCAGGCCCAGCCCTCCGGTTTCGACCACCGCAGAGTGGAGCAACAGGTATTGGTTTGGACGCGTGAAGACGCACCAGTTCATCACCCACTCGAACATCGGGAGCGCCTGACTGCGCCGGAAGGAGTCGAATACGGCCCGACCGTCGACGACGGTCGAGGCCGAGGGATGGAGTGGACTGCGCCACCGCGGCACGGGCTCGACGCGCGCGTCGAAATCGGGGACGTCGTTATCGTCGCCGAGCGGATAGTCCGCGTACAGCAGGGCGATCGGGTCGACCAGCTCGGGCAGTGACGTGCCGAGCCGCATCAGGAGGGCGCCGCAACGCAGCGGAATGCCCGGACCCCGCAGGCGTTCAGCGAGATCCTGGCGAGGCAGGGTCTTGACTGTCACCGGCTGGTTCAATGAGCCCAATATCGTGGAGACGTGCAATCAACTCGTCGATCGCTTGCGCAACGTCGAGCGGCGGCCGAGACAGCTCGTCCGCGATCTCTCGCGCGAGGTCTTCGCTCTGCGCGGGGCCGGCCGTGAGCCTGCGCAGGGCTGCGGCCCCTATCGCATTGAGGCGGTGTGTATCGCCCGAGTTCTCGTGGTACACGACGAACTCGTGGTCCCATTCGCGCCAGTGAAAGATGGATCCGGGGGTGAGACGCCAGTTGGGCGAGGAGCCCATGGCCCTTACTATATCCGCTGGGCGGGCTCATGGACGCCCGCCACCGCGGTAGCGTTGCGGCTACGGCGTGGCTGGCGCCGAACCGTAGTTGCCGAGTGACCCGTTCGCCTGCCGGGCGGACGCTGAACGTGCCGACAGCGTGACAAGCACTGGCGCTGCGGCAAGGCCCGCGACGAGGAAGCGGCGGCGATCACCGTCTGGCCGAGCGGTGGGTTCGACGGCGTTAGCGCGAGCGACGAGGTCTTCGGGTAACTGCTTCATATCCAACGTATTGCTGAGCAAGGTCTATACCACTCATCGTTCTTAGTCAGCCGTGACCTGCACACCTGCGCGTGCGGCGCGATTGAGCGGTGCCGCCTCTGCCCCTGACAAAAGTCCGTCGCCCGGCTGACAGCGGCCTTCACGCCATCATTTCAGCGACTTCCGACCGAGTCAAACCAGCGAATGAAGAATGTGGCCGAGCAACCACATTTCTTACATCACTATTGTCGGGAAGACCCTTAAAAACCGCGAGTTACAAAGCGTTTCTAAAACAAGCCATTGGCGGATGAATTGCTTTATAGGACGTCATCATGAAGCAGCCTCTCGGGTACGTCGGGGACCTCGACCAACCAGGAACGGACTTGCAGATCGTGCCGAAAGCGGGCCTGAAAGTCGACCTGGTACCCACGCAACTTCTAGCCTACAAGTTGAGCACGCAGCGCAATGCGGAGCGTCTCTTCACCGCTCTCGACGGCAGCGAAGTTCGAACGTCCGGACGACGCTTCGACCTCGAAGTATACAGCGTCACCGACCAACAGACGGGCCGTTGGGTGCAGCTGGGCCTTCGTGGCTTGCACGAACACCTCATCACGCTGCGCCTGCCGCAACAGAGTGGCCTCCAGGAAGCGGCCGTCGCGTTGTCGGCGTGGCTGTCGGACCCCGCACACGTCGACGAAATTCTCGAAGTGGCCTGATCGCCCGTAGCAGACAACATTGTACGTCGGGCCTGCAAGGCGCCATCCAGCGCGAACATTGTCGGCGTTTGAGCCGACTAGAATTCTCTCCCGCCAATAATCGCTTGCAATTCTGTCATTCCAAACGGAATGACGCTTGCCTAATGCCTCCGCGTGAATATCCGTTTCACTTCGTCCCTTACCCCCGAGGATGAGAACGCCATTGTCCCCGCGATCCTGACCGCCGTGTCCGGCATCCTGGATCTGCTCCCGATTGCGTACGTGATTCGCATCGACACATCGGACGCCCGCGTGTATCAGCGCAGCAGCCCGAATCCGCCTCGCGCCGTCGCATCGTCAGGCCATCCGCCGTCTACCGATCCAGCCTGGTAACTCCCCGCCAGGCGCTGTTCAACTTCGTCCCCGCGCCGACAGAATTGGCTTTGGCGTTCAGACGCCGCAGCGCCGACTGCGGCGCCACCCGCTGTTTTTCCTCGTAATTCAACCATTTTTGTCGTCCTCCGCCTTGGGCATTCGTCTTGCCCACTGGTCTGCCCAGCACTCGTGACGCAAGTCCCGCGACGTCCGCCGGGGTGAGCACAGCGCTCGAGCGCATACAGAGGAGACATGATGCCCGCCCCCGTTCAACGCTTCCCATTTCGCGCCGCAAAGGCGCTCGGTCTTACGCTGCTCGTCGGTGCCCTGGCTTTCGTACCTAAGTCAGGCGTAACAGTGCAGGCGCAGAACGCGCGCCCCATCGCCCTGCCGCCGCAAGCGGCCGATCGTGCAGACGAGCAGTTTGAAGGCGAGCTCGAGGTGCACTACGAAGACTCCAACACTGGTGCCCGGCTCGTGCATCAACTGCGCGTCGGCACGGAGCGCTTCGATCTTGCCTTCGAAGACAACCTGCCGCCCGGGTTTGAACACGGCACGCGGGTGCGCACGCATGGACGGCGCGTCGGCAACACGCTCAGCCTCAAGTCGGGCAATGACGTGCAAGCCGCGGCCGCACTGTCGACCAGCAACACGTTCGGCGTGCAGAAGACGCTCGTGATGCTCGTCAACTTTCAGGACAACACGTCGGCGCCCGAAAACTGGGCCAATGTGTACAACACGACCTTTCAGGGCGTGAGCGACTACTATCGCGAGAACTCATACGGCCAGACTTCCTTCGCGGGAGACGTCGTCGGCTACTACACACTGCCGATGAGCGGGAGCGTGTGCGACTACAACACCATCGCGTCGCTCGCCGAACAGGCCGCGTCGAGAGACGGTGTGTCCGTCAGCTCGTATCCGCGCCGCGTGTTCGTGTTTCCACGGATCGCGTCCTGCGGCTGGTGGGGACTCGGCAACGTCGGTGGCAGTCCATCGCGCGCATGGGTGAACGGCACCTACGCGCTCTTCGTCGCCGCGCACGAGCTCGGACACAACCTCGGCAACTACCACTCCCACTCGCAGCCCTGCGATGTCGCCGGCTGCTCGGTCATTGAATACGGCGACGATCACGACATCATGGGCAACATCGCGGCCGTGCATACCAATGCGTTTCAGAAGGAACGACTGGGCTGGCTCAACTACGGCGCGTCTCCTCCCATCCAGACCGTTTCCACGTCCGGCACCTTCGTCATCGACCCGATGGCGACACCGGGCGTTTATCCAAAAGCCCTGAAGATCCTGAAATCCGGAACCACGACGGGCACGCGAACCTTCTACTACATCGAAGTGCGCACCGCGGCCGGGTTCGACGCCGGCGCGGCACCGGGCGTCTTGATTCACACGGGCTCCGAATCGTCGGGCAGCACGAGCTATCAGCTCGACCTGTCTCCCAACACGAGCGCGTTCGATTCGATTCTCGATGTCGGACAGACGTTTACCGACGGCACCATTGGGCTGACGATCGCGACGCTGTCTGCCAGCGACGCGGGAGCGACAGTGCAGGTGAGCGTGAATGGCGGGAGCAGCTCGACATGCGTGACCCGCACGCCGACCATGTCACTGTCTCCCTCGGGGCAACAGACCACGAATGCCGGACAGACCGTGAACTACGACGTCACCATCGTCAATAACGACGACGCGGGTTGCACGAACACGACGTTTGCCCTGGCGGCGGCAATTCCATCGGGATGGTCAGGTGGATTCGACCGCGCGTCGGTCACCACCATGCCCGGCACGAATAGCGTCGCGGCGCTCGCCATGACGCCGCCATCGAGCGCGACAGGTACGTCTGGCTTTACGGCAAGCGCGACGCGTTCGGGATCGACAGGCCAGGGCGGATCGACGAGCGGCAGCATTCTGATCGCGGCGGTTGCCGCGCCTCCCGCCCCTGCAGCGACGGCACTGGACGTGAGCGTGTCTGCCGTCAGTGCGCACAGCGGAGTACAGCTGAGCGCGGCGGTCAGCGCCAACGGCGTCAAGGTCTCGGGCGCATCGGTGAGCTTTCGCATCACCGACCCGCGGGGCACAGTGACAGTGGTCTCCGCCACGACGACATCGAGCGGTATCGCGACGTCGACGTTCAAGCCGAAGCCAAAGGATCCGAACGGAACCTACCACGTGCAGGCCACCGCGACGTCGGCTGGTATCACCGGCACGGCCACGACGACCTTCGTGAACTGAGCGGAACCCGACGCCTCCGACTCTGTCGGAGATGGCCCGTCAAAAATGAAAACGGCGGCACGTCATCAGACGTGCCGCCGTTTGTTTTTAGTCGCGTGCGCTACTGAAACTACGCGGCCTTGGAGCGGAAACGCCGCACAGCGACGGCCGCCAGCCCGGTGGCCAGCAACACGACGGTGGCAGGCTCTGGAATCGCGGGGTCGGTCTCCGCCAGGGGCTGATTGGCAGCCGCCGGAATCGCGAACACCTTGTCGGGGCCGTCATTGCCGGTACCGCTGAATCCGAATGTGACCACGATGCTGGTGGTCCCGGCAGGCGTCACGAACGGCTGGTAACCCGAGCAGGAGTCGATACCCGGCAGATTCGTGGTGGTGCCGAGACAGCCGGCCGCGAGGACGTAGTCCGCGTAGCCACTGCCGTTCGCTGAGCTGGGCACCGCAATCGGTGAGAGCGAGTAATCCAATAGGACGGTGGCCCCGTTATAGAACGTCAGCGTGAATGGGTTGAGCGTCTCTGGGTCGTTGGTGTCGTTAATGTCCAGGCCGAAGACAAATGCAGATCCGACGATGCTGTTGAATGCGGTGAGGTCCGAACCGGAATAAGTCTGTACCAGCGTCGTCGTGACAGCGCCATTCGTGGGGCCCTCTGGGTCAGGCCAACCGCTCGGGTCTGCTGGGCAATTACCGGGGCCGTAAAAGACGCACGGGTTGTTCGCGGTGTTCTGGTAGGTTTTGGACGGAGCGGCGTAAATCGAAATCGGAATCGCTGCCGCCTTCGCCACGGCCGGCAGCATCAGCCCCGAAACCGTAAACCCTGCCAACGCAATCAATCGAACCGCACGCTTCATGGTGACCTCTACTGTCGCAACTGGGATTCTCTTGAGCCAGAACCAAACTGGCCTGGCTCGTGCCCTCCCCGTAGCAAGCGGTCTGCCAGATCGGATTTGCCCCGTTTCAGCCCACGAATGGGCAATCTATGAGATTAGAGCCTGTTATGTACTTTCTCTTGTACTGGGCGCGGGAATTTGGCACAAGGAGGGATGGCCAAGCGCATTCCCCGTCCGCGATCCACTGCCTACCCGAGTGATGTGAGTGACGAGGAGTGGAGCTTGGTCACGCCCTATCTC
>JBDSZL010000021.1:0-6959 GCA_039925145.1 Vicinamibacterales bacterium | reverse complement strand
ACCGACATGACCTTGAACACTCCCGCCGCGCAGGTGATGGCCAAGCGGATCGGCTCGGCATTTATCGCCTTCGCGAAAACCGGAAACCCGAGCAATCCCGTCATCCCACGCTGGCCGGCGTACAACGCGACCGAGCGGTCCGTGATGATCTTCGACACGAACACACGCGTGGAACGCGATCCAAATCGGGAGCTCCGGCTGCTGTGGGATCGACTACCGGCGGCGGCGACGCGCCCCCCAGCGTAATAGCGGTCGACGAACTCATCGCCCACTGCTGAGGGGCAACCAAGACTTTGCTGAAGAAGAGGTCATTAAGTGATGGCACACAACACGCGCACTCTCATTACCGGGCTTTGCCTGGCATTCATCCTGGCCTTGCCGTCCGCCGGGTCGGCGCAGAGTGCCGGCAGTCTTCCGAGGAGCACGCCGGAATCTCAGGGCGTCTCTTCGGCCGGGATCATCCAGTTTCTCGAGGCCGTCGACAAGTCGGGCATCGAACTCCACAGTTTCATGGTCGTCAGGCACGGGAAGGTCGTCACCGAAGGCTGGTGGAGCCCATACGGTGCAACGTACAAGCACGTTCTGTTCTCAGCCAGCAAGACGTTCACGGCGACGGGCATCGGCTTGGCGGTGGCCGAAGGGCGGCTGAAACTCTCCGACAAGGTCATCTCATTTTTCCCGAATTCGCTGCCCGATACGCTGGGGCCTCGTACCCGGGAGCTCGACGTCAAGGACCTTTTGACCATGTCGGTCGGCCAGCAGCCTGCCGCCCAGACTAGGGGGAGCGACGACTGGATCAGGGCGTTCCTTTCGACTGAACCCGTCCATGAGCCGGGGTCGGTCTTCCTCTATAACAACTACGCCTCCTTCATGCTGTCCGCGATCGTTCAGCAGGTGACCGGTGAGACGCTCTTCAATTATCTGCGGCCTCGGATCTTCGAACCGCTGGGCATTCGAGCTGTCGACTGGGACCTGAGTCCACAGGGCATCAATATGGGAATGGTGGGCCTGCGCTTCCGTACGGAAGACCTCGCCAAGTTCGGCCAGCTGCTGATGCAGCGTGGCAAGTGGAACGGCAAACAGCTCCTGCCGGAAACGTGGGTCGCCGAGGCCACGTCTCGCCACATCGACAGCAGCAGCGCCTCAGGCACGGATTGGGCGCAGGGCTACGGCTACCAGATGTGGCGGGGCAGGCACAATTCGTCTCGACTGGACGGGCTTGGGGGACAGCTCGTCCTGTTGCTTCCCGACGAGGACGCGGTCGTCGTGCTGACCGCGAATGCCGAGCAGAGTAAACAGAAACAAGTGAACCTCGTGTGGGATTACTTGCTTCCGGCGATGAAGGCTGCCGGCTCATTGCCGGCAGACGCAGCCGGTAACCGCACGCTGGGCGAGCGCCTGACCTCGCTCAAACTATCCGTACCGTCGGGCGAAGCGGCAAACGCCGCCCTCGCGTCGAAGATCACGGGTCAGACATTCCAGCTTGACTCGAATCGGCTCGGCATCGACGCCGTCTCGTTCACATTCGGCCAGTCTGGCGTGGGTGAGCTAGTCATGACCCGGTCCGGCTCGCCAGCCTCCGTCAAGATGGGAAACGGCTCCTGGATGGCAAGCACCATCAACGTGAACAGCCTTCTCAGACCGTCAGCCCCGTCCAAGTCCCGGGATGCCAGCTACCTGGTGCCAGGCACGCCGTATCGGGTCGCGGCGAGTTTTGCGTGGTCCGCCCCCAACACGTTGGCGGTCACCACACGGTTTGTGGAGGAGAGCATCGGCTCGGAGACCGTGCTGTACAAGTTCTCCGAAGAGGCCGGCACGGTACGGCTGTCGATCGAAGAACCACGAGCGGCTGGAGCTGCCGGTGGACCAGGAGGCCAGACCCAGGCGCCTCTCACCGGAAAGATGGTGGCGACCGCGCGACCGTAGCGCAGGCTCTCGGCAGCTGAGGCCGGAAGCCGCAGCGTCGTCCTTCCGGGCTGCGTCATGGTCCTCGTCGACGCAGCGCCGCCGGGCTACGGCAGCTTCTTGATGTCCGGATAATTGAGCAGGAATTCGCGCCGCTGATCAGCGAATGTCTTCACACTCATCATCCGGACCGGACCTCTCGCGCCCGGCGTTTCCAAATCCCGCTCGATGAGGGTTTGAAACGCCGTGTACGATTCGAGCTTGCGTGTGTCCATCTGGACGTCGGGTGCAATCAGCGTCTGATACTTCAGCGCGATGGGGCCGAGCCGGTTCCAGTCGAGCCATTTGGTGGCGATGTCTTTCAGATAGCCGAGATAACGCGCACGCAGCGCAGGGACGGCCACGAGCCGGCTCAAGAGCACCTTGTTCGGATCCTCCGCGCCGATGAACGGGTCGAGGTCGGGACCCCGCGCTGCCTTCCCGCGGATGTTCGCCGGGGGATCGTAGAAGGCCTCGTTGCCGTCGTGCGGGAAGACATGGAACCGGCCCTTGTCATCGAGATAGAGGTTGTAGTCGCTCGCGCGAATCCAGTACCCGTCGTCGTTGATAAACGCGCTTTCGAGCGCCAGAAATCGCAAGGCGCCATCCACGTCGAAGATGGGGGCGAGCGCGGTCTCCAATTGATTAAGCGGCGTCTCGGTCAGCACCTTGCAGAGCTTGATCAGCGCGGCCCACGCCTTCGGTTCGTCCTTGCCCTTGATCTCGTACAGCTTCTTGTACTCGTTCACGTCCTCGCCGATGTAGTTGAACCCCGCCTTGCCCCACGGACTGCCTGGTGCCTTCCACCGCGTGCCGCCCGTCGTCTTCCACCACTCATTGACGAAGTCCCGATCTTCCTGCTGCGTGTTGACGTACACGCCCCAGTACTCGCCATTGATCACGACCTTCGCGAAGTTCACCTTGGCCGCTGGCAGGTATTCGCGCGCGACGTGGTAGTAGAGAAATCCCTTGAGCAGTGTGGGGTCGCCGTTCCCGTTCAGCATGTTGAACGTGCGATAACCCCCGAACTGCTGACCGGCGTTGACGAAATCGAGGGCGATATTCAGCGATCGCTTCCGACCCTCAGCGATAAAGAGGAAGGACGATGCGCCACGGTAGTGGATGCCGACGTTGTTGAAGACGCGGCCGTCGACTGTCAGCCTGGCGGGGAGGTCGATGTCCGTGAACCGAAACTCGGTCAGCGCCTTTTCCCAGTCCGCGTCCTCGAACTCCAGAAAGAACGTGCGGACCACGTCGGGATCGAAGGCGGGCCGGTCAGGAAACGACCGCACGTCCGCGGGCGACATGCGCGGGCCGGGGCGCGTCGGTTCGCCCCCGGCTCGGGGCGCGGGCAGCCCACTCGGCCCACGGGCCGCCGCCTCCTGCGCCAGCGTCTGCCGCGCCGTCTTGCGCTCCTCCACATTCAGCCAGCCGTTGCGGTCCTTGTCGAAGCGGGCGGTGGCCTTGATTTCTACTGCCGTTTGGGCGGCCCACGCTGGTGCGGCGCCTCGGCCCGGAGGTGGTGGTGGCGTTTGAGGTGCAGCCGGTGCAGCGCCAGAAGCAGATGGCACCGCGGGGGCAGGTGCCGGCGCCGGTGTCTGAGTAAAGACTGTGGCGGCGAAGCAGGCCGCGAACGCCGTGGAAACGACCGTCATGGTTCGGAGCGACATGGTGATGGCCCTCTGGGATGTGGGCCCTACTTTACGGCAAACCACGATCGAGCGCACATCAGCGTGCGGCCGAGTCCGGCGCGGGCGCGGTGCCCATGAGGATCGCGCGCAGCCTGGACGGTCGCGCCAGATCGCGTGCGATCGTGTCCGGGGCGAGATCGCGCCCACCGAGATGAGCCGCCATTTCGGACACCAGCGCGGCGTGCGCTGGCACAGCCATCCCTGCGGCTTCATGGGTTGTCCTCGCGCGAATTGACGGTGCCGAGGCCGCCGTTGTTTGCTGCGCCGAGATCTCTGTGTCAGAGAGAGCGAGGGACCGGGGGAAGGGGGCACCCACCGGGGTGGATGTCTGAGAACGCCGCTTATGTCGCTAATGCTTCCTTCTATCCTCGACGGCGGCGATCCGCGGTTGACGTCAAGGTGCCGACTCCAGGCCTCAGAGCCGTTCGTTTTCCACTTCGAACCGCGGGTCCTGGTCGACCACGGGGCCGCAGCGAAGTCAGTCCGTCCGGGATGCGCGAGTCAGGTACGGCCGGGAAATCCTAGTAATGGTGTCCTGCACGTCGCCCACTGATGTGGGGCCCTCGGCGAACTGCACATCAACCATGAAGTACGCGCACGCCCGACTGTGGAATCCATCGTGAAGCCGGCTGTAGACACCGCCTTGGGCAACAAAAACTTTCATCAAATCGCCTCGTGTCATTCCGGGCTTCATGGCTTCCATTTGGGTGAGCACGTCGTCCACCCACGCGAGGTGGCTTTGCGCCGCCTCACCGGGAAAACTTCTCCCTGGTGCTTGGCCTCGAGGGAGTGCGAGTCCCACCGCAGCGGCCGGGGCTGCCCGCTCCGCGTTGACGGCTCCATTCGGGATCCCGGTGCCAGCGATCACGAAACCCAATGCGATCCAGAGAACCGTTGCAATAGCTCTTTTCATTGGAACCCACCGCAGTCTACGCCCTCCGAGGACTGGCGCGGGGATGTCCCGATAGCTGTTGAAATTTGAGAGCGGCGGCTGACGTGATTCCCCCGGACTTCGACGAGATCGCGCCCCCGATCAATGGATTCCGTGATCCCGCGTCGTTCGCCATCATGAAGGCGCGGGTGCGCTATGTGCTCTGGCACGTGGACTACTATGAAGGCGCCTCACGCGACGTACTCGTCGAGCGTCTGAGCAGGTACGCCGAGTCCCTTCGTCTGGTCGTGCAAACACCCGACACATGGCTCTACGAAATCACGCGATGGCCCGATTGACCAGACCACTGCTCGTCGTGCTCGCGCTGGTCCTCGTGGCCGTGGCGGGGCGGCTCATCGACGTCCGTCGCGTGGCGGGTGACATCAAAGGCGATGAGTCCACCTACATCGCCATGGCGTTCAGTCTCGCCGAAGACGGCGACCTGCGCTACCAGCCCGAGGACTATCGCCGCTTCGTGTCCCTCTACGGTCACGGTCCGAGCGGCATTTTCTTGAAGCGCCGGTACCACCTCGGCCTGGAGGGGAAGGAGGCGGTGCCGAGCAGCGAGAGCCTGGCTTACGGAAAGGCGCTCGCGTATCCGGTCGCCGCAGCGCCGTTCGTCGCCTTGGGCGGGCTTGGCGGCTTGTTGGTGTTCAACTGGGTGCTCCTTGCCATCTGTCTGGTCTGTGGTGCGCGTTTCTGCCGGGCGCTCATGCGATCGCGGGCGGGATGGGTCGTGGCCGTCATCTTTCTCGGGGCGTCCGTCGTGCCGGTCTACGCGACGTGGCTGACCTCCGAAGTCTTCAACTTCACGCTCGTCTTCGTTGGATATTTCCTGTGGCTGTACAAGAAGGTCGCGCCGCGCGATGAGTCGTCGTGGCTCATGCGGCCGGGCACGACGCTCGCGGCCGCCGTGCTGATTGGCATCGCGACCTTTTCAAAGGCGACCAATGCCGCGATGATCGCGCCGATCGTCCTCGATGCCATCCTGGCCAGACAGGCCGTGCGAGTGGTCGTCCTGGGGCTCGCGTTCGCGGCGGGCGTGGCCGGCCTCTTCGGCGTGAATGCGGCGATCACCGGTGAGGCCAACTATCAAGGCGCCGCCGACAGCGTGTCGCGGCGCTACTTCACGGACCACTATCCCTTCGACCCGGACGGCACCGCGTTCGACGAGAAGGGCAGCGCGATGGTCACGAACGATGCGGATACGGCGCGTGTCCTCGATGACAGCGCACTGGTGCAGGTCCCGATCAACACGCTGTATTTCTTCATCGGCAGGCACGCGGGCCTTGTCCCGTACTACCTGCCCGGGGTCGTCATCCTGCTGCACTGGGCCTCTCGCGCCTGGCGCGCACCGGCCTGGCAGTGGGGGATTGCCGTCGCGCTGATGGGGTCCATTGGCGCGCTCATCGTGTTCTTCCCTGACAGCTGGAACGGTGGTGGCGGGCCTCCGGGGAATCGATACTTCCTCAGCCTGTACCCGACGCTCCTGTTTCTCGCGCCCGCAGGAATGTCGTTCTGGCCGTCGGCGCTGGCCCTCATCGGCGGTGCCGCATTCACCGGCGCCATGGTGCTGCATCCCTACGACGCGTCGGCGAAGCCGTGGCTCAATCCCGAACGACGGCCGTTGAACGACCTGCCGATCGAGCTGACGCTCATCAACGATCTCCCGTGTCGACTGAACGTCCTCCGTTGCCCGATTACGTTCATTGCAGAGCCCACCGTGCAGTTCTACTACATGGACGGTCGGACCTATTCAGCGGAGAAGTCTCCTGGCTCCGACATCGTCGATGGCACGTGGATCGCCGGCGGCACGTCGACCGACATCATCGTGAAGACCGATCGGCCGCCGTCGCGTGTGCGGATTGAGTTTTCGTCACCGATTGACAATATGGTGACCGGGCGGTTCGCAGACAAGTCGTTCAAGGCGAGCGTCCTGGCGAACGGCAAGAGCGCGGTGAGCGTGACGCGGCCGGCGCCGTTCCGGTATCACCAGAACTCCGTCTACGTCCTGCACCTGGACACCGCGAATGGATTCGTACCTACAGAGCGCGATCCGGGATCGAAGGACACCCGTAACCTCGGGGTCTTCATTCGTCCCACGTTCGACTATGACGATCCCAGATAGCGCGCCGGCGAGGGCTGCCCGCGACGGCCGAGGTAGGCCACCGCACCGGCCGCGGAGAAGAGCATGATGAGGCCGGCGCTGTCAGAGAGAGCGAGGGACCGGGGGAAGGGGGCACCCACCGGGGTGGATGTCTGAGAAGGTCTTATGTTGCTAATCCGGCCTATCCCTGATGTTTTCTGATGGGTACCAGCCCTCAGCCAGGTACAGGCCTTGATGCCGGCGCAGGTCGGAGCGATGTCCACGGATCAGATTCGCGCGCGACCGT
>JBDSZL010000020.1:0-12227 GCA_039925145.1 Vicinamibacterales bacterium | reverse complement strand
GTGGCCGGCTGATGCCGCAACGTCTCTTGCTCGACCGCGACGCGCGGATCCTCACCGAGGACGAGACCGGCATCGAGGTGCAAGGGGCGCTCCGGTTATCGCCCGGCCACGACGTCGACGTCATCACCCACGACCCGGCAGCGGGTCGATCCGTGCGGCGCGCTCTGGTTCTCACCTGGCGCATCGCGACCCTGAGCAGTCGTGGGCCCATCTACCGCGGATACTGCCGCTGGATGTAGCCGCGGCCGATCGGGGTCGAACCACGCACGTCGATCACAGGTTTCCGATATTCCGCGTCATTGGCGAACGCCACGGTCGCGGTCCACAGCTGGCGGGCCACTCCAGGCCGCCGCCCGAGGGAGCGCCATTTCTTAGGTTCAGCTGGTCCTGAGAACGCCGAGTAGGTCAGTTGGTGGACGCCACTCACGTCGTCATCAGAGCCGCTTCAATAATATCCGCGGCGCGCGTCAGACCGTCTGCGTTCTCAATCGCTTGTTGCAAGCGTCGCGCTCGTTCGCGGTAGCTCGAATCCGAACACACCGTGTCGACAGCCGCCCGGAGTTTTTCCGAGGTCAGGTCCTTCAAGGGAACCACGACGCCGACCCCATGATGCGCGATGCGGGCGGCCACGCCTGGCTGATCGTTCGTCACCGGCCAACGTACGCGCCTACCGAGAGCGACTGCATGCAGTCCTGCGGGCCAGCGACCGCATCTCACGGATCACGATTTGGCAGCGGCGGGCGGGCGGGCGGGCAGGGGCAGCGTGCCCGGCGGCCCTCTTTGCCCAATAGCCACGCGGAGGCTTCGGAATATCGAGAAGCGTGCACGCCTTCGCAATTGCGACATCCGAGACGCCATACCGCTGAGCGACCTGTTGAGTCGGTTCTGTCCACACCTCTTCGTACAGACGGTGCCGGTTGTAGCGAGACGGCGGGAGCCACGGCCGCCGAGTCTTTGTCTCGGGCCGACGCGACGACGCGTCCCGCCTGGCGGACTCTTCCTCCCGCTCGGCCCGCACCCGACGTCGGTCGGCGGCGGCCACGATGCCGCGCATCTTGGGGGCCTTCAAGAGCGCCTGCATGGCGCCATCACCGCACGCACGCTGGGTGCGGAGAAGGTCGATGACCGCAACGATCGCGTCGTCATCCACGCGATAGAGCGCACGTCTGGTCTCTGCAATCACTCGCTCGTCTGGCGTCCACCGCGCACCTTGCTTCAGCAGGGACCGGAGAGCCGCGATGGATTTCTCGAGCTTGGATAGTGGAACCTTCGGCTGGCGGTAGGTCACGTACGAGACATCCCAAACCGCCTCCTTCCACCCGAAGTGCCGGAGACAGGTGTCCAACACCGTCGAACCTCCGTCCGGTTTATCGTTGAGTTCGGCGCCAAGACTCATGAGATAGGTAACGGTTTCCGGAGTCGTGATGAACGAGGCCGCCGCGGCCATAAGTTCACGCAGATCGTCCGTTGCGGGATCGGGCCTCAATCGCCGCAAGATTTCAGGCTTGCGGCCCCCGCAAGCGATCTGGAGCGCGGACTGCCGATAGTCGAGGGCGTCCTGGCCCCATTGACCGTCGAGATCATCGGTCGTCAGTCCTTTGGACCGCGGATTGGCCCCGAGCCACATGAGCAAGCTGACCCATTTCAAGTCCTCGTCCTGGCACGCCTGGCGCAGGGCGATATCCGCCTGCTCTTGTAACGCCTCAGTGAGATCCGGCCGCTCACGTTTGCAGTCGAGATAGATCCCCAGAATGCCCTTGATTCGAACCTTGAACGCGCGCGCAAACGGCGAGTTCGTGAGGGGATCGGCTCCATTCCTCAGAAAAACCAGCACGAGCTCCCGGTCCCAGGTCTCGATGATCTGCTGAAAGGGAACCGCGCCGACGTCAGCGCCATATTGCAAGGCGAGCTGCATGACGGCGTGTTGACTCCGCCAACACGACTCCCTCAGCAGCGCATCCTTCGCGGATTGATCGTTCTCCCGCTGCAGCAGAAACTCGATCAGGCTATGAAACCCTGTCTCCAGCGCGGCGCGAAGAAGGGTGCGCCGGTAGCCGAAGGGCACGGTCAGCGGCTTACCCTCTTGGGCCCAAGCCTGCAGATCGAATAGGCGCCCTTCGTGACACAGACGCAGGAGATGCTCGGCATCTTCGTCTCGCGGCCGTTTGGGTCGGGCGCTCCGCGGCTTGGTGATCCGGGACGGCGATGATGCGGCGGGTGGTACCGGCACCGACGGAGCGTAGGCCGTCTGCTGATCTCGATGGCGCTGGGACCAATGCATGAGGTCGTAACGCGGCATGGACAAATTGTACTGATGGCGAAGGGAGCCGCCAGCGCGCGCCGTCGCTCCTGGCGCTGCGCTCCATAGGTAGTGGGCTACTTTGAAACAGGACTGCATAACGATTCTGTCAGCAGCCTCGCTCCTTTGCGTCTGATAGCCGATAATACACACAAGGAGCTACCCATGATCCGGCATCTCGCAGGAACGTTTCTGTTCATCGCAGCCACGGCGGCGTTGACGGCTCAGGTCTTCCCCCCAAGTCCGCCGGCCTACGGCTCTGGAGCCACGACGACCTGCGCCCAGTGGCTCGCGGCGACGAAAGGCGGGGCTCCCGATCCGATGCTACTCAGTTGGGCTGTCGGCTACTTGTCTGGGGCCGTCGCAAACGGCGCGCCGCTAGGCCCTGACGCTGGGAAGAACGCTCCAGCCAACATCGACAGCTTTTGCAAGACGAATGCGAACCTACCGATTTCGGCGGCGGTTGAGGCTGTCGTCAAACAGGCCAGGATCGTGAATCACAAGTACCAGTGACCTTCTCTGATTCGACCAGCAGGGACACGAGGTCAGACACGTCGAACAGGCGATTCGTGACGCCAGCCGCCACGGCGGGCGACGTGCGCAGCGACGAGACAAGTCACATGATGAACGTCAACCGAGCGTTGGGTTAGAGTCAACACGCTAAAGAAGTGCGGGCTGCCTGCGGCGGAGCGCGCTCGTGCTTCGTGGTGGTGGGCGCAGGTGGTGGGCGCACCGTGCGTTCACCCGCATGAACATTGCCCGGATCATCCCCAGAAATCAGATCGAAGACCCGATGGAGTTTCTGGAATTCGCCGATTTCTCGCGGCATTTTTCCTGCCGCTGCAGCCGAGCCATCGCTCGCCTAGCTCGCATGTCGCCCGAACGCTCAGGAACTGCCGCAGACTCTCGCGCTGGGTGGGCGCAGTGGTGGGCGCTCCGGCCAGAGGCGGGGAAGTCAACAGCGCGGCGCGAGGCCGGGCACGCCAGCGATGGCTACGGGAGTCGGTAGTGGTCCCGGCGCTGCTCACGGAGGGGAAATGAGCATGCGCGCCATTGCGTGCCTGCGTCACTGGCATCCGCAAGACGACGATTCCCCGGCTCCTGATGACGCTCCACGATCTTCGATGACCGGATCCAGCGGCAACTGACCTCAGCAAGGTTTCTCAGCCCTCTCCCATCACCTGCTGATGCCAGTTGACCCATGCACCCGCCAATCCTATACTCCACTCATCCACTGATGGGAACCTTCCTTTGTCGCTTATGGTTCTGCCTGCGACGGTCGCGCCACGCGGCCGACCTCCGTCGCGAGATCGAGACTCATCGGTCCCTGCGTCAGGATCAACTGGAGCGGGACGGCGCGTCGCGCGGCGATGCGGAACGTGCCAGCCGCCGCGCCCTGGGGAATGTCAGCCTGTCTCGCGAAGACGTGCGAGGCGTATGGACTCCTGGCTGGCTTGAGCGTCTGTGGCAGGACGCCGTCACCGGCGCCCGGATCGTCCGCACAGCCCCGGGCCTCACACTAACCGCTGTCGTCCTGGTGGCGCTCGTCATCGGCGGCAACGCCACGATCTACTCGATGATGCACGGCGTGCTCAGAAAGGGCGCACCGGGCGTGGACGCGAGCGGGCTGTTCACGCTGAGCTGGATCAATGCGCGAGGCGAACCGCGCGCCGAAAACTCGTACGAGCGCTACCTCAGGCTCGCGACTGAAACGCGCACGCTCGATCCACTCTTGGCGTGTGGCTACCAGCGCGTGGCGGTCAGCACTGACGACGGCACCTACGCCGTGCGGGCCGGTCTGGTGTCACAGAACTACTTCGAGACACTCGGCGTGGACCTTGAACGAGGCCGCGCGCCGTCTGCGGACGAGAGCCAGCCTGGAGCGCTGGGTCTCATCGCCGTCATCAGCGACCGATTCTGGCACGAGCACTTCCACGGCGCCGAGGATGTCATCGGCCGCAGCCTGGTCGTCAACGGCCAGCAGGCAACCGTGATCGGGGTGGCGCCGCGCTGGTTTCAAGGGGCATGGCTCAGCGAGCTCTTCGACATATGGTTGCCACTCGCGAGCTATCCGCAGATCGTTCACGCCTCTGGCGAGGGCGCCGATGGGCGTGTCGCGCCGGTGATCATGACGGGCCGGCTTCGCCCAGGCGTCGGTCTGCGGCAGGCCCAGGCGGAACTCGCGACCATCGATGCGCGGCTGCAGTGGGAAGGCCGGAACGGTAGTGAGCGCGTCACGCTTGTGCCGTATTCGGCAACTGCCGGCGGCGACAACGCGGTGGCCACCCAAGGTGGCCGGTTCCTCGCCGTGTTCTCGGTCGTCACGCTCCTGACGCTGCTCATCGTGTGCGCGAACGTCGCAAACCTGATGCTCGGCCGAACCGTGAACCGCCAGCGCGAAATTGCCGTTCGTCGCGCCCTCGGTTGCCCGCACTCCCGCATCGTCCGCATGCTCGTCGCGGAGGGCATCGTCGTGGCGATGCTCGCATGGGTGGCGGCGGTGGCGTTCGCGTGGATTACGTCTGGAGTGCTCGCGAACGTCATCCCGCCACCGCAGGGGGCCAATGCCGGGTTCGCGGAGTGGTACTTCAAGCCCGATGCTGGCGTCGCCGCCTACGCACTCGTTCTCGCCGGCATTGCGACAGTCGCATGCGTGCTCGGGCCGGTGCTGTTCGCCGGACGGCAACCGTTGACGCCGTGGTTGAAGTCGGGCGACCACAGCATCGTCCGGGGTCGATCGCGTCTGTCGCGTGGTCTGGTGGTTCTGCAACTCGCCTTGTCGGTCTTGCTGGTCGCGGTCGCGGGCCTCGCGTGGCGCTCGCTCTCCATGGTCGGTGCGGTCGATGTGGGATTCAGCCCAGACAACATCCTGCTCGTCACCGTGAATACTGCGGGACGCGCCGAAGACAGCGCGACGAGAACCCAACTGCTCGAGACGATTCGCGATCGACTGCAGTCGACGACTGGCGCGGCGTTCGTATCCTATGCGGACAGCGTTCCCCGCGAGAGTTCATGGACGCGCGTCGCGGTTCGCGCGGACGCCGCCTCTGAACCGACGCGCGTCGAGATCAATCGTGTCGGGCCGGGTTTTCCCGCGGTGTATGGTCTCGGTATCACGGCTGGGCAGGATCTGAGCCGGACCGCCAAGCCGGGCAGACGGACGGCATTGATCTCCCAGCATCTGGCCGACACGCTGTGGCCCCGCGATTCACCCATCGGCAAGCGCCTCCTGTTTGACGGACACGAGACCGGGCAGGCGGAAGTGGTCGGCATCGTGCCAGACGCCTTCTACAGCGGGTTCCGGACGGACTCGCGGCCGTACTACGCGCTGCTCTCCGCCATCGACGATCCGTCGGCGGCCGCTGAAGCGTCTTTCTACGTTCGCGCCGATGGCGATCTGAACCGAGTGGCCGCAGGTGTTCGCGACGTGCTGGGTCCCGCCGGTCTCGCGATGCCGATCGTCGCGGTGCGGACATTGGAGTCGCAGCTCGCGGTGATCACCGCCGTGCCACGGCTGCTGGCTTCGATGCTGGCCGCGTTTGGTCTCGCTGCGCTCCTCATCGCCACGCTCGGCCAGTACTCTGTGGTGCTATTCGAGACGCGGCGCCGCGTCCGCGAGTTCGCGGTCAGGCTGGCGCTCGGTGCGTCGCCGCAGCGGATTCAGTCGTCGGTGATCCGCGAAGGCGCCTGGCTCTCCGTCATCGGACTCTCGGTCGGCGGTGTGCTGAGCCTCATCGTCGGTCAGCTGATGCGCGGGTGGCTCTTCGGGGTGAGTCCGACCGATGCGACGACCTATCTCGCGGTCGCCGCTGTGCTGCTAGTCACGACCATCGTCGCGTGCGCCATTCCGGCACGGATGGCCTCGCGCGTCGATCCGCTACGCGTGCTGCGCGAGGAGTAGCGGCGGGCACACAGGGGGCCATCGCGCCTTGTACCGCGCGGCGTTACGACGTCTTGAAACAGTTCGTGAACGTCAAGGGAGAGTGACGCTCGCGGAATAGCTGCGTTCCCGGAGCGGAGCGACAGTGCCGTCCTCGATGCGCACTAGCCACCGAGTCGGCCACCAACACTGGGGGCTGTTCGGCTTGGCTTCGCGATCACCGAGCCACCGGCAGTGGTCTGCTTGGTGTTCTGAGGACCAGCGGCGCCTAGAAGAATGACCTCAACAGGGGATTAGGCCTGCGCCTCTACGCCTCGAGGTTGCCTGCGTCGTCCCGTCGGTGGGCGCAGGTGGTGGGCGCACCTCGCGTTCACCCCCATGAACGTTGGTCCGATCATCCTCAGAAATTAGATCGAGGACGGGATGGATGTACGGGAGATTGCGGAATCTGCGTCACCTCGTCCTGAACAGTGTCCGACCATCGACACGGTGAACCCTGGAGCTTCAACAGCAGGAGGGCCACAGTAGGGGGTCTACCATCGGCCAAGCCGGAGCCTTCTCGTGCCCATGAAACCTTCTAGGGCCATGCGGGTTCGAACGGTGTGATGGAGTTGAAGTCCTTCTTGAAAATCTCGATTGTGGCTTCCTTCCTGGGACTCACGACCGTCATGCTGATCTACGGTGTCGGCATCGGTAGCGCTAACAGTACTGCGTGCAGGCAAACGTACGCCTATTCAGTCGAACGATACGGGTACAACTGCAGGCTCATTGGGTTTCCAACCGCCTACGTCGAGAACGACGTGTGGGGTCACAACGCGCACGTCTATCCTGGGGAATTCGCCTTCAACCTGTTGCTCTGGTCCGTGGTCTTTCTTGGACCACTCAGTCTTCTCGGCAACAGTCTGAGACAATTCTTCGACGCGATTTCGAGGACGAACAGCGCCATTCGGTTGGCCATGCTCGTTGAGCTGATAGCAGGTCCCTTGATTGCCTTGATCTTTCTGAACGACCTGCCCGGAAGACAGCGCGATGTCCTCGACCGTTTCTTCACGGTTCATCGCTGGACTGTCCTCTATGTTCCGATTCCTCTCGTGACCGTCCTGGGCATTCTGTGCGGCGGCATTGGCGTGGTTCAGGCACTCCGGACCGGACGGGAACGGGGAGCCGTGTTGTGCCTCCCTTTTGTTCTGGCCGCCTGGAACGTCATCGCACTGTTCTTCGTCGGCGTTATTCCTGAAATCGTCTGAATCGGCGCCCGGTCGGAGGGCCATCGGTGTCGAGAGGGCACGCATCATCCGGGGCACGTCCGTGCTTGAAGATGTATGCATCAAACTGGCATACTGATGCATATGCGAACGACCCTGAACATCGATGAGGCGCTGTTGATTCGCGCGACTGAGTTGAGCGGGCTTCGCGAGAAGACGGCGGTTGTCCGTGCTGGCCTCGAGGCCCTCGTGGCCAGGGAGAGCGCGCGACGCCTCGCGGCCCTGGGAGGCACGGATCGGCACCTTCGGCCTGTTCCGAGACGCCGCGCACGGAGCCGTCGGTCTCGATGACGCTCGTCGACACCTCGGTTTGGGTGGACCACTTCCGAGCCGCCGATTCCCAACTGACTGAACTACTCCTCGACGGACAGGTGCTGTGCCACGCATTCGTCGTCGGCGAGCTCGCATGCGGGAACCTGCGGCCGCGAGTCGAAGTGCTCGCCCTGCTACGCAGCCTGCCGCAGCTCCCTGTCCTGAGCACTGAAGACGCCCTTCAGTTTGTCGACGCCCATCGCCTGATGGGCGAGGGGCTGGGGTGGGTCGACGTCCACCTGCTCGCGTCGGCATATGCCTTCCGAGAGGGGTTATGGACCAGGGATCGACGGCTCGGTGAGGCGGCCCGCCGACTCGGCGTGGCCTAGGTAGCGGTCCACGTCGGCCCATAGGCCACACGGTGTTCATCCCGCGCGCCGGTCACGTCGGCTGATACCAGCCACATCCCCGTCTCCCTGACTCGCTCCGCGCGGATCTCATTGTGGCGACACCTCCACGCCTCGGCCGCGTGACGCTTCATCATGTTCTCCGAGGGGACGAGCAAGAGCCGGGCCCCCTGCGAAGCCACGGCCTTTGGAGCATTTCGCGCCGAAGCGCGCACACCTTCGTGAGGACGAGAGACGAGTGTATCGTGAAGAGTTTGGTCGGCTTTACCGCGGAGAGCTTCGGCAGGACGCCGTCGACGCAGTCGCCCGCGGCGATGGTCAGCGCGGCGCCCTCGTCGACCTGCGATGTGATCGCCGCCAGAACGGGTCCTGCGTCGCTGCGATGAACGCGTCGGGCGACACGATGAGCGCGGGACGCTTTTTGGTCGAACTCAGATTGGTGAAGGGAAACTGGCGCGACGAACGACCGACGGATCGGATGAGAAGAGACGGCGCCAGGGCCGTCGCCCAACACGACATCGTCGGCTCTCGTCACCCGTGCCAAGAAACCAGCCAAGCGCGGGTCGGACACCCAGCATCGGCAGGATGCCGGGTGTCCGTCGATAATGGGTGTGAAGTGGTACTATCCACGCCATGCGGACTACCATCGACAAGGCTGGCCGGTTGGTTATTCCGGCGGCCGCCCGGGACAGGCTGGGCCTCGCGCCGGGCACGACACTGGAAGTTTCGGTGGACGAAACCGGCCTCCGGCTCGAGCGCGTCGCGCCCGGTCCGCAATTGGTCCGTGTCGGCAAACGGCTCGTTGCGCGGCCGACGGTGAGCCCGGACGCGCGACCCGCTGTGGACGTCGCCTCACTCGTTGAAGAAGAGCGAAACCGCTGGCCCTGACACCTCCGGCGCCGGCCGGCGGGGGTCGGAGTGTCTTCCTGGACACGAGCGTCCTGCTCGCCGGCCTCATCGACTTCGGCCCACAGAGCGCCTCAGCTCAGCAGGTGATGCACGCCGTCTCGGCCACGACGATCGCCGCCGCCACAGCCTGGCATTGCTGTCTCGAGGTGTACTCGGTTGCCACACGGCTGCCGCCGGAGTTCCGCATCCGACCGGCCGACGCCGCTCGACTACTCCAGGAAGAAGTGTTCGCGCGGATGGTGATCCACGATTTGCATGCGCGAGCGGGCGATCACCGCTCCTGACGCGCCGTCTGGTGCGGGCGCTCAGGCCTCGCGATGAACGCTTGCTTACTGTGCCTGTCAAACCCTGCCTTCTCGTAGAATCGAAGCGTCGCCTCTTCCTGTCGTCCAGTGAACAGCATGACCTTGTAGCACCGGTGCGACCAAGCGAACGCCAACGCATGCGCGAGCAGGGCGCTTCCCCGGCCCTGGCGCCGATACGCGGCATCGGTCACGACGTTCTCAATCACCCCGTACGGGCGGCAACCTCGAGTGAGATTTGGAATGACCGCAATGTTGCAACTCGAAAGCAACCGCCCTTGCTCGAACCCACCGAAGTACCGAATCCGCTGGTTCGCAAGGGCCTCGGCCCACACGGCCTCGAGGACGTAGCGATCCGGCCGCGGTTCATCCTGTGTGTGAAGGTGCGAATACAGGCTAAGCAACTCATCCAGTTCATGGTGTTCGATAGCGCGAATGTCCATACTCGAGCTCCAAGCATCGACTCTTCCGCCTGGCAGCCGCCGCAGCATCAGGCCAAGGTATTCAGAATCGAAGGTTCAGTTAGACCAGTTCCTCTCGCGCGCGCCTACCCGGCCTCGACGATGCTGGCCGGGCTCCTGGTCGGGATCACCCGCGTGATCCGTAGCCCCGCCTTGGCGAGCAGCGCAGCGTACTCGTCCTCAGTGCGCTCCTGGCCGCCGGTGATCCTGTCATCAAAACGCCGTTGTCCGCATATCGGGCTGAAGGAAGGTTCGCGAGAGTGGTACGGCTTTACGTGCGTCGCTGCCACAATGGCATCATCAGACCCATGAGGTAAATCACCAAGCCAAGCGTCAGCCCCGCCAGCGTCATCCATGATCCCGCGACAAGGGCCTCGGTACCGGGCCGCACGGGCCCGAGGACCTGGCTGATCGCCTTGGCGCCCGACGTGGTGGCGATGATGAGAACTCCGACCGTGATGGTAGCTGCCGAGACCCAACCATTCCATCCGACCCGGACCGGTCGATCGTGACCCGAAGTCAACGGTGCATCTGCGCGAAGGACCGGCGTCTCGAGTCTGGCGATCCGCGCCATCACGGTGGTGGCTACGTTCGAGGGCGCGGGCGGCTGCGCCAGTCGGCGCAACTGGTCGGTCATCGCGTGCGACGCCCGCATCGCCGGACCACAGGTGGGACAGTTGTTGGCGTGTGACCAGGCCGCGTCGAGGTGCGGCGCGGGGTAGTCAGCGAATGGACCGGCATCGATCAAGCCGAGCACATGTCTGCAGGTCATATCTGTGTCCTTCACCCGTTCAAGACTCGACGCCGATCCGCTCGCGAAGATGACGACGCGCGCGGAACAGCAGCGTTTTGATCGTGCCCGTCGTCACGCCAAGCGCGGTCGCGACGTCGCCGACGGAGAAACCGTCGCGATAGAACAGCGTCACAGCAGTCCGTTCGCCGGACGACAAGGCCGCCACCGCGCGCCACAACCTGCGGCCCTCTTCGTCGTTGATGATCGTTGTCAGCGCCAGAGCATCAGCGCCAGGTTCGGTCGTGTCCTCGAGCGCGACACCTTCGCGCCAGACGAGGGCGCCGTGCTGGCGCAGCCAGTTCTGCGCGAGTCGTACCGCGACGGCCGCCAGCCACGGATAGAACGGACGGTTCGCGTCGTATTGGCCCAAGTGGATGAAAGCGCGGACGAAGGCGTCCTGTGTGACCTCCTCGGCCGCCGCGGGTTGCCGCACCATCATTAGTACGAGACCGAACAGCCGGCCCTGATACCGATGGACGATCAGACCGAACGCATCGCGATCGCCACCGAGCACGGCGACGACGATGTCCCTGTCGCCGGCGGTCACCGGGCCGGCTGATCGGCGTCGTCGACCAGGCCGAGACCCAGTGAGGCGTAGACGAGCTTGCGACCGCCGTAGAAGAGCGGCACGATGCCGATCAGGACGAGCGGGGCCACGATGAGACCGAGGAGCGACAGCGTCAGACCGATCAGCGCCAAATCAGCGGCGTCTCGCTTCTCTGCGTCTGTGCCCGGCGCCGCACGCAGATATGCCCTGACTGAGGTGTACCCTAGATGTTTCGCCCGACGACGGAGCCTGAAGACCATGTAGGGGATGACGAACAGGGGGCTGACGATGGCCAGCAGCGTGCCCAGGATCAAGAGTTCAGGAATGCCGATTGGCACGGTGATCTCCGCCCGCCGGACGATCAGCCGGTCATCGGCCGCATCGCCAGCAGTCTGCGAGGTATACACCGTCCGCGGCGGATTGGTTGACAGGGGGTGAGGTCCCCCTGCTTCTGAATAGCTTTCAGATTAGCGTTGCGCGGTCGGAGCGACCCACCGTCAGCTTGCCGCGGAGCGACGGCGCTCATTCTCCCGCGAAAAACTCCGTCGGTCCTCCGGTCCGGTATAGTGCGGGCATCCGCCGTCGAGATGACCATGAGAGATGCGCTTCCATTGATCGCCGTGCTGACGATCGCTGTCGGGTTGCGGGCCCAGGCTCCTCCACATCCCGCCTCCTACGGCATCGCCTACGCCAGCTTTGCGCCCGAGAACAGCGAGCTCTTCATTGCGGACGCCGATGGCCGCAATGCCAGGCCGCTCGTGCCGGAACCGGCCTGGGATGCGAACGGTTCCTTCTCAAAGGACGGCCAATGGGTCGTCTTCACGTCGAATCGACAGGGCTCGGCGGATATCTTTCGCGCGCATCCAGATGGCACCGGACTCGAACCGCTCACCACCGATCCGGCCTTCGATGATCAGGCCGTGTTGTCGCCGGACGGGACACGACTGGCATTCGTGTCCACTCGCACAGCGCGCTCATCGTGGCCTACAGGCTCAGGAGTGATGGCGATGCCGAAACGATCCGGAATCAGTTCGCGCGGCGGGACCAACTCACCATGACGATGAGCGCGGACGATTTCAATTGGATGATTCCACCCAGGACGATGGTCGACC
>JBDSZL010000019.1:0-12411 GCA_039925145.1 Vicinamibacterales bacterium | reverse complement strand
CGAGCGCGAGCTCGCCCAGCTCGGTGCAGGGCCCGTCGGCGAGCACCTGCCCCTTGGTGACGCGCATGCCGACGCTCACGATGGGCCGCTGGTTGATGCAGGTGTTCTGGTTGGACCGCTTGAACTTCGTGAGCCCGTAGATGTCTGCGCCCATCTCGCGCGACATTCCGCCGACCTCGCTGCCCTCGACGCGGACGACAATGCGCTTGCTGTCCACGTAATCGACGGTGCCGGACCGGCGCGCCACGACGACAGCGCCCGAGTCGCGCGCCGTGATGTACTCCATGCCGGTGCCCACAAACGGCGAGCGCGCCTGCAGCAGCGGCACGGCCTGCCGTTGCATGTTCGACCCCATCAGCGCCCGGTTCGCATCGTCGTTCTCGAGGAACGGAATGAGCGAGGCCGCCACCGACACCAACTGCTTCGGCGAGACGTCGATGAAGTCGACCTTCTCGCGCGGCGCCAGGATGAAGTCTCCCGCCTGACGGGCGTTGACCCGGTCGTTCTTCAGGCGCATGTTCTCGTCGATCTCGACGTTGGCCTGCGCGATGATGTACTGATCCTCTTCCCACGCGGACAAGTAGAAGCAGTAGGGCTCGAACTCGACCCCCTTCTTCTTCGTCTTGCCATCGGCGGCCTGCAGCTCGTCAGCCGACACGATGTCGCCGACCTTGTACTTCGCGTTGCCGCCGGCGTTGGTGACCATCACGAAATCGAGCACCTGGCCGTCTTTGACCTTCCGGTACGGCGACTCGATGAAGCCGAAATCGTTGATCCGTGCGTACGACGAGAGCGACGAGATCAGGCCAATGTTCGGGCCTTCCGGCGTCTCAATCGGGCAGATGCGCCCGTAGTGGGTCGGGTGCACGTCGCGCACTTCGAAGCCGGCCCGCTCACGCGACAGACCGCCGGGTCCGAGCGCCGAGAGACGCCGCTTGTGCGTCACCTCGGAGAGCGGATTGGTCTGATCCATGAACTGCGACAACTGCGACGACCCGAAGAACTCGCGAATCGCCGCCATCACCGGCTTCGCGTTGATGAGGTCGTGAGGCATAGCCGTGGCCATTTCCTGGTAGACCGACATCTTCTCCTTGATCGCGCGCTCCATGCGAACCAGGCCGATCCGGAACTGGTTCTCGAGCAGCTCGCCGACCGATCGCACACGCCGGTTGCCCAGGTGATCGATATCGTCGATGAGCGTCGGGTTCTTCCGCAGTTTCAGCAGATAGCGGATCACCTCGTAGAAGTCTGCCGGGTGCAGCACCTTCTCGTCGAGCGGGGTGTTCAGCTTGAGCTTGGTGTTGAGCTTGAGACGTCCGACGCGCGAGAAGTCGTACTTCTGCGCGTTGAAGAACATGTTTTCGAACAGGTTCCTCGAGCTGTCGAGCGTGGGCGGATCGCCTGGCCGCAGCCGGCGATAGATCTCGATCAGCGCCTCTTCGTGCTTCTGAATCGGATCCTTCTTCAGCGTCTGCGACAGGACCGGCCCGACTTCGTCCTTCTCAGGGAAGAACACCTCGATGGCCGGCACATTGTTCTCCTGTGCCATCGCGATGACCCGCTCGGACAACTCCTCGTTGGCTTCGAGAATGACCTCGCCGGTCGAGGGGTCGATGATGTCGGACGCGGAAAATGCGCCTTCGCGCTCGACGTCGGCCAGCTCCACCCCCGCGACGCCCGCTTTCTTCAGCGCCTCCACCTGGTCGCGCCGGATCTTCTTGCCCGGGTGCAACGACAGGTCAGTGCCCTTGATTGCCAGTTCCTGCGCCGAACGGCGGCCGATCAGCGAATCGGACACCTTCCACAGGATCTTCCCGTCCTTGAGCTGCAGCTCGTCGACCGTGTAGAACGACTTCAGGATTTCGTTGGCGCCACGCAGCCCCAGCGCGCGCAGGAACACCGACGCGAGGAACTTCCGCTTCCGATCGATGCGCACGTAGAGCAGATTCTTCGCGTCGTACTCGAACTCGACCCACGAACCGCGATACGGGATGATCTGCGCCACGAACAGCGCCTTGTCTTCGGTATGGAAGAAGGCGCCCGGCGACCGGTGCAACTGGCTGACGATGACCCGCTCGGTGCCGTTGATGATGAAGGTGCCGTGGTCGCCCATGAGCGGGATGTCGCCGAAGTACACCTCCTGCTCTTTGATATCGCGGATGGTCTTGACGCCCGTCTCCGGGTCCTTGTTCCACACCACGAGGCGGATGGTGACCTTGAGCGGTACGGCGAAGGTCATGCCGCGCTCCTGGCACTCGTCCACGTCGTACTTCAGCTTCATCTGCACGGTCGTGCCGCACAAATCACAGACGTCACCGCGCGCCTCGTTGGCGCGGCCGCACGACGGGCAGATGACCGCGCCCTCGCCGTACGGATCGGCGATAAGCGTGGCGCCACACCCTTCGCACTTCTTGCGCAGATGCTCGAGCCCGGCCAGACGGCCGCATTTGCACTCCCAGTTGCCGATGGAATACTCGATGAACTCGAGCGACGAGTTCTCGCGGAAGTCGCTGATCGGGAAGACGGACTTGAAGACCGACTGCAGGCCCACATCCTCCCGCTCGGCTGGGAGACGATTCATCTGCAGGAATCGCTCGTACGACTTCTTCTGAATCTCGATGAGGTTCGGAATCGGAATGGTCGTCTTGATTTTCGAAAAATCGATGCGCTCGCGGTAGACGTTCTTGGGCAGGCTGTACATTCAATGACCCTCGGAAGTTCCTGGGATGACGGGACTCGTCGCGTCCAGCCAACGGGCTCGCTCGCGGGGCCCCAACGCCCCTCGGCACTCGCCCGCGGACATCAGCACGGGGCCCGCCGGTGCCCTGTGCTGCGCGCCCGCGGCACGCCAGCCAAATACTTCAGACCGCCGGCAAGCTGCCGGCGGTCTGCAAAGACCACACTGCACCACGGCCAGGGGCGCGCCGATTGCTCGGACGCACACGAGGGCCGTCTGGGCACAGGTGACTACTTGATCTCGACCTTCGCGCCGGCCTCTTCGAACTTCTTCTTGATGGCCGCCGCTTCGTCCTTGGACACGGCCTCTTTGATCGTCTTGGGCGCCGATTCGACCAGGTCCTTGGCTTCCTTCAACCCGAGGCTGGTGACTTCGCGCACGGCCTTGATCGTGTTGATCTTGTTGCCACCGATATCGGTGAGCACCACCGTGAACTCGGTCTTCTCCTCCGCAGGTGCCGCACCGCCGGCTGCTCCGCCCATCGGCATCGCCATCGGCATGGCTGCCGCGGCTGACACGCCGAGCTCGGACTCCAGCGTCTTTACGAGCTGTGAGAGCTCGAGCACCGAGATCCCCTTGATGTACTCCACCACCTGCTGCTGCGTCACTTCGGCCATTGTCTTCTCCTCGAAACTCAGTAAGGTCGAACGATTTCCACTGGAAGGCTCGCGCACACGCGCGGGCGCCTCGCTACTCCGCGGCGGGCGGCTCCGCGGCGGGCGACCCGGCGGCGCCCTCCTGCTTCTGCTTCTCCACCTGTGACAGCACGTTCATCAAGTCGCGCGGCACGGCAGACAACACGGTGACCAACTGCTGCATGGGTGCCTGCAGCACGAACAGCAACTTGGCCTGCAATTCTGGCTTGCCGGGCAGACTCGCCAGATCGTCCACTTCCTTCGGCGCTACCGACCGACCCTGCACGACGGCCGCCTTCACGCTGATCGCCGGCGTCGCCTTCACGAAGGTCGTGATCGTCTTGGCAATAGCCACGGGATCGTTTCCCGTGTAAACCAGCGCCGTCGGACCCGCAAACTGCGCCGTGAAGGCCTCGAACGGTGTCCCCGAGACAGCGCGCTTGGCCAACGTGTTCTTGATGACGCGGTACTGCCCGCCGGCCGCCCTGATCTGCCGCCGGAACTCGGTGACTTGCGGCACCGTGATGCCCCGGTAATCGATGAGCACAGCGGTCTCGGCGCCGCGAAATGCCACCTCGAGCTCCCCGAGCTCGCTTGCTTTGTCCGCTTTACTGACTGCCATGGGTCGAATACCTCTGAAAACGTCGGGGCCGCACGCGGCCGCCCGCTCTAGTGCTTGACCAGTTCGTCGATGTGCGCCGTGTCAATCGCCACGCCGGGCCCCATCGTCGACGCCATCGTCACGCTCTTCAGGTACCGCCCCTTGGCCGCAGAAGGCTTGGCCTTGACGATGCTGTCCATCAGCGCCTGCGCATTGGCCACGAGGTTCTCGGCCGTAAACGACACTTTGCCGATCGGCGCGTGCACGACGCCCGCCTTGTCGACGCGGAACTCGACCTTGCCGGCCTTGATTTCGAGGACCGCTTTGGTCACATCCAACGTGACGGTGCCCGTCTTGGGATTGGGCATCAGCCCCCGGGGGCCGAGCACCTTGCCCAGCCGGCCCACCGCACGCATCATGTCTGGCGTGGCGACGACGGCGTCGAAATCCGTCCAGCCGCCCATGATCCGTTCCACAAGCTCTTCGCCGCCGATTTCGTCCGCGCCGGCTTCGCGGGCCTCGCGCTGCTTGTCGGGATTGGCGATGACTAACACGCGCTTCGAACGACCCAACCCATGCGGCAGGACAACGGTGCCACGCACCATCTGGTCGGAGTGCTTCGGATCGACACCGAGACGCACCGCCAACTCGACAGTCTCATCGAACTTGGTGAACTTGACTTTCTGGATGAGCGGCACAGCCTCTTCAATTGAATGAGGCCGGGTCGGCACCTGCTGACGGGCCGCCTGGTATTTCTTGCCTCGCGTGCGCATGACGTTCTCCTGTGGTGCTGACGGGCCGAAGCCCTCCCACGTTTATTGATTGCTCGCGGGGCCCCACCCCCGCTCGCCCGGGCTCCGGCGCTTCCTGCGTGCGCTCTCCTCGCCCGGCGTCAGTCGAGGACGTCGAGCCCCATCGAGCGCGCTGTGCCACGAACCGACCGAACGGCCGAGTCCACGGACTCGCAGTTCAGGTCGGGCAGCTTCAGCCTGGCAATCTCTTCGACCTGCTTGAGACTCACGGTGCCGACCTTCGTCTTATTGGGGACTCCGGAGCCCTTGGCGATATTCGCCGCGCGCTTGAGCAGCACGGCGGCCGGTGGAGTCTTCGTGATGAACGTATACGAGCGGTCCGAATAAATGGTGACCACCACCGGGATGATCAAGCCGTCGTCTTTGGCCGTCTTCGCATTGAAGTTCTTGCAGAAGTCCATGATGTTGACGCCGTGCGGACCGAGAGCGGTGCCGACCGGCGGGGCGGGCGTGGCTTTGCCTGCCGCAATCTGGAGCTTCACCTGTGCCTGTACCTTCTTCGCCATCTGTTCTCTTTTTCCGCTCGTGGGGCCTCACCCCAACTCGCCCTAGAGCTTCTCGACCTGCAGGAAGTCCAGTTCGACGGGCGTGGCCCGGCCGAAAATCGTGACCATCACCTTCAACGTGTTGCGGTCGCTGTTTACATCGTCGACGACACCGTTGAAACTCGAGAACGGACCTTCATTGATCCGCACCTGGTCGCCGCGCTCGAAGCTGTACTTCGGCTTGGGCTTCTCGGCTGCCACCGTGACCTGGTGCAGAATCTGGTCGACTTCTTCACGCGACAACGGCGTCGGCTTGAGCCCGGGCCCGACAAAGCCGGTGACCTTGGGGGTGTTCTTCACCACATGCCAGGCGTTATCTGACATGTGCATCTCGACCAGGATGTACCCGGGAAAGAAGCGCCGCGAGCTCTTCACTTCCTTGCCGCCGCGCTTCTCGACGATGTCCTCGGTGGGGATGAGGATCTCGCCAATTTCGTCCTGCAGCCCATAGGCCTGGACGCGCTGCTCGAGCGACTCGCGCACCTTGTTCTCGAAGCCCGAGTAGGTGTGAATGATGAACCAGTGCTTCGTCTTGTCGTCTGTCATGGTTTGAGTGGCCAGATCCGTTGCACTCGATCGGTCGCTGGTAGAGGCGGACAGTGCCTGCCCCGCGCCGTTGCCGCCACGTGTGCCGCTCAGGCGCCCACCCGCCCGAAGACCCACGCCACCAGCGCGGACAGCCCCAGGTCCACGATATAGAGATAGATGCCGAACACGAGCGACACCAGGATTACGACCAGCGTGGTGGCCCAGACCTCGCGCCGCGTGGGCCAACTGACCCGCCCGAGCTCGGCCCGAACCTCAATGAGGAAGCGGCGCGCCCGGCCGAACCAGCCGCTGACGTGCTCAGGGGAATCCTTCAGATTGTCCAACATCGCCACTCTCGCCACGTTCCAACCGCCCGTTCTTCGATGATCTGGCAGGCCAGGAGGGACTCGAACCCCCAGCCCTCGGTTTTGGAGACCGATGCTCTACCAATTGAGCTACTGGCCTATTCTTGAATGGCGGGCACCCCTGCACCCCGCCAAGCTCACTGCTCGACGCTATTTGCTTTCTTTGTGCGCCGTGTGCTTCCGGCAGAACCGGCAGTACTTGCTGAACTCGAGCCGCTCGGTACTCTTACGCCGGTTCTTGGTCGTGCTGTAGTTGCGGCGCTTGCAGTCGCCGCACGCCAACGTGATGATTTCGCGCATGTTCGTGAATCAGTCCGTCTGACGACACGACGGCAAGGTCGGGCAATCGCCGTCCCCGCCGCCGCCGTCAGCGCAACTAGTCTCCAGCTACTGGATGATCTCAGTGATTGTGCCCGCACCGACGGTCCGGCCACCCTCACGGATGGCGAACCGCGCACCCTTTTCGAGCGCCACCGGCGTCAGCAACTCACCTGTGATGGGCGTGTTGTCGCCCGGCATCACCATCTCGACACCCTCCGGCAGATGGAGCGTGCCGGTGACGTCCGTCGTGCGGATGTAGAACTGGGGACGATACCCGTTGAAGAACGGCGTGTGACGTCCGCCCTCCTCCTTCGACAGGATATAGACCTCGGCCTTGAACTTGGTGTGCGGCAGAATCGATCCCGGCTTGCAGAGCACCTGGCCGCGTTCGACGTCGTCCTTTTCCACACCGCGGAGCAGGACGCCGATGTTGTCGCCAGCCACGCCCTCATCGAGCAGCTTGCGGAACATCTCGACGCCGGTGACGATCTTCTTCTCGGTCGCCTTGAAACCGACGATTTCGATTTCTTCGCCAACCTTGACCTTGCCGCGATCGACCCGGCCGGTGACGACCGTGCCACGGCCCGAGATCGAGAAGACGTCTTCGATGGGCATCATGAACGGCTTGTCGACATCGCGCTCCGGCATCGGAATGTACGAATCGAGTGCGTCCATCAGCTTCAGCACGGTGTCGACGCCTTCGGGATCACCATGGAGCGCCTTGAGTGCCGAGACACGGACCACCGGCAGGTCGTCGCCGGGAAAGCCATAACTCTTCAGCAGCTCGCGCACTTCGAGCTCCACGAGGTCGAGGAGCTCCGGATCGTCAACCGCGTCGACCTTGTTCAGGGCGACCACGATATACGGCACGTTCACCTGCTTGGCGAGCAACACGTGCTCGCGAGTCTGCGGCATCGGACCGTCAACCGCGCTCACGACCAGGATCGCGCCGTCCATCTGCGCGGCGCCCGTAATCATGTTCTTGATGTAGTCAGCGTGGCCCGGGCAGTCGACGTGCGCGTAATGCCGCTTCGGCGTGCTGTACTCGACATGACTCGTCGCGATGGTGAGAATCTTCGTGTCATCGCGGCGTCCCTGTGACTCGGAAGCCTTGGCCACCTCGTCATAAGGAATGAACTTGGCCCAGCCTTTGTCGGCAGCGACCTTGGTCAGCGCTGCCGTCAGCGTCGTCTTGCCGTGGTCGATGTGGCCGATCGTGCCAACGTTCACGTGCGGCTTAGAACGATCAAACTTCTCTTTCGCCATTGCTCTCCGTCCTCGCTTGGATGGCGGGAATCCCTGCCCTTCGACTTCGATCAGGGCACCCGCCAAAGCGCACTCGCCTACCGGGGTCCGATACCCCGCGCCGCTCGCGCGCGACACTCACGACACCGCCGGGGACCGTCCCCCGCTGATAACACGCCTGAAGACGCCTGCGCGCCTTCGTTTCCTGGAGCCGATGACCGGGATCGAACCGGTGACCTCGTCCTTACCAAGGACGTGCTCTGCCAACTGAGCTACATCGGCCCGATCAGCCCCGAAATCCTCGATCGGCCTGACACACAGACCGGGCCAGGTGGGACTCAGTGCCCCACGAGCCGAGCGAGCCTGGCGGAGCGCCGGGCCCCCCGCCATCCGAAAATGGAGCGGGAGACGGGGATCGAACCCGCGACCAACAGCTTGGAAGGCTGTGACTCTACCACTGAGTTACTCCCGCCTGCGCGCCACTGCCCAACGTCTCCCTGGCGCCAGCCGGGCCGAAGCCCGCGTCGCCACTCACTGCCTGTCGGCCGTCGCCGAAGCTGCCGTCGCCCGGTTCTCGTGGCCAACCCGCCGCGCTCGCGTCGCGAGCAAGACTGGTGGCGAGGGAAGGATTCGAACCTTCGAAGCCCTAGGGCGACAGATTTACAGTCTGCTGCGTTTGACCGCTTCGCTACCTCGCCGAACATCGAATCTCGAATCGCGTCTGACCGCTCCCGCCGTGTCCGCAGACGACGCCCCGCCGATGACTCCCTCAGCCCAGGGAGCCGGACCGAAAATCGCCATCAGCCTGAACGACCGTGGTGTCTTGCGAACATCCATGGGGCGAGGCCCGGAACACTGGAGCTGGCGAAGGGATTTGAACCCCCGACCGGCTGATTACAAATCAGCTGCTCTACCGGACTGAGCTACGCCAGCCAGACAAAACGTGGATGGTAGCATGGAGTGTGCCAAGGGAGCAACACCCTGCCAGCCGCCCCATGCATCCCCCGCGCACAACCCCTTAGTCTTGCACGGGTGACCCGCCGGGCGCCATCCCCGCCGCCCGCCGCTGCCGCGCCGCCTCGAACAAGGCAATGCCCGCCGACACCGACACATTGAGGCTGTTCACGTTTCCAGCCATCGGAATCGACACAAGCCGATCGCACGTCTCGCGAACCAGACGCCGCAGCCCGGTCCCCTCGGCGCCAAGCACGAACGCCGTCGGCACCGTGTAATCAACCGAGTCGTGCGTGTCGGCTGCGTCGCTGTCGAGTCCGATCGTCCAGACGTTCAGTTCCTTCAGCTCTTCGATCGCACGCGCGATGTTGACGACGGTGGCGATCCGCACGTGACTCACGGCGCCCGCCGAAGCTTTCGCCGTCGCGCCATCGAGCGGCGCCGCATGCCGTGCCTGACGAATCACGCCATGCGCACCGACAGCGTCGACCGAGCGGAGAATGGCGCCGACGTTCTGCGGATCCTCGATGCCGTCCAGCACGACCAGCAGGGCCGGCCCGATCGCCTCGCCCACGAGCTCCTCGATCGTGTAGGCCGCGAGTGGTTCGAGCTCCGCCGCCACCCCCTGGTGCACGCCACCCCGCGAGACCTTGTCGAGCGCCCGACGATCGAGCGTCTCGACGGCGAGCCGCAGTTCGTACGCGCGGGCGATAAGCGCGTCGACGCGCGGGCCAGCCCCACGCTCGTGCATGATCTTGGAGATCCGGCGGGTCTTCAGAGCCTCCGACACCGCGTTGATCCCGTAAATCAGCGACACTCACATCCTCCCGATGGCCCGCACTGGTCTCGCGCGCCAGGCCGAACTACCGAGTGTATGCGACAGGACCGTAGCGCCGCCACTGCTGCCAGGCACCGCTCGCAGCGCGCGGCCCGACACAACGTTTCAGGATCCGGAGTCGAACCGCAAGGAGAGTCGCCGGGCACGTTCCTGGCACGACAGGATGGGACGAAGTCCCGCCGATGCACCAAGCGCCGCTCCGCGGTCGATCGCCGGCACCGCCTGATCGAGCTCCGGCCCCGACTCGGCTCCAGTCAGCAGCACCCGCAGCGGGTGGAACAGCTGCTTGCCTTTGAGGCCAGTGAGCTCCCGCACGCGTGAGGCCGCCGCGCGAAACGCATCACGATCGAGCGGCGCACTGTCAGTCAGCACGCGGCTGAACGCGTGCGTGACTTCCACACCACCTGGCTCCTGCTGAATCAGCGCGGCCACGGCCGCGTCATCCCATCCCCACAGAAAGCTCAGCCGCTCCGGCATCTGTTCGAGTCGATCGACCGATCCACTCGCCATTGGCAGCGCAGAAAGCAGAAACGCTCGGGCCTCATCGCTCGGCTGCGCGCGAGCGTGAGTCGCCACTCCGTCCCGCACGAAATACCGCCACGCCTCATCGAGAAGCCGTTCACCCGAGGCGCTCTTCATGTAGTGCCGGTTCATCCACGCGAGCTTGTCTCGATCGAAGACGGCCGCGCTGTGACCGACATCTGCCAGATCGAATCGACGCGCCATCTCGTCGAGCGCTACCACCTCTTCGTTACCGCCGGGTGACCAGCCGAGCAACGCCAGGTAGTTCACGAGCGCCTCTGGCAGATAGCCGTGCTCACGGAACTCAACCACGCTCGTGGCCCCATGGCGCTTCGACAGCGGCGCATGATCCGGTCCGAGCACCATGGACAGATGCGCGAAGAACGGACACTGCCAGCCGAGTGCCTCGTAGAGCAGGATCTGGCGCGGGGTGTTGGACAGGTGATCCTCTCCACGGATCACGTGCGAGATCTCCATGGCCGCATCGTCGACGACAACGGCGAAGTTGTAGGCCGGTACGCCACCCGATCGAACGATGACGGGATCTCCAATGATGTCGGTGTGGAAGCTCACCGGACCACGCACGAGATCCGTGAAGCTGATTTCGCGATCCTGGGGTACCAGAAAGCGGAGTGCACCAGGCTCGCCGGCCGCCACCCGCCGGGCCGATGCTGAGCGATCGAGCGCGCGGCACCGGCCGCTGTATTTTGGCGGGCTGCCGCCGGCAAGCGCGGCCGCACGTTCGGTCGCAAGTTCGGCCGGGGTGCAGAAGCAGTAGTACGCCCGGCCGCTCTCGAGCAGCGTCTGTGCCGCCGCCGCGTAGAGCGGCAGCCGCTCGGACTGGCGGTACGGCCCGTGCCCGCCGCCGGCCTCGGGGCCTTCGTCGACCTCGAGCCCAAGCCAGCGCAAGTCCGTCAGAATAGTTGTTTCAGACGCCCGGGTGGACCGCTCCACATCGGTGTCTTCCACTCGAAGAATGAGCGTACCGCCGTGCCGGCGTGCGAGCAGCCAATTGAACAGCGCCGTACGGACGTTGCCCACATGCAACTGACCCGTCGGGCTGGGCGCAAAGCGGACGCGCAATGGCGTCACGATGCTGTCTCGCGGATGAGCATCGCCACCGCATGCGCGGCAATGGCCTCGCCCCGGCCTACCGCGTCCACACCTTCGTTGGTCTTGCCCTTGACGCTGACCTGGGCGAGGTCGAGCCGCAGCACGGCCGCCAGCCTTCGTCGTATGTCATCGACATGGGGCGAGACCTTCGGTTGCTCCAGGACCACGGTGACATCCACATTCGAGGGGCGCCATCCTGCAGCCGCCACGATCGCGACCGCACGCCCCAGCAGATCGAGGCCCGCGGCGCCTCTCCACGCCTCGTCGGTGTTGGGAAAATGGACACCGATGTCTGCAGCGCCGGCGGCACCGAGGATCGCATCTGTCAGAGCATGACAAACGACATCCCCGTCCGAGTGGCCGAGCGGGCCCACGTCTTCAGAGAGAACAACACCTGCAATTACCAACTGCCGGCCCGGCACGAGCCGGTGCAAGTCGTATCCCGTTCCGACACGTGACGCGTCCGGGAAGCGCCGTCGCGCACTCAGCAGGTCCTCAGCGGTCGTGATCTTCATGTTTCGTTCATCACCAGGCACGATTTCGACCGCATGGCCTGCGCGCTCGGCCAGCGTCGCTTCGTCGGTCGCGTCGATCCCCAACGCGCTCAGTGCCATCGCTGATTCGAGCACGTCGCGACGGAATCCCTGCGGCGTCTGGGCGAGCCAGACGCGCGCGCGGGGCACGGTCTCGAGCACCATGAGGGCGTCATCCTGCGCACGTTTGACCGTTTCACGCGCGGGCATCGCGGGCACCGCCGCGCCGGTGCGCCCGGCCGCCCCAATCACACGCGCGATCAACGCGGCGTCCACGAAGGGCCGGGCCGCGTCGTGAATGAGCACGAGAGTCGACGCTGGCGCCAGCGCCTCGAAGCCCCGCGCAACCGAGTCCTGCCGCCGCGCTCCACCAGCCACCACACGGCAAGGGTGTGTCGTCTGGCCGACAAGCTCGGCGCCTCTGCGTGTCAACTCCGACGGCAGCACGACCACCATCTCCGTCACCTCAGCGCAGCCATCAAACGCCGCGACGCTGCGCTGCAACATGGTGCGGCCGCCGACGTCGAGCAGTTGTTTGGGCACGCTGCCGCCGAGTCGTTCACCTTTGCCTGCCGCGACGATGATGACGCCCACTGACACGGGGGGAATTGTACAGGGCTTACGGCTTACGGCTTACGGCTTACGGCTTACGGCTTACGGCT
>JBDSZL010000018.1:0-64982 GCA_039925145.1 Vicinamibacterales bacterium | reverse complement strand
GCGTGTCGTCGGCCGAGCCCGCGGTTACATGCTCACCGGGACCCTCGGAGGTCTGCTGTCGTCGACGTCGGTCACACTGACCTTTGCGCGGCTGAGCCGCACCTCGCCCGACGACGGCCGCGCGCTTGCGGCGGGCACGCTCGGCGCCAACGCCATGCTGTTTCCGCGTGTGCTCGTAGCGACAGCCATTCTGGCGCCGCCGCTTGCCCGCTCGCTCTGGCCGCTTCTGCTGCTGCCCTGCGCGATTGCGGCGGCCTTGACGCTGCGAGGCCTGCGAGCCTCAGGAGGTGGAGAGTCGCATCAAAGCCAGGAGAACCCGCTCCATCTCGGTGCGGCCCTGCAGATGGCGCTCCTGTTCCAGGTCGTGCTGTTCGGCGTGGCGCTCGCGCGCTGGTGGTTCGGAGAGCGTGGCATCTACGCATCGGCCGCCGTCCTGGGACTGGCAGACATGGATGCCCTCACCATTTCGATGGCCGATCTGACGGCTAAAGGCGCCGCCGCGTCGGTGGCGGCCACGGCGGTACTCATCGGCGTCCTCGCAAACACCTGTGTGAAATTGACGATTGCGCTGGTCGTGGGGAGAGGCCGGTTCCGAGTGCTCACGGGCGCCGGGCTCGCAGTTATTGGGGCGACGCTCGTCGGGGCGCTCTATGTGATGCAGGCCGGCGGATGGCTCGAACGCGTCCGTGCCTACTTCGGCGGCGCTTGAGCCTGTCCCTGATATACGCGCATGGCCGTTGAGACCATGGCCGCGACATCGGCGACGTTGGCGGGGAGAATCATCGTGTTCGTCTTCTGGGCGAGCTTGCCGAACTCTCCGACGTACTGCTCGGCCACCCGCAGCTGCGTCGCTTCCAAGCCGCCCGGCTGACGAATGGCCTCAGCCACCTGGCGAATGCCCTCGGCGGTGGCTCTCGCGACGGCCAGAATCGCCTCGGCCTCCCCTTCCGCTTCGTTGATCTGCTGCTGACGCCGACCCTCGGATGCCTTGATCGCCTGTTGCTTCTCGCCTTCGGCGTTGTTGATCGCCGCATCGCGCGCGCCTTCGGACGTGAGAATGACGGCGCGCTTTTCGCGCTCGGCGCGCATCTGCTTTTCCATCGCGGCGAGCACGTCCTGCGGCGGCGTGATGTTCTTGATCTCGTAGCGCAGCACCTTCACGCCCCACGCTTCCGACGCCTTGTCGAGCTCGGTCACGATGGACATGTTGATGTTCATGCGCTCTTCGAAGGTCTTGTCGAGATCGATCTTGCCGATTTCGCTGCGGAGCATCGTCTGGGCCAGCTGCGTGATTGCGAAGCCGTAATCGGAGATGCCGTACGAGGCTCGCTCGGGATTCAAAATCTTCAAATACAGAATGCCATCGACACCGACCTGGACGTTGTCGCGTGTGATGCAGACCTGCGCTGGGATGTCGATGGCCACTTCCTTGAGTGAATGCCGGTACCGGATGACATCGACGAACGGCAGCAGGATGTGGAATCCGGCCTGGAGCACCCCCGCGAACCGCCCGAGCCGCTCGATGACGAATGCGCTCTGCTGTGGGACGACCACCGCGGTCTTGGCGATGACGATGAGCACGAAGAGCGCTAGAACGATCATCGCGACGAGCGTGCCGGTCATTTCCATCAGCGACCTCCCTCCGGTCCGACGTACAGCATCAGGCCATCGACGCCCATGACGCGGCACCGGGACCCGAATGCGAGCGGGGCCTCCGACGTGTTACGCGCCGACCACGATGTGCCTCGCAACTCCACTTTGCCGACGCCGCCCGGCAGCAGTGTTTCGGCTGCCGTGCCGACTTCGCCAACCAGCGTGTCGATGGCGGGGGCCTGCGGACTGATCTGCATCCAACGCAGCAGTCTTGTCCGGAACAACACGAGCAGAGCGATTGACAGGGCCGAGAAGAGAAGCACCTCGAGCGGGAGCGACGACATCAGCCCGGCGCCAGTCGACAGCCCGATGACCAGCGCCGCGACGCCGAAGAAGATGATGTAGAAACCGCCGGGCGTGGCGATCTCGGCCGCGACCAGCAGCAGGCCGAGCACGATCCAATGCCACCAGAGAACCGTCATGGACGACTCTGCGCACTCGTAATCAAACGGACCGTCGTGATGAACTGACCGGCATGTCGCGTGCAGTGCTCGGCTCCGTGAAAGAGCAGCCCCAGCACGTTCGACGGCAGACCCGCGCGTCCGACCTTGCGCTCGTCGAACACCGTGGACGCTGGCGTCGCTCTGAGCTGGGCCAGCGCTTGCTCGACGGCCGCTGCCACGATGGCCACGAGCGCTGCGCCGTCGAGCTCGGGGTGCGGCGAAGACTCTGCGCGGGCTGCCGCTTTCTGCGTGTCATCGAGCAACTCGCCGCGTGCGTAGGTGAACAGCCGTTCGAGGGCACCCGCCAGATGAAGCAGGTGGAAGCCTGCGCTGGCGGCACCCAGCGGCTTCCACAGATCGTCAGTGGAGACAGACGGTGCCAACGCCTCGACCTCTTCGCGTGCCTGCAACAGGGCGTGCGCTGCCGGTTGAAGGACAGGCGCGATGTCAGAGACCGGACCACGCAGCCAGACTTCGGGGGAGGTGCTCATGTGTGGGCGCGATTATACGGCGGTTCCTTCGAACGCGGCCGCTCCTCTGAGCACACCGCGCCGGCCAACACCCGCTGGTTGGAGCCGCGCTGGACGGTCCCGTCGTCCTTCAGTTGAGGAAATTGCCTGCTCGGAGCCAGGCCGCCAGCAACCGTGGCCATTCGGAGAGCGCCGGATCCTGCATTGCCAGGCCAACGCCGTGGCCGCCGTTCCTGAAGATGTGCAGCTCCGCCGGCACACCGGCTTTGCGGAGGGCGAGATAGTACTGAACGCTGTTCTCAGCCGGAACTGTCCGATCGGCGTTGGTGTGGAACAGAAATGTGGGAGGCGTGGAGGCCGTGATCGACATGTCCGTCGAGAGGCTCCGCGCCAGTTCGGAATCCGCGTTCGGCCCAAGCAAGGCGTTCTTCGACCCCTGGTGTGTCCACGCCTCTGTCATCGAGATCACGGGATAGCCGAGTATCGCGAAGTCTGGCCGGCTGCTCGCCTTGTCGATCGAATCCGACGCGCTTGCGTTACCGGCGTCGAAGTGCGTCGAGACCGTGGCGGCGAGATGTCCGCCCGCCGAGAAGCCCATGACGCCGATGCGGTCTGGGGCGAGGTGCCACTCCGCGGCGCGGCTGCGCACGATGCGGACGGCGCGTTGAATGTCACCAAGCTCGATCGGGTGGTGGTAGCGAGGTCCCAGACGATACTGCAGCACGAAGGCGGCGACGCCGAGGCTGTTCAGGTAGTTGGCCGGCATCCGGCCTTCGAGATTCATCGACAAATTCACGTACCCGCCGCCGGGGGCGATGATGACGGCGGTCATCGGTCCCGTCGTGTTCGGGGGCATGTAGATCGTCAGCGATGGCTTGTCGGAGTCCGCGTCGCCGAGCGCGCCAGGGGCGCCGTTCGGCCATAGCAGCAGCTTCTGCGGGTCTTGAATGATTGGCGGCTGGCGCACCGGCGGAGCGGCTGCCGGTGCGGCCCCCTGAGCAGGCGCCTGACCTTTCACGTGCATTGCGCCCAGCAGGCAGACGATGGTGGCAACGGCTACGGAGGTGATCGCGTGACGTCTCATCAGGAACTCCAGACTGGGCGGTGGGGTCAGTGCCCTGTTCTGCGGCAGTCCGGCCATGTCGATGTGCTCATTTTCGGCCGCCCCCACGTGAGCGCATGCTAGCACGCAGGATCGCTGTCGGCTGGGTCAGGAGCAACCAAGCGGCTGGGCCTGACTGAATTGTCAGTCAGTCGAGGCCATCTCCCGGGAGGGCTGGCTTTTCAGAAGGCGCCCCGGGGCGCGACGAAACTCCGCGCTGCAGGAGGCCTCCTTCGTCGCACGCGGCGGGGTTGCCCCGTACATCCGGTAATCAGCGCGGCATAGGAATGGCCTTCGGAACCGGGCATGCCCGGATCGGATCCCCAGCCGATCACGCAGCACGTGTGCTGCGCGAGCTGCGGCTGCCCCGTCACGCTGATGATGTCGACCTGGACGGCGACCACCAACCCCGATGGGTCGTGGATTATCGATCCGGATGCACACCAGCCCAGGTGGCGCTGTCCTGACTGCAAGGAGATGAACGAAGGCGGCTTCCCCGGCTGGCTCTCCTATGTCATCAAGGGGTACGGCCCGGTCAGCTGAAACTACCTCCCCCGCTCACGCTACACTGCTGGTTCGCGCCTAAGCCGGGGTGGCGAAACTGGCAGACGCACAGGACTTAAAAGGCTTGTCGTGCCTCAGAACTGGCGGGAAAACGTCGATTCTACGGGCACACTCCCTGCCGCAACTTGGTTGCCGTTGGGTGGAGAATGACGGCTTTGGGTGGGCGGTGGGCACACTCGTGGGCACACCCGTCCTGGCCTAATACGCGGCGTGGGGTTCCGCAGCGACTAGAATGGCCTTAACAAGATGTCGATCGAGATCCCTATGGCCATGGTTGTTGTGGTCGCTTCAGCCCACAATCCGTCGATTCTTCACCCGTCATTTCTGAAGGCAGAGGGCATTGTGCCGGCTGACTGGGAAGTGATCGACGAGGGCCTTTCCACCCCAGCGTTGTCAAAGTGCGGTTTCAGCAGCGGGATTTCCTTCCGCTGTGAACCTCAACGGCTCATCGTGAAGTGGGACAGTCTGGATCCGGAAATCGATTCGGCGAAGCCCGTCGATGTCCTGCCGGTAGTCGCTGCGGCATACGTCGCGGCGCTGCCAAAAGTGAAATACACGGGTGTTGGTTGCAATCCCATTGCCTTCAAAGAGCAAGGCGAGGCCGCCACCTACCTGTTAGACAGGTTTGTTCAACCAGGGGCCTGGAACTCTGGAAGCCAGCGGCCAACCGACGCAGAGCTTCAGTTCCGGTACCAGCGAGCCGGCCTAAACATGCGCGCAACGCTATCGGCGGGAACTGTGACGCGCGAAGTAACTCGCATGGAGGGAGAGACGCACACGACGGTGCGTCACGGGATTCTGGTTAGGGCCAACTATCACATCGATGTTGACGGTGCGGAGACGTGCCTAGCAGCGATCGGCAGGTTCTCCGAACTGATGACGGATTTCTCTAGTTATGTCGAGAAGGACCTCTTTGGATGGCAATGACTACTGAAGGTGTAGATCTCTGCGCTTCTCCAACTGACTTTCCCAAGATCGAACTGGGACTAGAGTCAGACGGCGCTGGTGGCATCGAGCGGCTCGTCTCGCTCCTGAGGTGGGACGACGCCTCTACTCTAATAGGCAAGATGCACTCCACCGAGATGCCGATCTCGCCCCGACTGCTGGAGCAATTCGAGTTCGGTACTCGTAGCCCCACTGTCGTCAATCTTGACACTTCGAGCGTCGGGGAGACGGTTAGGCAACTGACGCTCGAGCGGATGATCATGAGGTTCGGAGAGCCAGTCTCTCCCTGGCGCAAGGAACTAGAGCGTGCAATCCGCTCATCAGCTTGGATTCAGTCTCTCTCGGACGACTGGGATGGCGAGGGCAGCCCCGCAGTAACTGCGGCCACTTGGCAGAACGCTGTCGCCACTCTACGGAAGCTCGCCGACACAGCCGATCTGATTTCGATGTTCCTGCCCGTTCCCTCGGTCGCCCCGAACGGTCAAGGAAGTATCGATGTCTTTTGGAGCCACGGAGCCACTGTCGTTCTCATCAACGTCCCGGCCGCTGACATTTCCCACGCACCGACATTCTCCTTTGTTCGGGCTGGCAAGTTAACGAAATCTGAGTACCTGGACAATGATGACTCGTACGTTGTTGCTGTCCAGGCCCTCAACTCATAACGATGGATCGTCCGTGGAAGCCAGAGCCGATCATTGACTCTTGCTGCCTGTTTTATCGTGTTCACAAGCACCAAGCGGCCGGAGGGGCTGTGAAGCCTCCAGTATTCAAGTCCCGGGAGGGTGGCATGTCAACCAACTGGGGAAAATACTCATCCGCTCGACATACCCGCGGATGCGGACCGCAGCCTCCGAGCAACTATGGTGTCGTGAAACTGGGGGTTGCCGCAGTGCGCGGGGTCGAGGGCCTGTCCGTCGTTCACACTCCCGACGAGGACCGCAACAACCGAGCCCACACGGACGTTCATGGGCTTGAGGGGAGTCCGCTTGAGGTTAACAGTCGGCGGGCGCTCCTGTTCGCAGCCATCGATCCAACGTGGGAGATTGCGCCTTCCGATCCGGGCTGATTTCGATTTACTCGGTTCACCCATAAGTTTAATCCAGCACTGAACGGAAAATGGCTAGGCGGGGCCGACAAGTAGGTGGTCCCGATGGGGACCCTGGCGGCACACCCTCCCTGTTCTAGCTCGGTGGCAGGCGCCCGGCTGCTGTCGCTGCCAGCAGTCCGTACTTATGGCGCGCTGTGTGAATCCACGTGCGAGCCGTTGCTCCGCTGACGCCATGAGTCTCTGCAATCTTCTTCGCAGGGTTATCGCTGATCCAACGCCTATAGTGCGCGGCGACCGATTGATAGAACTCCCGATCTCGTGACGGTTTTCGGCCGCGTCGATGGACGGTACTCTTGTCTGTCGCACGCGGTAGGTCCAAGTCACGCGCGACCCGTTTCGCAAGCGCTCGATGACGCGCAGGCCAGCGCAATGTCTCGCTGAGCATCGCTTGAACCCAGTCGGTCACTACGGGAGACGTGGCCGCTCCCCCCACCGAGAGGCTCCGCAATAACGAAGCCGACAGACCTCCTTTCGGTATGGACGCCGCCGACTCCGACCACTGCCCGACTTTGCGCCGCCTGTCCTCTGCTGGATAGACCCGCAACTCAGCGACCGTCACGGCACCATTTTCCTGCACCATGAGCCGCTGAGCCGCAAGCCAGCCCTCCGCGAACGGCAGTACGACCCAGTACGACGATCGCGGCCCAATCGCAAACCGTCCGTGCGCCAACTTCTCATCACGAGTCCGTTTCATTTGTGCTCCTCCCATTGTCATGGGTTCATCAATTGTAAAACAGATTGCAGAGTGTTTTTGCTTTTGATGACATAGCCGGCATGGAGCTACCCCGATGTTGAGTGACCGCCTGATTACCGCCGTTCGGCGACATACGTCGCGTCAGTACCAGTTGGCGCGCGAGATTGGTGTCAGTCACGGAACCCTCAGTGCCTGGATCTGCGGGATCTATGACCCGCGTGAAGGCGACGAACGCGTTCTCAAGTTGGCCGAACTCGTCGGGGTGCCTGGCAGCGAGTGTTTCGCGGAGCAGAAAGCAATAAGCGCCTAGAAACGGCGAGAGGCCGTGCGCCTGCAGGACTTGCATGGCGCCGGCCTCGAAGCTGCGGTGGAGACGCAGCCTATGAACCCAATACTAACAGACGCGCAAACAGACAGCCTCAATATCCGGTGGGGACTCTCACCGGCAGCCGAGCGCGGCGAACGCTATCGCTTCACAGCGCAGCACATCCTCGATCTAATGCGCGGGGCCGGCCCGGAGACATGCGACGAGCAGATAGCTCTGGCCGCCGTTGGTATGGCCGAGCGTATTGAGATGCTTGAGGCCATACTCTGTGCCTCAGTCGCGCTGACGGTCGAAAAGGACCAGACGATCGACGACCTTCGGGAGCGTGAGCGTGAGCGCCAGCGTGGCTGAGCGGTTGACGCTCCTGGAGTGCGGCACGCGAGATCTTGTCGTGCTCGCTCGTGGCGTGGCGTACCGCTACGAGGCGAACAGCATCGGCCTGACCTTCACTTTTGATCGGCTGCGCTGGAAATGGGACGAGCTGAATTGTGAACTGACCGTACGTTGTGCGCTGCCCGGCGTACAAACGGTCTCTGGCGACATCGTCTCGCAGGCTACCTTCAACGTGAGTAGCGACCGGGCACGGTCCGAGCGGGCAACACGCATCACGCGCGAGGCCATGCTCTCAGATATTCCCGTCTCAAGGCTGGTCGAGGACGCCTGTATTCGCGTCCTAGAAGCTGAGCGTTCGGCCTCCGCCATCGTCAGCCTGCACGACATCGAAGACAGCGACGAGCGCACGTCACTGTTCGAGTGCGACGGGCTCACCCTGGACCTCACGCAGATATCGATGTTCTACGGTCTCCCTGGCAGCGGCAAGACCCTGCAGGCTGAGCGTGTGGCTTTGGAGGCGCGCCGGACTGGACGCCGTGTCGGCTACATCGATTTTGAGTGGGGCCCAGAGGCACACCGCAAGCGGGCGCGGGGGATGTATGGCCCGCAGTTTCCCGACATCCGCTACATCCGCGTTGAGCGCCCACTCGTCGCCGAGATCGACAGCCTGCGGCGTGCCGTCATCAACGACGGATGGGACTATGCCGTGATCGACAGTGTCTCGTTTGGCGTCTCTGGCCCCCCTGAGTCTGCAGAGGTTGCCAGCGCCTTCCTGCAGGCGTGCCGACAGCTTCGGATTGGGCTGCTGCTCGTGGCGCACCAGTCCAAAGGCGAGGGCGGCGACCGCTACCCGTTCGGCTCCGTGCTCTGGTATGCCGGCGGCCGCGACATCTACCACTTTCGACGCAGCAACAGCGACCACGATCCCCGCGCACTCGTGACGGCTATCACTCAGCGGAAGACCAACGGGCAACCGCGGCCGCCGGCCGCCATCGAATACTTGTTCACGGGCGACGAGATCACAATCCGGCAAGTGAACCCCGCCGGCATCGAGGACATCGCGGCCGACCTCCCCATTCGCCAGCGGCTTCGCTACAGCCTCCAGGCCGGCCCACGTCCCATCGAGGACTTGGCCGAAGAACTCGGCGTCAAGGCAAACAGCATTATTCAAACCCTACGCCGTGACGAGGACGACGCTCGACGCCGGAACAAAGTTCGGCTGTTCGCACGTGGCACTGATGGCCGCGTGGCGTTGCTCGAAAGGAGTGCGTGACACATGTCACTGACACCCCGTGACACACGTCACACAACTCGTGACATGACAACTGCCCCCCTCTTAAGGGGGCTGTCAGGTCAGGTTCAAAAAGAAGCTGTCACACCACGGCTGCTGAGCCTCAAGCAAGCCGGCGAGTACCTCAACGTGAGCGCATGGACAGTTCGTGACTGGGCGCTCGCTGGACGACTGCCACTCATTCACCTTCCTGCCCTCAGAGCCAGAGAAGGCGACAGGCCCAAGACAAGCCTGCGACGTGTGGTGATTGACCGGGCGGACCTGGACGCGTTCATCGAGAGCCTGAAGGACGGGCCAGGACAGACCCAAAAGCGAGCGGTCACACCCTCTATCTCACCTCAGCAAACGGGAGCCAAGTATGTCTAAGCTCGCACAGGATAGTCAGTCCTGCGCGTCTGTGATTCAGGCCGATGAAATGGGCCTGAACTCACTAGAGTGTGCCCGCAGTGTGCCCACTCATAATAGCGCTGCTCCACCGTTCGCGGAACTCCCGGCCGCTGGCCCTGAACTGTTCGAGGAAGCCCGCAAGGCCGTCGGTGCCATCCGCCATCGAGGGCGCGAAGGCAATGGCCGGTTCGGGATGGGGAACGGCGGTGCGCTCAAAACGGGCCTACGTTCGCGCCAGTTGATCGACGCGCCCGAAGTGGGCCAATGGCACGCTGAGGCTGTTGCGTTGATTACAGGGGATCTGGGCGGCTCTGATGAGTTGTCACACCTGTCGACGGCGACGGTCCGTGAGGCGGCGCGCTTAGAAGTCATCCTCGAAGCGCTCGGCCAAGATTTGCTCGTCAACGGCACCTTGACTGCCAAAGGCCGGCAGCGTGCCGCGTTGACGGCGTACCTCGGTGTGTTGGCTCAGTTCGCACGCCTCACAAATCAGCTGGGGCTCTCCCGGAAACCGAAGCCGGTCGCCACGTTGGAGCAAGTCATGCGAGGCGGGCAATGAGCCGCGTCTCCACCACGCTCGGCTCCATCGTCCGGCTCATGACGGGCGTGCTCAGTGGGACGTTCGCGGGCGACAGTTGGCACGCGTGGCGCACGCTGCTCACGGCGATCGATGACGGGCTCGGCGCGCTCGATGACGATGGGCGCGCGCTCATGCACCAGCTCACGGGGCGCTCGACCGTCCCGGCCACACTCGCCGAACTCTGGATCATCTGCGGCCGGCGCTCGGGCAAGTCCATCATTAGCGCAGCGCTGGCGGTCTGGGCGACCACGTGCCGCACATACACGCTCGCACCAGGTGAAGTGGGCGTGTTCATGGTCCTCGCAGCCGATCGCCGGCAGGCACGCGTCCTCAAGCGCTACGTGAGCGGACTGCTCCATTCGACGCCCGTGCTCGCCGCCTTAGTCGAGGATGAAACCGCCGACGCGATCACGCTGACCAGCGGCGTGGTGATTGAGATTCACACGAACTCGTACCGCTCGCTGCGCGGCTACACCTGCATCGGCGCGACGTGCGATGAAATTGCGTTTTGGGATTCGGAGGACAGCGCGAACCCTGACCGAGAAGTGCTCGTCGCGTTGCGTGCCGCGATGGGCACGGTCCCCGAGGCGCTGCTTGTGTGCATCACATCGCCTTACGCGCGGCGCGGCGAAGCCTGGAGGACGTACGAGCGCTTCTACGGCAAAGACGACAGTGATCGCGTGCTGGTGGTGAATGCGCCGACGCTGTTGCTGAATCCGAGTATTGAGCTGGCCGTCATCGAGGCCGCGTACGCCGACGACCCTGTTGCTGCGTCTGCGGAGTGGGGCGGCGAGTGGCGGCGCGACGTGGAAGCCTTCTTGCCGCCTGAAGCGTTGGAGGCGGTGCGGATGATTGGGCGGCTCGAGCAGCCGCCGCAGTACGGCATCACGTACACCGCGTTTCTCGATCCAGCCGGGGGCACGGGAGCGGATTCGATGACGCTCGCGATTGCTCACCGTCACGGCTCGGTGGCCGTGCTCGATCTCGTGCGTGAGCAGCGGCCGCCGTTCTCGCCGGAAGCGACGGTGCAGGAGTTCGCCGCCACGATGAAGGCGTATCGCGTCACCACGGCGACCTCTGATCGCTTTGCTGGGCACTGGCCCGTTGAAGCGTTCTCGAAGGTGGGGATCACGGTCAAACCGTCCGAGCGTACGCGCTCTGAGTTGTACCTGGCCGTGCTGCCCGCAGTCATGAGCGGCCAAGTGGAGCTGCTCGATCACCCGCGGCTCTTGAAGCAGTTCGGCTCGCTGGAACGCCGCAAGGGCCGGCAGGGCAAAGACAGCGTGGACGCACCGCCACGAATGCATGAGGACGTGGCGAATGCGGCCGCGGGCGCGCTGACACTGACCGCGGCCGGTGGGGGCAACGGCGGCGGCGCGATTCAATTGAGAGGATTCTGAGGAGACAGAAATGGCAAACAACGCGAACAACGGGAAGGCCCCGAAACGGGGCGCGAGTTTCATCCGCTCGATGGCGGCGGGCTACGCGAGAAATTGGGCCGCGCACGAAGGTATGACCGAGGACGAAAAAACGTACACCGTGAACGCCGTCGGGAACATCTCGGCGTTTGTGGATGACAGTTGGCGCGCGGTGGACAAGATTCTCGTCAATCCTGATCTCACCGAGCGCGGCAAGGCGACGGCGATCGACAAGATCCGCGCGAAGCTCGACGAAGACTTGACGGCGTTTCGCAAGCACGCGGCCGAGCTGCACAAACAGTGGACGGATGGGCGGCGTCTGGCCGCTGAAGGCTATGTCAAGAGCAAGGCGGGATGGGAGCCGGCGCAGAAACCCGCCGAGCCCACGATCGCGAGCGAGCTGCTGAAAGCGGAGTATCGAAGCCTCTTGCGAGGACTCACACCGGAAGAACGGTATGAGCGGTACATCACGGCTGTCCAGGACGGCAGCGATCCGGTGTTCGTTGAAGCCGTTGAGGCGGGACCTGGTGGCACGTTCGCGCTCGTCACAGCTGAGCAGCGCGCCAAGGCCACAGAGGTCAAGGTCGCCAAGAGCCCGGTCTCGAAATATCTCGATGGCCTCAATCAGCGGTACACGGCGCTCTCGACGGCGGTGAACATGGCGCAGCACGAGCTCGACGGCACGGGCTATGCCCCGGTCCCGGAGGAACCAGCGGCGGCACCCCGCAAAGAGCCGGTCTTTGGGAGTTCGCCGGAAGGCGAAGCGATGGCGCGCGGGACGCACCGATGACGCTCCCACGAAACCAGACCGTGTTAGAGCAGCGCCTGTGTCTCGACTGCACCACGCCGTTCACCGTCACGGAGGGCGAAGCGGCATTTTTCGAGGCGAAGCAGTTATCACTTCCGCGGCGCTGCCCGGACTGTCGCCGCGCGCGCCGCGCGGAGCGGGCGATCAGCGGGGCGACCCTCGACTGGGACCGTCCATGAACTGCGCGCACAAGGGCCGGCGGGCTGAGCATCGGGCTCGTCGGCTGCTGGAAGCGGATGGGTTCCACGTCACGCGCTCGGCGGGCTCGAAGGGGCCGTGCGATCTGGTCGCGTGGGATGCTACGTCGATCCGGTTCGTCAGTGTGAAGAGTGGCAGCCGCTACGCCAGCAGCATCGAGCGCGAGGCGTTGCAGATCATGGTCCGGCCGCGGAACGCGACGATCGAGGTGTGGAGGTTTCCGACCCGATGTCGCGTGCCGGTCATCGAGCGCTTGTGATGATCCCGCGCTGTCCTGGCTGTGGCGAGGACCTGCTGATCCAGCGGGACTACGTATTGAGGCGTTCGTGTGTCTGGTCTGTGCGAAGCAGTAGCCCCGTTCTGATGCGGGGCCCGGCTGCGAGATGCCAGTCGTGTCACGTTCGCGGCTGCCTTATTCTTCAGTTCGCCGTCGTGGTCCCTGTTCTGACGTGTTCGGACTGTCGATACTCGAGGGCCTCAGCTATGTCTTCAAATTCCAGGAGGTCTCCAGCAAGGGAGACTAGGGCCCCTCTCACCTGAGCGGCCGTCGCCCTGAAGAACTCCCGCCGGCGGTTTACGAGGTTCATGCGCTGAGCGGAGAATTGGTTGTGCAAGGCTGTCTCTATCCCGACCGCGTCCTTGGAGAAGAAGAGGGCATGCACATCGAAGTTGAATGGGACGGACGCATCACTGAGCTCGCGAATCCGGTCTCGCGGATCAAGACGCCGCGTGAGTCCGATCTTCACGATGTTGTCGCCAAACGATCCGACGTTTGAGATCACATAGACGTAGCCCGCACGAATGTTCGCAGCGCGGTAGTTCATATCTGCGATGGCCTTGTCGACGTCATCCAGCTGGCTCTTGAGCCTCGCGATGGCCTCGTCGGCGCCGCCGATGGCAGATAGCGCGGCCAGCGCCCGCTCGTAGTGCTCACGCTCTTTCGCAAGCTTGGCCTGCTCGCGCTCAATTTCGAGCTGCACCTTTCGTTCCTCACGCAGGCGTTCGCGTTCGACGCGCTCAACCTCTTTTTCCTCAGCCTTTTTCTGCAGGAAATCAGCCGTCAAGGTGAGTTCGAAGAAGCGAACCTTCAGGTACGCAGGCGCGACACTGATCTGCATAGTCTGGCCGAGTTGCTGAATCGTGTGGGCCGTCTTATGCAGTCGTTCAACCGCTTTGTCGAGTGCATACGGCTTCAGGCCCCTGACGAGCGTGTCGGCCTCCGCGTTGAACGCCCGCAACATCAGCTTCGAGAACTGCCGGACCATTTTGCGGCCCTCCACGAGCGACCCGTTCACCTTCCAGTCTGCGCTTGCCAGAATCGCACCGGCGTCGGCCCTATTCATTTCCTTGATTTGCCGTTGGATGGCCTCTAGACGATCGCGGTATGCCGCGGCAACAGATAGAGGATGACGATATTCGTATACACCGACTTCTTGAAGGGACGCCGTTTCGTCCGTACAAACAATGAGCGTTTGGGCCTCGGCAAGCTGCGCCCGTAGGCCGGCAACGTCTTGTTCGAGGCGCACCTTTAGGCGCTCCAGTTCGCCCACGGCAAAGGCATCCGTACGCTCCAATTGAGCGGTGAGGTCCGTTACCTGCTCCTGAAGCTGACGAGCAAGCTTGCGGGCGCCGAAAAAGGGAATCGCTGATGTCGACATCGGATGGAATAGCCTTCTCCGCGCGAAGCGAGGGGCAGTCGCACTTAGCCAGCCTGAAACCGACCCAGGGGCAGTGAAGAGCGGAGATGCTAGCACACGAGCGGGGCCTTGGTTTCGAGGCCGCCTCCGTTACACCTTCGCGTCTGGCTCGTCGCCCTTCGTGACCCACAACACGCAGGCTGCGACGTCGAAGTGTTCGGGCAGCACGGCTCGTCTGTCTGTGTGCGCGAAATCGTAGCCGTTTCGTCGTTGACTATATCAGCGTAGTTGTGTATAGTTAAGCATCCTCTTTATGTCACCTGCGAAACAGCGATTTCAAATGCTCCTCGAGCCTGAACAACTCGAGGCGTTGCGGCGGATCGAAGCAAAGACGGGCGCGCCCATCTCGAGCCAAGTCAGAATCGCCGTCGATCGTTGGTTAGTGGACCAGGGAGAGAAGACGGACCGCAAGCGGGCTGCTACCCGCAAGCGGTCCTAACCCGTAGCACGTCGTACCCGTGCCGAGGGCTGCGTCAGTGTAGCCTCTCGGCCTTCCATTCCGTTGGAGAGGCCCATGCCAAAACAAAAGAAGACCACGATCCCCGCAGACACAGCGCTGGACACGTTCATCGACTCCGTCATTAACGACCTCGAAGGCCGCTTTGATCGCGAGGCCATCGGCCTGATTCTCTCTGCCGGGGTATTCGGGGAGGACCCAGAGCCGCTCGCGTCCGCAGTGGAGCGACTCAGTGACCCGAAGCCCGCACAAGCAGTCAGCGCCTGGATGGAAGAACACCTCAAGTCAGAAGGAGCTGTGGACGTGAATCAGCTCGATGATCTCCACATCGCCGAACTCTCGGAGCGCACCGATACTGCCTTCACGTTAGGGATTGCCATCGGGCGGCGCCTAGGCTCGGCTCCCCTTCGATCGCGGAAGGGCGGTGCGAAGTGAGCGCCGCACCGAAGCCGGGCAAACCGGCATTCCCGACCCCCCAGAACCAAGCCGCTCTCTTGCGCTACGTGGACAGCTTAGACGGCGCAGCGGCGAACCTCATCGCGAGAGAGGGTGCGCTCGCCTTGTTTAGCGACGGTGGGGTTGAGCACCACATGTTTCAAATAGCGCCGGATGTGGTGAACTTCAACATCGAAACCCTGTTGCCGCTGATCGGCCCCCGAACCAACGATCAACGAGACGAGATTACGGACGTCATCTATGCCTTCCTAGCGCCATACACGATCTTGGCGTACGGACTCGGCGTGGCTGTCGGCAAGCGGCTCGGGCCTCAGCCGTTCGCGTCGTCATTCAAAGGCGGTGAGAAGTGATCGTCAATGGACGATTCCGAATGGAAGCCATCACCAGTTTGGACGCGACTCCAAGCCCAACGCGAGACCTTGATACGGTGCATGTCAAGCTTGAGCGGCTCTGCCGGTTGAGGCCGCGAGCCGTGAGCGTGATGGACGAGATCGTCAGCGGGCTGCTTGGGCAGATCGAAACACAGGAAGCCAGACAGTGACACTACAGGCGACCTGCTTTGTGTTGTCGTCGCTGGAGACAGGGCGGGCTGCCGGCATGGGCCTGCTCTGTCTCGAAGCGCGGTACGGCGCGGTCCTCTGGACGGGGGCCGACCGGATGGACCGGCGGCTACCAAGCCCGACCGAGTGGAACGCCGTACAACGCGAGATCAAAGACCACCTGCCGCCGGGTCCACTCGCGCGGGACAGCGCGTGTGCGAGGCTCCTCGCGGGAACGAGAGGCAGCGCCGTTGTCGTGCAGTGGTTGTGGTCGCGAGGGGTGGACGTGAGCGGGCCAGAGCAAACGGGTTGACGCGCTCGACGCCCTCTTACGGTCGGCAGCCTCAGGGATGAGCGGAGAACGGACGGAAACCCATGGGTAGCATCTACCGCCGCACGAAGAAGCAGACAGACGGCACCGTTCGCGAGCTGCCGACGTGGTGGATCAAGTTCTACCAGGATGGGCGCTCCGTCCGAGAGAGCACGGGCAGCACGAAGGAAGGCGCGGCGCGCCGGATGCTCCGGTCACGAGAGGGCGACGTCGAGCACGGCGTGCCGATCGAGCCGAAGATGGGCCGCATTACGTTCGAGGACGCGGCGAAGGACATCATCAACGACTACCAGATCAACGGGCGGCGATCGCTGGGCGATGCGCAACGTCGCATCGACCTACACCTCTCCCCCACTTTCAAGGGCCGCCGGCTGTTGGCGATTACGACATCAGTGGTCCGGGAGTACATCACGGCGCGGCAAGCGGAGGGTGCGGCCAATGGCACGATCAATCGTGAACTCGCCGTCCTGAAACGGATGTTCTCCCTGGCCGTCAAGGATCGAAAGCTCCACGCGAAGCCACACATTCCCATGCTCGAGGAGGACAACGTCCGCCGTGGGTTCTTCGAGCCAGAACAGTTCCGCGGTGTGGTCTCGCACCTCCCGGCCGCGCTGCAGCCGGTTGCGACGTTCGCGCACATCACAGGCTGGCGGCTCAAGAGCGAGATCCTGCCCTTGCAGTGGCGTCAGGTCGACTGGAACAACCGTGTCGTGCGGCTCGACCCTGGCACGACCAAGAACCGGGAAGGCCGAAGCTACCCGTTCACGGCTGCCCTGGAGGCGTTGCTGACCACGCAACTGGACGATCACAAGCGGCTCAAGAAGGCTGGCAAGATCGTTCCCCACGTGTTCCACCGTGACGGCGAGCCGATTAAGAGCATGCGCGGCTCGTGGCAGGCGGCCTGCGTGGCTGCCGGTCAGCCGGGGCGCATCCCGCACGACTTCAGGCGCACGGCGGTTCGGAACCTCGAACACGTCGGCGTGTCGCGGTCGGCCGCAATGGCGATGGTCGGCCACAAGACCGAGGCGATTTACCGCCGGTATGCGATCGTCGATGCCGGCGCACTGAGAGACGCGGCGGCGAAGATTGATCAGGCGGCGGGCACACTTTCGGGCACACTGGACCAGAAACGGGGCAAGAAGCGAGGCGCGTAGCAGTGTAAGTGATTGATTCTAAACATACGCCGGGGTGGCGAAACTGGCAGACGCACAGGACTTAAAATCCTGAGTCGCGCAAGCGACGTGCGGGTTCGATTCCCGCCCCCGGCACCACGATCACCTCGTCGATCGGGTCCTGTCGCCGGACACCCCGCGTTGGGGGCCGTCGGCAAGAGCGCCTCAACGGGACAGCGCCGACCGCCAACGCAACCTCCCCGTCCGGCACCACCCGCTCGACGGCTGCCAGGTCGTTGCGATCTCACGAGGACGGCACCCTCAACTCCGCCGTCCGGCCTTCCCCCGCTCGATCGTCGCTGAAGCTCACCCAGCTTCTTGCGAATCAGCCCCTGCTCGACGGTGGTGAACACGGGCTTGATCAGTGAGGCCTCAAGAGCCCGGCCTCGAGCTACTCTTCGATCAGGAGGTTCCCCGACCGTCGTCGCCTGACTGATGATCCGGCTCGTGACGGCCAGGAGGACGACGTCCGAACGGTCAAGGTGGTAGGCGTCAGAACTCACAGCGACTGCGGGCCTCTCTTCGAGGCCGTTTGGTCCGTGAACAGAAAGGGGACGAGGACGACGTCGCCGAACTTAGAGCCGATCGTACTCGGCATCGTCCGGATTGTCCCAGACCTTGAGGAACGCGTCCTCAGAGAGTCGAGCGGCAGCATGGACGAGAGCCCGGTCCTGATCGCGAGTCCTGAGGAAATCGACGAAGTCCTCGACCTCCTCGACCCGCTCCGGCGGCAGGCTCTGAATCTTCTCGATCAGTGTCTGGTCTGACATTGATGCCTCGTAGACACTCTAGCCCCTTCAGTCGCCGCCGGACGGCGGGACGAGTGGCTCGAGCGCGGATACCAGCTTGGGCAGGTCCTCCGTGACGACCTGCCAGACGATGTCCTCATCAACGCCGAGATAGTCGTGCACGACTTTGTGCCGCATGCCGATGATGTCGGTCCACGGAATCGCCGGGTGGTCGTCGCAGAACTTGCGAGATACGTTGCGGGCGGCCTCACCGATGATTTGGACCAGATGCGTCAGAGCCAGGCGAAGGTTCTCGTCCGCATCGTAAGTGGCCCGTGAGAGCGCCTGAGTCTTCCCCACCGCCTTCCTCGCCATGTCGAGCATGTGCCCAACGTAAACGATGTCACGCGGCGACATAGATCGGTTCGGCGGTGCTCAACACCTGATCGCGGATTCTGGGGTTCAGGAACTTCGGCGTGACCATGTCCACGCGCCGGCCATTCAAGAGGCTCGCGAACTCGCGCTCGATGCTCACGAAGTTCAGCCCAGGCACGTGTCCAGGCTGAAACTCCACGAGCACGTCGACGTCGCTGTCCGAACGAAAATCATCGCGGAGGACGGAGCCGAACAGAGCCAGCCGCAGAATGTGATGCCGCCGACAGAATGCGGAGACGGCCTCGCGATCGATGACAATGTGAGGGCTCATGATTCGTTCTCCGCGCAACGCATGATACCGCCGTCGGGCGTAGGGTCGTGACACGGAGCCCCCCTTCGCTACTGGCAGGCCACTGGCAGGGACGGAGCGTCATTCACGCGTTTTCAAGGTTCCCCGTCCGCTCGTCGATTTGCGAAAACGCGCCAAGAAACGCCGAATCGCGTCGCTCTGTCCCTTTCACAGAGTGCCCCTGACCGGCTTAAAATCCTGAGTCGCGCAAGCGACGTGCGGGTTCGATTCCCGCGGCACAGCGCGGAGCCGGAAGATTCCGACCGCGGTCTATCGCTATTTGCAGGCTTCGCCGTTTTGGGCGAGGCCCCAGGCCATCGCGTTCCCGTAAAGCTGGAGGATGACCGGCTCCGCATACATCATCCCGCCATGAGCCAGCGCGGAATAGAACACGTGACCGTTTCCGACGCAATGCCACCAGGCCAGCGGATGGTCAGCACCCATCGTGGAATTGCCGGGCGTGTAGCTCTTCTCGTCGGCGGTGATCAGGATATGGAACCCTGGCAGGCTGCGTGGGTTCGTCGCGAAGGCGTACCACTCATCCTTGCGATTGAACACAGCCGGCATTCCCTTCGTCAGGGGACTCTTTGGATCCTCCACGTGGGCGTTGCCGAACTGCTGAGACGAATGGCTCGTGAACTGGGCTCCGAGCAGCGTTTCGATATACCAGGGCCAGTCGGCGAGCGAACTCCGACCATTGGGAGTGCTGTATTTCGGGTCGCCACCCGCGCCATGAGTTCCCACATACGACCCACCGTTCTCCACCCACGTCTTAAACACTTCCCGCTGTTCGGGCGTCAGGGTGTCGCCGCTGTTGTTGTTCCAGATCACGAGCTTGAATTTGGAGAGTTGTATCTTGTTCATGACGGCGCCGTTTTCCGTCACGAAGTAGGGATAGCCACGTTCGTGAGCGATGGCCGCCAGCGCCGCATCGGACGCCTGGATACCGGCTTCGTCGCGGAAGCCATTCGTCTTCGAGTAGATGAGAACCCCGCCTGACTTCAGATCAGCCGGCAGAACCGGCGGTTCTTTGTCATAGGTTGGACTGGCGACAAAACCACCGCCGCCCCGTCCGCGACCGCCAGGAACGCCGGGAGCGCCGGGCTCCTGGGCAAAAAGCGCGAACGAAACAGCCGTCAAGGAACAACCCACCAACCACGTTAGTCTCGCTCTCACTGGAACACCTCCCGGTCGATTTCCCTTGTCCTGGTACACACAGATCGAAGTGGCCATTGGCTTTGGAGATGGAACGTACAATACCTTCTCAACTCGAGGATTCAACAACTATTCAAGGCGGCGTCTGAACGGGCGGCGCACGAGTCCTTCACCTGTGCCGGGCGCACGGGCCTTGATGGCAGCCTCCCCGCTCAGCGCTTGCGGGCGTGAAACACCGCCCGGTCCTGTCGAAACGCAGCACGCAGGCTGTTCTTGCCCTTGAGGCGATGTGAAACGGCTCGCGCCGCGCGGAACGCGGTTGAGCGCATCGGCGTGATGACGTCGACACGATCGAATCCCACGCTCTGCAGCATGCCGACCACGGCTGCATGATTCGGTCCCCACCAGTTCGTGGGATCCCCATTCAGTTCCTTGCCTGGATAGAACGCCGCGGCTGGCCTTGTTTCACCGACCATGTCCACCACGGTCTCCAGGACGAGCAGGTCTTTGGTCACGGACGAGACCCGTTCCAGGGCGAGCAGCGGGTGCGGCAGGTGATACAGCACACCGAGAAAGAGCACCACGTCGAACACGCCCAGCCGTTCCGGAGACAGTTCCATGACGTCCACATCGACGTCCTCGACGTGCGAGTGCAACGCCGCCCGTGCCAGCTCGAAGCCGGCCTTGCCCTGTCCCGTGCCCCATCCCACGCCGTGCCAGGCATAGTGATCGGAAGCGACCACACGCGCGGCCTTGCGGCGTTCGGCCTCGAACGAGAAGAAACCGTCCCACGCCCCGATGTCCAGCACGGACTTGCCAGCCAGGGTTTCTGGCAACTGCACGCGGGCGAGCCGCTCGGGCGAGTTGTCCACGCCATTGGTGACGACTCCCTGCCCGAGGTCAATGGTGTGGTACCACCGCAACGCATCGGCGCTTCGCTGAAGCTCATCCTTCTGCATGTGTATCAGTCGACATCCCTCTGGAATTCTATGTTGCTCTGCACCAACAGTCTCGAGCGCGGTCACCAAGATGATCGAAGCGGGTTGCTGTTTCGCCAACTCGGATAACCCTTACTGGACTGGCCGACAGCACGAAGTGGCCGCCCGGCTAACATAAAATGGCTGCCGTGCCTTCCGTCCCCAAGGCCAGGCCTCGTCTGGCTTTGACGCTCGATCTGCTGGTCCTCGCAGCACTGTTGATTGCGTCGGCGATCTATCTCTCTGGCGGTTTCTCACTCGAACTGTCCGGCGTGCGAATTACGGCGCACCAGGCGGGTCGCACCCTCCTGGCCGCCTGCTTGATTGCTGTGCTTCGTCGTTTTACGGCGGGTCGGGGTCTGCCCCTTGGCATTCCCCGAACGCAGTGGGAGGCAATCCGTAGTCGGTGGTATCCAGATGGGACCCGGCCGGTTCACGCAGCGGCGCCGAGGCTGCGCGACTTCACATGGGCCTGTCTGGGATTGTGTGCGGCTGGAACGATCCTGCTGTGGCCGCAGCTCAGACACATGGACTCGGTTCCGGACCTGGGCGATCCGTTGTTCTCCATCTGGCGGATCGGCTGGGTGTTCCATTCTCTTCACGGAGACCCTCGGCCGCTGTTCAGCCCCAATATTTTCTACCCCGATCCGCTGACGCTGACCTACTCCGACTCGATGCTCCTGCCCTCGCTGACGGCCGTCCCAATGCTGGCGCTTGGCGTACATCCGGTCATCGCCTACAACGTCCTGTTCGTGGCGAGCTTCGTGATGTCCGGCATCGCGATGTTCGCTCTGGCTACACATCTCACCGGCTCGCGCCGTGGCGCGTTCATGGCCGCCCTGCTGTTTGGCTTCTATCCGTACCGAATACAGCACCACAGCCATCTGGAACTTCAGATGACCTATTGGATGCCCCTGGCGCTGCTGGCGTGGCACCGATATATCGGCACCGCTCGCGTGCGTTACGCCGTCGCAGCGGGGCTGTGCACCGCTGGATTGCTGTACTCGTCGATGTACTACGGCGTGTTCTTCCTGACGTACACAGTGCCGGTGCTGTGGGTCTGGCTTCGGCTGGCCCGCCCAGGGTGGAAGTCGTTCTGGTTGGGGGCTGGCGCCGCCGCGCTGGTTGCCGGAGCGCTGGCAGTCCCCCTTGCGAAACCTTATCTGGCCGCGCAGCCGGCCAAAGGCGAACGCCCTCTGGACACCGTGGAGTTCTATAGTGCGACCCCAGGTGACTATGGCCACGCACACTGGCGCAGTTTGCTGTACGGGCACTATCTCAAGTCAGAGCATCCGGAGCGGGAGCTGTTTCCTGGAGTGATGCCCCTTGCGCTCGGAGCCGCGGCTTTTCTTCCGCCGGTGGGTCCCGCCGCGATCGCGTATGGCGCCGGTCTGCTGTATGCATTTGACGGGTCGCTCGGCACCCACGGCCTGACGTATCCACTGCTCTACCGCTCCTCGGGCATCATTCGGGGCATGCGGGTGCCGGCACGATTCGGGATCATCGTCGGCATGACGCTCGCCCTCCTGGCGGCGTTCTCGGTCGCGCGCCTCCTGAGCCGCCTGCGCACGACTACAGGGCAGAACGTCGTGTTTGCCGTTCTGGTCGGGCTTGCTGGGTTCGACATGGCTCAGCGACTGCCCATCGAGCCGGTGTGGCGCGAGCCGCCCGCTGTGTATGCCGCGTTGACGGGCGTGCCGAACGTGGTGCTCGCTGAGTTTCCGGTGCGCACACATATCGGCCACTTTACCGAGGGGATGCCCTTCCTGTACTTCTCGCTGTGGCACTGGTCGAACATGGTCAACGGCGCGAGTGGTTTTGCTCCCAGGTGGTACGACGACTTCGTGACCCGCATCGAAACTTTTCCCGACACGGGCGCGCTGGCCGCCCTGATCGACCACGGCGTCACGCACGTCACCGTGAACTGCGCGCTCTACGACGACGCTGACTACTGCGCCAGCCTGGTGAAACAGGCGGAACGATTTCCACAGCTGCATCGAATCGCGCAGTCGTCCTGGCAGGGGGCCACTGTGCAGTTGTACTCGCTTCAGCGTTGACACATCCCGTGGCTCCGCGCGGCGGGTGGCTGGCGTGCACGTACGATCACCGTTTCAGCTCGTACAGGCGTACAGGCTGGCCCTCCCACTTGGCGGCCACGAGAAGTCGAAGATCGGGCACACGCTCGATGTGCTCGATCAATGCGTCGCAGCCCTCCACATAGAGCGCGCAGTTGACCGTGACGTGCGTGGCGCCGCGAGCCCGCAGTAGATCGAGTGTCTGGGGCGCGGGAAATGGCTTCATTGCAGATTGGAAATCGCCGTATCCGTCGGGCGGGTGCCCGCTGTATCCGTTGATCAACTGCGTCCAGTGCCAGAGCGAGAAGTACATGTGAGGCGTGTCGGTGAGACGCGCACCTGGTGTCAGTCCCATGGGGAACTCAGCCAGCACGACGCCAGGCCTGCCGCCGATCGCCTGATAGATCACGGGCGGTTGGTGCCACACCTGCTCGAGCGGAAACGACGGCCTCAGCTCGATGACTGCAAATGCAGCCAGGCACGCGAGCATGCCCGCCTGCCAGCGCTGCGAGCGTCCCGCGAGCAGGCGACGGACGGCAAATCCAGCCAGCACCGCCAGGGCGAGCCCCACAAGGATGCTGGCGCGCGCCGGCACCCTCATGCCGCGCATGAACGGCAGCGTTTGATAGAGAGCAGGATACACACGCCCGTTCGTGCCGAGCGTGATCTCCACGGCCAGCACGAGGGCGGCCACGTAGGCGGTCCGCACCATTCCGAGGGGCGGAAACAGTCCCGCCAGTGCAAGCGCCGCCACCAGGAGCCCCGGGAACATCGCGCGTTCGGGCACGGCGTCGCCGAGGGATCGGTGAGCCCAGAACGCGTCGCGCGAGGGCGCGCGCAGGTAGTCCGTCATTGTGGCGCTGTAACCTGCCACCTCCTTCACCGGCCTGTCGTGCAGATGAGCAGACTCGTAGACGCGCGAGAGTGGAAGAGCGAGCGCCAGAGCGATCCCGCCCGCCAGGACGCCGCCGACCAGTACCCGGCGCACGGGCGGCCGCGCCAGCCCGCAGAGAACCAGGAAAACCGCGGCAGCAAACCAGAGATACAGCACCGCCAGATACATGGACGAATAGAGCTGCGCCACGACCATGAGGGCCGCGAACACGGCGTGGCGGATGCGGCCCGTCCTGATGAACCGATGCAAACCCAAAAGCGATAGCGGTATCCACCACGCCATCAGCAACTCGAAGTGCGAGTAGTGCTCGTAGTGGAACGGATGAAACGCCCACAACAGTCCGGCAATGAAGCCGGCTCCTGCCGACGCGGTCAAGTCTTCGACCAGCAGGTAGCAGGCAATCGCCGAGAAGAGAAAGCTGCCGACCACCACGGTGTTCATCGCCACGACCGGATGAATCCCGACGGCCATGAGGGGCGCCGTAATCAGCGCCGGCAGCAGCATCGAGTCCGAGTAGGTCAGCGTCAGCGGCTGCGGATGAAAAATATTGGCGTCGAACAGCGCTCTCGGATCCCCAACGAGCTGGTGATAGACCCACCCGAGCCGCCAGACGGAAAACAGCGGGTCACCCAGGTCGGACACTGAGTCCATGTGCTGCAGTTGCGCGTGCAGCATGATGGCCGTGAGGACGGCCAGTCCGCCCCATGCCATCGCGCGGCGCGCCCACCGCGTGCCTGACGGCAGCGGGATGAACGCGTCGGCCCGGCGATCGTAGAGGCCACGCAGCATCCGTAACAGCACGGACGGCGGCGGCGTGCGCCAGTCGAGGACGACGCGCACCGAAAAAAGAGCCACAGCCAGAAGGAGTGGCCGGTGCCATGAGCGCGCCGAGAGGTGCACGCCGGCAATCGTGAACGCAAATCCACCAGTGACTTCGATCGCCGCGGCGAGCAAGAGCAGAGTCAGAACCAGGCGGTCAAGAGACTTCGACAGACGCGGGCGCACGCGGCGCATTATATGTTGCGTCCCCTGTGTTCCTGCCGCTGCTGGGTGGCGGGTCTGCTCGGGGCACGGCGCAGCATGGCAAAGCCGCTGCATTCCGCGAGCAGACGATCGGCGTCGAGGACCCAGGCGCCTTCGTGGGCGCGCTACTCGTGCAGGGATTCGCCGAAGCGCTTGGCTGAGCGCCGCCGAAGCGCCTACGTGCCGATTTCCCGCTCACGCTGCTGAAGCAGACCCTCGATCTCACGGACGACATCCGCGCCGAGGCGCACGTCGCCCGCGCTCACGGTCTCCTGAATCTGCTGGGCATTTCGCGCACCGGCGATCGCGGAGGTCATTTCGGGGAGTCGCAGCACCCAGGCCAGCGTTAGCTGCGCCACGGTGATGCCCAGGCGTACGGCGATTGGTCGGAGGCCGTCGACCAATCGCAGGTTTGTCGACAGCTGTGGCTCCTGAAACATCGGGTTCCGGCTGCGCCAGTCGTCGCCCCCCAGGCTGGCGGCGCGCGCGGCGGAGAACGTACCGGTGAGCAGGCCGGCCTGCATCGGGCTGTAGGCAAGAATGCCCACATCGTGCGTCGCGCACCAGGGAACGATCTCGGCCTCGATATCACGCCGGAGCATGCTGTACGGCGGCTGCAGCGACGTCACCGGGTGGATGGCTTGCACACGTTCGAGCTGCGACAGGCTGAAGTTGCACACACCGCCGAAGCGCACCTTCCCTTGCCCGATCAGGTCGCGGACGGCGGCCCAGCCCTCCTCCACCTGTTCGTCTGGCTCTGGCCAGTGAATCTGGTAAAGGTCGATCACATCGATCTTCAGACGCCGCAGGCTGGCCTCCACCTCGGCCATGATGCTCTCTCGACGGAGCGACTTGCCGATGACGCGGCTGTCGCCTTCCCACACGCGTCCGCATTTCGTGGCGATCAGCACCTGGTCGCGGCGGCCCTCAACCGCCTGCGCCACGATGGTCTCTGCGTGGCCGTGGCCGTAGATAGCCGCGGTATCGATCCAGTTGATTCCTGCGTCGAGTCCTGCCCGGATCGCCTCCACCGACGCCTCGTCGTCTTGCGCCCCCCACCCGAACAACCAGCCTCCCCCGCCCATGGCCCATGTGCCGAGACCGATTGGTGTGAACTGCAGACCGCTGGATCCAAGACGACGTGTGTGCATGAGTGAGGTCTCTGAAGGTGAATGGGCGCCGAGAATTAAGGCGATGTGGCGCGTGCTGACCCGTCCTGCCGTGTAGCGAGCACGATGCCCGTCAGAATCAGCAGAACGCCGATCGCATGATAGCCGTGGAGTGACTCGCCGAGGAAGACCATGGCGAGCAGCGTGCCGAAGATCGGCATCAGATGAATGAAGATGCCGGCACGGCCGGGGCCAACTTCGGCGACGGCGGGGTTCCAGAATAGATAGCCGACGAGCGACGGCAGCACGCCTACGTACGCAAGCGCCAGGACGCCGCGGCCGGTGAGATGCGCCGCGGGGCCCCGATAGAGCTCGACCAGGTAGACGGGGAAGATCGCGATGAGCCCCGCGACGATCGTCGTCAAGAGAAAGACCGTCGGCTCCAACTCTGGCGGCCGCCGCCGCAGCAGGACCGTGTATGTGGACCAGACGCAGACCGCTGCCACAATCCAGATATCGCCCGCTCCGAACTGCAGCGCGAGCAGCCCGTGCCAGTCGCCCCGGAACACGATCGCGCCGACCCCGGCCAGCGATAGCGCAATGCCGGCCGCCTGAGTGATCGAGATGCGCTGGCCTAGGAAGTGTCTAAGAGACCGGGTCTCCCTCGATGAATCCCGACTCGGGAGACCCGGTCTCCTACTGTCCCGATCTAAGAGACCGGGTCTCCCTCGACGGATCTTGGCTCGGGAGACCCGGTCTCCTGTACACCCCCATACAATGTCCTGTGCTGACTGTCGTTGATCTCGTCCTCGTCGGGCTGGCCGCGGTCGCGGCGGGCGCGGTGAACGCCCTCGCCGGTGGGGGCACGCTCATTTCGTTTCCGGTGCTGACGTTCGTGGGCGTGCCCGCCGTCGCCGCCAACGTGACCAACACCGTGGCACTCTGTCCGGGGTTTGTCGGCGGCATCTTCGCGCAGCGCCGTGACCTTGCAGGCCAGTCGCGGCGGCTGTGGCTCGCTCTGCCGATCGGCGCCCTCGGCGGCATCGCGGGTGGCCTGCTGCTGTTGCACACGAACGAGCGTGCGTTTCGAACCCTTATCCCCTATCTGATTCTGCTGGCTTCCGGGCTGCTCGCGGCGCAGGAGAGACTGCGACGATGGCTGGTGCAGCATCCCGAGCACCACGCGCGTCAGGCGTCGCTGCTCCGCGTCACGCTGCCTGTCGGAAGCGCTGCTATTTACGGCGGCTACTTCGGTGCCGGGCTCGGGGTCATTCTGCTCGCCGTTCTGGGACTGACACTCGACGACACGCTCACCCGGCTCAACGCGTTGAAACAGACCATCGCGCTGGCCGTGAATCTGGCCGCGGCGATCCTCTTTCTGTTCTCAGGGCAGGTGGTCTGGTCCGCCGGGCTGGTCATGGCGGCCGGCGCGCTGATCGGCGGGTCGCTCGGCGGCCGCCTCGCCGGACGTGTGCGGCCCGCAACCCTTCGCACAGCAGTCGTCGTTTTTGGCGTGGTGATCGCGGTCATCTACCTCGTCCGCTGACCGGGGGTGCATCACGGCCGAACGGTCGTAGAATCGCGCCATGACACAGGTGGTCTAAGAGACCGGGTCTCCCTCGATGAATCCTGGCTCGGGAGACCCGGTCTCCTGTACACCTCGAACTCCACGAAGTCGTGGCGCTCGATCTGTAGCTGTTAGTGGATGGTGCTCGGCGCGAGCGTCTGGCGTTCTGCGCGAAGAACGCGCGCGATCATCGAGTCCAGTTCGGCCTGGCCGATCGCGAACGGGCCGGCGACGGCGGCTCCCATCGGAATTTCGATGGCAATCACCACCTGATCCTTCAACGGCTCGACAATCCAGCTGAATCCCTGGAGCACGACGACGCGTCCGCTCGCCGCTGCAGGATCCTGCTGTCGCGCCATGGCTCCGAGCACTTCCACGAGCAGGTCGTGAACCGCGCTGTCGTCCCACGACGCGGGCTCGCCGTGGGGAATCTCAATCGACTCAGTCACGGCGAAGTCGCGACCCTTCAGCACTATTTCAACCGGAAACGTCATGCGCGATGAGTATACGACGACGGCCGGTCAGACCCGAATCTTCTTCCCACGCGCGATTGCGTCGAGCTGTTCGTCGAGCGCTTCGGGAGTCGTAACGGGCTCTCGACACGTGAAGTTGTCGCAGACAAATGCGGTCGCGCCAGCGTTACGTCGGACCATCGCCCCCATCCACGGAAGCCGCGTGGCCAGGGCGTCGCCCGCGTCATCGCCGAGCGGCACCGTGACGGCCCATGGCAGATAGTGGCGGGCGACGACAGCCTCGAGGGCACGCACGTCGGAGGCACCGCTTGTCCCGACGATCACGATCTGTGTGCCGCCTCCATGCCAGAGCACGAGATTCGCCACCATCAGCGGCATCACCCGTACGGCCCGTCCGAGTTGCGGCCCATAGCGCTCGAGCGTCCTGCCGGCGCGCTGCTCGAACGACGGTTCGCCAGTGAGGCGTCCGAGTACGAGCAGATTGCGCACCGTGACTGACGCGGCGGCCGGCTCCGCGCCGTCGTAGTCTTCCTTGACACGGAGCAGGACCGAGGAGTCAGCGCCGGTGGTGCTGAACCAGCCGCCGTCCGCGTCGTCGTAGAAGCGCCGCGTTTGCTCGTTTGCCAGCTCGATCGCCCAATCCAGCCACACGGCGCGTCCCGTGGCCTGGAACAGCTCGATGACGCCCCACGTCAGGTAGGCGTAATCCTCGCAGAAGCCTTCGATGGCGGCTTCGCCGTCGCTATAGCGTCGCAGCAGCGTTCGGCTGCTGGCATCCCAGAGCACAGTCCGCACTCGCGTCGCCGCTCGCGCGGCCGCATCGCGCCATTCGTCGCGACGCGGACTGTTGACGAGCACGCGTGCGGCCCTTGCGAACGCCGCGATCATGAGACCATTCCACGCCGTGATGACCTTGTCATCGAGGTGAGGTCGAGGGCGCGCGGATCGCGCCTCGAGTAGTCGTTGCTGCGCACGATCGAGCGCGCTCGTGACCTCGCCGACCGCTCGCCCGCTCCGGGCCGCCACGTCGTCGATGGTCTGCGCCACGTAGAGAATGTTCTGCCCCCTGAATTCACCCTGCGGATCCGCGAGGGCGTTGCCCTGCAACTCCACGCCGAAACGCCGTGTCACCACAGGCGCGTCGTCGCCCAGCAGCTTGGTAATTTCGCCAAGCGTCCAGATGTAGAAGGCACCCTCCTTCTTCTCGGCGTGCGCATGACTGGCCGGCACTGATGCGTCCTGTCCGGACGCGGCGGTTGGCGCAGTCTCTGACGGAACCGCCGAGTCGGCGTCTTCTGCCGAGTAGAAGGCACCGTCTGGCCCGGTGAGATCGCGCCGGACGTACGCGAGCGTGTCTTCGGCAACCCAGGCATAGTCGCTGTCGCCGCTGAGTTGCGCGGCATCGAGGTAGGCGAGCACGAGCTGGGCCTGGTCGTACAGCATCTTCTCGAAGTGCGGCACACGCCACTCAGCGTCGACCGAGTAACGATGAAAGCCGCCGCCGAGGTGATCGCGCATTCCGCCAAGCGACATGTGACGCAGCGTCTCGAGTGCCATGGAGCGCGCCTTCCAGTCGTCAGTCAGCGCGTAAGCCTCGAGCAGAAACAACAGCTCGGCTGGACGCGGAAACTTTGGCGCCCCGCCAAACCCACCGTGGCGGGCATCGAACGTCTGCGCGAAAGAGGCCACGCCAACCTCGATCGCATCGCGCCCCGCCACCGATCCACTCCCGGTTTCGGCCGCGCCGGCAGCGGCTCCAGTCGCCTCGCGAAGGCGATCGACGATGTCGTCTGCCGTACGAGCGACGTCGCCGCGCTCGGTCCGCCAGGCGCTCGACAGTTGGTCAAGAATTTCGACGAAACCGGGCCGTCCCCACCGGGACGTCGGGGGAAAATACGTGCCACCGAAGAATGGCTTGAGGTCGGGCGTGAGCCAGACGCTCATCGGCCATCCGCCTGACCCCGTGGTGGCCTGGATGAACATCATGTAGACCCTGTCCACGTCAGGCCGCTCTTCGCGATCCAGTTTGATGCTCACGAAGTCACGGTTGAGCACCAGAGCGACGGCCGGGTCCTCGAATGACTCGTGCGCCATGACGTGGCACCAGTGGCACGTCGAGTACCCGATAGAGAGGAAGATCGGTTTGTCGTCCAGGCGGGCGCGCTCGAACGCCTCACTGCCCCACGGATACCAGTCGACCGGGTTCTCGGCATGCTGGAGCAGGTAGGGGCTGCGCTCGCGCGCGAGGCGATTAGGCATACCCGAGTATATGGAGAGCGGGTCCGACTGGTGATCTGTAGTGTGCAGGTCGTGCGTTTGCCGGCGCGTCAGGCGTCGTGGGGTCTTCACTCTCGCGCGGGCGCGGCAGGTACCTGCTGAGGCAGATGCTTCCGAAGACGGGCGTAAGCCGCCGTGACCTCGACGCCGTACAAGATGATGACCGCCGACAGATAGATCCAGATGAGAAACACGACCACGGCGGCGACCGAGCCGTGAACGCTGAAGCGCGAGAGGTCGCGCACGTACCAGGCGAATCCATCGAAGGCCAGGCGCCACAGCACGCCGGCGAGCACCGCGCCGAACCACACGTCGCGCAGCCGCACCTGCGCGTTGGGCACGAAGTAATAGATCAGTCCGACGACGAGCACGAACATCAGGGTGGCGGCGTTCTTGTAGAGAAACCCCGAGAACTCGGCGAGCTCGGGATACCGCATCAGAATGCCGGCAAACCAGTGGGCTTCGACCACCTGCGTCACGCTGACCAGTGTCAACGCGGTCACCGCGAGCACGCCGGCCGCCAGCATCATGATGAAGGCGATCAGCTTGTGTTTGAGGAAGCTGTACGACCGCTCTACGCCCCACGCATGGTTGACCGCCGAAGTGATCGCGCCGAAGACACCCATCGAGGCCCACAGCGTCACGACAGTCCCGGCCAGGCTCAGCTTCAATGGCGCGGAGGTGAGCTCCTGCAGTTGCGAGAACAGGAACTCAAACCGCCTGGGGACAGCCGTCGCCACCATCGCGAGCAGCCGCGCGCCGCTGTCGCCATTCTGGCCGAGTTTTACCCGGCTCAGCATCGTCAACACCAGGAGCAGGAAGGGAAACAGGGAGAGCAGCGCGTAGTACGCGATCGAGGCGGCAAAGGTCAGGTTGTCGCTGTTGTAGAACTCCACGACACCGCGGCCTGCGGCACGGCGCGCGAGATTGACCGCACGCCAGGCACGCACCTGAAACGGCCGCTTGCGAAGCGCGACAGGCGCCGCCTGCACAAGGCGTTCAGTCACCAAGAGAGGCTCCCTCACGGCTTGGACCCGCCACTTGATCCCATTGTAGCGGAGCGACACCCGTATAATCGGCGCATGGCCGACATCCCCCGCCAAGGCCCCTCGAAGACCGGTCCGTCACACCCGCAGCCCATCTCTGCGCCGGCACCGGTCCGTACGGTCCACCCTGCACAGAGTGCCGACGCGTTTCTCTGCGATCGCTGCCGGGCCGAGATGTTTCGCATGCACGCGGTGTGGCGCTGCCCCGCGTGCGGATACAAGACCGACTGCTGCGGCTGGTAATCGCATGAATGTCCTCTCGGCCGGTCTCGTGTGACTTCTGGAGACCGAGATGCGCCGTTGGCAACGGCGACGCGCGTCGATAGATGGATTGACGCACTGATTCAGCGGCACACCACCGAGCTCACCCGAGCCGAATTATTGAAGAGCGTGCGCGCGCTGTCGGCCCGCTATGTAGAACGGCGCGCCGAACTGTCCAACCGAAGTCCGTTGGACTCCGCTGGCAAGCGCGCGGCATTTGCCGCCTTCTACGCGCCGCTCCATCTCCTCACGGTGTCCGAGATCGCGCGTACGCTCGGCCCTCGCGCGCTGACGGCGGGCACGGTTACCGATCTTGGCTGCGGCACGGGCGTGGCGTGTGCCGGCTGGGCGCTGGCCACGGGCGCAGGCACGCGGTTGATCGGCGTCGATCGAAACGAGTGGCTGCTACGCGAAGCCGCCTGGAACTGGCGAACGCTTGGGCTCCACGGACGGACGAAACGAGGCGACATGGTCGACGCCGCCGCCGAGCTTGCCGCGACGCGCGGCGGGTCGACAGCCGTGGTGCTGGGCTGGAGTGTCAACGAGCTGGCCCAGCCCGCGCGAGAGCGCCTGCTGCAGATCGTGGGCACGCTCGCTGCGCGCGGCACCGCGCTACTTGTCGTTGAACCGATTGCCCGCCAGGTCACCCCCTGGTGGACAGGTTGGCGCGAGGCATTGCAACCGTTCGGCGCGGTTTCGAGCGACTGGAAGTTCGACATACCCCTCCCGCCGTTGCTGCGCGACTTCGATCGTGATGCGGGCTTCGCGCGGCAGACATTGACGGCGCGTACGCTCTGGATCCCAGCCGCTCCAAGCGGTTAATGGCCAGCGCGAAACTGAACCCGGTGCTACTATTCTTCGGCAACACTCTGCACACTGCGACGCTGAGTCTGGGCGACGGCTGCATGAAGGGTGGCGCAGTGGGGCAGTTCTGCGGACGAGCAGACCGGGGGTGATTGATGGGCACCCTTCTTGCAGCCAGCCCAATTGAAATTTCTCCGAGTCAACGAACTTCTGTGAATCGATCGAGGTGCATATGCGTATTCGTTCAACGATGGTGTGGCTAACATTGATGGCGGTTCTCTCCACGTCTCCGGCATGGGCCCAACAGCACGCGGCCAATACAACAGCCATGCAGCAAGCCGTCGCCGAGAAGGCGTCTGCCGATCAGGCCAACCGTGACGTCGTCACCAAGGTGCTCGACCGCCAGGACGTGCGGCAGCTGGCGGCGACGATGGGCGTCGACGTGCAACAGGCCAAGACCGCGGTGTCCACGATGAGTGGAGCGGACCTCGACCAGCTCGCACAGCCCGCACGCGCGATTGACGCCGACCGCGTCGGCGGCGCCAACGTCGTCGTCATCTCGGTGACCACTCTGCTGCTGCTGTTGATCCTGATCATCGTGATTGCGAAGTAAAGTAGGGCGTCAACTGTGACGCCTTCTTCTCGTTTCCGCTCGCTGCTGGCGTTGGGGATTCTTCTCCTGACGCCGGCAGCGCACGCGGTGCAGGTCGACACCAACGGCCGCCCCGTTCCTCCGGCGGTGTCCACGTCTCCGGCGCTGCTTCAGGTGCCGTATCTCACTCAAACCGAACAACTGTGTGGCGGCGCGTCCCTGGCGATGGTGCTGCGATACTGGGGCGCTCGCGACGTCTTCGCGCAGGATTTTGCCTCGCTGCTCGATGCCGATAGAAAAGGCATTCGCGCAAGCCGGCTCACGCAGGCAGCGCTCGATCGTGGCTGGCGCGCGGCGGCGACGGCGGGGACGCAGGAGCAGTTGCAGGCGCACCTGGCCGCCGGACGGCCGGTTATTGCGATGATTGAGGATCGCCCCGGCGTTTACCACTATGTGGTGGTCGTCGGAGCCTCTGGTGCACAACTCGTGTACCACGATCCCGCGCGGTCGCCCCTGGTATCGATGACCTGGCAGGAGTTCGACCGCCGGTGGGCGGCTGCCGATCGCTGGATGCTCCTCGTGATGCCGCCGGACGAGTCGGCGCCTCGAACTGCCGCGGCGCCGTCAGCCCCAGGCGGCCCGGCGCCCGACACCACGGCGCCGGAAGACGCCAGTCCCTGTTCATCGCTCATTCAGCAGAGCGTCAGCGCGGCGCAGAGTGGACGGCTCGACGAAGCCGAGCGCGGCCTGGTTTCGGCGACCACCGACTGCAGTCGCGACGCGTCAGCCTGGCGGGAGCTGGCCGGAGTGCGCCTGCTGCAGCGTCGTTACGACGAGTCGCGCCAGCTGGCGGAACGTGCGGTTCGACTCGCGCCGACCGATCGGTACGGGTGGGAGTTGCTCGCAACAGCGAGATTCGTGACCGGCAACTCGCGTGCGGCACTGGACGCGTGGAACGCGATCGGGTTGCCGCGGGTCGGCATCGTGACCGTCGGAGGTCCACTCAGTACACGGTATCCCATAGTGGTCGACCTGCTTGGCCTTCAGCCGCGCACGTTATTGACATCGGAGAAGTTTGCGCGTGCCGAGCGCCGGCTGGCCGAGTTGCCCGTCGCGGCGGTGGTCGGCGTGAAATACGAGCCGCAGAGCGACGGCGAAGCATCGGTCACTGCGACCGTGGCCGAAAGAAGCGCGCTGCCCATCGGGCTGATTGGCTGGGCTGGTGTCGGGCTGCGCGCCGCCTTCCAGAAAGAAGTTCACCTCGACATCTCGGGCCTGGCGGGTGAAGGCGAGGTCTTCAGTCCGGCCTTTCGTTTTCAGCGTAACCGGCCCCGCATTCTGCTGGGCCTGGACGTGCCCGCGCCAGGGCGGCTGCCCGGCATCCTGCGGATGGAGGCATTCTGGGAACGGCAGACGTATCAGTTCGGAAGCCTCGGAGACGCCCCGGTTCGCGAGGATCGACGGCGAGTCAGTGCGGGGTTGTCCGAATGGATGACCAGTTGGCTGCTTCTGCAGGGCGGCGTCTCACTGGATCATCTGGCGGCCAGTCGCTACGTCTCAGTCGACGGCACCGCCAACGTCCGCCTGTCGCGCGATCGTGTGGCGGTCATCGCCAGCGCCAGTCGATGGACACGGACGAGCGGTGCCCCGTCGTTTGCCAACGGCGGGATCGTCATCACCGCGCGCCTGGGTCGACAGGGCAACAAGCCTCTCCTGTCGCTGCTGGTAGGCTCGGCTGCAGCGACTCACGATGCACCACTCGCCGCCTGGCCTGGTGCAAGCACCGGAAAGGGGCGCGGTGCGCTGTTGCGCGCGCACCCGCTGCTCGACGACGGCATCGTGGTCGGCGAGGCGTTTGGACGGCGCTTGAGTTTTGCGACAGCAGAATACGAGCACCCGGTGCTGGCGACTCCCTACGGAGGCGTGGCGCTGGTCGGCTTCGTTGACACGGCGAGGGCCTGGAAGCGGGTGCTGGACGCTCCAGGTGCTGCTCGGACGCATGTCGACATTGGGACCGGCGTGCGGCTCAGGACCCCGGGCGGCAATGGAACCGTGAGGCTCGACGTCGCCTATGGCCTGCGAGACCACGCCACCGCGTTGTCGGCGGGCTACGTGCTGCCCTGGGGGCGCCGGTGAATGAAGGGGCGGTTGGGCCTTGCGCGGCTCTACGCGGGTTGACGCGACCTGCGCTCCGGATCCACGCCGAAGAGGTCAGCCCACGGGTTCGCGCGGCCGAGCACCGCGTCGGCGGCCATCATTCCGCCCAGTGTGCCGAAGGTCATGCCATTGCCGCCGTAGCCGGTGGCAATGAATCGCCGCGGAGACACCTCGCCGATGTACGGCAGGCCATCCCGCGTTCGTATCACGTGCGCGACCGACTGGCTGGTGATTGTGACCCCAGGCACGCGCGCTCGCAGGCGCTCGTCGAGGACAGCCAACTGCGGGAGGTCGTCGAGCATGGCCGCGCCGTCGTGTCTCTGCCCGCCGAAAATCACGTCGTCGTGATCGGCGCTTCGATCGATTCGAAGATACTCACACGAGCCGGCGTGGTGTGTCAGATAGAGCCCCTCATCGATGGTACCGGGCGGGGAGATGCCGCGGACTGTATAGCTGCTGCACTCGACGAGGTTCGTGCGCAACGGCCGCGTGCTCGGATCGCCCGGCACGACTACGGCGAGCCCCGGCTCGGCGACAATTACATAGTCCGTCAGAATGCGGTACGGCCCAGCACGGGCAACGAGCGGATCGCCTTCTTCGAACGCGTCGACTTGGGTGCACTCGAAGAGGTGGCTGCCCTCTCCCGCAATTCGTGACGCCAGTACATCCAGATACGCGACCGGATCGAAGCGGGCTTGATTGTCGACGATGAGCCAGGGGCCCGAGACGCCGTGACGGTCTTCGACGAACCGCACCTCCAGGCCGAGCGACTCGGCGGCGTTGAGTTCGCGGACAACCGCCGCGCGGCGGCCCGTGACATCATTCGATGAGGCGTGCAGGCACCCCCGCATCCACGCAAAGCGGCAGTTGATGCGCTCGTCGCGAACAATCGCGCGGAGTCGGGAGATGGAGGCAAAGCCCGCCTGCCAGACTGCGTGGGCCCCCTGTGGGCCCAGTTGCTCGATCAGCCGGCTTAGCGGCGTGTCGATGATGGCGGTCATGTGAGCGGTCGAATTGCCGGAATGATCTGGCGCGATGGTGCCCCGCTCGAGGAGAGCGACGCGCTTACCCAACTTCTTGAGGAGATACGCCGCCGTGATGCCCGTGATGCCGCCTCCGAGGACCAGCACGTCCACCCTCAGATTGGACGTCAACGGGGGGTGGGTCACGGCCGCTCGACCGGGCGTCCACAATGAAGATGTATCGATGGCGTGCGGCATGCTGGTCTTTCCGGGGCGACTGCCGCAGTGAGGTTGCAAGGCACAGGCCACGCAGGGCCTAGGCGTTATCTCGATAACTTCCGGCCAAAATCGCAATGTTTCGAGAATACCGGCGCTTGACCCGTGGGCGGTCTTTCACTTTTCGCCATGTATCGAATCCGGATTTGCAGACCAGGAGAACGCATGCGGAATCAGAGATCGGCGCGTCCCTTTCGGCTAGCCGTGATGTTGGCCACGCTCGCTGCGGCCTGTCACGACACCACCTCACCGACCGCGCCGGTGACGAATCCGCAGGTGACCGGCGTGTCACCGGCAGCGCTGCAGCCAACCGCCGCTCCTCAGGTGGTGACCGTAAGCGGCAGCAGGTTTCTCACCGGATTGGCGCTACAGGTGGTCAATCCCTCGCGCATCACGACGACCATCTCCGGCGGGGCCATCCAGTTGCTCGACAGCAATGGTTTTACGGCGGCCGTCCCGTTCCCCACTGCCGGCACCTATACCTTCACCGTGCGCAACCCGAACACCGAAGCCTCCACCCCCTTCCCCGTCGTCGTGCGTGCGATCACGGCGTCTACGCCCACGCTGACGGCCATTTCGCCGGCCGGAGTGCCGCATAGCTCCCAGGCCGCCCATCTGACCCTGCAAGGCACCAATCTGGGTCCCGGATTGACGGTGAGCATGGTGAACTCCTTGGGGACGCTGTCTACGCTGGCGCCGGCCGCGGTCACATTGCCCACCTCCACCACCGTCCAGCTCGACGTCATCCTCAACACGCCGGGATTGTATGGATTCGCGGTCAGCAGCGTGGCGGGTGAGGTCTCGAATTACGTCTATTTAGCCGTCTCGTGATCTTGGGAGGGTCCGACGCGGACCCAGGCCCCACCCTGAATGGCACGTCAGTTGCTCTCCAAATAGGCACGCGCGACGCTGCTCCCCTTCATGCGCTCGTCATGCGCCCGCGCGACACGTGTTGTGCCCGGGTTCCAAGGAGTTACGTCATCATGCAGAAGCTTTCTATTCAGCAGTTGTTTATTGCGATGGGCATTGCGGTCGCAGGGGTCTGTGCCGCTCCCATGAGCGCCAGTGCGCAGACGTTCATCACCCCCTTCGCCGGCGTCACCTTCAATGGCGACGCCCCCGGCCACCAGCTGTCCACGGGCGTGGCACTGACCGCTCAGGGCAAGGTCGCCGGTTTTGAGCTCGAGTTCGGTTACACGCCAGACTTCTTCAAGGAGAGCACCAACGTGATCTTCTCCGGGAAGAGCAATGTGACCACGCTCATGGGCAGTCTGATCGTGGGTGTGGGCGGCGGTCCGGTTCGACCCTACGGCATTGCCGGCGTGGGTCTCTTACGGACGCGCATCGACAGCGGCAGTGCCCTGGTGTCGAACCTCCGCACCAGTGATTTCGGCGTGAACGCCGGCTTTGGCCTGATCGGCATGGTCAGCGAGCACGTGGGGCTGCGTGGCGACATGCGCTACTTCCGTCGGCTGCAGGATCCCAGTGACGACAACAGCATTGATGTGGCGCTCGGACAGTTCGACTTCTGGCGCGCCTACGGCGGCGTGTCGTTCAAGTTCTAATCGGACTCCAACGGAGCCGTGCTGGCTTGGGACCGGCTGTCTCGATAGCCGGTCCCCTTTTCATCACAAGACGCGATAGGCTGAAGAGACCTCCTCAGTGTCTCGAAGGGATCCACTGATGACTCGACACCCATGTCCGCGGGCACTGCGAGGGAGTGGGAGGCTAGGGGTTCTGCTGGCCTTGCTCTGTCTCGTGCTGCCCTCCGCCGCAGATGCACAGAACGTCAGTACTCCAGGTGGGGCGCCGGTCAATGCCGACGCGAGCTGGATGGCGGACTTTCAGAAGCGCCTTGGCACCTATCTCAACATCCACGAAACGGTGAAGGCGAAGCTGCCGGCACTTCCTCGCGACGCGACGCCCACCCAAATCGACCGGTACCAGCGGTTGTTGGGCCAGCAGATTGCCCTCGCGCGCCCGCGGGTCAAGCAGGGCGATCTGTTCACGCCGGGCATGCAGGGTGTCGTGCGCAAGATCCTGACGCGGATCTTCGGGGGCCCCACTGGCAAGCAATTGCGTGCGTCGGTGATGGACGAGAATCCGGTGGGGATCAAGTTCCGTGTCAACCAGCGGTATCCCGACACGATTCCGCTCTCGACCATGCCGCCCGCGGTGCTGGAGGAACTACCCAAGCTGCCTGCGGAGCTGGAATATCGGTTTCTCGGAAGCAGTCTCATCCTCTTCGACGTCGACTCGCATCTGATCGTCGATTACATTCCGAATGCCCTTCCTCCTGCGTAGGTTTCGAATGTCACGCTGGCCACTGCTACTCGTTACCCTTGCTCTCACTACGGCGCTGACCGCCCGGCAGGGCGGCACGCCACCCCGCGGCCCCGCCACCGTGGATGCACCTCGGGCCGCCGAGGCGGTGGTCCAGTTTCCGAACCGCGATGGATCGCTGAAGTTCGCCGTGCTCGGAGATTTCGGTTCTGGCGACAAAGTGCAGTACGAGCTGGCCGACCAGATGGCGAAGCTGCATGAGCGGTTTGCCTTCGAGCTCGTCATTCTGGTGGGCGACAACCTGTACGGCTCCGAACGGCCGCAGGACTTCAAGCGCAAATTCGAGCAGCCATACAAGGCGCTGCTCGACGCCGGCGTGAAGTTCTATGCGTCGCTCGGCAACCACGACGCGCGGGAGCAGCGCTATTACAAGCTGTTCAACATGGACGGCAAGCTCTACTACTCCTTCAAGGCGCCGAAGCAGAACGTGCGCTTCTTTGCCCTTGAAAGCACCTACCCGACGCCCGAGCAGATGAAGTGGGTCGACAGTGAGCTGAAGGGCTCAGGGGAAGACTGGAAGATCCCGTTTTTCCACCACCCGCTGTACTCGTCGGGAGAAGCTCATGGATCCGATCTGCGGTTGCGCGCGACGCTCGAGCCCATGTTCGAGGCCCACGGCGTGAGCGTCGTCTTCACCGGGCACGATCATTTCTATGAGCGCGTGAAGCCGCAGAAGGGCATTGTGTATTTCGTGACAGGCTCCGGCGGCAAACTGCGGGCGGGCAATATCGACAAGAGCACCGGGATTACAGCAAGAGGACTCGATACAGACTTGGTCTTTCTCGCGGCCGAGATCCAGGGCGACGAATTGACCTTTCAGGCGATCTCGCGGGCCGGGCAGGTCGTCGACTCGGGCGTCATCACGCGACGCCAGCGGAAGCCGTAGCCCGAGCCCGAGCCTTGGCGCGCCCGACCTTGCTCTTGGCCGGCCGCGCATCGGCCGGCGTCGGCGTCTTGTCGCCCTTGGCCTGTAGCCAGTCTCCCTCGAACACCTCGACCATCTTGCGAGTCAGCCGCGCGTCATTGAGCAGCACGCCGATCTCACGCCTGGAATCGAGTTCGAGCTTGCGCAGGCTCTGGCTGCCGATAAAGGCGCTGCCGCCGTCGCGAATGATGGCCCGCACGTGCAGCCGCATATCCAGCAGTTTCCGCGTGGCCACGCCCTCGATGGCATTGTTCAACCTGCCAATGACCCGAATCTCGACCCCGGCGGCGGCGCGCTCTCTGACGAGCCGCAGCATCAGGCTGTCGCTGATGCGCTCGTCGTAGATGAGCAACTGTCGCTTGGCACCCTTGACGAACTCGGAGAGCAGTTCGCGCGAGGTCTCGGGACTCACGACCAGGCGGTCACTGCCCGGCTTGTATGGCTGCCTGGTGGAATCGGCCTCGAACAGCGCGGCGGCCTCGCGCACCAGCTTCTTCTCGCGGGTGACCACGCCGAAGCTCCGGCTCTTCTCGATGTCCTGCTTTGTGAAGTTGAACCCGAGCACGTACAGCGTGTCGTCGATGATAGTCATCTTGCCGTGGTAGCGCGGCAAGTCGTCGGCCGTGCGTGAGACCGTGACGCCGGCCTCGAGCAGCGTCAGTTCGAGCCGGCGCAGCCGCTTCTCGCCGCCACTGTTGGTGTGCGCGATCAACGCCCGGACGGGAATGCCCCGGGCGACGGCGGCGGCCAGCGCCCGCTCCAGTTCGACGCGATCGAATCGGAAGACGACCAGATCAATCGTCTTGCGTGCCTGACGGATTGCGCGCAGGAGCGGTGCGAGGCCGTCGTTGGGTTGAATAATGAGCTTCACAGTACTCCTGGTGTGACGTGCACCCGACGAAGCGTCACTTGACCTTCTTCTCCGCCCAATCGACAGCCGTGTCGCCAGGGGCCAATTTGAGAATCGCCGTCGTGATGCGATCGGTGTCGGTTTCGAGCGGCACCTGCACATCGTACGACAGCTCCTCGGTCGATGTCGCCCGCAGCTCGTGCTGACAGTGAAACCGCTTCAGCAGGGCCTCGATGCGCGGGCCCAACTCGGCAGTCGCCTCCCCGGCCTTGATCTTGAGCTCGAAGCGTTTGAACGCCATCGGCTCGAACGACTCGATCATAGCCAATGCCAGCACCATGAATACCGTCGAGAAGACTGAGAGGCCGTACAGACCAACGCCCGACGCGAGCCCCACGGCCAGCGCGCACAACATGACGCCAGCATCCTTCGGGTCGTCCACCTTGGAGCGGTAGCGAATCAGATTGGCGGCGCCGACGATACCAAACGCGCGCGCGAGGCTGGCGCCAACGACCAGCATGATCACGGCGCCGACGACGGCCAGGATGATTTGGGTTTGCACGACAGCGGGCGTGCGCTTAGGCGTGCCCTTCCGCTTGGGCCTGAGGGCCAGCGCGGCGCCGAGGACGGCGGCGAGGGGCAGTCGCACCATGGCCAGCTGGATGTCATGCCACGGGTCGTCTTCGGCGCTGGTCGTGCGAGTCTGCTGGACCGGTAACTGCTGGCCGTCCTTCAATTGGGGGGCCGGTTCGCCCTGCGCCAGCAGTGGCGCCGCCGACAAGAGGGTGCCTGCGATAAGGACGGCGCCGATGCGGCTCACGCTGCGTCCCTCAGCGCCAGACCTTCCGCTATCTTCTGTTTCATCCGCGCGATATAGCGATCGCTGATGGGCGCCACATAACCGCCCGCGCGAAACGCGTCCCGCCATTGCGTCTCGGTGAGCTTCGACAGACGGTCGCAGATCCAGCGGACGTCGGCGGGTGCAATCTTGGTGAAGAGCTCGTCGTGCCGCCCGCGGTAGTCGAAGTGGACGACGCCTCCAGAGACGCCCTTGATGAAAGGCGTTGCCTCGAACACCTTGGGGTCGTCGCGAGGAGCAGCCATGACGCCGGTTCGTCCAAAGGTGTGTCCGAGGTCGCGTGACACATACCACCGGGTGGCCCCTTCGACAGGAGCGTCGAGCGTGTAGACCATGTTGTTGACCTCTTTGAGATCAGAGTTGCCGAGCATGATGTGCAGCACGAGCAATCCGGCGAGCTGCCTCGTGCCCACAAATGGATTCTGATGATACGGCCATGTCGTGTCTTCGGCGATCGCGTGGAAGTCGGGCTTGTGTTGACGGAATCGCGCGCCCCCTTGCGGGTTCGGTTTTGGTGCGCCGTCGGCCATCCACCGGTCGACGTAATAGACCGGCGGCTGGTGATACCCGATGCCCCAGAGAAGCCGCGAGGCTGTCACTTCGGTGTGCGACTCCGGGTAGAACTTGGCGCTCCACTCGTGCCCCGCCGGGTCGGCGACACGATAGCCTGGGCTGAAACCCTTCGTCTTGACGCTCAGCACCCGATAGATGGCGCTCGCATCAGGCACGAGCCGCTCGCCACCGACTCCCCAGTAGAGATCCCGACCCGGCTCGGGCTCGACCCACAACTCTGCGAGCTGAGATGGCGATGGTGGCCCCTCGATGGTGGACTTGATGGGCTGATGACAGGCACCGCCGATCGCGATGCACACGACCAGCGCCGCGCGGAGTTCGATACGCGAATGCTGCGCGCGCGCATCAGATTGAGCTACGCCAAGTGTCACAGTGCCCCTCTGTTGTTGCGGTAGTGCAAGACAGACGCCACCTGCGCTGAGTCGCCGCCGCTCACAACACAAGGAATCAGGCGCGACATTGCCCAGACCGAGTCACCCCACTGAGTAGCGGGCCGCCTGAGCCCTCAACCCTCGAGCTCCGTCAGCGATTCGATAATCACGTCGGGCCGCAACGTCAACGGCAAGGCCCGCACATCGCTCTGCCGCGCCACCCCGCTGAGCACCAGTACCGCCGTCATGCCCACCGCCTTCGCGCCCATGACGTCCGACTCGAGGTTGTCGCCAATGAGCACACAGCGATCGGGCTGCACGTGCATGCGACGGCACAGCTCGCGAAAGAAGACCGCCTCTGGCTTTCCGCAGAAGACCGGATGCACGTCTGCGGCATAGGCCAGGAAGGCACACATCGCCCCCGCACCGAATTCAAGACCGCGAGGGCTGGGGAAGACGCGATCTGCGCAGAGGCCGAGCAGGACGGCACCATTCCGCAGCAGGTGCAAGGCCACGCGCTGACGCGCCTCGGATGCCATCTCGCCGCCTGGTCCTGCGGCGATCACGACATCGCACGGCTGATCGGGCGCTTCCACCCAGTGCACCCGACCCGCCAGCATCTCATGCACCGAGGTGGTGGCGAGGTTGAAGACCCGAGCCGTTTCGCCGTACTGCGCCAGGAGGTAGTCGCATGTGGCGGCGGCCGTGTAAATCAGCCGTGGAGGGACCGCCATTCCCATCTGCTGCAAGCGCACCGAAACGCGTTCGGGACTCGCCGCTGAGTTCGAGAGACACGCGTAGGGGATCGCGTGCCGCTGCAGCTGGGCAATCAGCTCGACGGCCCCCGGCAGCGGGTGCTCCTCGTGATAGACCGTCCCATCGAGATCCAGGAAGACGGCTTCGAAGCGAGAGAAATCCACTACCACAGCCAGGGGCCTGGCCGAGTTGTCATCGACGCCGACGCGACGTTACTTGACCGTGACGGTGATCTTCTCGGACAGCACCGGCTTGTCGTGCGCGCGGTGCAGGTAGTCGGCAAAGGCCAGCTGCAGCGTGTGGCGTCCCGGCGGCAGCGTCACCTCAGCTTCGGTCTGTCCCATGCCGAAGTGCTTGATGTTGTCGGTTGCCGGCATCGGCGCATTCATGTCGGGCATCTGTGCCACGTCGATCAAGAGGTGGTGATGACCGGTGTTCGGATGGTCCATGCCTGCCGGAGCGATTCCCATGCCCTTCAGGCCGAACTGCACGGTGAAGGGCGAGGTGACTGTGTCGCCGTTCTTCGGCGAGATGATGTACACCTTGGCGCCTTCTGGCGACTTCACTTTGGCGATCTGGGCCGCCACGAGGCCGGCGCCGCCAAATACCGCAAGAGCACTGAGCATCAAGAGAGTCTTTTTCATAGGTCCAATCCGCTCCACAAAAAGAGAGAAGCCACTAGCCTCGCACATCCCGCCGCCACAGCCAACCTTCGACATGACCAATCACCGGCAGAGAGCCGGGTTGGATTTCACGAAGTAGCTCTTGTAGCTGGGGGCCGCCGGGTCGGTGCACCCCTCGAGGTTCAGCAGTTCGATCTTGCGGAAGTCGATTGGCGCCGTCTCCGCCTGCACCGAGATGTATCCAGCTGTTAGCGGCGTTCCGTCCACTTTCACGGCTGGATCGACCGGGGCCACCGCTCCCCCGCCCATTTGAGGCTTCGAGTATTCGAGCACGTTCTGGCCCTCGACCAGATGGCGCATCAGCGTATCGCCCTGCACAAGAACCTCGACCCGCACCCACTGATCTCCATCGTACGTCTTCGACGTGGAGTTCGTGCAGTGAGCTGTGTGCAGCTGGCCATTCAGCACGATGTTCGTGCCGGGCGTGCAGACGTTGGCTGTCGTCCGGGGCTTGCCATCACTGAGGCCCCCCAACAACTGCACTTCAATCGAGATCGGGAAATCCTGATCGCGCACCATCGTCCTGGGATGGGGGCTCTGGAGCATCAAGCCGTTGTTGCGAATCGCCCAGGCGGGACCACCCTTGACCTGCTCACCCACGAACCGGTACTCGGCCGCGATGATGTAGAACGAGAACGGATCCTTGTAGAAGAGATGCCCGAATTCCCCATCGAACTGCGGCCACTGATCGTAGCGAACCGTCAACATGCCGCCGTCGACCCGGAACGTGTTCCGGAAATTCTCCCCCATGTCGTGCTTGGCGAATTTGGGAATCCAGTCGTTCAGGTCGCGTCCGTTGAAGAGCTGGAGCCAGTCTTTCCGGTTCGGATCGCGAGCGGGCGCGGCCGGACCCTGTGCCGCAGGACGCGAAGCCGCTACGAGCACGGTGAACAGCAAGATGCCCCAAACGCGCAAACGGGCAGCGAGCGGTCGAGCCATAAAGGACCTCCTGCACACAGACATGGATGAAGAGATAGTAGCGCAGGCGCGCGCTGTCTCGCGCCGATAGCCGCGGAGTCCGACCTTGGGCTATTCTCGGCGCCATGCGTTGGATGGTCCGCGGCGACATCGACGGCTTCTTTGGGCTGGCGCTCGACAACCTCGTCCAGCTACTCCTGATCGACACGCTCTGCCAGTTCGTGCTTGGCTTTCCACCTGACCTTATCTATGGCCGGGTGCTGCCTGGAGCCGCGGTGTCGATCCTCGTCGGCAATCTCTTCTACGCCTGGCAGGCCAGGCGACTGGCCGAACGCACCGGGCGCACGGACGTCTGCGCGCTGCCGTACGGCATCAACACCGTCTCGCTGATTGCGCATGTGTTTCTCGTCATGCTGCCGGCTAAGGCTCTGGCGACCGCGGCGGGCGCCGCCGATCCCTCGCGTGTGGCGTGGCAGGCGGGCCTTGTCGCCACCCTGTGCTCGGGACTGATGGAGATTGGCGCCGCCTTCTTTGCGGAGCGACTCCGCAAGGCCACACCAAGAGCGGCGTTGCTCTCCACCCTGGCCGGCATTGCCATCGGGTTCATCTCGGGTGGGTTCCTCTTTCGAGCCTTCGCACGTCCGGTGGTGGGTTTGACCACGTTCGGAGTCGTCATGCTGACCTACTTCGGCCGCGTGCGTTTCAAGGGGCGCCTGCCAGGTGGTCTCGTGGCCATCGCCATCGGCACCGCGTTGGCGTGGGCGATCGGCGTCGCCCCTGGGCCGGCCACGCCGGCACCGCCATCGTTGCACCTTCCCATTCCCGTCGTGGGCGATCTGCTTGCCGCGCTCAGAGGCGGCCACCTGCTGCCGTACCTGTCGGTCATCCTCGCCATGGGCTCGGCCAATGTGCTCGCGTCGTTACAGAACATCGAATCAGCCGAAGCCGCCGGCGATCTCTACGACACGCAGCCGTCGCTCCTGATCAACGGGATCGGCAGCGTCTGTGCCGCGTTGTTCGGCTCGGTCTTTCCCACCACCATCTACATCGGACACCCGGGATGGAAAGCCCTCGGGGCTCGCGCCGGCTACTCGGTCCTGAATGGCCTGTTCATCACGATCATCTGTCTGACCGGCACGCTGGCCTGGATTGCGTGGGCCGTGCCGATCGATGCCGGCATGGCGATCGTCCTCTGGATCGGCATCGTCATCAGCGCGCAAGCGTTTCAGGCGACGCCACGCGAGCATGCGCCCGCCGTGGTGATCGGCCTGCTGCCCGGTCTAGGTGCGTGGGCCGCCCTCATGGCGAAGAACGGCCTGAGGGCGGCAGGCATGGGCACCGAGGCCCGGCCCTTCACGGAGGCCCTCGTGGGTGAATTCCAGAAGAGCGACACGTGGATTCACGGCGTGTTCTCGCTCGAGCAGGGATTTCTGTTCACCGCGATGCTGCTCTCGGCGGCCGCTGTCAGCGTGATTCAGCGGAAGTGGAAAACCGCCGCGGCCTGGTGCGCGGTCGCGTCGGCGATGTCAGTCACCGGGATCATGCACTCGTACCAGTGGACTGCCGGAGATACGGTGCTCAAGCTCGCGCCGGCCTGGCCATTCGCCATAGCCTATGCCGGCATGGCGCTGCTCTTTCTGACGGCTCAATGGACGACCGAGCCTGATGATGCCGCCTGAAATCAGGAGGGGTCTTTGTTACGGATTGCGGCGGATGGGCTCGGAGGGATCGCCGTGCACGCGGTGCTATTCTGCTCGTCACGAGGCTCATGTGATCCGACTCTTTCCACGGTTACCAATGGCGCTGCTGTGCGTCTCGCTCCTGACGACGGCGGTGACCAGCGCGCGCACCTCCTCAGCACCAGGCCTGAAGTTTTCGTTCGGCGCTGAAAACCCGTCGGGCTACGAACGTGTGCTCCCCGATACGACATATACCCAGGAAAGCGGCTTCGGCTTCGAGGCCGGGGCCGGCAGCGCAGGCTTTTTCTCAGCCCGCGTCTCAGAGGGCAACTACCGGGTCACCGTGAAGCTGGGGCATCACCAGCAATCTACCGACACGACCATCTATGCGGAATTGCGCCGGTTGATGGTCGAAGGCGTCAAGACCGAAGCGGGCGCCTTCACGACGCGATCGTTCATCGTCAATGTGCGCCGCCCCGACCTGGGCGGCGGCAGAACGGTTCGATTGAAGGACCGTGAGAAAGGAATGGAAGCGTGGGCCTGGGACGACCGGCTGACGATCGAGATTAACGGTGCACATCCGGGCGTCGCGACCATGGACATCGAGAAGGTCACAATGCCGACCGTCTATCTGCTCGGTGACTCCACGATGTGCGACCAGCCGCGCGAGCCGTTCAACAGCTGGGGCCAGATGCTCACGCGTTTCCTCCGGCCCGACGTCGCCGTCGCCAACCATGCCGAGTCAGGCGAAGCCATTGCGAGCTCCCTCACGGCGGGACGGTTCGAGAAGGTGTTCAGTCTCATCACCAAAGGTGATTACCTGCTCCTCCAGTTCGGTCACAACGACATGAAGAGCACCGAGAGCGACGCGCTGCCCACCTACGCGGCTGCCCTCCGGAGCATTGTGGACGAGACGCGCCGTCACGGCGCCACACCTGTGCTGATCACGTCGGTGAGCCGGCGCACCTTCGACGACGCCGGACGCCGAATCGTCGACTCGTTCCGCGGCTACACACAGGCCGTGCGTGAAGTCGCGCGCGAGAAGAACGTGGCGCTCATCGACCTGCAGATGTCGAGCGCCACCTTCTATGAGGCGCTGGGGCCGGAAACGTCGCACCTCGCGTTTGCGACCATGCAGGAAGGGACGCACCACAGCGATTACGGCAGCTACGAGATCGTCAAGTGCGTGCTCGAAGGAATTCGCGCTGCCAAGCTGGACCTGGCGAAGCACATCGTCGCTGACTTCCGCGGGTTCGATCCTGCCAAGCCTGACCTCCCAGCAGCCTTCTCGCTGCCCAAGAGCCCGCTCGCGACGACCGCACCTCCTCCCGGCAGTTGAATCAGACCGTGCTGGTGCCAAACCCGGCACCGCGGTCGAGTCGTCGGCGAACCGGCCGCTCAGGCATCGTCGCCGTCCAGCCGGCGCTGAAAGGCGCTCCGCCAGCCAGGCGGCAGCGCGGGGTGCGTGGCGGCAACCTCGAGTCGCGTCCGCGACCCGCCGCCGAGCTTTAAGCGATATGCCTCCGCCACCGTGAGCGCGTGGGTGTCGCGCTCGAGGAGTACGACGTCATCGTCGACGCCAATTTCCCCTTCGCGCTCGACAGCGAGATAGAAACCGCTGCGATCCGCCTTGCTGAACCGTCGCACAATATCCGCGCGCCCGAATTTGAGCGCGAGCTTGTAACACGGCAGGCGAGGCTGGGTGACGATGAACTCGGCCGATCCAATGCGGTAGCGGTCGCCGATGAAGACCTCGTCTTCGCGCAGGCCGACGGCCGTGAGGTTCTCGCCAAACGACGCCCAGGGTAAGACGTCGATCGACAGTTCATGTCGCCAGGCGGAATAGTGTTCCGACGGATACACGTAGACGGCTTTGCCCGACCCGCCGTGCACCGTCAGATCGGACTGTTCGTCGCCCTGAATGTTCGTCCGGCTCACCCACACGCGGTGCGTCACGGCAGTCTTGACGATGCTTGTGAGCACGAGGTCGCCCTGCCACTCGATGTGTTGGGGCCGGCCGACGGCAACATTAAGAATTTTCACGTGGTCACCGCAGCGCAGCATACCCGGTTCAGCACGAACGCACCCGACCGGCCCGATGGCGTCTGACACCACGCGATCGGGACCGCCATCCGGATGGCCGCCCCTGGCTTTGCGCCCGCCGCTTGTGACGGGACCTCCGGTCTCGTTAGAATGCGCCAATGCAGGCACTGGTTCTTACCGATTATCTGAAGCTCGAGCTCACTGACGTCCCGGAACCAGCCGTTGGCCCGGACGATGTGCTCGTGCGCGTGCGCGCGTGCGGCATCTGTGGTTCGGATGTGCACGGCTTCGACGGATCGTCGGGGCGCCGTCACCCGCCGTTGATCATGGGACACGAAGCCGCCGGAGAGGTGGCGCGTGTCGGCAGTGCCGTGCGCGATCTCGTCGCCGGCGATCGGGTCACGTTCGATTCCACCGTCTACTGCGGCCGCTGTGGCTTCTGCGTCCGCGGCGACGTCAACCTCTGCGACGATCGTCAGGTTGTCGGCGTGGCTCCGAAGGAATTCAAACGGCACGGCGCGTTTGCCGAGTACGTGTCGATCCCGCGACGCATCGTCTACCGCCTGCCGGACGACTTCCCTTACGAACAGGCTGCCCTGATCGAAGCTGTTTCCATCGGCGTTCACGCCGTGTCGATTACCGACGTCCATTTGGGCGACACCGTCGTGGTCGTTGGCGCCGGGATGATTGGATCTGTGACGCTGCAGGCCGCCAGGGCCGCCGGATGCACGCGGATTATCGCTGTCGATATCGAGGACTCGAAGCTCCAACGCGCCCGCACCATTGGCGCGACCGATGTGCTCAACCCGACGCTTGTGAATGTCCCCGAGGCTGTTCGCGAGATGACCGCCGGACGAGGCGCCGACCTGGCGTTCGAGTGCGTGGGCTATACCGATCCAGTAGGGACGGCGATCGCCTCGGTGCGGAAGGGCGGCAGCGTGACGCTCGTCGGTAATCTCGCGCCACAGATTGAGATGCCGTTGCAGTATGTCGTCACGCGGCAGATTCGCCTGCAGGGATCCTGTGCGTCGAGCGGTGAGTACCCACAGTGCATCGACCTGATGGCGCGCGGCATCATTCAGGTCGCGCCGCTCATCTCCGCCGTGGCACCCCTCGCCGACGGCGCATCATGGTTCGATCGTCTCTACCATCACGAGCCCGGCCTGGGAAAGATCGTGCTGTGTCCCTGACAACCGGGCCCCACGCCTGACGGTTCTCGCCCAGGCGGTCCGGCCGGTGATGTGACGAATCGGATACGCCCTGTGGAGATCTCCGCCCGCAGGCCTTCCCTAAGAGACCGGCTGCTGCGGGCGGTCGAGGAGAATCTCGGATCTGACCTACCGCGTCCCGCCGACGGCCCGGTTCATCTCGAGCACATTGGCACGGCCAGCGCGACGCCTCCGAACGACCTTCTGCGTGGGTGTCGACAGTTGGGCGACCGCGACCTGCCGCTGTTCTTCCGCGGCCACGCGCCGCTTCTTGTCACGAACATAGCGAGCTTCGTCGCGCGTGGAATCCCATGTCCGCGTGGCCTTCGGAGCGGTAGCCAGCAGGGGCTCGCGCCACCCGCACGCCTGACAGACCACGTGTGCGGGCATCGCCTCGGTCTTGGGCGTGATGATCGTACGGCGATGATGACACCACAGGTGCCGCAGCGATTGCCAAATCGTGGTCTCGAACGTCGTACTTTCGGATGTCATTTCTGTTCTCCTCCTCGAGAACGGGGGTGACCGTCTCTTCCGCAACTTCGATACCAGGAGGAGGGCTTTGCGTAACTAGTCTGCCGCTCTGAGGTTTACGGCACCACGCACACGTTTGTAAGCCAAATGTCTCCGCCCACGGGGACTTAAATCAGCAGATGTCTTCACCGTTGCGGCTCGTGGGTCGCAAACGAGGAGCCCGCGCCCACGCGGTGATTCAAGGCCCAACGGTAAGACGCTGCCCGATCGCTGTGGGATCGTCCAGGCAGGCAAGCACCGCGCTCGCCGCATCGGCGCGTGACAGACGCCACGGGCCGGCTGGAGGCGTCCCGGATGAGATCCTGTAGCGGCCCACCCCGGCGCGGTTCGTCAACATGGTCGGCGCCATAATCGTCCACTTCAGCGAACTGCGCATCACGACGGACTCCGCAATGGCTTTGTCGGCGTAGATGTTGCGGAGCATCGAGCGGAACATCAGCCTTTGCAGCCACGGCGCATCCGGTGCGGTGTTGCCGACGCCAAACGCCGAGACAAAGACCAGCCGACCGATCCCCGCGCGCTGCATCGCGTCCACGATGATTGGCGTGGCACGAGCCAGCAGGTTCCCGGAGCGCAGCTGCAGGCCGCGACCGAGCGCGCTGATGACCACATCGTGGCCGGGAAGAAGGCGCGTGAGCCCGCCCGGATCCGTGACGACATCAGCAGCGGCTCTGGTCAGCAACGGGTGATCCACCGTCAGCACCTCGGGGCGCCGCGCCAGAGCTGTCACCATGTGGCGCTGCTCGAGGGCCTGTGCCAGGATTTGCCGACCGAGCTGACCCGTCGCTCCGATCAGGAGTATGCGATGAGGCATGGGCACTTCGTTCGGTTACCGCGCCCCGCGGCTATCGTGTGGCGACGGCATGCCCTCGCGGCCGAAATCGCTGGCCTGTTTGTCATCGCGGCAGTGTAGCATCGAGGTCTGTGGCCTCGAAGTCATGGATGCGGGCCGCGTCGTTGGCGCTGGTCTTCTGAGGAGCACGTATGCCGACAACACGGCACTTCTCCATTACCGTTCTCTCTATCGTCACGTTGTCCGCCGCCGGTTGCAGGGGCAACGACACGCCACCTCCGCCCCCAGCCACCACGGCATCGCCGGTGTCAGCGCCCGCCACAGAACGCGTCGTGGGTCCCCTCACCCCCGCCGATGCACAGGCGCTCGCGACGATGAACGACAGGCTGAGGGATTACGTGGAGCTGCACCAGCGTATCGAAGCCGCTCTGCCGAAGCTCCCGAAGGATGCCACACCAGAGCAGTTGGACCAGAGCCAGCGCAGATTCGAAAAGAAGATGCGCGAGGCGAGGGCAACGGCGAAACAGGGCGACCTCTTCACGCCCGAAGCGACGCCCGTGATTAAGCGCCTGCTTGTCAGCGTGTTCGAGGGCCCAGACGGCAAGCAGCTCAAGTCCTCGATCATGGATGAAAACACCGTGAACGCCTCCTCGCTGAAGCTGAGGGTGAACAGCCGCTACCCCGACAGCGTTCCGCTCACGAGCGTGCCTCCGCAGGTCCTGCAGACGTTACCGGAACTTGCCGAGGATCTCGAATATCGCTTCGTCGGCCACTGGATGGTGCTGTTCGATAGCCACGCGCACATCGTCGCGGACTACATCCCCGATGCTATTCCCAATTAGCCAGGGCGGCGCGCCAGCGTTAGCGAGCCAACTGCTCCGCCACCGAGGCGGTGCGCAGCTTGGCAAACGGCAGAATCCCCTCCTGACCAGCGGCTGATCGGTCAAATCTGGCCAGGCGCGACGGCTCGTCCACGACCGCCGGCCGAATCACTCGGGCCACTGTCGTCATGAAGGGCGCGATGGAGTCGGCTGTGAGAATGGTCTGGGTGAACTCATGCAGACGCGACCGGTAAGCATTGCGAAACGCGGGCACGCCATTCATGCGCTCCAGAAAACGCACTCGTACCGATGACCCCCACGGGGGATCGATCGACAGCGTGTCGTAGCGGCCCGGTTCGATTTTGGCCCAGGTGCCGAACGTTCGATCCTGGTCCCAGGGGATGAACGCGAACGGTCCATTGCCTGGCGGCATGTGGACGTAGTAGTTCTGTCCGCGTTCCAGCATGCCGTCCAGATCGGCCAGCCACAGGACCACGGCGAAGTAGCGCGCGAACTCATCGATATCGATGAACTGGCCAATGCGCGCCTCGAAGTCACTATCACTCGCCGTGGAAACGAATTGTGAGAACTCGATGACTCGGCGCTGCTCGGCCGACGTCAGATCCGTCTTCGGGTCGTAGGTCTGCTGGTATGCCGCGCTCCAGCTGTCACCGCGATCCAGAAACGGATTGCGGGTGGAGGGCTTCAGAATCGCGCCAGCTTTGTCCGCCGACCGGCTGTTCAGGAAGTGCGTGTCGACGTTTTCGACCAGTGAGTACAAGCCCAGATACTGTCGGTCGTAGCGGCCCTGAACCGAGAGAAAGACCCGCACCCACGATGTTCGCGGCGCCGGAACCTCAGCCTCTCGAAACAGCCGGAACGCGACGGTCTCGTTGAGCAGCCCCTCGTCGGTCACGTTGTTGTGAAAATTCAGCGTGGAGACGCCGGCGATGGTCTGTCCTTTGACGAACTTGTTCAGATCGATCTTGAGGGAGTTCTTCGCCGGCTTCCCACCGGAATTCGTGAAGGTGCCGTTGCCCTTGAATCGAACCGCCACGTCTGGCAGACGCGTCCCCTCGAACTCCAGATCGACATGAACGTAGGCGAATTCGACACCGAGCACCGTGCCCCACCCGTTTCGGCCACCCTTTGCACTCTGAAGCCAGTCATCACCAGAGCTCCGTGCGGCTCCGCCGAAGGTCGGCTGCATCCTGTTCCACTGATCGGTGGTCAGCGTCAGCTGGGCCGTCCACATTCTCTCGGGGTCGAACAGCTCTTCTTGTGTGAGGGTGCCGAGGGTCACAGCCTGCGGCTGCGGTCGGACGTTCCGGGCGACCACCGGCTCGGGCGGCCGGGTCATTATGGTCACAGCTGCGGCGGCCAGCAGCAAGACCAGTAGGAACAGCCAGATTCGGGAAGATCGGATGCGCACGGTTAGTTCATTGGACGAACGTGGCACCGCCACGTGTTCCCCCAAAAGACACCGCCCGGCTGGTGACAACAGGGCGGCCCTCGATGCTGTGACGTCCGTCTAGGGCGTCAACGAAGAGACGTAGGCGATGAGATCGACGATGTCGCTGTCGGTGAGGTTGGTGACGACCGGCTTCATCAGCGCTGCCATCGCGCCGTTGCGGGTGCCGAGCTTGATGTCATACATCTGGCGCGCGAGATAACTCGGTGAGCGGCCCGCCAGGGTGGGGATCGGGCCGACGCCCTTCAGCTCCGGGCCGTGGCAGGTGCTGCAGGCGATCGTCTTGCCGTTGCCTCCCGACGTGGCCAGGGCCTCGCCGCGTTTCACGCTGCCCACCGGGGCGTACGCAATGAATCCCGAACGCGGGTTGCGCAGCTGCGTCTGCGCCACGTTTTCCGGCGTCTCGATGATGCGCACGCCGATCGGCTCCTTCTGGCCATCGTCGGTCGGAAAGTAGATCTCGCCCATGATCCGCATCGTGGGCACGGCGTCGGTTTCGACCACGCGCACGTATTTGGGGACTTTGATCGATGAAAAGTACGTGGCGACCTGCTCGATTTCCTGCTCGGTCAACGCCTTGGCGATGTTTTCCATCTCGCCGGTGTTCGCTTTGCGCGGGTCGGCGCTGTGGCGCACGCCCTGTTTGAAGTCACGCAACTGCTGGACGATGTAGTCGTGCGGCAGCCCCTGGACCGGGGCGTTCTCTGGGCGCCCTCGGCCGGTTGGCAGGTGGCACAGCCCGCAGGCCCGGACCACGCCCGGCCGGCCGTGGGCGACGATGTCTGGCATGGGCGGGTGGTCTTCGGGAAACCAGTCTGCCGGACCGTAGTTATCGCCAATCTGCTGCTGCGCGAACTGAAACTTCGACCCTTCGGCCTGTCGCAATACCGGAGGAGGAGCATTCGGATTGGGGGCGGCCGCGGGCGTCGCCGCTGGCGTGCGCTGTGGCGGTGCCTGCGGCGGCACGACGCCTGGGGCCAACTGTGGCTGCCCGTACGGCCAAGCTGGCGGCATCTGCCGCTGACCGACGAGCACCTGACCACCTGCCCACAAGCAGACGATGGCTCCGAAAGTCCCTGCCATGACGCGGTTACGCACAGTTCTCATCCTCTGTCGCAATTGATTGTCGATTGTGTCGCCTCGAACACAGTGGACTCTACACTCGATTGGGCGCGCCATTCAAACGCGATCGCGCCCCGAGCGCCGCGGGTGTGGAGCGGCGTGCGGAAGCAAGTAGACATGGCGCGGACGGGGCGTCGTGGGCCCGGCGAGCAATGGAGATTTTGCCGGCGGTCGTACTCGCGCCGATCGTGCCTGACGTCCGAGCTGTGGGTTGGGCCTACCTACTGTTGTTGTTGTTGCTGCTGCCGATACGCCTCGTCCTCGTCGGCGGGTGTCGGGGGCGGCACGATCCAACTGACGCTTGGCGACAGATCGCGCCGCGGGACTGCACGCGCGTTGGGCGTCACGGCAACGGCCACGCTGAGTTCACTCCCGGCGGCGCCCTTGAACACGCCTCGCGTCGGCGGCACGTCGCTGTAGTCGCGCCCGATGGCGACTGCAATGTGCCCGTCACCGACGATCGTGTCATTTGTCGGGTCGAAGCCCACCCAGCCGATCGACGGCAGCAGTGCCTCCATCCAGGCGTGCGTCGCGTTGTCCGCCGCACGGTCGGTGGGATGTTCCTGCGGCGCGATATAGCCGCTCACATACCGGCTGGGAATGCCGAGTCCCCGCACCAGCGCCAGCATGATGTGCGAGAAGTCCTGACACACGCCGGCCCGCGCCCGCAACGCGTCGTCGATCTGCGAGTCGACCTGCGTGGTCTGCTGCATGTAGGCGAACTGCGCGTAGATGGTCGACGTCAGGGTGCGCAGCGTCGTCAGCGGATCGAGAGAGCGATCGAGCCCAATGACGGCCGCGAAGGCGGCGAGCTCTAGCGTCGGCGCCGTGAAAGGCCCCGATGCGAGCCAGGCCAGTTGATCGTCGGAGGCGGCGACCGCGTCGACCTCGTCCCAGGCGTCCATCGGCAGCGCGGCCGGCAGCACCGGAGGCAGGGCGATGTCCACCGACGACTCGACCGACACGTCGAGCCGGCTGTGCTGGCCTGGAATGTCGAAGTAGTGCACCGCATTCCCGCGGTAATCGCGGTACGCGAAGACGCGCGCACGCTGCGACACGTTGACCGAGAAATTCAGGCAGCGCTGGCGGTCGACGTCGAGCGGCTGCATGCGCAGCTCCATGACGCTCTCACACACGGGCGACGTGTAAACGAACCGTGTCAGGTGTCGTACGGTGTAGTGCATCGAAGGTCCTCCTACGACGTGCGGGCGGTCTCTCCACCACGGGCCACGCTCAGCGGGCGATGGCGGTCTCAATGGGATAGGCGATGTACGTCTGGTAGATCGCGCTGTGAATCTGACGGCACTGCTTCTGAATGCTCGCGAGGTACTCCAGGAGATCGTCTTCGATGATCTCGTCGATGGTGCCGTAGTTGAGTGCCGAGCGAAGTTTGCCGGCGAGCCGGTCGGGCTGGCCATCGGGGCGCCGGCTGAGCGAGCGAGCGACGGCGCGAAGCGACTCCTCGATACGGTCAGCGGCGAAACGGACGGATTGCGGCAACTCGGCGTTGAGCAGCAGGAACTCGGCCAGCCGTTCCGGTCGGAGCTCCGCCGTGTAGCAGCGGCAGTAAGCCTCGAACGCGGCGTGCGCGCGGAGCAGGCCCACGCGTTCGACGTACGAGCCAGCATCGGCGTCCTCTCCGGCAGGCCGGGCGGTGAAATACACCTGGAGCATCGCAGCCGTGGACGCCGCACGCTCGAGCGATCGGCCGAGCTGCACGTAGTGCCAGGCCTCGCCGTGGCTGAGCGTCGCCTCGGTCACGCCATGGAAGAGATAGGCGTCGCGAATGATATCGCTCGTGAACTCCGAGGCATCACGCCGGCCAGACCTCGAGATGTCGAGATACATCGTGTTCAGCTGCTCCCACATCTCTGCGCTGATTTGCTCGCGAATCTGCCGCGCGTTGTCCCGGGCCGCCGCCACGCAGCCCGCGACAGCGGCATAGTGACGCGGATCGATCCGCTCGAGCCCCTGCGCCGTCGGCATGAGCGCGGACGCGAAGCCTGCCGGTGGCGGGGCGATGCCCGACAACAGCAAGCCGGCGACTGTCGCACTCGGGTCGTCGAGCGTCAGGCTCATCTGCACGTCGAGCACGCGGGCCGATTGCTCGGCCCGCTCGATGTAGCGGCTCATCCAGTAGAAGCAGTCGGCCACGCGTGACAACATGGCTACTCCGAGAGCACCCAGGTGTCTTTGCTGCCGCCGCCCTGCGACGAGTTGACGACGAGAGAGCCGCGGCGCAGCGCGACGCGCGTCAGGCCTCCCGGTACGACGGTGCAGCGCTCCCCGTCACAGAGCACGTAGGGCCGCAGGTCCACATGTCTCGGCTCGATGCCAGAGCCGAGGAAGCTCGGAGCCGTCGACAGGGCCAGCGTGGGCTGTGCGACGTAATTGCGCGGGTTGTCGATGATGCGGCGGCGGAACTCATCACGCTCCGCAGCCGTGCTGTGCGGGCCAATCAACATGCCGTAGCCGCCAGACTCGCCGACGGCTTTCACCACCAGCTCATCGAGATGCTCGAGCGCGTACGAGCGATCCCCGTCGTTCGAGAGGAGGTAGGTATCGACGTTTGGGAGAATCGGTTCCTCGGACATGTAGAACCGGATGATCGCGGGCATGTACGCATATACCGCCTTGTCATCGGCCACGCCCGTGCCGATCGCGTTGGCGAGCGCCACCTGCCCTGCGCGATATGCGTTGAACAGCCCGGGCACGCCGAGCGCCGAGCTTGCCCTGAATGCGAGCGGATCGATGAAGTCGTCGTCGATCCGCCGGTAGATGACGTCGACGCGGCGCAGCCCGCCCGTCGTGCGCATGTAGACGACGTTGTCGTGGACGAGCAGATCGCGCCCTTCGACCAGTTCGACGCCCATCTGCCGCGCCAGAAACGCGTGCTCGAAATACGCGGAGTTGAATACGCCCGGCGTCAGCACGACGATGACCGGGTCGGTCTGGCGCCCCGGTGCGAGGGAGCGAAGCATGGCGAGGAGCGTTTCCGGATAGTGATCGATCGACTGCACGTTGTAGTCGGTGAACAGCTGCGGAAAGACGCGCTTCGTCACCTGCCGGTTCGTCAGCATGTACGAGACGCCGCTCGGCACCCGGACGTTGTCCTCGAGCACCGCGAAGGTGCCGTCGGGCAGCCGCACCAGGTCGATGCCCGCGATCGAGATCCGCACGTCGCGCCGCGTGTAGAGGCCGCCCATCTCCGGCCGGTAGTGCCGTGCGGTCAGCACCAGGCGACGTGGCACAATCCCTTCGGCGAGAATGCGTCCGTCGCCGTAGATATCACGCAGGAACAGGTTCAGGGCCATGAGACGCTGCTCGAGGCCCCGGCTGATGTGCGCCCACTCGACACCGGTCAGGATGCGGGGCACCAGGTCGTACGGAAACACGCGCTCGGTGCCGCCCTCGTCGCCGTAGACCGTGAACGTGATGCCCTGCTGCAGGAACGCCGAATCGGCATCGCGCTGCCGTCGTCGAAGGTCTTCGATCGGCAGGTGCTGCAGCCGCGCGAAGAGCGGATCGTAGGACGGACGCGGTCGTCCATCGGCGTCGAACATCTCATCGTACGAACCGCCGAGCGGATAGTCGTTGAAGAGGGGGGAGGCGGTGGGGTCGCGAAGCGACGACAGAGCCATGCCGGAGTAGAAAACAGCACACTGGAGCCTGTCAAACTGGGGTGACGAAAATGTCGACCGGCAAGAGCCCCTGTCCGTCAGGAGTGTCGCAACGGGATCCAGCGAGTCGCGAGACTACGCAGGAACGTAGGTCAGCCTGATCACATCTTCGGCAATCCGATCGTTAGTCTTCAGGCGGAGCGGCGGCCGGGGTCCGGCGAAATATGGCTTGCCGTGACCAAGCACGACGGGGTGGAGGTAGATTCGATACTCATCGATCAGGCCAAGTTCGGTGAGGCTTTGCGCCAAGTCCGGGCCCGCAACTTCGATCTCCCCCTGGCGCGCGGCCTTCAGCTCGCGGATCGCGCGCTCGAGATCACCCTCAACAAGCCTCGCGTTGGGCCCGACCGACTTCAACGAGCGCGAGACGACCCATTTCGGCTGCTTCCGCCACGCCGCCGCGAAGGCGTGTTCCTCTGCGCCCCATTCAGGATGATCGTCGTCCCAGTAACGCATGATCTCGTACATCTGGCGACCGTACACACTGCCCGCCTGTCCCTGAGCCTCTTCGATGAAGTGGCGGAAGAGCGTGGGACTTGGCGCAAACTTCAGATGATCGACGTAGCCGTCCAGAGACTGGTTCATTCCGAACACGAGCTTAGCCATACCCACTTCCTTTTTTACACGGCACATCCATGCGGTTCTGATTGCGCAGCGACGATCGTAGCCGGAGGCCGAGCGCAGCCTACTCACGCTTCCCGAACAAGGTGATCATCTGTGCGCTGGGATCCGCCTGCCACCACCCCCGGTCGGGCAGCAACTCGAAAATCGGTCCGAGGACGATGCACGACACTCCTATCATGGCCACAGCCCAGAGGTCCCAGAACTCATCGCGCCGGGCCCGGCGCGGATCCCGCGGGAGGAAGACGATGGGCACTTGTGCGCCCGATTCATAACTCGCAAGTGTGAGCGGCTGATTCCTGCCAAGGGCGCGGCCGGCAGTCACGCGGAGCACCGCCCGCGAGGCACCGGCTCCGAATTCAACGGTGGCAAAGAAAAGCCCGGAACAGGAAGAGTGCGCTGTCCAAGGCGCCCACGGTGGCGATGACCGTTCCTATGGAAACGGCGATGGCGCTGAAGGGATGCGCTCGGAGTAGCCTCGTGAAGCCACCACTCGCGTCGAGCTGCGGGTCATCAGGCATCAGTTGGGCCCAATCGGCTCGACACGCCGACGCGCGACGCGGGTCTCGTCAGAACAGCTGAACAGCGCGCAGACGTCGGACACCTTTCAATGCCGCTCTACTTTCGCGACGGCTGAGCCAACCTCATCCGTGGGGTAGTCGTAGACCACAATTTTCACCTCCCGAGCCGGACCGGTGAGCGGTACCGTCGCGGTATGTCGGAGGCCCGCAGCTCGAATGGCCGCGAGCCGCTCGTCGGTGTAGCGGAGGTCCAGCGTCTGCCACATCTCCCCCGCTGGCTTCTGCCGGTCGGTCACAGCAAAGATCGCGAGGTCCAAAGACCCTACGTTCAAGCCGTCCTCCTTCCTGAATGACACACGCGAGAGGTCAAGCGTCATGCTTACAGAGATGCTATTCCCCCGCTGCGGAGCTGGTCCTGCGGTAATCGAGGTGATGCCGATCGTGGGTATCGTGCCCATCCGTTCCGCCGCTGTGGCGATGCGGTTGAAGGAAAGGGTTTGCCTGACCTCCCCGACGCCGATATCGGCGCGGGCGAAATAGCCGTCGCGGGCGAGGACCGTCACGCCCGGTCGGCTGACTCGAACCTGAATTCGTCGGTAGTGCCCGTCTACCGGGTCCTTCAGCGGGTAGTAGCCCAACGCGTAATGGAACCGCGTGGCTGCATCGATGCGGTCAATATCTTCTGCCGAGCGGGAAAACTCATGCGCATGAAATTGGCCTCCGGTCAACTTCGCAAGGTCCCGTGCGGTCCGCGCTGTGAACAGGTTCGCGGATATGTTGCCAGCAGCGTTCAGCTGTGTCCGGCCGTTTCCGGTTGAATAGGCCACCCCTCCCGCATGAATGACGTTCAGCGCAACCCGGGCATCAGCCGCGCGACGAGCCAGGCCCCGATCGTCTTCGTAGCGCTCGAAAGTGGCTCCATGCTCGGATACGAAAATGAGCTGCTTCTCACCAGCCACGCGGCGCAGGTACTCGACGGCCAGAACGAGAGAGCCGAGGTCATCACCGAGACCGGTCATCTCGGCCCCCTTACCGTCACCGAGAAGCGAAAGCGCCTCAGCGCCCTTCTCCTCGACGCCTTGGGCACGTGCCTCACGACCGGCGCGAACCAAGTCCCGGACATCCATCGTCCTGACGCCCAGGGTACCCGTCGGGCCAAACACGTCGTCCATCATTCGGACAATCCAGGCGGGTACAGGCTGCCCGTATGCCTTTGCGGCGCTGACATTCCACGCGTGCTCGATTGCAACGTGGTTATGTGCAAACCGCTCCAGGATGCCGAGAATAGCATCGTGGTCGGTGGTGAAATCGGTCGCGCGGTTCCAGACCATCACAGCGACCAGGTCCTGTGGCAGCAGGCGCTCCCGCACCAGGTGCATCAAGGCGTCCACTCCCCGCGAGGGCTCTTCGAGGCTGCCCCTGCCGAGAAGAAGCAGGAAGGTCCTTCGATTCACCGACGCTGGCTCAAATGCGCTGGCTGCCCGGTGCGGCTGGGATTCAACGACCGTGCTCTGAGCCGCCTGCAGCTGCTCAGCGGCGAAGTGTTCGATGCGCTGTGGCACGCCGTCTTCGAGGATGGTGAACTCGGATGCACGCAAGTCGGTCACCGGCTGTCCGTTGCGGTCTACCACCCGCACCTCGATGGGTACCAGCGTCGTGCCGGCGCGGAATTCGGGACGCTGATTCTGTGCGGAGAGCGCCACCTCTGGAGACGGCGCTAAGCAGATGAGCACGCCGAGCGCTGAAGCGCGGCTGATGGAGCCGATAAACCGCCACCCAGCAGGGGAAACTGTTTGCATTGGGACTGCTTCTCGCGGGCTTGTATTTAGTATTAACCAGATACATCGCGGGTCACAAGACTGTTAGCTCGGAGCCGGTCCACGGAGTGGCCGTGCTCGCCGAGGCCTGCGCCTTCGCCGAGCGGCTGGGGATTGACGCCGCACAGATTCTGGCGGCGCTGGCTGGCGGGCGTGCGGACTCGCGCCAGCTGCAGGAGATGTTTCCGAAGATGGTGGGGTCGGAGTTCTCGAACACCGGTCGTGCGGCACTGATGGTGAAGGATCTCGATTTGATCGAGAACCTGGCGCGTGACGTCGGCTCACCGATCCCGGTGACCACCGTGGTGGCCGGTCTCTTTTGCAGGATGGCCGCCGACGGGCTTGCCGACCGCGATAACACGGAGATGGTCACCGGCTCCTTCGTTAGATTGTGTCGTGCCAGCGAGCTCGGCCGTCGCGACGGCCCAGAAGTCAGCGCGCGGGCTGGAAGACCTGCTGCGCGAACGTCGTGAGGTTATCGCGCCAGAGGGGCCAGACGTGGGCCATGTCTTCGACCTCCAACTCGGTGAACCGGACGTTCTTCGTCTTCAACCACTCCTTGAACTGACGGTTGACACCGAGGAGCCCATCTGCCGTGCCGACGGTGATCCAGAGCATCCGGATGCGCGAGTTGTCCTTGGCGCTCAGGGTCGGGAAGTTCTTCTCGAACACGCTGACATCGAGCGCTTGTCCGCCGCCACGGCCACCGCGACCCCCCGCTGCCGCGCCGGGTCCCGCCGCTGCCCCGTCTCCGCGACCTGCGGCTGGTGCCGCGCCCGCACGCGCGCCCGCGCCGTCACCGCGAGGGGCCCGGTTGTCGTTGGGCCACATCACGAACGCGCCACTGAACGACGCCATCCAGGCGAACTTATCCAGATTGTTCAGGCCGGTGTACAGCGTTTCCGCTCCGCCCATCGACAGGCCCGCGATGGCTCGCGTCTCGCGCTCGCGGCTGACGTTGTACGCCCGCTCGACCGTGGGCATCACTTCGGTCAGCAAGCTCTTGGTGTAACCCGTGATGTTCTCGGCCGCCATGGCTCCGGCCGGACCGTTGCCCACGCCGTAGCCGAGCGTCGTGACCACCACCATCGGTACCGCTTTGCCGGCCGCAATGAGGTTGTCGAAGATGTACGGCGCGCCGCCGAAGTTCATCCATCGCTCGGCATCGTCGCCCAGCCCGTGCAGCAGATACAGGATGGGATACGGCCGCGCGCGCTTGGCTTCGTAGCCCGGCGGGGTATACACGTAGAACTCGCGGTCATCGTTGGCGACCGCTGAATGGAACGTGTGCTTTGCGACCACGCCGCGTGGGACGCCAGGCGTCGGGAGCCACGGCTGAGGTCCGGCGACGACGAACATCGACTGGAAGTTGCCGAACGACGTCTGGGCCTGACGATTGCTCGGATCGTTGATCGTCGTTCCGTCCACCGACAGGGAGTACGTGTAGTAGTCGGGCTTGAGCGGATCGGAGGTCACACTCCAGACGCCCTGTTCGTCCTTGACCATGGGCAGGCGATTGCCACCGATGACCGCGAGCACTTCCTTCGCGTTCGGCGCGCGCAGTCGGAACGTAACTCGACCATCGGCCGCAATCTCTGGCGATTTCACCGGTGCGCCACCGCGTCCACCTCCGCGCCCGCCGGGGGCAGGTGGCCCGGCCGCCGCTGGCGCGGCAGGCGGAGTCTGTGGCACGGGCTGCTGCGCGCCCAAGAATGAGGTCGCGGCCAGCACACCGGCCAGCACGACAAGAACGGGCAGAGAACGTTTGACCATGTCCAACTCCTCAGAAGCGTGGAAACAAAGTGCCGGGGCGCTCGAGGGTGCACCTTTTCACTGACGACCGTGGCGATGCCAGCGATTATCGGTCGGCGTCGACTGAAACGGCAACTCTGTTACCGAGAAGCGGCCGAGTTGGTCATGTTGCGCGCCAGAAACAGCCCAGACTTACCGCCGCTCACGACGTCCATGTCGCCGTCGCCATCGATGTCCCGCACGGCCATCTGAAGGCCGCCGCCGGCCTTGCTGCCGTAGTCGATTGTGTGGCGCGTCCACGTCACCGAGTTGTTCGGGGCCGGCTTGAATTCGTACCAATAAAGTCCGAGCGGGTCGCTGTCCCCTGGAGCCGGTGCGTTACGCGACTGGAATCGCTTCCCGGTGACCAGGTCGGGGCGGCCGTCGCCGTTGACGTCGACGAGCACGGATGCGTGCGAGTGCGACCACGAGTTGTCGATCACGTGTTGCTGCCACTCGCCGTTTGACCGTTGTTCGAACCAACACACTCCATAGCTGTGCGCGGCTGTCGTCAGGACGTCCTTGCGTCCGTCGCCGTTGATGTCGAGCACGTACATGAATCCCCATTCAGCGCCGCGGGGAGGGGGGCCGGTAGGGGCCGTGCCTGGTGTCGAAGAAGGGGGCGGAGGTGTCGGAGCTGGGGCTGGAGGAACCGACACAGCCGGCGGAATGGTGAGCGATGCGGTGGTGGGCGCTGGCGCAGGAATCGCGCGCTGCTGCCAGTCGGTCGCATGAAAGGTCCAGTCACCGGGTGCGCGCGGATCGGCAGGCGCTTCCAGCCAGCCTTGCGGCGTCAGGATGTCATTGCGCTTGTCACCGTTGATGTCGCCCGCACCGATACCGTGACCGTAGCTCCGCGTGCTGACCACGTGTTTCACCCACTCACCACGCTGAAGGTCGTACCACGTCAATGGCGCTTGGGCAGCCCCTGTGAATTGCGGCAGCAGGTCGTCGGCCTTTCCGTCGTTGTCGAGATCGACGAGAAAGGCAAACTCGGTGGGGCCGACTGCGTCGATGAGATGCTCTGTCCACGCCCCACCGCTCATCCCGGGATTTTTCATCCACACGATGCGGCGCGCGAAGTAACCGATCTGAATGAGGTCGGTGAAGCCGTCGCCGTCGACGTCGAGTGGAAGATCGCTGAACGAATCGACGTAGCCGCTGCTGACCGGAATCGTGCGAATCGGCTTCTTCGTCCAGAGCGGCGCCTCATACCAACTCTCGGCTGACACGATGTCGAGTTTTCCGTCGTTGTTGAAGTCGGCCACCGCGGCCGATTCAGCCGCCCCCTCGTCGACGGTCACCATCGCAAAGCGCATCTCGCCTTGGAAGGCCGCACCGCACATCACGGGAACCGCCAGCGCGAGAACGACGCCGCGGAGACCACGGAAGCGAACGTCGGCGTGAGCGTTGCCGCCGGGCGAATCGGTGCACATGTGAGTTCTCCTGATGCCGGGATCGGCACGTGCTTCGACGCGCGGTCTGAACAAGCGTTGCTTCGGCGCTCCATACATGTCGCCGGTCCGCGAGTGGACGCATTCTACGCTGGCAGCGGCCCGATCCAATCGACGGAATTTGCCGCACACCTCAGGCGGCTGGGCCGAATGACAGCGGGGCGTTCGGGGAGGTCCGCCCCGCGAGATTGCACCGAAGGCGCCGCATCTATAAACTCTGCGCACCGCAAGCCTTGCGCGGATGACAGGAGCCGTCATGACACGAGTGCCGACCGCGATCGCGTTTGGAACCGCCGTTTCTGTCCTGGCCGGAGTGGCCACCGCCCAGACGCCTGCGGGTGGGCCAGCGCCTGCGGCACCTGCCACGGCCGGCCGCGGCGCGACGCCGACTCCACCGACATGTGGGCCAAACACGAATCCTGCGGGACCGCTGGCGAGCGCCGCGAAGGACTCGCGCTGTTTCGAGATCCGCACCTATGTCGTTCAACCCGAAGGACCAGGCTCGCTCGATCTGCTCCACAAGCGCTTCCGCGACTACACCCTGGGGTTCTTCAAGAAACACGGGTTCACGGTGATCGGCTTGTGGCAGCCGGTCAACAAGACCGACACGCTGGTGTACATGCTGGCGTTCGCGAATGCAGCGGCACGTGACAGCGCGTGGGCTGCGTTCAATGCCGATCCTGACTGGCAGAAGGCGCGGACGGAGTTGAATGTTCGTCTGCAGGTCACCAGCGAGTTCGTCGTTGCGACCAATTACAGTCCGCTGAAGTAGTATCGGTGATCTAAAAACTCATTCGGAGGATGCCATGACGACTTCTCGCTTCGCTGCCTCGTACCTCGTCGCCCTAGCGTGCGCCGGCCTTACGCTGACGGCTTACGCTGCCCAGGCGCCCGGCGCTGCTCCTCGCACCGCGCCTCCGGCACCTCAGATAGTCCCTTCGCTCAAGTACGACCCCATGCCCACTCCCAACACCGGCGAGTGGAAGAAATCCGGTTCCACTCACCGCCAGGCGACATTTCCCCAGACCACCGAAGACGGTCGCTTTTGGTTCCAATTCAATGCCCCCAATGCCAAGGCCG
>JBDSZL010000017.1:0-41492 GCA_039925145.1 Vicinamibacterales bacterium | reverse complement strand
ACGTCCCGGACGCTGGTGAGATATTCGTCCAGCTTGTTCTTGTCGGTGCCGCTCACCTGCCGGCCCATGGTCTCGGCGCTTTCCTTCACGCGATCGAGAATGCTCAGGTTACGCAGGCTGCCGCGATTCTCGAACAGGTTGTCGAAGGCAAGCGAGGGGTAGAGTTCCACGGGCACCGGCGAGTACGCGCTCTGCCACGAGACGTGCGAGCTGTAGGCCATCGAGAAATTGGTCTCGTGATAACCGGTCATCGGCGGATCACAAGCCAGAACGATGCTCGACTGTGCCGTATCCTGCCCAATCGTATTGGCGATCATCTGGTCCACACTCATGCCGGAGTGCAGGACGGCGCCCTTTGAGAGTTGCGCGCCCGAGAGCAGGCTGCCGGTCTGCGCCGGATGAATCCCGTGGCCTGTGGCGGCCTGGTTGAACAGCCCGTCCACGACGTTGATCTTGTGCTTCAACGGCTCGAGCGGCGACAGAGTCTTGCTCAGTTTCATGTCCGGGCCATCACCGGACGCGTTCCAATGATCTTCATTGATCCCGCATCCCATGAACATCACGCCGAAGCGCTTGGGGAATGCGGCCACGGGTGCGGCGGCGGCAAAGACACGCATGGATTCGAGCCACGGCAGCGCCATGACCACTCCCGCGCCCCGCAGCACCGCACGGCGCGAAACGGTACGGGCAAATGCTCGGGGAATTCTGTTTTGCGGTAAGAGTTTCTCGGACATGTAACCCGCCTTCCTAATGTGTCGGTTGCAGCTGGGTGGATTCCGGCCGGCGCCTGTTGAGGAATTGCGGGCTGGACACGATGGTCTCAACGAGAGAACCGAATTGATAGCCTGTTGCGCTCATGCGCGCCTTCATTTGGTCGACAATCGGGTCATCAGAGAGTTGCAGCGAACGGCTGAGGGAATACGACAACAGCTTGCGGCTGATGTTATCAAGGAAGTCCTGCTGACGCTTTGCCTTGATGTAGGCTTGAACACCCCGGAAGCCAGAGCCCTCGAACGCACCAGGGAAGGTGGCCGACGCGTCAATGGCTCGACCTGCCAGGTCTTTCGTGCGGGCCTCGCCCACGGGTCCATAGCCTTCCATCGCTAATCCGAAGACGTCGAAGCGCGCATGGCATCCTGCGCAAATCGGATTCGAGCGATGCTGCGCCAGCACGTCGCGCAAGGGCGCATCCGTCTTGGCTTCGTCCTGTGGCAGCTCCGGAACCTTTGGCGGCGGAGGAGGAATCACCTCGCCCAGGAGCCGGCGCACCACCCAATACCCGCGCTTGACGGGACTGGTTCTCAGGCCCGGTGAACTCTGGGTCAGGAACACCGCCATCGGCAGCAAACCGCCGCGTTCGTACTTTCCGGCATCCTCGACGCGAACCCAATCGTCTTTCGTACCGGTGACCCCGGGAATGCCGTAATGCTTCGCGAGCACGGGATTCACAAACGTGTAATTGCCATACAGCATGTCGAGAACGGAGCGGTTGTTCCGCATCACGTCTTCGACAAATCGTACGGGCTCTTCGAACATCGCCTCTCGCAGATCGTTGGTGAACGTCGGGAAGCGTTCGCGATCCACGGAGTTGTACGTCTCGAAATGGCGCGAATCGAGCCAATTCGCGGCGAACTCCGTGGCCAGCCCGCGCGAGCGCGGGTCTTTGAGCATTCGGCGAGTCTGGGCCATCAGCACGTCTCGTCGTGTCAGGTCGCCCGCAGCGGCGTGGTTCAACAGTTCCTGGTCGGGCATGCTCGACCACAGGAAATAGCTGAGCCGGCTCGCGAGGTCGTAGGGAGAGAGTGGGATTCCCGCGTGAGACACCATCAACGGCACCGGGACGCCCATGGCCGGATCCCGTAGATCGACCCGATACAGGAACACCGGAGACACCAGGATACTGGCGACCGAATCGCGCATCGCATCCTCGTGCGAGAGGGCGCCCTGCTTCCGGAGCTTCTGGTAGTACGCCATCAGGCCATCACGCTCCGCTTTGGTCAGCGGCCTGCGATAGGCACGCTCCGCAAACGTCGCCAGCGCGGCCAACTGAACCGGCTCAGCGTCGGCGCGCATCTTTTCGAGCGACCGGAGCGTCGCGTCGATGCGATCGAAATGATTCGGCATCCACGCCGCGGCGACCGCGTTGCCGCTTGCTTTGGCGGAGGCGATGTACTGGTCCCTGATTTCCGCGATCACCGACGAGTCGGTCACCTCCCGCCCGACGGGGCGCGGTCGGCCAGACTCAGGGCCGCCGCCCTGAACCTCGCCGCTCTGGTTGAAGTAGAACTGAATGAACGTACGCGCCGTGTGACTGGCGTAGAAGTCGAATTCCGTCCAGAGCTTGTCCAGCTCCTTCTTGCCCTTGTCGTCCAGGATCAACTCGACCAGCGGATTGTCATCCCGCCAGTAGCCCATGACACTGTGGTAGCCCGAGCTCAGCAGACGTCCGGCATCGGATGAGTTGTCGGGGAAGAACTTGCCGCGCTCCGAGACATAGAACGTATCGGGGAAGACGTCGGCGAACCGCGCGAACGACTCCTCATAGCGCGCGCGCTGGGCTGCAGGCACCACCAAATCGGGATCGGCCAATTGGGCCGTCTTCATGACTGCGGCCCAGCGCACCGCCGCCTCTCCATGCAGACCCGCGTAGTTAGGGAGCTTCGGCGCCTGCTCGGGCGGATCGGTATCGTTCCGCAAAGCGCCCGGATCGAATGTTCTCCGGTGGGTATTGAACTGGTCGTACTTCCAGCTCAGCAGCGGCTGTGAGGCGGCCGGCAGACCGCCGCGGCCGAATCCACCACCACCTCGCCCGGCAACGGCCGGGTCGCGCGGGGGAGGGGGGGGACCACTCGGCGCGGTGAATTGCATCGAGGTGTCCTTGCGGACGCGGACCACGAAGTCGCGCATCTCGACGTACCGGGCGCGAAGCGTTTCCGCCTCCTTGACGCTGAGCGTGCGGGACGCCGGGGCAGGCAACGCCTTCCACATGGCCTGCAGCTTGGCGATGGGACCAACTTCAGCGCGTGGCTTTTGGGAGGGGACCGCCGATTCGCCAAGGACCCGCCAAATCAATGGCAGATACTTCGGCGAGACGTTCTTCGCCCGCGCGGCACTTGCGAGCGTCGCCGTCGGCGTTCCCAGAGCCACACGGTGCTTGTACCGCCAGGCAGCTTCGAAATAGTCGGCATAGTCGGTCGGCTGGGAATTATAGAAGTCGACGATGCGCTTGATGGCAAATTGGTCGCGATCGGTCTCCGCCAGCACGGGGCCGGGCGCAAAGATGAAGCCGTCTGGCGTGAGCGCCATGTGGTCGGCCACTTCGCGGGTCGCCAACAGGTACTTATTGAACAGGGCGGGCGACATCGTCAGCGATTCGCCGGTGTTGTCGAACCCCGACTGGTTGGCCGGATCGACTGGAAATTCCCTGGTGGGCTCGAGGTCGACGCCGGTGAGATCGCGGATGGTGTAGTTGTATTCGGAATTGCTCAGGCGGCGCGCCAGCACCGGCCCCGGATCGCCCAGATTCTTGCGCAGTTCATCGGCGCGCACGGCTTTCACCCAGTCGATCACCTGCTGGCGGAGATTGTCCGGCGGCGGCGGCTCGGAGCTGGGCGGCATTTCCTGGTGGCTGAGCCGCTCCATCAGCAGGGTCCAATGCGGAAGGTCTTCCAACACAGAGGACAGCGTGGTGAACCCTGCCAGGTCGAACTGCGCTTCCGGCTTCGCGCCACTGTGGCACTGCGTGCAGTAATCCTCGATGAACGGGCGCACGGTTTGGGCGAACTGCCGCTCGAGCACCGGGTTCGGCTTCTGGGCTCCGCCGGGGGTCTGTGGGCTGCTTGTGGACTTCTGAGGGACGCTTGGCTTCTGGGCTCCGATCAGGGCGGGAGTGATCACGGTGCCAAGCAGCAACAAAACGAACGCGGCGCGACTAGGGACATTCATGGTATTGGACAGTTGAGGGCTTGCAACTTTATACCATTATTCATGGCAGCAGGGCATCTCTTGCCCGCCGCTGCCATCACGCCGTCACGCGACGGCGGCGCCCCACCACGGTCACGACGGCGACCACGACAATCCCGATAGCCAGCCACGTGAGAATCGCCGGCAGGTTCTGGTGGATCAACGCCGTCGCCTGTTCGCCGTACCTATACGCCAGCCAGCCGACCGCGCCGAACCGGATCATGCGCCCGATGAACACGGCCAGGCAGAACGTCCACGGACGGATGTCGGCGATGCCCGCCACGAGCACGAAGAGCTTGAAGGGCATCGGCGGCGGCGTCATGGCTGGCACGACGATCGCGAGCATGCCGAAGCGTCGGAACATCGCGAGTCCGTGCTCAATGTGGTTCTCCTTCAAGCGCTTCTTCAGGATGGCCTGGCCGCCCTTGCGCGCGATCTCGTAGATCACCCAGCAGCCGGCCACCGATCCCAGCGCGCTCATCAGCGCGTAGTACCACCACTGGCCGGGGTGTTGAATCGTGAGAAGGATCACCAGCGTATCGCCGCTCTCGGGAAGCGACAGGAACGATGCGTCGATTGCGGCGATGAGGAAGAGGCCAGGCCCGCCAAGCCGCTCGGCAATCGGCAGGATGGTGGCGATGATGCGCTGGGCGAATTCGGCGAGGTGATGCATGCACGGTCCCGGTACAGAACGATCTGAAATAGATGGCGCGGTGCGATTGCCGGAGGCACGTCAGCATATCGCTCGAGGCCATCACGCGGAGCTGATACGTGGTGCTCGGCGCTTGTCTCCCGCGTAAACAGCGCGGATGTCGCGCTCGTAAACAAGGCGACGACGAGCAGCCCAGTCACGGCCGTTGAAACATCTATCTCGGTGTAGACTGCGAAACGATCCCCAAGATCGAAGGAGAAGTCATGAATCGACGAGACGTCTTGAAGAGCGGCGCTGTCGCGTTGACGGTCGCTGCCACGAAGCCGTTGTTCGCCTGGCAAGGCGCCAACAACCGCGTGCGGATGGGCGTCATTGGCATGGGCGGCCGCGCCGCTCGTGTGTTCGATTCGCTGACGCGCTACGACGACGTGCAGTTCACGATGGGCTGCGAGGTCGCGCAGAACAAGCAGACGGGCTTCCAGAGCGCGAATCGGCCGCTCGCCCAGAGCCTCAACGTGGTCGGCGATTACCGACGCGTGCTCGACCGGAACGACATCGACGCCGTGCTCATCGGCACCCCAGACTTCTCGCACGCAAAGATCACGGCTGACGCCCTCGCCGCGGGCAAGCATGTCTACGTCGAGAAGCCGATTTCGAACAACATCGCGCGCATCAATATGATGCTCGACGCCTACAACAAGTATCCGAATCTGGTGGTGCAGGTCGGCACCCAGCAGCGCAGCTGGGACCACTTCATCGAAGCGAAGAAGCAGATGGCCCTGCTCGGCCCCGTCACCCACGTGCTGATCCAGCACGGCGGCGGCTATTCGCAGAACAAACAGGACGTCGTCGAAGTCCCCCCCGGGCTTGATTGGAACGCGTGGCAGGTCGACGCGCCGAAGAAACCGTTCAAGGCGGGATACACATCGTTCCGCGGCTGGTGGGAATACGGCAGTGGCCTGGTCGGCGACTGGGGCGCCCACCACATCGACGTCGCGAACTGGTTCATGGACGCCGACGCCAAGCAGCCGCTCAAGACGACCGCGGTCGGCTTCTACTCGAACCCGACGACCGATCCCGAGTGTGTCTACAGCCAGTTCTCAATCGCGTGGCAGTTCGACAACTACATCATGTCGTTCGCCAACGACGTCTTTCCGCGACCGAATTTTGCTGATCCAAAGGCGCCCGATATCGAAGGCTGGGGCGTCTACTTCTACGGCAACAACGGAACACTGCAAGTGAACCGCATGGGCTGGGCGCTTCGGCCGAATGTCGGCCAGACGCGCAATCGCGTTCCGGCTGACCCGGCGCCTGGCGCGGCGGCCGGTGGTGGACGCGCAGGAGCCGCACCGGCGCCCGGAGGCGGACGCGGGGCTGGGGCCCCTGGCGGCGCTCCCGGTGGTGGACGAGCTGGCGGTGCTCCCGGCGGCGGCCGCGGGGGCGGTCAGGCCGTCGAGGCGAACATCTACATCAACCCGCGCGGTGGCGTCGAAGAGGACTATCCGCTTCACGTGCACACCCGTGACTTCCTCGACAAGTTGAAGGCGAAGAACCGGAAGACCAATGCGCCGATGGAAGTCGGCTACAACTCGGCGCTGCCGGCCCTGCTCGCGCTCGAAGCCATGAAAGAGAACAAAGTGCTGGGCTGGGATCCGGTGGCGAGGAAATCAAAAGCGCTCTGATTCCATCCACTAACGAACCGGGCTTTGGGCCTCGCCTCTTGCGCGACCCGGAGCCCGGTTTCTCTTGTCAGACCATCCCATGACACAACAGCTGGGGGCGGCATTGCCGCGTCTTCGGGCCACACCCGCGTTCACGACCGCCGCGCTGGCATCGCTCGGCGTCGCGCTCGGCCTGAACATTCTCATCTTCTGTTTCACGAGCCCGGTGTTGTTCAGGGCCATGCCCTACCCCGAGCCCGACCGGCTCCTCGACGTGAGCATGGCGCCTCCCGGCAAGCCGGAATCCAAAGGCGTGATGACGCCAGCCTTGTACCTCCTGTTGCGCGATCGCACCGATGCGGCCTTCTCAGCCGTCGGCGCAGTCGATTCGGGACGCTCGGCCAACCTCGCGGGCGATACCCACGGCCCGGCGGAGCGGCTGGATGGGCACCGGATTTCGGCGACGGGCCTCGCGGCGCTGGGTGCCAGCCCACTTATCGGCCGGCTCCCGACTGCAGCCGACGAGCAGACCGGCGCGGCACCGACCATCGTGCTCAGCTATCCGGTATGGCAGCGGCGCTTCGGCGGCCGTCCCGAGGTTGTCGGTCAGGCCGTGCAGGTCGATGGACAGCCAACTCAGATCATCGGCGTCATGCCGGCAGGCTTCGGGCTGCTCGACAATTCGTCCGATGCCTGGTTCCCGTTCAGCTTCGATCCGCCGCCGGGGCAGGAGTTCCAGCACAACCTTCGCGTCATTGGCCGCGTGAAGCCCGGCGTCTCGATGACAGACGCCAAGGCCGCGGCGACGGTGGCACTCGACGCGTACGTGCAGCAGTACCCCAGCCGGGATAAGGACTGGACCGTCGAGCTCACACCTTGGCGCGAGGCGCGATTCGGCGGCATGCGCCGTCCCTTGACGATGGTGCAGGTGGGTGTCGGAGTGATCCTGCTGCTCGTGTGTGTGTCCGTGTCGGTGCTGATGCGGGCCCGCACCGTTGTTATCCGGCCGTCTGCGGCGGCGCTCGAGTCCACCTCGATCAGCCCGGGACGCGTGCTCACCCAAAGCCTGCTGCTTGCGCTCGGTGGCGGGGCCCTCGGCGCCGCGCTCGCGGCAGCAGTACTTCCGACACTGCGTGACCTCACCCCGACCGCGCTCCCGCGTGTCAGCGAGGTCAGATTCGACGCCGCCGTGGTCGTGTTCACCGCTCTCCTGATTGTGGCCGTCACGCTCGCGGTCGGCCTTCTGCCCGCCCGACGCGCGTCTCGGCCGCAGACCACGACAAAGGGATGGGCCGGCGCGGGCGCGCTCGTGATACTCGTCGCCGTTCAGATGGCACTGGCGTTCGTGCTCATGGCCGCGACAGGTCTGACGATGCGGGCAATCGGTGATCTGCGGAGCCGCGACGTCGGCATCAACCCGGCCGGCCTCCTGAGCGCTGACGTGTACTTGCCGCGCGATCCGTATGTCACCCGAGGCATCTCCGGCAGCGGGGCTGCCGAGATTGCCGCGTTCAACCCGGCGGGCGCGGCCGTCTACGATCGCATTCGCGCGGCCCTGCAGACGATGCCCGGAGTCGTCCAGGCCGCAGGCGTCGGCACGCATCCGTTCGCCGCCAACCCGTTCGTGCAGCTCTGGACGGGAGACCTCGAACACACGCCCGACAGCCAAATCGCGGCGCAGTACCTGGCGGTCACCGAGAACTACTTCACGACGATGGGAGTTCGCCTCGTGCGTGGACGCGATTTCTCGGCCGACGATCGGGCCGACTCGCCGTGGGTGGTCCTCGTGAACGAGACACTTGCCAAGCAGCAGTGGCCCGGCGGTGATCCGATCGGACAGAAGCTGACCCTGACCTTCTCTCCGAACGACGAGGAGCCGGCGCGCGAGATCATCGGCATGGTGGCCGACACGATTCCGTTCCGCGGAGCGTCGGAGGTCCCGCCGCTGATCTATGTGCTCCACCGCCAGCAGGCAGCCGAGCAACGCGCCTCACTCGAAGGCCGACGGACGGTGATGTCCTTCATCCTCCGTACGTCGTCCGGCGATCCGCTGGCGCTCGCCGACGCTGTACGGGCGCAGGTCGGCAAGGTGGAGCCAACGACCCCGGTGGCGTCGATTCGCACCGTCGCGTCGTATCTCGACGCTGGTCAGACCGTGCTCTTCCAGTATGGCGAGACGCTGCTCGGCATCTTCGCGCTCGTCGCGCTTGTCGCCGGAGCCGTCAGCGTCTACGCCCTCACGGCCTACGGCGCCGCCCACCATCAGTCGATAGTTGCGGTCGGTCTGTTCGTCGTGGCGGCGGTCGTCGCGGGCGCGGCGGCCGGATGGACTGTCTGGATGCGGCTCGCCAGCGTCATCGCGTCGTTTCTCACGAATCTCACCGTCACGCCATCAGATTCGAAGCCGCTCATCGTCACGGGTGGCGTGATTCTGCTGACGGCGCTTGTCGTTTTTCTGGCCGGGGCGCGGCGGCCGCCCCCGGCCGCTCCCGAAACGCGGTTGGTATAATCGTTCAGGTCTTATCGACCGTTCAGGAGAGAACCTTCATGCGTCGCAGAATCCCGATGTATCTGTTGCTGGCCACGTTCGTGACGAGCGGTTCTGCCCTCGCCGCCAGGACTGGCGAGCAGGCTGCAGGTCGAGCGACCACGCAGCCGGCCGCAAAACCTACCGCAAAACCCGCGGCACCGGCTCCTGCGAGCGCGGCCGCGAAGGGCGTTCCGGTGAAGCCGGCCGATGTCGCGCCGCTGATGGGGACGTGGCAGCTTCCGCTCGAGACCCCGACAGGGCGGCTCGTCGCGAATCTGGTCTTTCGCACCGAGGGCGGCAAGGTCGTCGCGGGCGTGAGCGCCCCGAATTTCGCCGAACACAAGATCACGGACGTCACGAAATCCGGTCAGGTCGTGACACTCAAGGCGTCCACTGATTACTCCGGCCCCCTGACGTCGTATTCGGGTCCGGTCACAATGGTGATGACGCTGAGGCCGAAGGGAGATGACCTCGCGGCGTGGTTGGACTTCAACAATTCAGGGTTTCAAATCGGCGGCACGGCCAAGAAGAAGGGCTGAGCCCCTGCGCCGGAGCGGTCAGCGGATGCGTCACGTCTCGCGGCTCACGCCTGACCACGGCTCAGACCCGCGACCATGTCCCAGAGGTCGGCGATTCCCTCACCTGTCGTGACAGAGACAGCAAGCGCACGAGTGCCGAACGCATCGTCTATCGCACGCATGTGCCGAGCGCGTTCTGATTGCGAGAGCTTGTCGACCTTGGTCGCAATGATCCGGGGGGTAGTCGTTTCGCAGATTTGCCGATGAACTTGAAGGTCGGACGCGAGCCCGGGATGGCGGGAATCGACTAGGAGAAAAACCGCGCCCTTCTCATGGAGCGCCGCAGCACTCGACGCGAGGTATGTGTTGACGACCTCCGCCAGTTCGCGCACCGACGCCGGCCCGCCGCGTGCGTATCCGTAGCCCGGCAGGTCGACGAAGTAGCTGCGCCATTGGCCAGGCCCGCCAGGGCCGCCTTCGGCCGTCACACAAAAGACATTAGCGAGCCGCGTCTTGCCAGCCGCCGCGCTGGTGCGCGCAATCTTGTCGCGCAGGAGCGCGTTGAGGAGGCTCGACTTCCCGACGTTCGATCGGCCGGTGAAGGCGAACTGCGGAATCTCGTCGCGCAGCACATTCGGCGGCAGGCGCGCCGACCCGCTCGTCACAAATTCCGCCGACACGACCTTCACGGGCACCGGCGTATTGTAGACGCAGCGTGGCTACTGGACGGTGACCACCGCGCTTGTGCCGGCAGCGCCGCGCCGGCGGTCTCCCCGTCCAGTCTCGCAGGGTCGCGCAAGCAAAGTGACTATTTCATGAGATCTGCGAGCTTTGACTGCACCGCCTGGCCCCAGATCTCGTAGCCCGGCGCGAGCGGATGCAGATTGTCCGGCCTGAACGTGCCGGGGAGGAACACTCCGCTCGAGTCGAGAAACTTCGATCCGATGTCCATGTAGAAGATGTGCCGCTTATCGTCGAGCTTCGAGATCAGGCGGTTCACCTCGGCGATCTTGTCGCGCACCGGATCGCCCGGCACGCTGCGCGGGAAGATCGCCAGGAGCAGAATCTTCGCGTCGGGAAAGTCGCGGCGCATCTCGAGCACGACAGCGCCGACGCCTTCCGCGACCTCGGGCGCGGTATGGGTGCCGTTGTTGGTGCCAATCATCAGCATGATGGCCTTTGGCTGAAAACCCTGTCCCTCGCCGTTGTGCAGCCCCCACAGCACGCCCTGCGTCGTATCGCCCGAGATGGCGAAGTTGGCGGTGCGGATCTTGCCGAAATACTTGTCGAACACCTGCTTCTGTTCGTCGTTCTGCACCCAGAAGTCGGTAATCGAGTCGCCGTCGAGGAGCAGGTCGATGTTGCCGGCCTTGGCGGTCTCGACGAATCCGAGATGCCTCGGCCCCTGACGTTGAGTCGTTTGCGTATACGTCGCGGCGGTGTTGAGACGCGGCGGTTGCATCATCACCAGCGATTCGTACTTCTTGAGGACCGGTTTGGCAGACGACTTGTCGTTGTCGACAAACTTCTTCAGCGCCTGGTTGATCTGGCCCAGCTCGTCCGCGCTCGGTCGCAGCATGGTGACCTCGGCTGGCACTGGTGCGGACGGACCGATGACGACGGGCGTCGCGCCTCGCCCTCCCTGCCCGCGTCCTGGAGCGGCGGGCGACTGCGCGGCCGCGGCACCGGCCGGGCCGGTCTGTGGACTGACGACAGCCGTCTGGCCTGCGGCCGCGCCAATCGACGCTGCGGCGATTGCTGCGGAGATCACGAGAAGTCGGACTGAACGCATGGGGGTTCCCTCTGTTATCGACGCGCCCTTGTCGCGCTCGTCGAGACGCCGTGGCGCCGGGCTGTCGTGTTTGGGGCCGATGGTAGCACGCAGCTGCCGCGTCGGCTACGAACGCGCTTTCGCGTCGCCTTGCCTCCGGCTGGGCGTAACATGGCGCTCACCCTTGGCGATCGTCTCCGACGCAACCGCATCCTGAACGGAGAAGCGTATGGCTGTTCTTCGCGCCTCTACTCGCCGCGCCAGGAGCCGTTTGAAGAGGGTGCGGAATCTCGTTCTGATTCTTGTCGTTCTGCTGTGCTGTGGTGAGGCCGGCGCCGCCCCTCAGAAGCCTTTCGTTTTTCCGTTTGCGGACGGGCCCTCACCACGGGATGAACGCCTTGCGCAAGAGCTCCAGGAGCGACGCGATCGCCAGCTCGCCGCGGGTTTGACTGAGGACGCGGCGAAGACCTCACTGCAGCTCCAGGCACTCATCCAGGCGCAGGTCCAGAAATGCGGTGCGGTCTGGACCGCAACCGACTCCCTGAAGCGAGGCGTGATACCGAAGAAGATTCCGAAGACCAACCAGATCGTCGAGTGCATGTGGCGTCCCGGTGAGCCGCCACCGCAGCGTTCGAGGCTGCCTGGCCTGCCGGCCAGCCCTACCCACGTCGAGGAAGTGCAGACGCGGGTCGCCACCGAGGCCGAGGGCGCGACGCGTCCGCCCATGTTCCTCGAGCCGATGTTGTTCACATCTTCGTTTGATCTCAACAGCTCGCCGGCGTTGGTACGTCACTGGCAGGAAGTACAGGCACTGGTCCCGGAGCTGCTACAGCTGCTCCGCTCCCGCCCGTTGAGCGCCAATCTCACCGCAGACGCGCAACTGCAACAGATGATCGTCAAGGTGCAACAGACAGCCGGTGCGCCCTCTGACCTTGTGGCGTTGCTGTTCGACATGCGTCGGCTGTTCGCCACGGTACACGGCGACTTCGCTGCGGCGCTCGACCATTCGCGCGCGGCGACGAGAGAGCTCGAGCAGAGCGTCGGCGCCGCGTCACCCATGCTCTGCCCGTCCCTGTGGGAGACGACATCACTGCTGGTCTCGGCGAGGCAGTTCGATCTGGCAATGGAAACGGCACGCCGGTGTCTGTCCCTCGCCGCACCGCAACCTGCGACTTACGCGGCCGCGCTGAATAACGTGGGGGTGATCGAGCAGCGTACCGGTGCGTTCGACCGTGCGATCGACGTCTACGGGAAAAGCCTCACAGCGTTCGACCGGGTGGCGCTGCTCCCCCAAGTGCGGGCGATTCAGCCTCAGATGACCATTCACGCGAATTTAGGCCTGGCGCACTGGCAGGCCGGCCACCTCGCGGACGCACACCGACACCTCCGGATTGCCCGCGAGCTCATGGTCAAGGAGGCCGGATCATTTACAACCGAGCGCGGCGCAGTCGGCGCACTTGCGGCCCTGTCTAACGAGCTTGACGTCTTTCTGACGCTCGAAGGCGCGGCACAGGGCGTCGCGGGTGAAACACTCGCGCTGCCAATGCTGCTCGAGCGCAAGGGCTACGGACTGGCAGCCAAGACGGCCACCGTCAAGGCGCTATCCTCGAACCCACGCCGGCTGCTCGAATATCGGGCCTTGCTGGCCAGTCGCGCGGCCCTCGCCCGAGCCCCGGCGGCGGACGCCGCGGAACGAGAAGCGCAAGGCAGCAGGCAGCGCGAGATCGACCAGCAGATCCAGACGCTGGAAGTCGAGGCATCCCAGCCCGACTCATTAGCCGCCTTCAGCGCCCAGACCTCGGATCCGCGCGCCGGCCAATGGGCCAAGGCGTTCACCGACGCGGTGGAGCGACGGGAAAAGGAGTACTACAAGCATCGACCCAAGAACGATTACAGCATCGACCAGGAAACCCTGAACGAAATCTCCAGTCAGGCGGAGGCGGAGATCGCTCCCAAGTTCAGGGATGTCTTTGAGACCCAGGCGCAGAAATCACGTGGCAGCCGCGAGGCGCTGCTTCCGGACATCCAGCGCAAGTTGCCGGAGTCGGCCGCCTTGATCGAGATGGTGCGGTTCCGGCCATTTCACGTCGGCGCGGCCATGGAGTCCGAACGGTGGGCTCCGGCACGTTATGGCGCCTACGTCATCCGCCGAACGGGCACGCCGGTCTTCGTCGAGCTGGGCGACGCTGCGACCATCGAGACCCTGGTGGTCGAATTCCGGCGAACGTTGAGCGTGCCGCGCGGCACGCTCGCCCACGATCTCGGACGCCGACTGGACGCGGCCCTGATGGACCCGATACGCGCGCGCATCGGCACATCGACCGAGGTCTACCTGTCACCCGACGGCCTGCTGAACCTCGTGCCGTTCGGCGCACTCGTCGACGACCTCGATCGCTTTCTCGTCGAGACGTTCACGTTCAACTACGTGTCGAGCGGACGAGACCTGTTGCGCGACGAGTCCGGACCTCCTCTGCGGCGTGGTCCCCCGGCAGTCATCGCCGACCCGGCCTTCGACGGCCGGACGAATTATCAAAGTGTCAGCGCCACCTCGCCGCTGCGCTCACCGGTGGATACCCGATACGAGGCACTGCCCGCCACAGCCGCGGAAGCGCAGGCGATAAAAGCCGTGCTGCCTGGGGCGGTCGTCTTCAGAGGTGACGACGCCACCGAGACGGCGCTCAAGGGAGTCGCCGCCCCCCGCATCCTGCACATCGCCACGCACGGGTTCTTTCTCGCCGATCAGGATCTGTCGACGACGGCTGGGGGCGCCTCAGCGAGTCTCGAGGACCCCATGTTGCGTTCGGGCCTGGTGTTCGCTGGGGCCAATGCCGGAGGATCCGGCACGGACGATGGTGTGCTGACGGCGCTCGAGGCCTCAGTCCTTGGACTCCGCGGAACGGAGTTGGTAGTCCTGTCCGCGTGTGAGACTGGTGTGGGAGACGTGAAGACAGGCGAGGGCGTCTTCGGACTCCGCCGCGCGTTCATGGCCGCTGGCACCGAGACGCTCGTCATGAGCCTGTGGCGGGTGGATGACGACGCGACGCGACAGTTGATGGTGGAGTTCTACCGGCGTCTCGCGCGGGGCGACGGACGCGCCGAGGCGTTGCGTCAGGCCTCACTCACCCTGCTCCGCGACCCGGCACGGCGGCATCCGTTCTACTGGGCCAGCTTCATCGCCACGGGCGATCCAGGCCCCCTGCATCCATGACGACCGCTGACGCAGCATCGTGTGTCAGCGAACAATCTGCATCCAGCGCTCGGCCGTCGCCCGTCCGACGAACATGCCGGCCACGGTGGTCAACAGCTGGTCGCGCAGCGTCTGCAGGGAGCCTTGGTCCTGCCAGTCGTACAGCTGGGCCGCCTGGTTGGCGAACCGGTTCACGGCCGGGCCAATCGCGTCAGCGTCGACGTCGCTGAAATCCCAGGGCAGCATAGGTTTGATGGCCCCTCGAAGCGGTGCTGTGACCGCAATGATGAACGGCCCTCGACCTGTGAGTGTGGGATAGAGGCTGAGCAGGCGCCGCGCCTGCGCGTAGTCATAATGCTCGCGCATCCACACACGCTGCTCCTCGACACCCAGACGCGGCGGCGGTTCCATCGTCACCGGCAGGTACGAGCCATTCAATCGTCGTCGCTCGACATAGGTGTCCTGGTCTGCAACCGCGACCAACGCGTCGAGAAAGGCGCCGGTGAACGTGGCCGCTCGGCCTGTCTCCCCGGCGTTCGACGGCTCGCGCATCAGGAAGTAGCTGTAGAGCCCGAAGCCCGTGTCGGCTACGGCGCCCGGGCGAAGGAACGCGCGACGCGTGATGAATTCGCCTCTCAGGCGGGTCTCGACGGCTGTCTCCTCGGTGACCCAGACACCCAGCGAGCACGATGCGACCGCCCTGCCGTTCACGCGGACATCCGCGACTGCGGTATACCGCCGATCGACGGCGACCCCGTCCAGACGCCAGATCGCGGCAGCGCCCGCTTCAGTGATGAGGCCTGCGCTGACCGTCCATTGCACCGTGACATCCTGCAAGGCTTGTCCCGATGGCGCGGCAGCCCATGCGGAAACGCCAACGGTGTCGCCACGCGAGGCGACGACCTTGTCTGGCAAGCACGTGACTCGCGCGGCATCCTGCCCCGTGACCGGACCGACGCAGACCAGAAACACCGCCACCGTGACGGCACGGGTCCGACGCGAGGCGGCCGTATTCATGCCGGATTTGCGTGGAACGACGCGCGTGCCGGTTGCGCTGCCGCCACCCTTACAAGTGAGCCGACTACCATTGCCGCGGAGAGTATCACCGCGATCAGGGCGAGCCAGGCGCCACGAACGCCGTTCTGTGACATCCGTCGATAGACGGTGACGGCGCCGGCACCCACGCCGATCGACGTGATGAGGAATATCGCAGCGATGAGGTCCGACTCCGATTCCACCATCGTGTTCGCGATGGCCAGGCCTGCCGTCGCGATCGCCACGAACGCGGCGTGTCGCCGTTCACGGCGATGTCCCAGACGCGCGTCAACGCGAGAGGCCAACGTCGCGAGGCTTGCGGCGCGCACGTCCCGCGGATCGCCGATCTCGCTGACCTGACACGCAAGGAGGCTCTTCAGATCGTCGGGAAGATCAGCGGCGTTCGGCAGCGACGCACCGTCGACGAGCACCGGGATGACCGTGGTGCCGGGCTGGGCCAGAGCAAAGGCCACCTCGCGACGGTGGACATCATCGGGGACGAACAGACGTGCGCGGCCGTCAGCAGCGGTCGACGTCAGCCAGCGTCGTCCGATCAGCACCAGCACGACGGGACTGGCCTCGAGCGCGCGGTCTATCTGCGGGCGCCATTGACCGGCGTCGATCGAGTCCACGTCGAAAAACACGGATCGCTCGCCGAACGCCGTCGTGAGGTGATCGCGGATGGCGATGGCCCACGCGCGCGTGTCGTCCGTGCGGTAGCTGATGAACACTCCGCGCACGCCGACATTCTACTCAGAGACCTCGCGGCGGGCACGTCAGGTTGTGAGCACCTGCCCACGCAACGTCAAGCCGGAGCGCTGGTAAATCGCGTCGATCACCCGCATATTTCCGACCGCATCCCGCGCATCTGACACCACGGTGCCGCCCGTGCGAACGGCGTCAGTGAACGCCTCGAGCTGGTGCGAGTACGTCGAGCGCCCGCGTACCATGCGCGCCGACAGTCTGACACCGCGCCGGACCACGAGCAGGTGTGCGACATGCGGCATCACGGGATTGATGACGAGCATCCCGCCGCGCGTGCCCCTGACGTGCACGCGGGCCGATGGAATGCGCCACGGTCGAAATCCACACCCGACTGTCCCGCGACAGCCATCCGGCCAGACGAGCTCTGCGCGCAGCATGCGATCGACACCAGGCGACCAGAGCTCCGCCTGTGCGTTCGTCACCGAGGGCTCGCCGGCGTGCAGCCATCGCAGCAGTCGAACGCAGTAACAGCCGAGGTCCATCAGCGCTCCGCCACCCAGGTCGTAGCTGCGCCTGATATCGCCAACGGGATGGTCTCGGCCGTAGAAGCGCGCCGACACGTGGGTGATGGTTCCGAGGGCCCCACTCTGCACGAGGTCGCGCATCACCCGAGCGAGCGGATGATAGAGGCTATGGAACGCCTCCATCACGACGACGCCGGCGGCCGACGCCGCATCGGCCACGCGCGCCGCCTCGCTTGCGTTTGTGGCGAGTGGCTTCTCGCACAGCACGTGCTTGCCCTGTGCAATTGCGCGCAGCGTCCACTCCGCGTGCAGGCTATTGGGCAGAGCGACGTAAATCGCGTCGATGTCCGGGTCGGAAATGAGCGACTCGTAGTCGGCGTGCACGTGCGGAATGGACCATTGACGCGCCATTTCGGCGGCGCGCGCACGGTCGCGCGCCGCGATGGCCACGACCGCGGCGGCCGATTGCAGCTGCGCGGGCCGGAGCAGTGCTTTTGACGCAATGCGCGCAGCCCCCATCACTCCGATACGCAGCGGCTGACTCATCCGCGGATTCGAGAAACGGCCCGCCTGGCCGAGGCGGGCAACACCCGGACACGATGGAAGGCGCCGGGATCTTCCCGAGATTCCCACATCGCTCTGGTGAGCATGTGGTCACAGGGTACTTCACGGGGGCCGGGTTCGCACGTGCTCACGCAGCGGCTTGGGGCTTGGGGCTTGGGGCTCGCGGCTTGGGGCTTGGGGCCTGGACTGTCCTGAGCGGTGAGTCGTAAGCCGTAGGCATCCGCGGTTGCGCAGCAGGCTCGGTCGGATAGTAGAATCGCTCCGCCGGCGGGGCTGTGCAGTGTCACCGTTGACCACGGAGAAGTAACCATGGACGCAATCGATCAGTTTAAGATCAACCAGAAGCTGGCCTGGGCCACCTTCGCGTTCCTAGAAAATCTCACGGGCACGGCGGCGCCGCACCTGGTCCGGTTCGCGGGCATCCGCGCTGGAGACCGGGTGCTCGACGTGGCGTGTGGCACCGGAGTCGTCGGGCTGACCGCAGCACGCGGAGGGGCGCGCGTACGGGGCATCGACCTGACTCCAGAGCTCGTCCAGCACGCCCGCGAGAATGCCGCGCTCATGAACCTCGAGGCCACCTTCGAGGAAGGCGATGCAGAGTCGCTCCCGTTCCCGGACGCCACCTTCGATGTCGTCGTGAGTCAGTTCGGCCACATGTTTGCGCCAAGCCCTGAGGTGGTTACCACGCAAATGCTGCGCGTGTTGAAACCCGGCGGGACGCTGGCCTTCACGACGTGGCCTCCCGAGCTGTTTGTCGGGCGCTGGTTCGCCCTGATGGGCCGCTACGCGCCTCCTCCGCCCCCCGGCGTCGCCCCACCTCCACAGTGGGGGGATCCGAATATTGTCCGCGAGCGCCTGGGCGCGGCCGTGCGGGATGTGACGTTCACGCGGAACACGATGTACTTCCCGACCCTCAGCCCGCAGCACTACCGGATACAGATGGCCGAGAACTTCGGCCCCGCGAAGAAGCTCTTTGAGCATCTGGACGCCACCGATCCCGCGAAGGCGGCGACGCTGAGAAGCGAGATAGATGCCTTGGCCCAACCGTACTTCGAGGACAACCGGGTTCGTCAGGATTTCCTGCTGACCCGGGCCGTCAAGCTCTGAGTTGGCGCACCCCGCCAACGTCCACGCTGGGGTCGAGTCTCGGCGTTACCTCGCGCCGGCGCGCAACTTCGACGCAGTCGCACACTCGGTCATCACCGTGAAGTAGCGCTGCACGCCGTCGGCGCCCACGATGAACGGGTGATCTTCGCCGGGTTGACGAGGCGCCATGAGCAGGCGGGCCTTCGTATACGCGCCGTCGTACTCGCTGTGATTCGAGAGAATGACACTGGCGCCAGCGTCGGCAGCCGCACGCGCGGTCTTGCGCTGCGACGCGATGTACTCGTCCCAGCGCGCGGCATCCGTGCCGAAAGCCCCCGTCAACGTGCCGCCTGAGTAGGCCACCACGATCGTCCGTGCGCCATCCTTCACCGGAAAAACGTAGGACAGTGTCCCTGGCGTGTGGCCCGGCGTCGCGATGATGTCCAGAGTCGTGTCACCCAACGTCAGCTTCATGCCGTCAGCGCCAACGACCACGTCCCGAGTCGGCACACCACCGGCGGCCGTTGACGGACGTTGCAGAGTCGAGTCCCAGTCCGGGGCGCCCATGACAACCTTGGCGCCGAATCGCTTCTGCAGTTCGGCGGCGCCTTGATCGTGGTCGCCGTGCGCGTGGCTGATGACGACATACTTGATCTCGCGCGGGGCGAGGCCGAGCTTGGTGAGACCCTCGATAATCTCTGGCTCGGTCGCCCAGGCAAAATTAGTGTCGAGCACGATGAGCCCCGCACTCGTCTGCAGCGCCCACGAGGAATGCTGCCGCGTGCCCAACCAGAACAGGTTGTCGAAGATCTTGAACGGGGGCGCATACCAACTCGCCCGGTCCGGAATCTGAGGTGCGGCCGCCGCCCGCCCACCTGGTGCTGCGGCGCTCGCGGCCCGGCCCGAGGCACCTGCTCCCGCGCCCCTTCGCCCTGTGCCAGCCACGTTTCCCCCGCCACGCCCAGGGCCGGGGCCGCCGCTCGGAAGGCACAAATTGATGAAGGTGTTTCGGAAGTCCATTCCCGCCGCCTGTCTCGCCGCGGCCACGTGGAGATCGACCTCGCTCGAGGAAGTCTGCGCAATCATCGCTGCCCCTGAGACGATCGCGAGGCTGAGACACAGCAGGACAGGTGCACGCTTCATGGGTCTTCCTTCCGGACGCTGGCGCGTCGCCGGCGGGTGTGCCCGCATCAGCCGCATGAGTGATTGAAGCGAGAGCATACCCGAACCCGGAAATATCGGCACGTCGTGGCGATCGCGTATGGCTGGTGCACCGCAAATCATGACCGGCGTGGCTGCCCACGGTGGACACGGTGCAAAATGGGTACTATCCGAACTCGCCAAATTCAGAATGTGAAGGAGCAAGCATGATTCGAAGAGGCATCGTGTTCATCGGCGTTCTGATGCTGGCAACGCTCGCTGGCCGCGCGCAAACACCGGCCCCCACCCCCACCCCCGCTGCCGGCCAGGTGGCTCCGCCAGCGGGCGGCCGAGCCGGCGGCGGTGGTCGTGGACCTGCGGCCGCGCCTTCGCCCGTCGTCAACCCCAACAAGACCATCACGTTCCGGTTCAACGCGCCGAACGCGCGAACCGTTGAGCTGATTGGAGAGCTCGAAGGCAAGCCCTCGTACGAGATGAAGAAGAACGAGGCCGGGGTGTGGGAGGTCACGACCGGCCCGCTGACGCCCGACGTGTACAACTATCAGTTCCGCGTCGACGCCGTTGGCGGACGCGGCGGAGTCATCGCCATGGATCCGGGCAATCCGTGGGTCAAAATCGGATTCGGCAACTTCCCATCCGCCAGCCAGGTCCAAGTGCCGGGAGATGGCCCGTCGTTCGACGATGCGAAGGCGGTCGCGCACGGGAAAGTGATCTACGACACCTACAATTCGAAAAACATTCCGGGCCCACGCACGGCCTGGATCTATACGCCGCCAGGATACGAGCGCGGCAACACGCGCTATCCGGTGTTCTATCTCCTCCATGGTTCGGGCAACATCGACTCGAGCTGGATTTTGACCGGCCGCGCGAACTACATCATGGACAACCTGATCGCGGAGGGGAAGACCAAGCCGATGATCCTGGTGATGCCATTCGGTTATACGACACCAAGCGTAGGGACGGGCCCGCTGACGGGTGGCGGGCCGGGACAGAATCTCGTTCCGCCGCCGGCACCGACTTCAGGTGGCGCAGTTGGGGGCGGCGCTGGACCCGCGGGTGGCCGCCCCGTCGCCGACAGTCCGTTCACCAAAGACATCGTCTCGGATCTGATGCCGTACATCGACGCGAACTACCGGACGCTCAAGGACGCGGATCACCGCGCCATCGGCGGACTGTCGATGGGTGGCAACCAGACGATTCAGATCGGATTCGCCCACCCCGAGCTGTTCCACTACATCGTCGTCATGAGCGCGGGCATCGGCAACGCCGACACTCAGTACCCCGCGTTCGTGGGCAACGCCACTGCGACCAACAAGGCGATCAAACTGCTGTGGATCGGCGTCGGCAAAGACGACGCCCTCACGGGGAATGCCGCGAAGGCGCTCGATACAACACTGACAGCCAAGGGCGTCACCCACCAGTTCGTTCTGGGCGAAGGACGACACGAGTGGATGGTGTGGCGCCACCATCTGCACGACGTGGGCCCGCTGCTGTTTCAGAAATAGGGGGATCGGGACTCAGTGAGCTTTGAGCACGGTGATCGGATCGGTGCGCGACGCGCGCAGCGCTGGGAACCACGCACCAATGCCCGCACTGATCATGAGCATCGCGGCCGCTGCGACGTAGTAGAGCGGCTCGCGAGCGTCAGTACGAAACAGAAAGTCCTGCATCAGGCGCGCGATGGCCCACGTGATCCCGAGGCCCGCCAAGGCGCCAAGTGCTGTGGATATCCACGCGTCACGAAGAATCAGCTGCCGGACGTGGCTTGGCGGGGCGCCGAGCGCGATTCGGAGGGCGATTTCGTGATTGCGCGCCGCAGCGTCGTAAGTGCCCACCGCGAACAACCCCACCGCGGCCAGCAGCACGCCGGTCAGTGCAAGCGCTCCTAACAGGGCCGCACGGAAGCGCGGATGAACCAGCACGGCATCAATCGAATCGGGCACATACGTCAGCCCGATTCGGACATCGGGCATGCGCGGGTTGATCGCCCGCTGCAGATCCGTCGCGCGAAGCGTATGACCCGGGGCTGCTCGAATCAGCATGCGGTTCAGCGGTGATACGAGCGAACCAATGGGCAGGAACACGGTCGCGCCCTCTTCCGGCTGTCCGTACGACAGCTTCAGGTTCGCCACGACGCCCACGACGAGAACCTCCGGTCCGCTTGAAGGCTGCCACCGTCGCCCCACGATCTCTGTCGAAGACGCCCCGGCCACAACATCCGCGCCGCGGCTTCGTTGAAAACGGCCACATGCGCGAGGCCCGCTACCTCTTCGGCACCAAAGGCCCGTCCAGCCACGATTGGGACCGCGAGGGCGTCGAAATAGCCTTGGGAGACCTGCACGAACGCACCACGCATGTTCCCACCGCCGAACCCGCGGAGCGGCCTTTCGCCGCCCACCGGAATCCAGTCGGCGGTGGCGACCGAAGCCACACCGGGCACGTGGGCCATCTCGTCGAGCAGATGAAGCATGCGAGGAACTTGCTGATCCATCGGTACGGGCACGGTCGCGCCAACCGAGGCCGAGTACAGCCCCTCCACACGCATGCCCAGGTCGTCGTGCGTCAACATGCCGAAACTGCGGAGGGAGAGGACCGCGCCCAGAACGAGCACCGCGCCGACCGCGGCCTCGAAGACCAGCAGCGTGCGAGCGCCGGACATGTGGCGTCGGCGTGCGCGCCCGCCTCGCTGGAGAAACGGAAGGACGTCCACGCGGGCCAACCGAATGCCCGGGATGGCGCCAGCCGCAATCGCTGTCGAACACGTCGCCAGGAGCGCAAATGTCAGAACCCGCCAGTCGCCGACTCCGGCGGCATAGCGGCTGAACATCGGCGGGAGAAAATGGTCGAGCATCGCCTGCGTGCCGACAAGCACCGCCAATGCCAGCGCCGCACCCAGCGCACAGACGACAAGGCTCTCAATAATCGAGAGCGCCACCAGCCGTGACGCCGATGCACCAAGTGCTTTCGAGATGGCGCCGATCTGTTCGCGCGATCGGCCCCGAGCAAGAAAGAGGCTGGCGAGATTCGCGCAGCTCATGAGCAGCACGAGCCAGGCGGCCAGGACCACGAGCCAGACGTATCGGCGGACGATCGAGAACAGCGCTGTGCCGATCGGCTCGACCGTGAGGAACTCGGCCGGCGCTGCCGGCTCAGAGCCGGCCAGACGGATTGATTCAGCGAGCGCCTCGACTTCAGCTTGCGCCTGAGCCGTGGTGCTCCCAGGCTTCAACCGGGCAAATGGCGCCATGCTCCGGCCCGACGGTGAGACGCCGGCCCACTGGCCTCCGTCGTGGTCGACGACGAGCCCTGACCATTCAGGATTCGGCGCGCTCCAGGCCGGAGGGATGAATCCGGGCGGCAACACCCCCAGAACCGTGACGGACTTCTTCCCGGTCCATAGCGGGCGGCCCACAATCGAGCGGTCGGACCCAAACCGCACCCGCCAGGTTTCGTGAGCAATCCATGCGGCGGGCGTCCTCGAAGCGATCTCATCGTCCGAGATGTCGCGCCCGACGATTGGCCTGACGCCCAGCGCGCGCAACGTGTGCGGCGAGACGGCAATGAGGGACAAACGCTCGTCGGAGGCCGCATCCGGTTTCATGCCGTAGGGACGCGAGAATCCAGCGACCGCGACGTCTGCGATCGTCGTGGAGTGTTCAAGCAATTGGAAGCTGACGGCCGACGGAAACGAACCATTCGTGCACTCCCCGGTCGTGCGGTCGCACGAACGCAGCAATACCAGCGAATCGGGATCGGCGTACGGCAGCGGGCGGAAGACGATGCGGTCGACGGCCGAGAAGACGGCAAGATTAACGCCGATTCCGAGCGCGAAGGTGATCACGGCGCCAATCGTGAACCAGCGAGCAGCCATGAGCGACCGGACGGCGTGAAGAAGATCCGCGACCACGGCATCCGCGGTAAGCGACCAGCGCATGGTCGCTCCCACACGCACCAACTGCAGCGTCAGCCACGCGGCACTGTGACCACCCCGTTGCGCCTCCTCGATGACGTCGTCCACCACGACATCGCGCCAGCGTGCGGGAACGACGAGACGGGCGCCGGCGATCAACCAACCGCCGGTCATACCTTTCTGCCCTCAGTCGCGAGGATGGTTCCCGCCGCAAGTCGATCGACGGCCCGCTTTGCAGCGCGCACGGCAGCGACGCCCGGCGGCTTCAACCTGAAGTGACGACGCGCCTTGCCTCCACGAACCGCCTGGGGCTCTGAGAACCACGAGGTGACGTAGCCCTTGCGTTCGAGCCGCTCCAGCGTCACGTAGATCGTGCCCCGGGAAATGTCGACGGCCGTCTCGCGCAGAATCAGATCGCGAATCGGCACAGCATACGCTTCGTCATCGCCAAGGCGTAGCACGGCGAGCAGGACGAGCTGCTCCACTTCCCCAAGCAACGGCAGTTCAGGTCTGGCGACCATAATGCTTCTTAGATTGGCATTATTCGCCTTGAGACTCCTGTCGTCAAGGTCACGAGCCGTCAGCACTGGCGTTGAGTGGCGCACCACCGAGCGTGTCGGACAAGTGGGGCGCGCTTGGGTGACGCGCGGTCCACCCTCGGCTTAGAACGGGGAATTCGCTTGCCGAAACTGGCGAGGCGTCATTGAGTTGCGGCGGGTGCCATGCCCGAGTGCCATGCGGATGAAATCGTCACGTCAAGTCAGACGTGCTGCTGACAAATCGTACCGGCGAGTGTTGGCGGCGTAGCGAACGCCGCCAAGACGCCGGCGTCTCTTATATCCTTGGTAATTGAGTCTTTTGCAAACCCAAGGATCCGAGTGTAATCACCCGACTTTCGGGGTCATTCTCATTCGCCGTTGCACGGCGCGCAAGGCGCAGCCGAACGCAATCACAAAATTAACAGCCGCCTTCCTCGGTTCGCCCCAGCAGAACCCGGCCAAGTAGCCAAACAGTAGGGCCAGGAGGCACATCGACCCGTAGAACCACGGCCCCGGCTCCATATCAATCCCGCGCCCACGATTGATCCACCAATGGGCCATGGCGTTCGCAAAGATGCCGCCATACATCAGGAGAGATCCAGCCGTTGCGTAGGTGGAAGGGTGCGGCGAGAGAAACCCGAGGAAGCTCCCCACCACTGCGAGCACTTCCAGAGCCAGATTCGGGCCGCACGCCTGCCGTTCGTCGCCTTCTCTACATGACCGCATGTGGGATCGGCAACGGGTTCACCGGTGTCGGCGTGATCGCGTCAGTCTTATTCAGGTTGTCGTCCACCTGACCACCTCCGTTGGGTAACTGGGATGATCCGACTCAATTGGGCGTGTCCGTCAGCCTCAGGGCCCGCTGCACGATCTCATCGGCAAGCGTCCGGCTCGAAAATCGCAGGCGTGGCGTCTCTCGTGCCTCCCAGACCGGTGGTGACGACCTTGGTTGGCTTCATCTGACGCCTTCCCTGGATTACGGCCGACCGCGACGTCCGCGCACCGGTCCTGCTCCTGAAGCGAGATACTGCTGCACCGCGTGCCGACTCCAGCGCGGTCGGCGATCGAGCGCGCTCAACTCCGGAATCGGAAACGTTCCTTCACGTCGTCGCCGCTCGATCGTCGAGCGCGACACGCGGAGCAACGCCGCGAGCTCGTCCAGAAACATGACAGCGTCCGCCCGCCGGTGCGCGGTGCTCGGCTTCGGAAGCGGATAGTGGTGACGCTGCGCGGGATCCGTTGAGCATCATAACGCTTGGCTGGCGGTTGCGTTTGCCGGAAAGAAGAATCTCTCCCACCAGCCTACGCGTTCGAGCGGCAGTGATCTGTTTCCTCAGACACAAAGGTCACAAAGGATACAAAGGGACGGGCCCTCATACGGACCGGGCCTACCTCGGTGGGGCAGGAGGCCGATTGCCAGAAGCAGTCTGCTAGGATGAAGGGGCAATGAAAGAGACCCTCGACGCTGTCTATGAGAACGGCGTGTTTCGGCCCCTGAAGGCTCCGACGGGCCTCGGGCCGCATAGCCGCGTCACGATCACCGTGACCGCCGAGGATCAGGCTTCGTCACTTATCGGTTGCGCGAATCGGATTTCAGGCGAGGATGCCCGCGAGATGCGGGAGATCATCGACCGTGAATTCGAGCACGTGGATCCGCGTGACTGGAAGTAGCATCGCGCTCGACACGAGCATCGCCATTGCCGTTCTGGCCGGCGAAGCTGGTTCTCTGCTATCGCCCGACCTCGGTCCCTTCCTGCTGCCTGTTCCCGTCGTGGGCGAGCTTCGCTACGGGGCGCTGAATTCCCGCCGCAGCGCACACAACCTCGCTGAAGTGGAAAGGCTTGTCGAGCGTTGCACAGTACTCGATGTCACCGCCGCCACGGCGGAGGTGTACGCGCGGCTTCGACTGCAACTTCGTGAACTCGGCAAGCCGATTCCTGAAAACGATCTCTGGATTGCGGCGATCTGTGTCGAGCATCAGGTGCCGCTCGCGACGCTCGACGGTCATTTCGACGTGATCAAACCGCTGGCTCGTCACCAAGTCACACCGTGACGAATCTCTATTGGCTCCGCGACACGTCACTTGCCCGCGGGCTTGTAGAGGTCGGGGCACTCGCGTAAGAGCACAAGGCGGGCAATGCACTTCATGAGCGGTAGCCATTGTTGGATGTTTCGGATGTCGAGCGGGTCGTCCGGAGAGCCCAGCACCGCGCCAGATTCAAACAGCGTGTGGGCGATCTTGACGCGAATGTCGTTCAACTCCCTATCTGATAGGTCGTTGACCTTGCGGCCCAGGGCCTCGCGGGGAAAGACCGGTCCTAATGACTCCAAGTCCCAAGGCACCGGGCTCCGAGGAAAGATCTCATCGAGCCAGGCCGCGATCTCCGCGGCACTCCCGGGCACTTTCCCAAACGGTTCAAACTGAGGCGTCTCTCCTCGAGCTAAGGCCCCGCTCGCCTGCCATGCCAGCTGCCATGCCGACGGCCCCTGAACGCCCTCAAAGGGGTGCCATGGTGGATCGCACTCTCCGTTGCGATTTTCCAATCTCCATAGCCTGCGGTGTGAGGAAACGCGAACGCATCGTCGAGCAGATTTGTGGGCGTTGCTTCGCCGATGAACTTGAGAATCCGTGAGACCTCGCAGGCGGCATTACCCACAAACTCCTCATACCTAAACACCAAACATCGATCAGCGTTGGCGCGAGCGAAGGTATTCAATCGTGAGCTGTCTCGTTCGACTGAAACGCCCAGTGGCGCCCGCGCACCGCCGACGCTACGTCTGGCCGGCATGTGGATGCGTCTACTCGCCTCGACGATACACGTCGTTGATGTCCCAGTGCCCCGGGGTGGGCGTCGGGACGTTTTCCATGGCGGCCTGGATCACCGTCGGCAGGTCGGCCGCGAGCGCTTCCCGCAGTGCGGGCCCGAGCTGGTCGGCCGACTCGATCATCACGCCGCGCGCACCGAACGATCTCGCCATTGCCGCGTAGTCGGCGCGGTACGGCTCGCCGCGGCGCTCGAACAGGCACCCGAATCCGGTGCCGTAGTGCATCGCTTCGAGACCGGCGATGGTTCCGAACGCCGCGTTGTCCATCACCAGCCAGACCACTGGCAGGTCGGCTTCCATCGCCGTCGCCACAACGGACGGATTGGCACTGAAGCCGCCATCCCCTACAAGCGACACCGCCGCGCGCCCCGGGTGCGCCAGTTTGACCCCGAGCACCGCCGCCGGTCCGAACCCCATCGTCGCCAGTCCGCTCGGCGTGATGAACGTGCCCGGCACCGAGACTGGAAACTGCTGCGCAACGCCGTTCTTGTTCCAGCCCACATCGGTCACGATGAATCCGTCGGCAGGAACGGCCTTGCGGAGCTCACTGAGGATCCGTTCTGGCCGCAGAGGAAATTGATCGGAGGTCCACTGGTGATCCCAGTTGGCTGCAAATACCCTTCGCCCGCGCGCGATGTCTGCGCGGAGGCTGCCCCTGTCACGGTGCGGCTTTCCTGCCGCAGCGGCGGCGAGCACACCCAGCGCGGCTTTCGCATCGGCGACGACACCGAGCTCGGTCGGGTAGTTGCGGCCGATTTCGGCAGGGTCGGCGTCGATGTGCATGAGACGAGTGGGTGGAATGGCGAACGTAAACCTCGTATCCCACGAGCTCGAGTTCGCTTCGGCCAGGCGCGTGCCGACCGCGAGAATAAGATCGGCGCCCCGGCAGGTGTCGTTGGCGATGGGCGTCCCCCAGAAACCGGTCTGGCCGAGCAGCAGCGGATGGTCCTCGGGCAGACATCCTTTCCCCATCAGTGTGTGGCCCACGGGTAGATCGAGCGCTTCGGCGAGCATCTGCAGCTCGGCGGTGGCCCGGCCCGAGAGCACTCCGCCGCCGGCGTAGAGCAGCGGCCGCTCGGCGTCGGCGAGCGCGGCCACGATGTGATCGGCGGTCGTCACATCGATCGTCGGCCGGGTCATCCGGGCAGGGACTTTGTCGAAAGCCCCGAGCGGCAGGTCGGCTGAAAAGACATCCATCGGCACATCGACGAGCACGGGACCCGGCCGGCCGGTCTGGCACAGATGAAACGCCCGTTCCATCACACGCGGCAGATCCGCTGCGCGATCGACCCGGTACACCCGTTTGCAGAACGGCCGGTAGATTTGAAACTGGTCGGCGTCCTGATGCAGGTTCACTTCCTGATGCGGATGTCGGCCGTGGTAGTAGGACTGCACGTCGCCGGCGATGACGACCATCGGAATCGAGTCGAGCGCGGCGTTGGCCACGCCGGTCGCTGCATTTGTCAGTCCTGGTCCCAGGTGCGTGAGCAGCACACCCGGCTTGCCGGTGGCACGCGCGTAGCCGTCCGCCGCGTGGGCGGCAGTCTGCTCGTGTCGCGTCGAGACGAACCTGATACGGCTCTTGCCCAACGCATCCAGCAGCGCGATGACGGTGTGCCCGCACAGCCCAAACACGACCTCGACGCCGAGCCGCTCGAGATAGTCCGTCAGCTGATAGGCCGCGATGCGCGTGCCCCCGCGGGAGGCGGTGTGTTCGTCCACTGGTTGACCGAGTGTGTGCATGATGCGTCCGTGATCGCTAGAAGATCTCGCTGTCGTAGAATTCGCCGAACAACTCCTGCTCGGATGGCCGATCTTCAGCGATCGGCCGGCTCACCCACGTCACGTTCATGTAGTGCTCGAGCGCGATGTTCTCGTTGGTGATGTTGCCGCCCCATATGCCGCAGCCCATGCTCGACGTCATCGGCATGCCATTGGTGAACGTGCCGGCGTTGGCCGCCGATTGCACCTGCCGCACCATGATGCGGCTCACCGGTGCCGCAAGCGCCAGTCGATGAATGTGGTCGTCGTCGAACGAGTAGATGCCGCAGGAGTGACCTTTGCCGCCGACCTCGAAGATCTGGCGGACCATGTCGAGGGCCATGTCGAAGCCCTGATACCGGAAGATCGACAGCACCGGTCCCAGTTTCTCCGTGGAGAACGGATGCGACCTCCCGATACGCTGCTCCGCGACGATCAGGAACGTGCGATCGGGAGGAATCGCGAACCCTGCGGTCGACGCAATGACGCCGGCCGGTCTGGCGATTGTGTTCGGCGTGCGATGTCCCGCGGCGTCCCAGTACGCGGCCTGCAGCAGCCCGCGCTCACGGTCGTCGACCAGGTATCCGCCCTCCGACACCAGTTGCGCGAGAAATGCATCGTAGATGGACGCTTCTACGATCAGGTTGCCGTCGGCCGAGCAGCCGGACCCGTGATCGTTGGTCTTGCTGACACGGGTGTTACGGGCCGCCTCGGCAACATCGGCGGTCTCGTCGATGACCATTGTGGCGTTGCCAGCCCCGACGCCATACGCCGGTTTCCCCGAACTGTACGCCGCTTTTACCATCGCCGGGCCGCCGGTGGCGATCGTCAGGTCGCAGCAGGCCATGAGTTCCTTCGCCAGCGGGATGCTCGGACGCTCGACACACTGGAGCAGATCGACAGGCGCGCCTGCGTTCGCGAGCGCGGCCCGGAGCACCCGCACCGCCTCATTGGTTGTTCGACGACTGGCAGGGTGTGGCGAGAAGATCACCGCGTCTTTGCACTTCAGCGCGTAGATGGCAATCCCGATCGGGGTGACGTACGCACTCGTGACCGGGACGAGCGCGGCGATCACACCCGCCGGCTTCGCGTACTTCACGATGCCCTTCCCAGGCAGCTCCTCGATGATCCCGATGCTCTTCTGACGCAGCGCGTCACGCAGGATGCCGAGGACCTTGGCCCGGCGGCGCGGCTCGCGGCTGCCCATCCCGCTTTCGTCCACACTCATGTTCGCGAGGCGCTGCGCCGTGGGCTCGTTGTACCCAGCCCACGCCACGGCGCGGCACAGCCGATCGACCGCCGCCTGGTCGTACGCGTCGACGGCCTGCATGGCGTCGCGGGCACGGCTCAAGAGCGCTGACGCCAGAGCCTGTTCCTCCGGCGTGATCATCCGCGGGGCACTCGTGCCGGCTGCCATGGCTGATAGGACCTTCCTCTGATTCCGCGACTGGCGCGCCCGAATGGTCTGTGAATGGCGAGTGTACCCCCAGTCTGCCCGGCCACCCGGCCGGCCGTTACGGTAACTCCACCGTTACGCCTCCAGTGCCGCCTGCGAGGGTGCTAATGTGTCCCCGCATGGACCCCTGGCGCACTGCGATCGTCGACGCGCGCGAGAACTCGATCCGCGTCCACGGATACGACGTCACCGGGCTGATGCGGCAGGCCACGTTCACGGACACGATCTTTCTGCTGCACCGCGGCCGCCTGCCCCAGCCGGACGAACGCAGGCTGCTGGACGCGATTCTCACCGGCGTCGCCGACCACGGTTCGGGCGCTCCGTCCTGTGCGGCAGCGCGGTTGGCCGCCTCGGGAAACCGCCAGTCTCTCTCGGCTGCGGTTGCGGCCGGTATTCTCGCCATCGGTGACGAGCACGGCGGCGCGGGCTCTCGGTGCATGGAGCTGATTGCCATCGGCGTGCAACGAGCCCACGACGAGTCGATCTCGCTGGAGGAGTCTGCGTCCCGGATGGTCACCGAGATGCGCGCCCGAGGCGAGCGGGTGGCGGGGCTCGGCCATCGCACGCACACCGCCGATCCGCGAACGCCGATCCTCTTCGACATGGCGCGCACGAGCGGACTGGCCGGCGACGGCATCACGTTCATGCAGGCGCTCCACGCCGCCATGCGCGAGGCGGGCAAGCCTCTCCCGATCAACGTCGATGGCGCGCTCGCTGCAGTGCTCTACGACCTCGGCTTCCCGCCCGCGTTCGGCAAGCTGTTGTTCATCATCGGACGGGTCGCAGGGCTGAGCGCGGAAGTCGCCGAGGAGTACGCACGGGAGAAACCGATGCGCGTGCGAATTCCCGTGACCTACGACGGAGTGCTGCCCCGCGATCCCGACTGACCCCGCGGATGGCGCGTCGTTGGCGCGGCCGTCGTGGGCGCGAGGACACGGTTACACCCTCCGCACGTCGGGCTTTCGGGTGATAGCGTCTTCTCACCTTCGGACAGCAGAGGCGTCATGACCAAACTTCGCGTGAGCATCCTCAGTGCGGTGCTGCTGCTCGGCAGCATCCTGGTGTCTGCCCAGCCTGGGGCGCAGGCCCCCGCCGCTCCACAGGGAGCGGGCACCGTGACGCCGGCTCCTGGTCGCGGTGCCGCACCGGGCGCCGCGGTTGCCGGGCGGCAGGCCGGCCCCGCTCAGGGCCGGGGCGGCCGCGGCACGCAGACGCGCACGCGCAAGGTGCTGCTCGCCTGGGCCGACACGCGCAACGGTCAGGCCCAGCACGCGTTCACGTCGCACGCGCTCGCCGTCATCGAGCGTCTCGGCTACGACTCGGGGCTGTGGGACACGTTCATCCGGACCGACTCGAACATCATCTACAACACCGCGCTCAAGACCGACGGCACGAACGCCAGCGGTGGGCCGAGCCTCGCCAGCGTCGACGGAATCTTCTTCCTCGGCCATCGCGAGATCGACCTGAATGCCAAACAGAAAGAGGAACTGCTGGCCTTCGTGCGCAGCGGCCACGGCTTCGTGGCGGCGCATACCGGGCTGACGGCGCTCGAGTCGTGGCCCGAGTTCGGCGAAATGCTCGGCGCCACGTACGGCGGGCACCTCTACACCGGACCCGGACAGGTCATCAACGAACAGGCCACCAACCCGATTGTGCGGCACTGGGGCTCTGCGTTCACGTACACCGACGAGTTCTATCGCCCCGACAAGCTGTCTCGTGAGAAGGTCGATGTCCTCCTGCGGTTCAACCCCTCGAGCGCGCCCACGTCCGGCCTGGCAGCCGATGGCGACTTTCCGCTGGTGTGGACGAAGACCTACGGACAGGGCCGTGTGTTCTACAGTTCCCTGTCCCACGACACGACGTCGTGGGACATCCGCAACGTGCAGACGATGATGTTCGAGGCGATCCGCTGGTCGCTCGGGATCACCGATGTCCCGGTCGTGCCGCACCCGTTGACGGTCGCGCCCGCGCTTGCCGGCGCCACCGCCCCGCAGTAGGCCTAGACGCCGGCATCCATGCCCACGGCCACGTCCCGCGCCTCGGCAGCGACACGTGTCCGCTGGTTCCCAGTGCTCGCACTGGTCGCCGTCGGCACCATGATCAATTATCTCGACCGGACGGTGCTCGGCATCGCCGCTCCCTCTCTCACGAAAGATCTCTCCCTCTCGGCGACGCAGATGGGCCTGGTGTTCTCGGCGTTCTCGTGGAGCTACGCGCTGCTGCAGATCCCTGGCGGTGTCTTTCTCGATCGCTTTGGCACCCGGCTCACGTACTTCCTCGCCGTTGTCTTCTGGTCGGGGTTCACCGCGCTCATGGCCGCCGTGCGATCGCTGAACGGGCTGATTCTGACCCGCATCGGCGTGGGCATTTTCGAAGCGCCATGCTTTCCCGCCAACAGCCGGATTCTCGCGACATGGTTTCCACAACACGAGCGGGCCCGCGCCAACGGCGTTTATTCATTCGGGCAGTACGTGGGGCTCGGATTCATGAGCGTGCCGCTGTTCTGGGTGACGCAGTGGTTCGGCTGGCGCGGACTGTTCCTCATTGTCGGCGCTGTCGGCGTGGTGTTCGGCATCGTCTGGTGGCTCGTCTACCGGAGCCCCACGGAGAGTCCCCTCGTGAACCAGGCCGAGCTCGACTACATCGAATCGGGGGGCGGCGGCGAGTACAAGGGGGACCGCGTGTCGTTCAGATGGGCGCATGTCGGGCGCCTGCTGCGCCATCGGCAGATCATCGGCGCCTCGCTCGGGCAGTTCGGCGGCAACTCCACGCAGGTGTTTTTCGTGACCTGGTTTCCCACGTATCTGGTGAGGGCGCGGGGGATGACATTCATCCAGGCCGGCTACATGACGGCGCTGCCGTACATCGCCGCGTCGGCAGGGGTGCTGCTCGGCGGGCTCGTCTCGGACATCATGCTGAAGAAGACAGGCTCGGCGAATCTGGCCCGAAAGCTGCCGATCGTGAGTGGTCTGCTGCTCGCGTCGACCATCATCGCGGCCAACTACGTGCCGGCAGGCAACAACGCGGTCGTGATCCTCATCATGTCTGTCGCGTTCTTCGGCCAGGGGATGACGAATCTCGGATGGACCGTCATCTCGGACGTCGCGCCGAAGAACCTGATGGGCCTCACCGGCGGCGTGTTCAACTTCAGTGCAAACCTCGCCGGCATCGTGACGCCGTTAGTGATCGGGTTGACCTTCGAGCTCACCAATTCGTTCGTGGGTCCCCTGATCTACGTCGGCGTCGTCGCCCTCATTGGCGCATTCGCCTACAGCGTGATCGTCGGGGACATTCACCGGTTGCACGTGAGCACGGATTGACGCCTACTGACGTCCGGCGCCTGTCGCCCCGCGGCCTGCGGGCGCTGTGGGAGCCGAAGGCGTAGCGCCCCGGCCCGGCGCCGCAGGTGCGGCCCCTGGTGCGCCGGACGGCGAGCCGGCGGGCGCGGCACCACCACGCGGCGCATCGCCGCCGACCTCGGCGATGCGGCCCGGCTTCACCCGCCCGGTCTCGCGTCGATCCGGGTGCAGGCACGGCGGCACCCCGGCGCTGAGACTGTCCCCTGTGGAGCGTCCGTCTGCACTCCGTTCGGCCCAAAGATCCCCTTTGTGCTCCTGGCAGCGATGGCCCGATTCTTGTGACACCTCCTGCGGGAGCATCCAATGAACATGAAATCAACCTTAGTAGGCGCTGGCGTTCTCTTACTGGCCCAGTTGGCCACCGGCGCCGCGGCACAGGCGCCCCGGGATCGGACCCGGCCGTACGACGACCAGTCCCAGACCATTTCCGCCCGGACGAGCGACCGCCAGATTCAGCAGGCGCTGACGCGGCTCAGGACCGACGCCGACGCCCTGCGTCAGAGCGTCGACAACACGGCGCCGCGCGGGCGCGCCATCGGCAACCGTACGCGCCAAAGCACGAACGAGGTCGGCTACCTGGTCGATGACCTCCTGGAGGCCGCCGACCACCTGAGCGACCACATCTCGCGTCGCCAGGTCATCCGCGCCGACGTGGACGACCTGCTCCACCGTGGCGCGCTGATCCAGACTTCGCTCGGGCAGAACACCGGACAGGGCGTGCAGGCACCTTGGACGCGCGTGCAACGCGATCTGGATGCGATTGCCTCCGGTTACGGGCTGTCTGCCGACTGGCGCGCTCCGGACTACAATCCCGGAAGCTACGCGGGCGGCGCGTACGATCACCTGACGGGCACCTACCGGTTGGACCCGGCACGCAGCGACAACCCACGCCAGGTCGCCGACCGCGCGATCAGCCAGGTTCCCGCCGCCCAACGGAGCCGGATGTCGAATCAGATGTATGCGCGGCTCGAGGCGCCGAGTGTGATCTCGATCGACCGCCGCGGCAATCGGGTCACCATCGCATCGTCGCTCGCCCCCGAAATGACGTTCAACGCCGACGGACAGGCTCACGCTGAAAGTGAAAACGGCGGCGGCTCGATCACCACGCGCGCGAGCGTGTATGGAGATCGACTGGAGGTCGCCGCCAACGGCGGCGCCGGCACCGACTACTCCGCCACGTTCGAGCCGCTCGACAACGGCCAGTCCCTCCGCCTGACGCGGCGCCTCTTCGACGACTCGCTGCATGTGCCCATCATCGTGCAGAGCATCTACCGGCGCACCTCGGAGACAGCCGAGTGGAATGTCTACGACGCGCGCACCAGTGCGAGCGACCGGTCCACGCGCAGGGATACGGGCATCTCCACCGGCACCGGCTCGTCCAGCGTCATCCCCGATGGCTCGGTCCTTGTCGCGACGCTCGATGACGACGTGGACACCTCGAATGCGCGACGGAACGATCGCGTGACACTCACCGTCCGAAACGCCCCGCGCGCGGCACTCGAAGGCGCCGTCATCCAGGGCTATCTGGCCAGTGAACCCTCGCGGACGAACGGCCGCACCGGTGTGTCAATCGACTTCAACGAGATCCGCCTGACGAACGGCCAGACCTCGGACTTCAGCGGACGCGTCGAGAGCGTGCGAGGGCCGAACGGACAGGCCGTCGTATTCGACGCCGACCAGGACGCGAATCCGAACGGACAGCGCGATCAGGCGATTCAGCGCGGCGCCATTGGTGCGGCGATCGGCGCCGTGATCGGCGCGGTGGCCGGAGGCGGCAAGGGTGCCGCCATCGGTGCGGCGATTGGCGGTGGCGGTGGCGCGGCGACTGTCTACATGGGACAGGATCAGAACCGACTGCCGCGCGGCACGGAATTCACCATTCGAACGCAGACAGCATCGCGCCGCTGACGCGACGGGGCTACTATGTGAGAGCGCGGCCACCGTGGGCTGCGCTCTCACGCTCCCCGTTTCCGGAGGTCTCCGTGACTGACAAAGAAGACGATCTGACTGTGGTGCCGTTGCCAAGCAGCGAAACCGAGGACGAGCACGAACGCATTCGCAAGTCCAACGATCGGGACCAGGAGCTCGAGCGCGAAGGGAGAGTGGCTCCCCACAACCGCGGCTACGACGAGGTTGCGGATCTGAAACCCGAGCCGGAAATCACCCGCGTCGTCGATGAATAGTCGCGGCAGAGCAATGGCCGCTGGAAAGAACATCTTGCAGCACACGCTGATGTGCGCAGCCTTCATCGCCGGCGTGCTCAGCGCTGTCGAACGCCCGTCGGCCCAGGAGCCGCAGGCGCCCGCCCAGGAGCTCAACTCCCACGGCCAGGTGCGGGTCAGCCCACGCGTCACGGTCAATGGCGAAGTCGACCAGGTGCACATCCGGCTTGAATACGGCAGCCCCTTCGCGCGCGGACGTGTCATCTGGGGCGGCATCCGCCCGTGGGATGAATGGTGGATGCCAGGCGCCGACGAGGCCACGACCATCGAGACATCCGCCCCCCTGCTCATCGGCACCATCGCCGTGCCTGCCGGAACGCATTCTATTTACACGGTGCCCGGACGCGAGCGGTTCCTCCTCACCATCAATCGTCGGACCGGGCAGTTTCATACCCAATACACACCGGCGATGGATCTCGGCCGCACCGAGATGACCCTGCGCATGCTCGACACGAAGGTCGAGCAGCTCACGTTCGCCGTGGAACCGTCGGCCGGCGGCGGCGCGGGCGGGCGCCTCAGCCTGTCGTGGGACGACCGCGAGTACTCGGTCGCGGTCACGACACCGAAGCACTAAGCGTGCGCAGCAAATCCACCGTCGTCGACGGCTTCCAGGTCTTTGCGGTCACTGGGGTCAATACCATCTCCTTCGCCATCGCAGCCAGCGCGACGGCGCGCAAGGGCCTGCTCGGCTTTGCAGTCGAACGAATTGACCCGACGGAGCACGAGCAGTTCTTCGTGTCCGGATTCAAGGTGTTCAAGTCGCTCGTCCCCCAGCCCGAGGAGACGCTGGCGGTCAGCACGCATCAGCATCCGGTGCAGAGTCTCGTCTGGGACGACTTCACGGCCAAGCCGGATCGCGAGTACACGTACCAATTCCATCCGTTGCGCGGTCAACCGAAGAATATCGACCGCAGCGCGGCGGCCGTGCCGATCACCGTGCGCACCGAGCCGCTCTTCAGCACCAGCGAACACGACGTGTTCTTCAACCGGGGTGTGGCGAGCAGTCAGGCCTACGTGCGTGAATTCGGCAACAGAAAGCCCGACGATCCGACCCTGAGCACAGCGGAGCAGGCGCGCGCGTTGCAATGGCTTACGCGGGAGCTCGACGACGCCATTCTCGAGTTCATCGCCCGCGCGAAGCAGGGCGACGGCCTTCGCTGCTGTTTCTACGAATTCAGGTATCTGCCCGTCGCCAAGGCGTTGAAAGCGGCAATCGGCAGAGGCGTCGACGTCCAAATCGTCTGTGACGCAAAGGAAAACGGCACGCAGGCCAAACCAGGCAAGCCGGCGGTGCCTGCGTTTCCACGGGAGGACAACCTTCAGACCATCAAGGACGCCAAACTTCCGGACTCGAGCGTGTTCCTGCGCGAGGCCCGACCGTCTGCCATTTCGCACAACAAGTTCATGGTCCTGCTCCAAGGCGCCAGCAAGGTACCTGTGGAGGTGTGGACCGGCTCGACAAACATCTCGCTTGGTGGCATCTCGGGCCAGACCAATGTGGGGCACTGGATACGCAATGCCGGCGTCGCGGCACAGTACCTGGAGTACTGGAACATCATGCGCGAGGATCCCGGCGCCGACAGCGTCGACCCGGGCAACTCGTCGGCGGGACGAAAGAAGAACGCGGCGCTCTACGACCGAATCGAAGGCATCACCGACGTGCCGACCGACATCGCGGACATCCCCCAGGGCATCACGCCCGTCTTCAGCCCGCGCCGGGGCCGCGAGGTGCTCGACTGTTACATCCAGCTGCTCGACTCAGCCACGCACGTCTCGTGCATCACGCTTGCCTTTGGCGTGAATGCCAAGTTCAAAGCGGCGCTGAAGGACAACACGACCCAGAGTCCGCTGCTCTTCCTGCTTCTCGAAAAGGAGGATGTCCCAGATCCTCGGAAGCCCGCGGAGTTCATACGGCTGAATGCGGGCAACAACATCTACGAGGCGTTCGGATCGTTCATCGACACCCCGGTGTACCAGTGGGCGCGTGAGACCAACACGAGGAAACTCGGGCTCAACTCGCACGTCGCCTACATCCACTCCAAGTTCCTGCTTCGCGATCCACTCGGCGCCGATCCCATCGTCGTCACAGGCTCGGCGAACTTCAGCGACGCGTCGACCAACGACAACGACGAGAACATGGTGATGATTCGCGGCGACAGACGCGTGGCTGATATCTACTTTACCGAATTCAACCGGCTGTTCAACCACTACTATTTTCGGTCCGTGATGGAACAGGTCCTGCGCCGCCAGCCGTTGGCCCCTCAGGACGCCAGCCTGTTTCTGACCGAAGACGACAGCTGGCTGCAGAAGTACAAGCCCGGCTCACTCCGGAGCAAGCGAGTGGCGATCTTCACCAAAATGGCGATCTGAGCCGCTTCACGGACTGTGGGCGCCACACGCGTCGCACCGAGCGCCTCGGCTTCGGTCGAAGGGCGAGCGCCGTGCGATCAGCGACGGACGTAGGGCAGGAATGGCCCGCCTTGCACGAGATCGTCCCAGCGATGGCCGCAGGGACAGGCGCGCGATACGCGCAAGATGCCGTCGGCCTGATCAGATGTCTGGGTGGTCTTGGCGTCGAGGCCGTTGCACTTCGGACAGTAACGCGAGGGTTCAGTTCGGATCTGGGATTGAGCCATGGGAGCCCCGCCAGTGTAGCCGAGACGGCCTTCGTCCGCGAACGGTCTGTGTCGCGGGCCCTATCGGCCGAGCATCTTATCTCGTGTGGCCTTGAACTCGTTGCCCGGTCGCCACTCGGGAAAGTGATCGGCCTCAGCCACGCGGTAGCCGACCGCCAGCAGCAGCGCCCCGTCTTCGGCAGCACCGCTCAGATCCCACTCCGGCGTCACCTGATCCGACGGCTTGTGGTACTCGTGCGAGTCGTACTCGGTGCGACGCGCCATGCCGAACTCCGCCGGCTTGTCAACGAAGCTGATGCCTGGACCGGGATCGAGCGCCGGAACGCCCTTCTTGGCGAAGTTGAAGTGATCCGAACGATAGTAGAAGCCCTTCTCCGGCTCGGCGTCCGGACGGAGCACACGCCCCTGCTCTGCGGCGGCGCCCCGCGCGTAGTCGTCGAGCTCCGAGGCGCCAAGGCCCACCAGAGTCAGGTCAGTCGTGCGCCCCCATTTGTTGACGACATCGACGTTGATGACGGCCAGCGTCTTCTCCAGCGGATAGAGCGGAAATTCGGCGTAGTACTGCGAGCCCAGAAGGCCCTGCTCCTCGGCGGTCACGAACACGAAGAGCATCGTGCGTTTTGGTGGCGTCCGCAGCTTCCGGGCTGCACGCGCAATTTCCAGCACCATCGCCACTCCGCTCGCGTTGTCGAGTGCGCCGTTGTAGATCGCATCGCCGTTGACCGGCGTGCCGATGCCCAGGTGATCCCAGTGAGCCGAATACAGCACGAACTCCCCACTGCCCGATGGATCGCTGCCCGTGAGCTTCCCAATCACATTCTTCGAGTCGATCGTCCGAATCGTCTGCTTGATTGCGATTGACGCCCGGAGTCCGAGGGGGACGGGGCGAAACTGGCGAGTGGCGGCGAGTGCTTTCAGTGCCTGGTAATCCTGACCCGCGAGCGCCAGCAGCGACGCGGCCCCCTCCATGGAGATCCAACCTTCGACGTTCGCCCGGCCGAGGTTCTTGTCCGGGGTGAGCAGGTCGAAACGTTCATGGCCCGACTGCCCCTGCACGACGGAGAACGGATAGCCCGCCGGCCCTGTTTCGTGGATCACCAGCACGCCTGACGCGCCCAGCTCGGCGGCCTTCTCGAACTTGTACGTCCAGCGCCCGTAGTAGGTCATCGCCTTGCCGCTAAACACGCCCGGGTCCAGCGCCGTCGCGTCGGTCGGGGCGGCCACAGGGGGATCGCCGACGAGGACCAGCAGGGTCTTGCCCTTCAGGTCCAGCCCCTTGAAGTCATCCCACTGATATTCAGGCGCCTGCACGCCGTAGCCCGCAAAGACCAGATCCGACTCATCGAGTCGCACGCGGTCGGCGACGTGCTTACTGAACGCCACCACCTGATCACCGACGCGAAACGGGTGAGCGGCTCCGCCCTTCTTCACAACCAGGGGGCCCTCAGGGCTTCCCGTGATTCCGACGAGCGGCACCTTCTGGATCCACGTCCCATCAGGATTACCCGGTTGCAACCCGGCTGCACGCATCTCTTCTGTCAGATATTGCACGGTGAGCACCTCGCCGTTGCTCCCCGGTGCGCGGCCCTCGAACTCATCGGACGCGAGCCGCCGGATGTCAGCAATCATCGCGTCGGTGTTGAGGTGCGGAAGGGCGGCCACAGCAACTGGTCGAGACGGCCTGCCGGCGCACGCCAGAAGACACAACAATACCGACGCAGCGACGACTCGCGGAATCATGCTGCCGAGTCTAGACCAACTCCTCTGGGCCGCGACTTCATTCCGCGAATCGGTAGCCGAGACCGATGACCGTCTCGATATGGCGGCCGGCGGTCCCGAGCTTCGCCCGCAGCCGTCCGACATGGACGTCCACGGATCGTGTTTCAACCGAGGGGTCATACCCCCATACGCGATCGAGCAACCGATCCCGGGACAGGACGCGGTTGCGGTTGTCGACCAGGCATCGCAACAAATCGAACTCTCGGCGGGTGAGACGGATGGGCTGGTCGTCCACTGTGACGATCACTGCCTCGAAGTCGGCGGTCAGGTGTGCGCCGCGGTAGACAGACGTGAAACGGCGCGCCTCTTCGCCGCGTCGACGCAGAATCGCACGAACACGGGCGGCCAGTTCGCGCAGTCCGAACGGCTTGGGGATGTAGTCGTCGGCGCCGAGATCGAGCCCGAACACCCGATCGGGCTCGCTGGTTCGTGCGGTCAACATGATGATCGGGAGACGGGCCGTCGCGGGTCTGGCCCTGAGGATGCGACAGACCTCCGTGCCATCGATCGACGGAAGGTTGAGATCGAGAATCAGCAAACTCGGCATCGCGGATGCGACCGACTCGAGCGCCGCGGTTCCCGTCGTCGCAATCTCGACGACGAAGTCGCCCTCGCGCTCGAGAGCATGCTTGACGAGCTGCGCAATCTCCAGCTCATCGTCTACCACCAGAATGCGTGTGCGGGCGGCAACCATTGACACGCGGTCAGCGTACGCGCGCCACGTTTCGGCATCGTTGCGAACAGGTCACATGTGCGTAAGACGCACCGTTCTGGCAGTCTCGCGGGGATGCAGCGGCAGTCCACTGGCCGCCGCCGCATCCCTGCGCCGGAGTGCGGACCTGTCTAACGGTGATCCGACTTCTTCTTGACAGCGACGCCACTGACTGGATGCGCGGTGGCCTTGGTCACTGGTGCGGCCATCTTACGCGACGCGAGCTTCGGGTCGAGCTCGAGCGAATTCAACACATCCTTGACGTTCTGCGTGGACTTCGCCATCTGACCGACTTCATTCTTCTCAGAGGCCGTCGCCACTTTCCCTTTGATCGTGACAACGCCGTTGTTGACGTCGAAGTTGATGTCGCGTCCCTGCAAGGCACGTGTGTTCTCGACCTTGGCGTTCAGTTCCTTCCGCACCTCGTTGTCCATGTCGTCGGCGGTGTGTTCATCCACGCCCTTGACCGTCAGCTCGTTGGCAATGGCTCCCGCAGCCCCGGCCGCCCGACGCGCGACATCCTCGGCACGAGACTTCTCCGTGACCGTATCGACCGCGCCTTTGAGATGAACCACCCGCGCGGTCTCATCGAAATCGACCGAGACGTTGTCGAGGTTGGCGTCCTTGAGCGCCTTCGAGACCTGATCCTTCGTATCCGGAGCCTTGTTACACCCAACCAGCAACGTCAGCGACATCAGCATCGCGCCGACCGACCACTTGGCGAATCGCATCATGAGTATCCTCCCGTTTGCTCCCACTCAAGCAAAACCCAGACCGTGCGGCGACACGCGGAACAGCACAGCGGGCGGCTCGAAGAGGGGCGCGCCTTCGTTCCTCGCTTTCCAGGGATGAGCCAGGCGCGTTCGGACGTAGAGTACAGACAGCTCCCCGAGGTCCAGGATGTCGTCTCGGCCGCTATCCCGCGTCTTTTTCGC
>JBDSZL010000016.1:0-42580 GCA_039925145.1 Vicinamibacterales bacterium | reverse complement strand
TTTCGCGGCTCTGGCCATCATCTGCACATGCACGCGCGCCGGCGCCCAGCTCAGGTCGGAGCTGGGCGCTGGCGGCTTCACCCAGCCGGTCGCGTTCGTCCAGGACCCGTCCGACTCCACCGTGCAGGTCGTGGCGCAGCAGGACGGCCGCATCCGATTCCTCAAAAACAGCACGGTGCAACCCACCGACTACCTCGCCCTGCGAGGCGTGGTGCGCAACTCTGGCGAGCAGGGGCTGCTCGGCTTCGCCTTCGCTCCAGACTACGCGTCGACCGGACGGGTCTTCGTCAACTTCATCAACCTCGCGGGCCACACGGTGATTGCTCGATTCACGCGCAATGGCGCCCCGGGTCTCAGCGCCGATCTCGCCAGCCGGTTCGATTTGCGCTGGCCCGACGGACAGCGGTTCATCACGCAACCGTTCGCCAATCACAACGGAGGCAATCTCGCGTTCGGACCAGATGTGCCAAAGGCGGCCGCTGGCGAGCTGTATGTGCTCGCCTACAACAGTGGCAATCTGTACCGGATTCAGCCGTCCGGTGCCCCGCTCCCCGTCAGCGGACGCCAGCGGCCGCCGATGGTACCTGCCACTGGAACCGCGGTGCCTCGCGATAACCTGCCCGGCTCCCCTGGCCGGTAGTGTTAGGCTTGCCCTCTTCCAACCCACTCAAGGAGATTGCCGATGAAGACACTCTTCCGCATGCTGGCAGCGAGCGCGTTCCTGCTTCCGGCTGTCCTGATGGCACAAGCGCCTCAACCCGCCGCGCAGACCCCGCGGGCACCTGCCGGACCGCCGGGAGGCGGGCAGCCACGGCTCTCGGTCACCAGCACGGCCTGGCCCGACGGCGGTGAGATTCCGATGCGTCATGCCTCGCGCGGCGACAACAAGTCGCCAGCCTTTGAATTCCAGTGGTTCACCGGCACCGCGCCGGGAGCGGCGCCCGCGACGCTTCAGTCGTACGCCGTGATCTTTCACGACATCGAGAACTCGAGCATGAGAGGCACAGCGGACACGCTGCACTGGACTGCGTTCAACATCCCCGCGACGGCCAAGGGCCTGCCCGAGGGCCTCGCCCCCGGCGATTTGCCCGACGGCACCGTGCATGGTCCGGGGCTCGGGCGGCGGAACGGCGCCGGCGGATACTTTGGGCCCGGCGCCGGCCCGGGTCCCTTCCATCATTACGTCTTCGAGTTCTACGCGCTCGACACGAAGCTGACGTTGCCAGCGACGACGACTCGCGAAGAACTGCTGAAAGCGATGGACGGTCACGTGGTCGGCAAGGCCGGCTTCTTCGGCCGCTTCCACGGGCCCGCGCAATAGCCGTGGCGTTTCCGCGCACGGCCGCATCGACGCGTGCGGCCGTGCGCAATGTCCCCCATCTCGCGCGTGAGACTGGTCGATAACCCCGGCTCCCGCTGTTCCTGTCCATCGGCCTGTTGTTCGGCGCGCTGGCCGGCGAGCGCGCACGCCGGGCCGCATCGTGTATCGGAAACGACACGATCAACTTGCCGAATGAGCGCCGCGGCCGCCCAAACTGTGATGGAATTCGGACACGGAGTTCGGGTCGCGTGTCCGGCGGGGCTCTTAAACCCCCTCGGATGCCGAGCCGATAGCTCAATAGTTCCCCAGAGCAATCAGACCGTGCTCCCGTACGATCGTGTCTGGCCTTGCGCCGAAGATCTCACGACCTCGTCGCGGGAGTGCGTTGCAGCCGTGCCGTCGGTGTAGCACGGTTCTGACTCAGGAGGACGCCGTTGCCCAGCAGCAAACCACTCTCCCCATTCGCTGAACGTCTCAACGCGCTGGTCGACAAATGGTCCGCTCGCCTGCCGTGGGAATGGCATCAGCAGTTCGTCGATGATTTCTTGCCACTCGGGAAAGAGCACGAGGAAACCCTCGAGATCATCGAGACCATCTGGCGCCGCGAACAGCGCGCCTACGCGTTCGACGAATCGACGGGTCTGGCGCGCCGGCGCCCGTTTCAGGTTCACCTCACGCGCCTGCTGTCGGGTGCCGACCTGCCCACCACGACCGCTGTCGCTGTCCTCTTCATCGATCTGAACAATCTCAAGCGCATCAACGACACCTGCGGCCACGCGGCGGGCGATCAGGCGTTGAGCGCGGTCGGCCGCATTCTGCGCGAGGCGCTTCGCGTCGACCGGCAGACCGATGTCGTCATGAAGGCGGAGGCGATGGACGACTACTCCATCGCACGCCACGGCGGCGACGAGTTCCTGGTCGCGCTCGAGCTCAGCGACGCGGCCGACATCGAGGCGATCGCGCCGCGTCTCAAGCGGCGCATCGAGGATCCGGAACACCAGCGCGCGCGCGGCTACCACGCGCCCATTCGGCTGACCACCGCCATCGGGGGCGTCGTATACGAGCTGCCGTACTCCAGGCCCACGATGGCCGCGACGGCGCTCGCGAAAGAATTGGTGCGGCTCGCCGACGAACAGATGTACGAGTCGAAAGACGATGGGCTGATTCACGTGGCGGCGGTGCAGTTCACCGACCGGCTCGAAGTGGCGCCGGAGCGGGCGCGCGTACTGCTCTGAATCGCCGCGCCCTGCCGGGTGATGCAGGCCCCTACGTCTGGCTGCCCCCATGGCGTCGGCGCGTCAGATGCGCCGCCGCCCATTCGCCCGCCACGATGGCTCCGGCGCCGCCGAGCACCCACCAGCTGCGTGACCGGTCGCCGTAGGCCACCGCTCCAAGAATCGACAGAATGACGCCCGCCGCCAGCAGCATCAACACGACGCGCCGATGCGACTCACCCGGCGTGAACAGGCGCTGGTAGGCATGATCGCGATGCGCCTGCCCAATCGGCTCACCGCGGCTGGTCCGCATGGCAAGCGTCAACAACGGGTCGCAGAGAAACAACGCCAGGCTCGTGGCGATCAGCAGTGCGAGGTCTTCGCGCCGATCCATCGGTCCCGCAAATGGCAGCGCGGCAAGTAGGAAACCCAGTCCCGAGCTGCCGACGTCACCAAGAAAAATGCGCGCGGGCGGCCAGTTTCGCATCAGGAACGCAAGCGTCGCGCTGGCGCCACAGAGAGCCAGCCCTGCGCCAGAACCAGGCCACAGAGCCCAGCCTGCCACCGCTAGCGACAGCACGGCCTGTCCGCCGGCCAGTCAATCGGCGCCGTCCATGAAGTTGAAGAAGTTCGTCACGCCGATCAGCCAGAGAACCGCCAGCGGCACACCAGCCCAACCGAGCGCGACATCGAGGGGCGGCGGCAGGGGCAGCCGCGCAAATCCTCCCAACACGGCCACGATGACGACAGCGACAATGACTTGTGACGTGAGCCGCGGCAGCACCGCCAGTTGCCGCACGTCGTCCCACAGCCCCAACGCCGCAAAAAGAGCGGTGCCCACCAGACACGTCCAGACAGGAGGCGCAGAATTCCAGCCGAGCAGCTCAGCCACGGCCAGACCAGCTATCAGTCCGGTGACGACGCCGATCCCGCCGCCCCGTGCCCGTGGGGTGAGGTGGGAGCTGCGCTGGTTCGGGATGTCCACCAGTCGGAGCTGGCGCGCGTGACGCTCGACCGCCCGCACCGCCAGGGCAGAGACGAAGAACGCCGCCGCAAGCGGAATCAGCCACATCGTCAGATTGGCGGGCACACTCACGACGCTGTGGAGCGGTAGCTGGCCACGATCGCCGGCATGCTGCCTCGAAGATCGAGGACGGGGCGATAACCGAGCTCGCGCGCGATCTTCGCGCTGCTGTACCACGCGGAGCCCAGAAGCTTCTGAAAGGCGTCGGAGTCGAACCCGACCCGCCGGCCCAGCGCGCGTCGCGCGACGTCGCCCGTTGCGGCGAGCGCACGGAATGCGGCCTCGGGCACGCTCCATTTCCCAGGCTCGAGTCCGAGCGCTTCGCGCATGGCGTCGTAGATCTGGCGTGTGGAGTAGGGCGCTGCGTCCGTCACGAAATAGATCTGGCCGGCCGCACCGTGATGAGCGCCAGCAAGCACCAGCGCGTCGACCGCGTTGTCGACGTGCAGCAGACTGCGCCGATTCGGTGTGTGCGGCGGAGGCGGAAAACGTCCGCGTTCGATGGCCGCCATCATCCGTTGCAGGTTCCCCTTCTGCCCGGGCCCATAGACCAATGGAAGGCGTACACAGACTGCCTCGAAGCCGCCGCGGAGGCCCGCCTCCATGACCCGCTCTTCTGCTGCGCGTTTCGACTTGCCGTACGCGGTCTCAGGGGCCGGCGGCTTTGTCTCGTCCACTTCAACGGGGCCGCCTTCGTCCACGGCCTTCACGCTGCTCGCGAAGACCACGCGCCGGACCGAAGAGCCTTCCATCGCTCGCAAGAGTGCCTCGGTGGCCGTGACATTCAGACGCCAGTACTCGCCCTCGCTACCCGGACCTTCACGCGAGTCGTGCGTTTTGGCGGCCAGATGGTACACAGTGTCGACCCCGTCGAAGATGTGAGGCTGCGGAGGCGCGACCGAGAGATCGATCGCGACATGGTCCTGCTCGTGGAGGAGATCGGCGTGAGAGCGTGCAGGGCTCGAGCGCGACAGTCCGCGCACTGTCGACCCGCCCGCCACGAGGCGATCCACGAGGACCCTGCCGACGAATCCGGTGGCGCCGGTCACCAGACAGCGGCCACTCGGCATGTCACCCAGGCCCTTCGAACCACTTCGTTCGACGGATGTAATCGGTGTAACTCAGGACGATTCGCACGACCTTCCGCGCCACGTCGTGCTCGGCGTAGTCCAACACCGGGATTTCGGTGCTGGTCATCGGTGCCTGCGACGTGGCGAGCTCGACCGCCTGGACCAGCCGCCTCGCGGTGACGCCGCCGAGAATCGTCACACCGGCCTCCATCGCCTCCGGCCGTTCATGCGCCTCCCGAATCATCACCGCGGGACACCGCAGCAGCGCGGCCTCCTCACTCAGCGTGCCGCTGTCCGAGATCACGCAGAAGGCATCGCGTTGCAATCGAATCCAATCGAAGAACCCGAAGGGCGGCAGAAACTCGATCGCACTCCCCTTGACGGCTCCCGTCCGGCGGCTGAGTGCCGTCAACCGCTTGCGCGTCCGCGGATGCGTGGACATCACGATGCGCCGACGATATCGTCTGGCCACCACGTCGAGGGCCGCCAGCAGCCCGGCCAGACGCTCCGGGTCGTCGACGTTTTCCTCCCGGTGCGCACTGACAACGACGTAGCGGCCTGGTGCGAGTGTCAGACGCGCCAGCACGTCGCTCGCGGCGATGCCGGGCTCGTAGTGGGCCAGCACCTCCCGCATCGTGGATCCAATCTTGATGACCGTCTCCGGACGCAGGCCTTCCGCCAGCAGGTATTGCCGCGCGTGCTCGGTGAGCGGCAGATTGATGTCGCTGATGTGATCGATGATGCGACGGTTGATCTCTTCCGGCACCCGTTCGTCGAAACAGCGATTGCCCGCCTCGAGGTGGAACACGGGAATCCTGCGCCGCTTGGCGGCGATGGCGGCCAGGCAGCTGTTCGTGTCGCCGTAGATCACAAGGGCTTCGGGCTTCACGCGGTCGAGCAGTTCGTCGGTCTTCACGATGACGTTCGCGATCGTGCGCGCCGCGGTGCGATCGGCCACTTCCAGGAAATGATCTGGAGTCCGGATGGCGAGCTCCCGGAAGAACACGCCGTTCAACCCATCGTCGAAGTTCTGACCCGTATGGACCAGCGTGTGGCGCGTGTGCCGATCGAGCTCGGCGATAACCCGGCTCATCTTGATGAGCTCCGGACGCGTGCCGACGATGGTCATCACCGACAGGCGATCGCGCCCGGCGGAGCCGCGGGCGCTGGTCATCGGAGCAGCTCGGTGCCGGCCACCAGATCGACCTGATCGAGCATCAGCTTGTTCTTGCGCAGGAGGGTAATCGTTTCCGCGAGGTCACCCGGCGCGTCAGCGGAGCTGTATTCGCGGCTGAGCGGCGGCTGTCCAGACGTGAGCGGGGACCGCAGCTCCGGGAGCATCGGCGCGATGGCGTAATAGTCGCCCCGCCGGTACGTGTGGCGGCACTCCTCATCGGATACGAGGATCTCGTGCTCCTTCTCACCTGGCCGCACTCCGGTGATCCGAATCTCGGTGCCGCGGTCGCCGATGAGCGCGCGCGCGATGTCGAGCACGACGGCAGACGGCGCATCCGGGATGACGACTTCTCCAGGCGCGGCGTGCTCGACGGCTTCGAACACCGTGTCGACCGCCTGATCGAGCGTCATGAGGAATCGCGTCATGGTCTCGGCCGTGATGGTGACCGGGCCGCCGCTGCGGATCTGCTGATGGAAGAGCGGCAGAACCGAGCCGCGCGAGGCCAGGACATTGCCGTACCGCACGCAGACGAACCGCGTGCGCGTGTTCAAGACGTTGGCGGCCGTGAAAATGCGCTCGGCCACCGCCTTCGACATGCCCATCACGTTGACCGGCTTGCAGGCCTTGTCGGTGCTGATGCCCACGACCACTTCGACCGGGACCCGCAGGTCGCCGATGGCGCGGACCACGTTGGCCGCCCCGTCGCAATTGGTCAACACGGCCTGTTCGGGAAAGTACTCGCAGGTGGGCACCTGCTTGAGCGCCGCGGCGTTGATCACGATTTCGCAGTCGCGGACCGCGCCGCAGACATCGGCATACGACCGCACGTCGCCGATCCGGAATTCGAGAATCTGTTCGAAGTTGCGGTAGATCACCTCGTCGGTGCCGACCTGCCGCTGCTGATAGGCGAGCCGCATCTCGTGCTGCTTGGCTTCGTCTCTCGACAGGATAATCACTTTGCGCGGCAGCCCGCGCTCGCCCCCGAGCAACCGGCGCACGAGCACTTTCCCGAGTGATCCCGTGCCTCCTGTAACGAGAATCCGTTTGCCCGTGAAATCCATACGCTCGTCTACTCCGTTTCGATCGCCCGGTCCGCCGATGGCGCAGGGCGCGCCCGGGCGCGAATGTCGCCCGCCAGTTCGTCAATCATGTCGTCCCAGCTCGGTGCGCGGTACCCCGTTTCAGCATCGAATCGATCGGACAGCAGGCTTCGGTCGCACACGAACTCGTCGTCGGGGGCGATCTCGATGTCGGTCCGACCCAGACGCTGCGCGAGCCGCACCAGCAGCTCATACTTGTTGATGGGCGCCGACGCGACCTGCCAAACCCCGTGCAGTGACGGATGTCTTACAAGAATCCGCTCGACGAGCCGCGCCATCTCAATCGTCGTCAGTCCCGTATACACCGCGCGCCGAAACCCACGAATCATACCGCGCTGGGCGAGGAACCACTCGATCAGGCCGCTCTTGCGGCTGAGCTCGAGTCCGATGATCGATGTGCGCAGTGTCAGCCCCGGTGTATCCGCGACCTCACCGAGCAGCTTCGAACGCCCATAGAGATCGACCGGATCGGGCACGTCGGTCTCGAGATACGCACCACGGCGACCTGAGAACACGCAGTCGGTGCTGAGGTGAATCAGCCGGGCACCCAGCTCCTCGCACCATTCACGCAGCTGATGCGGCAGCAGTGCGTTGATCGTGATCGACGGAATCGCCGCTTTCGCGTCCGCGCGCTGTTTGACGATGCCGATGCAGTTGACGACAGCGTCCGGCGCCACGTCGCGAATGACGCTGGCCAGCCGCGCAGCGTTGAATGCGTCCACGCCGCCGATGGCATTGCCTTCGTTGAAGAGCCTGAAGTCTCGATAGCTCTCGACAGGCCGACGGAGCGTCGCCCGGACCTCGTGACGGCCCGACCACGCCTTGAGCAGTTGGTGCCCGAGCATGCCATCGCCGCCTAGAATCAGAACCTTCACCTCTGCGCCTCCACCATCTCCTGCAGCCACTCGTCGAGCTGCGTCAACAGCGTCTCGCGATCGAAATGCTGCACGGCGTACGAGCGCCCATTCTGTCCCATCCGCGCGCGTCCGTCCGCCCCGGCGTCGAGCAGCGCGCGAACGCCGGCCGCCAGCGCCGCGCCATTCTCCTGCTCCACCACGACGCCCGCACCTGCGTCGGCGACGATGCGCGCGCCGATGCCGCCCAATGCTGCGAGCACGGGACGTCCCATCGCGAGTGAGGTCTGCAGCTTGGACGGGATCGTCGACGCGAAACTCGCGTTGCGCCGCAGGCTCACGAGCAGCGCGTCGGCCAGCGACAGATACCGTGGCATGACCTCCGGGCGCCGCCAACCCAGAAAGTGGACCAACGAGCCGAGCCCTCGCTCGCGCACCTGCGTCTCGAGCCAGGCCCGGCGGTTGCCATCGCCAATGAACACCCAGTGAACATTGTCATCGCGAAGGGCCTCGGCCGCGTCGAGCACAGCCTCGAGCCCCTGCGCGGATCCCAGGTTGCCCGCGAACATCACGCTGAAGCCCGCAGGCCATTCTCGACGCTCTGGCCAGTCCTCGGTGGCGCCAGGCTGGTAGTGATCGTCGGCCCAGTTCGGCAGCACGTGCAGCACGCCGACCTCAGGGCAGACGCGCGCGATGGGCTCGACGAAATCTGGTGACTGCACGAGCACCAGATCGCACCGCCGGTAGATGCCGCGACAGAGCACGGTAATCGCCTTCAACAGCCAGGGCGATCTGATGGGACGAACCGCCAGCAGGTTGTCGGGCCAGAGATCCTGTACCCAGAAGGCGACGGGCATGCCCCGCAGGAACTTGAACCACAGCGCGGGAATGCAGATCGTGATCGGGGAGGGCGCGTAGGCAAATGCCACATCGAAGCGGCCACGCACGACCAGCGGCCCGAGCGCCATGGCGGAGAACACAAAGGAGACGTAGTTGGCGAGCAGCCGAAAACCCTGCCGCGCGCCGCGCGTCACAATCGGCACACGCCTGACGGCGGCCGCGCCGTATGACTCGCGGTACGGACCCCGCCACGAGTAGCCGGAGAACAACCGGCCCGAGGGATAATTCGGCAGGCCGGCCAGCACCGTCACCTCATGCCCCCGTGCTTCCCAGCCGCGCACCAGATCGTTCACCCGAAACGACTCGGGCCAGAAGTACTGCGTCACCAGCAGAATCTTCATCGCGGCCGGAGACCAGGCGTGCCGAGATCGGTCAGGGCGTGTGTCACGAGCGAGGACCTCCCGCGCGATGACCGGCCATGACGGCATCGAAGGCGGTCGCGATTGCAGCCTCGGTGGCTGTGCCGTTTACCTCGCCTCGTGCGTGTACTGAAGCCGCGACGACCATCAGCTGATACTCCGGATCGGCCATGTCGACACAGCGCACAATCGCTCGGCGCCAGGCCTCCGTGTCCAGCAGGTCGATGTCCCAGCCGGCGCCCGCCGCCTGAAGCGCGCGCCAGGGTGTCCGATCGCTCAGCACGACCGGGCGGCCGCACGCCAGTGCCTCCAGAATGACGTAGCCGAAATTCTCGCCGAGTGAAGGGAGCAGCAGGAAGTGGCGACGGCCGAGCTCCGTCGTCACAGACGCGTGAGGCACTTCGCCGCAGTAGCGGAGGTCTATCCGCGGGCAGTGACGTTCCGCGTACGACACGCATTGCGCCCAGTAGAGCGGATCCTCGATCGGGCCGAGGACGTCGAGCGCGATCTCCCGCTGTGTCTCGCCGAGCCGTTCCAGCGCAAACAGCAGATTCTTCTTGGGTGTGATGCGCGAGAGATAGACGAAGTTCACCTGACCCGGCCGCTTCAGCAGCGGCTGGGCCTCGGCAACGGGAGCCTGTTCCGGCACACATGGCGCCAGAAAGACTGGCGCGCGCGATCCAATCACGCGGCGAATGTCCTCTGCTTCCTCAGGCGTCGTCGCACGCCAATTGACGCGGGCATGCAGCTCGAGCGCTTCGGCCACCTTCAGGAACACACGCTTGCGTGCCGGCTTATGCTGCAGGGCCCCGGCCGTGAACTCTCCTTCCGGAGCTACCAGCATCGGCCGATCGATGAGGAGTCGTAGCCACCGCAGCAGCAGCAGCCGCACCGTGGTGCGCGAGAACGCGCTCAGCACGAACAGCATGTCTGGGTTGACGCGGCCGACCAGCGTTCTCAGCGATCGCAGCGTGAGACCGGGAGGCGAGATATAGCAGACCATCGCGGCGCCGACTGGCGTCCACTGGCCGGGCGTGATACCGGTGTACGGTGCCGTCTCGGTGACATCGCGATCGGTCGTGAGGATCCAGAACTCGTATCGATCGGAGAGCCGGCTGACGATATTGGCGAGCGAGTAGATGGTGCCGCCCCGAAAGCCAGGCAGGTAGTATTCACTGACCGCCAGGACCTTCTTTTTCATCCCGATTCAGATGTCTCGTGGGCTGCGCACGGGAGCGTGTGGTCCCGCCCGGCGCAGCAAACGCGGCATGTTACCATTTGTGCAGCGTCAGCATGGACGAACGAATCAATCGAGTCGCCGCCCTGGCGAACGTCTCGAGATACGATGCCGACGCAACCAGCCATTACGCCGACGGGGCGCCGCACATCAAGCATGCCTCCCTGCGAACACTGTACGGACAATTGCTCGTCGACGTCTTCGACCGCGCGAAGGAGCACACTCCGGTGCCACGGGTGCTCGACCTCGGCGCCGGCGAAGGTTCGGTCACCCTGCCGTTTCTCGAGCTTGGCGCCCGGGTGCTCGCCGTTGACAGCTCGCGCACTCAGCTCGACGCCTTGATCGGCCGATGCGGCCGCTTTGGTGACATGCTGCACACACGGTGCGAGGATGTCGCCGACACCCTCGGCACGGCTGAGACGTTCGACATCATCGCGGTCAACTCGTTCCTCCATCACGTACCCGACACGCTGGGGCTGGTGCGGCGTGCTATCGCGCGGCTCGCACCTCACGGCCAGTTCTTCTCGTTTCAGGATCCGCTCCGTTACGACTCGCTGCCGCGGCCGACGCTCCTTTTCGATCGCATCGCGTACGTATCGTGGCGGATATTCAGGGGCGATGTGCTCGGCGGACTGGCACGACGCCTGCGCCGGTCGCGCGGCGCGTATCGCGATGATTCGGTCCACGACAATGTCGAGTACCACGTCGTGAGGAACGGTGTCGACCATGTGGCGCTGATGGCTTCGCTCACACAGATGAACCTCGAGTGCCGGCTCGTGCCGTATTTCAGCACGCAGAGCCGCCTGTTCCAGCCTGTTGGTGCCGCACTGGGCCTGAAGAACACCTTCGCGCTCATCGCCAGGACCGCAGGGTAGCGTCTCTCGTGTCGCCGAGTACCACGCTCCGCAGGTAGCCGGCCATCTTCTCGCCCTGCCGGTCCCAGGTCTTGTGCGCGAACATGTACGCTTTCGCGCGCCGTCCCATCTCCGCACGCTCGTGTTCGGTTAGCCCGGCAATCCGCGTGAGCAGCGCGGCCAGCGCCGCCGGTGATTCGTCGCGCAGCAGGTACACGAAATCGCCGAATTCCTCCTCGACGTGTCCTGTGAGCGTCGAGAGCACTGGGGTTCCGGACGCCATGCACTCCATCATCTTGGACGGAAAGAAATACCGGGTATCCATCGCCCGGGTCACTCGGAGATTCAGCAGCACGTCGGCCGATCGGTACAGCGCGAGCACCTCGTCGAATGACAGGAAGCCGCGAAAGACGATGCGCGAGTCGATCGACGCGCGTTCCTCAACCACACGCGCCATGGCGCCGCTGCCCGCCACCACCAGCTCGTAACCGTCCTGCGGCAGTCGACTGAACGCATCGAGAGCCAGCTCCACACCGTTGTGCACATCGAGCGTGCCCGCCAGGACAGCGCGAAACAGCGACGGAGTCGTCGGTGCCTCAGGCCTCGTCTCCGCTCCAAAATCGTCTGGCCGTATGCCCCCTTCGATTCGGCACACACGACGGCCGGGCAGGAAGTCTTCGACGATGGCCTCGGACACCACCGCGTGGCCGTCGAACTTCGGTATGAGGTGACGCTGCAGCCAGTAGTCCACGCGCCAGTAGAAACGGTCCGGGACGATTCCGCCGGGGCGGAAGATGTCGAGAACCGACACTGTGGCCTTCGCGCCGATGAGGCGAGCGCCCACGAGCACCGCGAGTCCCGGTGGCATCGTCAAGTTGATGCAGTGAACAATGCGGGGCTGGCGGCGATGACGCCATCCCCAGGCGATCAACGCGACAATGACCGATAGCCCGGCGGTGACTGGCTTGAGCGGCTGCACGTTGAGGAACGGCAAGAGACGGACTCGAAGTCCGTCGCCCAGCTCGAGCTGGGCGCCTCGAACGAGGAGTCTGCGCGTGTGGGGAAAGGCAGGCACCGGCTCGATGCCGAAAATCGCCGACGGTTTCAGACCCGCATGAGCCAGCGCCCGCGCAAATTCCTTCTGGAACATCTGGCCGGCCCTGTTGAAGGCCGGTCCATGAAAGCGCGCTTCATCGGGGACCAGCGTGCCGATCACCGCCAGCGCAATTTCTGCATCACCGCGCCCGGAAACGTTGGGCACGTCAGCTACGCGCGCACGCGGCGACGCGAAAGCAGCCAGGCGAAGAACAGGCCCCAGAACGCCACAAACCCTTCGCCACTGTGCATGGTCCGGTTATGACCGGGGAAGTAATAAAGCATGACAAGCAGTTGCCCGAGGAAGGCCACCGCCAGAACGTGCTGGCCGCCCAGCACGTCCACCCACACACGTCCGGCCAGGAATCCGATCAGCAGGACGACGAGCACGGTGCCCGGGAAGGTGACGTCGGAGGCAATCCAGGGATAAATCGTCGCCCAGTAGCCGTAGGCGTTCCAGCCCTTGTCCTCTATGCGGGCTGGGTAAGGTCGCTCGAGCAGGCTGGTGTCACCAGTGAGCCGCACGACCTGCCGCTGCAGGAACATTGAGTTGCCCACGCCGTAGGTCGGGACGAATGGCTCCTGCAGGCTGAGATACACGGCGTAGTACCCCTGCGTCAGGTAGCCTGCGAGACCGTCGGCAGCGATGCGCGCTTTGGAGCGGTGCATCGCGGGCACGGCTCCGGCCCGTGCCGTGCGTGGACCCGGGCCTGCGCCCCGTTCAGTTTTGGCGGACTTGGCTGTGGCAGCAATCGACGGCAGCGCGCCGTACTTCGCGAACGACCCGGTGCGCTGAGTCATCGTTGCGGCAAAGAACAGCGCGAACAGCAGCACCGACGCACCCTGCACTCCGCCCGCGATCAGCCAGCCGCGGCGCGTGAGCCGATTCACACCGGAGAGATGTCCCGCGAGGATGTACCAGGGAAACAGCGCCATCCAGTGACCCGCACCGGCATTGGCGCCCATCGAGGTATAGAGCGCGAGCATGCCGACGATCGAGACGCCGAACAGAATCCGCGTCAGGCGCGAGAGCTGCGGCCACGCGTAGACCGCCATGGGCGCGGTCAGGGCCAGCAGCGGCGCCAGCAGGATGCGGACGTAGTTCACATAGGGAGTCGTGGACTCCTTCAGGAAATTGCTGCGCGTATACGCCTGACCCAGATCGCCAAGCGCCGCCCAGGGATTCGGCACCCAGCTCCCGGTGTTGAGCTGCGAGGTTGGGAAGAGCAGGATGAGATCGAGGCCGACGCACGTGAGCAGCAGCGTATTCACCGGAACAGTGAACTGGCCGACTCTCGGCGCGCCAAGAATGCCGACGAGATAACCGATGCCGAAGGCGGTATGCACGGCAACGAGAAACACGACCAGCCGGCCCTGGCCCGCTCCGAGCGGGTAGACCCAGGGGCCGAAGTAGAACAGCAGGACGGTGGCCGTGAAATACGTCAGGAAGATCGCGCCCAACAGGAGACGCGCGGATAGCGACGGGCAATGAACCTCGCGCTCTCCCGGACGGGGGACGGCCGGCGTGGCGCATGTGTGTTCGGTCACGGCCTGGTCCAGCTCAAGAGAATCCTCCTGCGAGACTCGACCGGCTGCGCGAGCACGAGGATTGCCCCGCCTGCCGCGCCGATCAGCGCCGCGGTGATCGCCATTCGGCTCCAGGAGAACGCCGGGGCGAGTGCACCAATGAGCAAGCCCGTCACGAGCACCGCCACCGCTGCGACGCCGCGCCGCAGCTGCACGGCGCGTGATGGCTCCGGACCAGCCGGCAGGATCTGCCGCAAGCCCGCGCGCGCGGCGAGCATGGCGGCGCCGCTCGTCACGGTTGCCGCCCACGGCGCGGCAATGAGTCCCCCGACGCGCAGCGACGCGAGCATCGCGAGCGCGCGGCCGAGCGCTTCGCCGGTCAGCAGGTGCGATCCTCTTCTCACCTGCCCTGCCGCCCGATAGAGATAGTTCACGAGAAAGCTCTGACCGGCAACAACCATCTGCGCGGCGAACGCAGCCGTGAGCCAGAGGCCGCCGAAGTTTTCTGTCCCGTACAGCCGCACGACAAAGCCCTCATTCACGGCCAGGTAGATGGCCCCAGCCAGACAGGCGGCGCCAAAGCGGAGCGACAGCACGTCGGCCAGCACCACCCTTGACCGGCTGCGATCGGCGGACTCCACCAGATGCGCAAATCCCCCGTAGACACCCCAGGCGATCGTATCGAGCAGCGACTTGATGCCGTCGACTGCCCGTCGGGTCAGCGCATAGACGGCGGCGCTCCCCGGTCCGAACAGGGTCGTCACCAGCATGATCTCGCTATAGTTCGCCAGCAGGTAGCCGACGCTCGCTCCGGCCATGGGTGGGGCGAGGCTCAGGATCTCAGCCGACACGGCTCGGTCGGGCCGACACCCCGCCAGGTGGCCGTCTCGGGCCACGCGCCAGTACATCAGGAGCCCGCCGGCGATGGAGACAAACGCGCGTGCTGCCAGCCCTGCCGCGAGCGCCCACAGTCCCCAGCCAAGCAGCAGCAACTGGAGGGAGACAACAAGGTTCGTGACGGCGCCGCCGACCGACGCCGCGTTGATCAGCGTCGTGCGCTGGAGGCCGCGCGCCAGGCTGACGAAGGCGTTGAACAGCAGCAGCAGTCCGCTTGCGACGACGGCAACGCGGAAGCAGGCCGTGAACCGACTCGCTTCGGCAGCCGGAACCTGGGCCCACGCGGTGATTAGCGGCGAGGCCACCAACCCTGCCAGCAGCAGGAGCGCAGCGATGCCGACGAGGATGAGCAGCCCCGTCGAAAACCAGCGGCCGCTCGCGGCGCGATCGCCGCTTCCGACGGCCGCGCCGATGCGTTGCGTCATCAGGTTGGGAATGCCGAAGTCCAGCAGCTGAATCCAGGTCAACAGTTCGGCGGCCGCCAGCCACGCGCCGTACACGTGCTTGCCGAGAACAGCGAGGCAGAGCGGCATCAGCAGAAACGCCTGCGCGATGCTGATCACCACCGTCGCCGCACTGCCCAGGACGTTGGCCCGCGCCGCGCTACTCCGGGTCACGGGCACCGTGTCGAAGAGAAAACCGCAAGGGACGCCCGGAACCTCCGCGTGAAAAGATGTAGCTTATACTTCTACAACAGCCGTGAACAGGCATTCCCGGCATCCGCAAGGCTTGCTGCCGACACTCGCTCGTTCGGTCCTGCGCGTGGCGCCCGTCTTTATTCTGGATGGCGCGATTTGCGCCGCGAGTCTCTACGTCGGCCTCCTGTTGCGGTTCGACGGCACGCTCGATCCCACCTACCATGCGGCGCTCCCGATCTACATTCTGCTGCTGGTGCCCTGTCGGCTGGTGGCCAACTTCGTGCTCCGCGTCCATCGCTGGTCTTTCAGCTTGTCGGGCCTGCAGGACGGCGTGCGCGTTGCCATTGCCGGCGTGCTGGGCACCGGCCTCTTCGTCTTTCTCGTCTTCCTCTTCCGGCTGCTGAGCCCACCGCGATCGGTCGTCGTGCTCGAGCTGCTCGTCAGCGGCGCCGCGATGATGGCGCTGCGCTTCGCGCCGCGCCTGGCCTGGGTGTACTGGATGCAGCTCGCGCTGTTTCGCCGCACCGACAGCCGCCGCACCCTGATCGTCGGCGCAGGCGCCGCCGGCGAGATGCTGTTTCGGGATCTCCAGCGCTCGGCCGATCATCCCTATAACGTCGTCGGATTCATCGACGACGACCGCGGCAAGTGGGCGAGCCTGATGAGCGGCCGCCGCGTGTTCGGCGGCCTGGCGGCGCTGCCCGATGTCATCGCGCGCGAACGCGTCACGAGCATCCTCATCGCCATTCCCCGCGATTCGCAGGGGGTCGTCCGCGAAGTCGTCACGCGGTGCGCCGGTCTCAACGTGCAGATCAAGGCGCTGCCGGTGTCGTTCATCTACTTCCACGAACGGGGCGCGGCGAGCATGCTCCACGACCTGTCGCCCGACGACCTGCTCTCGAGACGCCGCGTCATCTTCGAGGAACACGAGCGATCGCTGATTGCCGGACGGCGCGTGCTCGTGACGGGCGCGGCCGGATCGATCGGCAGCGAGATCTGCCGTCAGTTGCTCGGCCTCGGCATCGGGCAGCTCCTGGCCGTCGACATCAACGAGAACGGTCTCTATCTGCTCGAACAGCGCTTCAAGCGTGAGTGGCCGGGCGAGCGCTTCATCACGCAGCTCGCCGACATCCGCGACAGGGGCCGCGTCGAGTCGCTGATGCGCGAGTTCCGTCCTCAAGACGTCTTCCACGCCGCGGCACACAAGCACGTGCCGCTGATGGAGGCCGCGCCGTGCGAGGCCGTCAAGAACAACGTGATCGGCACCCGCCACGTATGGCAGGCCGCGGAACGATGCGGCGTGGAATGCCTCGTCTTCATCTCCACCGACAAGGCCGTCGCGCCCACGAGCGTGATGGGCGCCACCAAGCGCGTGGGCGAAATCATGACCCGCGCCATGACCGCGCGCTCGTCGGTCCGCGGCTGCGCCGTCCGCTTCGGCAACGTGCTCGGGTCGGACGGCTCGGTCGTTCCGCTGTTCCGGCAGCAGATCGAGGCCGGCGGGCCAGTCACGGTCACCGATCCCGAGGTGCGCCGGTATTTCATGACGATCCCCGAGGCCGTGGGCCTCGTGCTCAAGGCCGCCTATGGTGACTACGGCGAGCTGTGCGTGTTGAACATGGGTGAACCCATCCGCATTCTCGACCTCGCCCGTCAGATGATCGCGATGGCCGGACATATCCCGGACGTCGGCATCCCGATCGTGATCACAGGTCTCCGCCCGGGCGAAAAACTCAACGAAGAACTCGTCGACGACGACGAGGTGGTGACGGTGGAGGCCCTGGGCACGATCAAGGTGGTCACGGGCCAGCCGCCGCCCCCGAACCTCTGGGACGTCGTCGCGGAACTCGACGAGGCAGCCTCGCGCGAAGACGAGGGTCAGGTGCTGCGGCTGCTCCACACCCTGGTGCCTTCCTATCAGCCCCCCGCAGCTCGCGCCGTCTCCGTCGTCTCGTCCTGACGCCTCCTCATCGCATACAGCGTGCGGGAGGTTCCGGGCACGGCCTCGACGCGGACGATTTCAAAGAACACCGCGAATGCGTGTTCGAATCCCGCCTTGCTGTAGCCGGGAAAGATATCGGGGCGCGACGCCAGCAGTCGCCGCACCTGTGAGTCTTCCTTCGGCACGAACTCGATGACCAGGGAGGCCGCAATGGTGCCAAAGAAGCCCGCCAGCCGATCAAGCGGCACATTGTTCGCGATCGCCAGGTGATGCACCAGGGCCAGGGCGACCACCGTGCCGCCCGAGAGACGCTCCACGGCGGACGCGCGCTCCTCGAGCGCCCACCCCAGTGCGGGCGACGGATTGGCAAGGTCGAGCACCAGCGGAAGCACCCCGTCGATGGTGTGCGAGCGATTGTGCCGGTAGTGCCGCTCGACGGCCAGTTCATCCAGATCGTGCGCGATGACGTAGCGACCGTCCCGAGCCAGCAGACGACTGAAGCGGCCGGTGTTGGCACCGAGATCGTGAAGCGGTCTGCCTGACACGGCGATGAGATCGACCAGATCGACGACCAGCTGCTCTTTCGCCGCCATGGCCGCGGCCGAGTAGTTCGTGTCGTCGTAGTAGTCGGCCCATGTGGATGTCCGTCGACTGAGCGCACATCCCTGAACTGCCCGGCGCAGGCCATCGACGAGCGCAATCAGGAGCGACCGCTTGAGTGTGGGCACTTTCACTGGCGTGTCGCTGGAGGTCCGCGCGTGGCGGAGCTGACTTCGAGCGTGCAGGTGGACGTGCGCGAGCAGTCCCGGACGGCCCCAGGTACGACGCGGCAGCAGGCGGCTCACCAGATCCAACGGTAGACCGTCGACGAAGCCCGCCAGCAGGCGCCGCAGACGCAGGTCGGTGTGGCTCATCAGGGCGAGCGGCCCGAGAAAGTGTTCGCAGAACTGACGGTACGCCGCCCACGGCCGCCCTTCCTCATAGACCTCGAACGAAAGCGTGTCGATGAATAATGGCTGAGCTCCGACGAACTGAACGTTGTAGGCGGAAGCGTCTTTGAGCACGAGGCCATGCGCGAGGCTTGCCTGCTGGATATCGAGCGTCAACAAGGCGGCATCTTTGAGCTGACCGAAAGACCACTCGTACGGGTATGACACGTACGGGACGCGCATGGGTCGCAGCGTGCGGTACGCGCCGTCGATCGCCGGGACTTCGTCGTGCGACACCAGCCATCGGCGGTCGGTCAGCACGCGATAGAGCCCCGAGTGCATCAGCGCCTCGTAGTGGGGCCGATAGGGTTCGAGTACTTGCCGGTACAAGACCCCGTTCTTCTCGACGATGAAGCCCGCCGGATCGCGAAACGAAGCGGTGAGGCGGTCGGCGCTCATGCCCGCATGATTCCACAGGCCAGGCCGTGGATGGGCTTCTGCTGTGTCCGGCAGCAGGAACGAGACGAAAAGGCGACGGGTGATTGATGCCGGCGGCCGCCGGGGGAGCGGCCGTGGGGGAGCGCTCGCGGAGTTACGAGCTCAGCGGATGTCGTCGCTCTTCGAGGGCCGTGCGCCGAGCAGCGTCAGAATCTTGCTCCAGTAAAGTCGAATGCCGTACGCCACCCCAGCGAGCGCAGCAACCGCTGTCTGAAAGGCCATGCTGCCCGCGCCGGGGTCCAGATAGGCCGACGCGTCCCTCGGCACACACAGCAAAACAACGCAAGACAGTGCCAAAGTGTGCAATATCCGTCTGCGCACTGGTTACCTCCGGAGTTATTATAAACCCGTCTGTGTCTCACGTCAGGCATTCGATCGCCTTCCCCAGAGCACGTGAATCTCGCACGCACCACGCGAGCGTTCCGTCCTCGACCGAATCCCGATGCGCCATCGATCACTCTTAATCGTCACGCCGCTGCTCGCACTGCTCGCCCCCATCGTCCATACCCTTGGGGAGTTCGGGATCTCCGTGACGAACGGGGCCGTGCTGGTGTTCCTGATCGGCCCAGTAGGCCTGGCGCTGGTCCTGGGAACGATCGCTGCCGTCCTGTACGATCCGAACGATCGATCGTGGTGGCGTCCGCTGGCCGTCAACGCCGTACTCACCGTGGTGGTCGCGCTTACGATGGACGTCGCCTTCGGTGGACAACGTCTGATCGCGGCAGCGCTGCCGTTCACGACAGGGCTTCCAGACCTGCCCAGACGACTGGCGCGGCTGACCATCGTACTCGGTGTCGCGACCGCGTGGCTCGCCGCTGTCCACGCCCTGCGTCGCCACTTCGTCTCCATCGCTTTCACGTTCGCGCTCGTGCTGTTCGTGACCGCAACCACCGCGGCGAGTGTCACGTGGCGGGGATTGCACGCGCGCGCCGGTCGCGCCACGAACGCGTCGACGCAGCCGGTGGTCATCTATCTGATCTTCGACGGCATGCTCGGCGTGGAAGGAATCGATCGACGCAGCCCCGGCGGCGATGCCTTGTATGCGGCGATGCGACGCACGCTCGATGGCCGGGGTTTCCGGGCCTACGGCAAGGCGTTCAGCCGCCACTCGTACACCGAGAAGTCGCTAGCCAACGTGATGAACTTTGTCGTCGACGATGACTCGGCAGACCGGCCGGCGTTCTATAGCGCGTCGGACTCGCGCGTCCTCGAGGCCAATGCGCTGTTCGACAGCTTCAACGCGCGCGGCCAGCAGATCCACGTCTACCAGACACCTCACCTCGACTTCTGCGACGGACCGCAGGTCGCGTCGTGCCTGACACTGCCCTCGTTCAACCCGGTCAGCGCGTACATGGACGACGCGGTCGAGAAGGACGCGAGCGTCGCGGCGTTCTTCAAGACCCTGTACGCGCACAGCTATCTCCTCTACTTCTACGCCGACTGGATGCAGCAGGTCTCACCCGTCCCCTTCCATGGTGTCGCCGTGCCGCACCTGGACGTCTATGCTTTCGTTCACTGGTTCGACCGCATCGTCGACGACATTCGGCAGGCACAGCGAGGCGATGTCTTCTTCGCCCACATCTTGACGCCGCATGCGCCGCACCTGCTCGATGCCGCGTGCAAGCCACAGCGCAGATGGACCACCCCCTACTCGCTAGAGGTTCATGGCACGCAGCCGCAGGTGGAGCGTAATCGACTGCGTGAGCAGCACGATGGCTGGTACAACGAACAGGCGTCGTGTGTCATCGCGCGGCTCGGCACGCTGCTCGACGCCGTCGACCACGTACCCGCACTCCGCGATGCCACCATCGTGATTCACGGGGACCACGGGTCACGGGTGTCGAGCACACGTTACTGGGAAGGGATGAGCGGAGAAGACCTGGTGGCGAACTACTCGACGCTCTTCGCCATCCGGGGGCCGGGCGTGGCAACAGGCTATGACCTGCGGCTGCGGTCGGTCCAACAACTCGCCCGGGAGACATTTGGCAGGACGCCTCAGGGCGCGGGAGACGCCGCCTCCTCGGTGATCATCGAATCGCCTGAAGGCAGCCCCCCGCTCGAAGCGTCCATGCCGGACTTCAGCAATGGCCGGCCGACGGTGACATGGACGTTTTCACCGCCGGACGCGACTGGGCCGTCAGGTCGCGTTGCAATGGCACAAGCGGCGCATCCCTAGAATCGTACCTGCACTGACGTGCCGTCGTAGGTGACCGATCGACCTGTCGCCGACGGCCCGTCATAGCCAACCGCACCGCCGGGTCCGACCGCGTACCAATACCGCTCTGGTCATCGACTCCCCCACAGCTGTTGCGCGCGCCATTTTATCGTGCGGCCGCGTTCACTTAAGCGCGGCAGCTCCCGGGGTAACGCCCCTCCCCCTCAATCCGGCTACAATGCTTTCGTCATCCGCGTGTCAGACCCATCGGATGTTGCGCGCCCGTTGTTCGCATTCACGCACGTGCGCCTGATGACGCGCACATCTCCGGAGGCTTCATGTCCCGAACCATCTCTCGAGTGATCGCCGCGGCCGTGTTGGTGGGGTCCATGCTGGGGGTGGTCGCCGCGCAGGCCCCGACACCGAAACCCGCGACGCCGTCTGCGGGCACCAAGACAACGGCACCCGCGAAGACGGCGACGCAGAAGGCGCCGGCAGTTCCGGTCGCCGATCTAATCGACATCAACAGCGCGACCAAAGAGCAATTGATGGCGCTGCCCGGTATCGGCGATGCGTTCGCCGCAAAGATCATCGCCGGCCGCCCGTACAAGATGAAGACCCAGCTCAAAACGGACAAGGTCGTCCCGGCTGCCACCTACGACAAGATCGCCGCAAAGGTGATTGCGAAACAGAAGTAGGAGCGGCATTCAGAGCGACGCGGATACCGCGGCTTCAGGAACCACTTACCATGTCTCAGCGACTGAAATTCGTGTTCGTCATCGCCGCAGCCACCTTCGGCAGCGGTTTTCTCTGGGCCGCTCAGCAGTCGGACGTCATCGTCAATCCGCTCGCTGGCAACACGACCGCCATCCAGGCTGGGGCACGGCTCTTCGATCGGAGTTGCGCGCAGTGTCATGGCACGGCGGGTATTGGTGACGTACGAGCTCCGGCGCTGAACACCGGACGTTTCTCGCATGGCGGCGAGGACGCGGACGTGTTTCACTCCATCAAGGCCGGCGTGCCGCGCACGGAAATGGATCCGAACCCGGATCTGTCCGACCAGCAGATCTGGCAGCTTGTGGCCTACATCAGGAGTCTGGGGCCAGCCGCGTCCGCCACACCCGCTCCCGCGGCGGCGGCCTCGGCGGCGAATACCGGCGATCCCCAGGCTGGCGAGACGTTGTTCTTCGGCAAGGCGGAATGTGCGACGTGCCACGACGTGAATGGGCGCGGCGGGGCTGTGGGCCCCGATCTGTCTGCCGCAGCCCAACTCTTGCCGGTCGCCGTTCGCCAGAAGATTCTCGATCCGAACGCGCCCGCACCCGGTGCAGGCGCGCGCGCCGCAGGTGCCGGGGGACGTGCCGGCGGCGGAGGCGCCGGACGGGGTGGAGGTGCGTCTGTCACGGTTGTCGTGAAACACCGCGATGGACACGAAGTTCGCGGCATCCGTCGCAACGAAGACACCTTTTCGCTTCAGCTCATCGACGCCACCGGCAAGCTGTTGTTTATCGACAAGATGGCGGTGGCCGAGGTGCGGGTGGACCCGACGTCACTCATGCCCGGATATCAGGGCAAGTTGACGCCGGCCGAGGTGAATAATCTCGTGGCCTATCTCGGCACGCTGCGTGAGCGCGATCTCACCAAGACCACTGGCGCCCGGATACCGGGGGGCATGCCGTACGAGCGCCTCGCGGCCGGGGCCGAGCCGCAGAACTGGCCGATGTACTGGGGGAACTACCAGGGGACCCGCTACTCCACCCTGAAGCAAATCGACACCGGGAACGCACGCCAGTTGCAGGCCGTGTGGGCCACTCCCATTCCAGGCGATTCGATTCTCGAAGCCACGCCTATCGTGGTGGATGGGGTCATGTACGTGACCGGCAGCGGCAACCCGCTCACGGTCACGGCCCTCGACGCGAAGACAGGACGGCAGATCTGGCGATACACGCGCAATCAGCCTGTCAGGAGTCCCTACGAGATCAACCGTTACAATCGCGGCGTCACCATTCTCGACAACCGGGTGTTCGTCGGCACGCTCGACGCCATGCTCATCGCGCTCGATGCACGGAGCGGAGCCGTGCTCTGGCAAGTGCAGATGGCCGACACGATGGAAGGGCACGAGTTGACCAGTCCGCCGCTGGCCATCAAAGACAAGATCATCATGGGCATCTCGGGCGGCGAGTACGCCATTCGCGGGTTCGTCGACGCGTACGATCCGGTGAACGGGAAGCGGCTGTGGCGCTTCTACACCATTCCTGGACCAGGCGAATTCGGCAACGACACGTGGAAGGGCGACAGCTGGCAGAAGGGCGGCGGCGCGGCCTGGCTGACCCCGACCTACGACGCTGAGCTCAACCAGATCTACATCCCGGTGGGCAACCCGGCTCCACAGTCCGATCGATCCGTGCGCGGCGACGGCCTCGACAACCTCTTCTCGTGCTCGGTGGTCGCCCTCGACGCGAACACCGGCCAGCGCAAGTGGCACTACCAGTTCACGCCGAACGACGGTCACGACTGGGACTCTACCGAGGACATGGTTCTGGTCGACCGCACCTGGCACGGGCAAGCACGCAAACTGCTCCTGCACGCCGATCGCAACGGGTTCTTCTACGTGCTCGATCGCACGAACGGCAAGTTCCTGCAGGGCACGCCATTCGTGCACCAGACCTGGAATGCCGGCTTCGATCCGAACGGCCGGCCGATCCTGGTCCCCAACTCGAACTCGAGTCCCGAAGGCAGCATCCTTGTGTATCCCACACTCGGCGGTGGCACCAATTACCAGTCGCCCTCCTACAGCGCCGCCACCGGTCTGTTCTATCTGGAGTACTCGGAAAGTGGGCAGCAGTACGTCAGCGCCGCCGCCGAGTTCGAGCGCGGGCGGCAGTACATCGGACGGCCCGCGGGTCGGGGCGGACCGGCACCGGCGCGAGGGCCCAACGACCCACCGAACTCGTCGGGCATCAAGGCTCTCGACCCGGAGACGGGCCGCACGATATGGGACTTCAAGACCTTTCAGGGATCGCTGACCAACGGCCTCATGTCGACGGCGGGCAATGTGGTGTTTGCCTCGATCCGCGATGGCAATTTCGCGGCGCTGGATGCCAAGAGCGGCAAAGCGCTCTGGCACTTTCAGACCGGAGCGGCGCTGGCCGCCTCGCCCATCAGCTACGCGGTCGACGGCCGCCAGTTCGTGGCCCTCGAGGCGGGCAACTTCGTGTATGCGTTTGCGCTGCCGGAGGCGCGCTAGCGCGCGCCTCCGAGCACGTCATCGGGTCAGGACTTCGGCGCCACGTAGTCCTTGCGCGCGCGGGGCGTCAGGCCCTTCGTGGTCACGCGGACTTCGAGCTTGTGACGCTTGCCGTCGCGCGCAGGTGGTGCAAACCCCAGCAGGTACTGACTATGCAGCTCGTCGGCCACGCGCGCAAACGTCGACGCCAGATCGGTTTTGCCTCGCAGCTCGAAGTAGCCGCCACCGGTCTCGAGCGCGGCCGTCCCAAGGCCCGGATCTGGAAATCCGCCGGCCAGATTCCTCGCGTCCACGTCACGGCCCCGTAGTCCCACGCCGTAGATCATCACGTCCTCGCGGCGGGCACGCTCGACGACGTCCACCTGGCCGAGGAACTTCTGGCCCATCTGAAACCCGCTGTCCTTCGAGTCGCTGAGTACGAGCACCACGCGCCGTTCGCCAAGGCCCGCCAGAGCGCCAATCGCCTCGTCCATGGCGCGCCACATCGGCGTCGGTGCGTTTGGATCGATGGTGGTGGGCATCGCGCCCCGCAGCACATTCAGGTCGTTCGTAAACTCCGGGCCGAGTGAGATCTGCTTCCCAAACGAGCCGAGGCGTGCGCGGTCCTCGGGCCCAAGGCGCCGAAACAGCTCGTCACTCGCGACGCGGAGCACCGGCAGGTTGCCGCCCATGCTCCCACTCACGTCGAGCAGCACGATCAGACGGATCGGACGCGGCGAGTTGTCGAAGAGCGTCAACGGCTGCGGCTTGCCGTTGTCGAGAATCTGAAAGTCATCGCGGGTGAGCGTCGTGACCAGCCGGTCGCTGGCGTCCGTGACGGTGGCATACACCGGCACGACGTCTGTTTCACCCCTGAATACCGGTGCCTGCTGGCCCGCAACAAGCGCGGTGCACAGACACACGCAGAACGAGAGCCCGATGGCAAGACGCGTCATGTTCCCAGTCTCCACTGAGCATCGATGGCATCGACGTTCACAGTATACGGGGCTTGGGGCTTGGGGCTTGGGACGGGGCTCGGGGCTCGGGGCTCGAGGAGTTTATTGTCGGGGCTCGTGACAATCGCCGCAGTCGGTGTAGACCTGCCGCTTTTCGTGACAGCTCATACATCCCTTCATGGTGACGATGTTGGTTTCCTGCTGGATGACGTCGCGCTCGGGCACGGGGCCGTGGCACTCGGTGCACTTGACCTCGGCCGCCAGATGAGACGCGTGCTTCCAGTACACATCCTCCGGCAGCTGATACACACGCACCCAGGGGATGGGTTTGTCGGAGGTCGCGAAGGTTGCGAGCTTCTGCAGTGACGGACGATCGGCCGGGATCTTGTCGTGGCACGACATGCACGTCGAGGTGGCCGGGTAGGTCATCAACTTGCCCGCGCCGGGGTTAACGTGGCAGCGTTTGCACTCGACGTCGGGCAGGGCAAGATGCTGTCGATGGCTGTATGGGAGCGGCTGAACCGGGGCGGGCGGTGGCACGGCGAGCGCGGTCTGCGCGCGGAGGGTCAGAGAAGTGACCAGCAGCAGCCCCAGCAGCACAACGCCTACGCCCGATCGTGTCCACATCGCTGATTCGCAGTCTACAACAGCTCCTGGCCGTCCATCACCCTATCCCGCATGATACCGACCTGTAGCACTGCAGACAGCGCAAGCATTCGTCTGCACGGCGATCCGCACTAACATAATGGGCTCGACAGCAATCCCATGAGCACCGGCACGCCACCTCACGACCACGCAGAGGGACTCCTCGAACGGCTGCGAATCACCATCGACACCCTCGAGCGCATCGTCGCCGACCGGGGCGTGCTGGCGGCGCTCCCGGAAGAGGAGCGGATTCGCCTACGGCAACTGGCCGCCCAGTTCTACACGCCCGACGCAGCCGCCCGCCGCAAGATGGTGAAAGCCATCGTGCGCCAGCGAAAGGCCGAACGGTCACGGCGCGACGACCGCGTGTTGGCGACCGCGGCGATTCGAACACGTCACCGGCAACCCGTCATCACCACGCCCAACGTGTTTCCTCCCGAAGGCTCCGAAGCACAGGTGTCGGACGCACCGGCGCGCGAATCTGCGGGCGGGGAGGGCCAGCCTGTCGCGCGCGAGACGGCTGAGCCGCAGTATTGCTACATCTGCAAGCAGCCGTACTCGACCGTCCATCACTTCTACGACCGGCTGTGCCCCGACTGCGCGGATCTCAACTTTCGTAAGCGGACGGAGCTCGCCGACCTCACGGGTCGCGTGGCGCTGCTGACAGGCGGGCGCGTGAAGATCGGCTACCAGACGGGCCTCAAGCTGCTGCGCGCGGGGGCGACGCTCATCGTGACGACGCGATTCCCACGCGATGCCGCGTCGCGTTACGCGCGTGAGCCCGACTTCGCCCAGTGGAGTCATCGCCTGCAGGTTTTCGGACTGGACTTGCGGCACACGCCCAGCATCGAAGTGTTCTGCCGCGAGTTGACCGCCACTCAGGAGCGGCTCGACTTCATCATCAACAACGCGTGTCAGACGGTGCGGCGTCCTCCTGCGTTCTACGCGCACATGATGGCGGGCGAGATGGCCGCGCTTGCCGATCTTCCGGATCGGGCACGTCAGGTGCTCGGCAGCCTCACCGCTATGAACCATGAACTGGCCGCAGCCGCACGCGGCTCGGTCGGTCCATTGAGTCCGCTGCATTCTGTTGGCGGGGCGTCGGTGGCCGACGCGCCCAGACTGTCGCAGCTGCCGCTCCTGCCCGAGGATCTCGTCGAGTCTGCGGGACTGTTTCCGGGTGGGCAGCTCGACGCGGACCTGCAGCAGATCGATCGGCGCGATCGCAACTCGTGGCGGCTGCTCCTGTCCGAGGTCTCCGCCGTGGAACTGCTCGAAGTGCAACTGGTGAATGCGGTGGCGCCGTTCATCTTCAACGCGCGGCTCAAGGCGCTGATGCTCCGTGCCGGCGACCCCGACAAGCACATCGTCAATGTATCGGCTGTGGAGGGGCAGTTCTACCGGCGGTGGAAAACCACGCGGCACCCGCACACCAACATGGCCAAGGCGGCCCTCAACATGATGACGCGCACGTCGGCCGCCGAGTATCACGCCGACGGCATTCATATGAACAGCGTCGACACAGGGTGGGTGACGGACGAAGACGCGATCGAGATTGCGGAGCGAAAGACCCGTGAGCAGCGCTTCCACCCGCCGCTCGACATCGTCGACGGCGCTGCGCGCATTCTGGATCCGATCATCACCGGCATCAACAGCGGCCAGCACGTGTGGGGACAGTTCCTGAAGGACTATCGACCGACCGACTGGTGATGGCGCGCGAATCTGTTGCGTTGCATCCGAATGTGGTGCCTTGGCAGCACACGCGGAACGTCTTACGCTGTGTCCTTATGATGATCAGATTCGGCCGTCGGACGCTGCCCGGGTTCCTCGTCGCCGCCCTCCTCTCCTCGGGATGCGCGACGGCCTCCAAGAGAACATCCAGTCCGGCGCCCGCGAGTGCACAGGCGCCTGCGCCCACCGCCACCTCGGCCCCGTCCACCCCATCAGCACCGACGGTCGCGACGTCGACTCCGGCGCGCGTCAACACAGCGCTCGTGCCCGTGCCCCAGCGTCTCGAAGACGGTCTGCCGCAGAGCGCCGTGACCAACTTCGTGACGAGACACGAGCGATATGTCGCGCGTGCCAAACAGGGCGACGTCGATGTGCTCTTCGTTGGCGACTCGATCACGCAGGGGTGGGAAGGTTCCGGCCGACCAGTCTGGGAGGAGTACTACGGCTCCATGAAGGCCGCCTCATTCGGCGTGGGCTGGGACCGTACGCAGCATGTGCTGTGGCGGCTCCAGAACGGCGAGGCACAGGGACTTTCGCCGAAGGTCGTCGTGCTGCTCATCGGCACGAACAACCTCGGGCCGAACACCGTGGACGAGACGGCCGAGGGAATGCGCGCGGTCGTCGCGGAACTGCGATCCAGGTTCAAGAGCTCGAAGATTCTCGTGCTCGGGGTATTTCCGCGCGGCGCGCCGGGAAGCACGCCCCGGCAGAGCGTTGGGGCTGTCAACACCATCGTGTCGAAGCTGGCCGACGGCCAGCGCGTGTTCTATCTCGACATCGGCCACGTGTTCGTCGATGCAGACGGCGTCATTGGCCGCGACGTGATGGCGGACCTGCTACATCCGACCGAGAAGGGCTATCGGCTCTGGGCCGGCGCGATGAAGGACAGGCTCACCACGCTGCTCCGCTAGTGCAAATCCGGCTGGCCTCGAAGGCTGTGGTGTATCGTGGGCCACATCAACACACACTGCGCCCGCGCGAGTCGCCGGCCTGATCAAGGAGGGGTGATGAAGAATCTGGATCGCCGCGAATTCCTGGAGCGCTCGACACTGGCGGCTGCCAGCCTGGCCGTGCTGAGAGGTCAGACCGCGCAGGCGGCACAGGCCGGGATGTTCATCTCGCTGCCCCCGTGGGCGGTGGCGCGCAATGTCCCCTGGCCCGAACAGGCGAAGCTGGCCGCGCGCGTCGGTTATCGCGGCATCGACTGGGCCTTTGGTCCAGCGCGTCAGGCGGGCGTGGACGCGACGCGCGCCCTGCTCGCCGAGATCAAGATTCAGCCGACCATCGTGAACCTGCCGATGATGAACACGCTGAACGCAGACGAAGCCGCCTTCAAGGCGCAACTGCCGAAGCTGGACGAAGACGCCGCCTTCTCGCAGGCGATCGGCTGCAAGAACTTTCAGCTGGTGCTGCCCGCGACGACACCCAACGGCCAGACGAAGGACGAACGATGGAAGGTGGTCCGCGACCGTCTCGCCGCCATTTCTGAAGTGCTCGCCAAGCACGATATGCGTCTGGGTCTCGAGTTCCTCGGGCCCATGGTGTTCCGCATGCCGCGCGCTGGAGGAGGACGTCGTGGCGGCGCTCAAGCGGGCCCGGCCGCAGGGGCTGGCGCACAACCCGCTCCACCCGCCACGCCTGCGGCACCGGCGGCCCCGCCGGTGGCGCCCGTGACCTTCGTCTACACGCTGCCCGAGACCGTGAAGTTGAGTCAGGAGAGCGGGCCCAACATCGGCGCGACGCTCGATGCGTGGCACTGGTATCACTCAGGCGGCACCGTCGCCGAGATCCTGGCGACCGACAAGTCGCGCATCATTCACGTGCATGTGTCCGACGCCAAACAGATGCCGCCCGAGGAGGTGCAGGACAACATGCGGTGGTTGCCGGGCGAGGGCATCATCGACCTGGTCGGGTTCTTCCAGGCGTTGAAAAAGATCGGCTATCAGGGCGGCGTGGCGCCCGAGACCATCGGTCCGCGGATTCCCGACACAATGGCGCCCGAGGAAAGCGCCCGACTGGGTCTGGAAACGACGATGGCTGTCATGAAGAAAGCCGGCGTCCTCTAGGAGCGGCCTCCAGGAGACCGGGTCTCTTAAGAGACCGGGTCTTCGGGGGGCTTCCGAGGCCAGCAAATCACGAAAACGGCTTTATTTTACAGAAGTGCCGTGTAGGAGACCGGGTCTCTTAAGAGACCCGGTCTCCTGCAGCTCCTGCAGGGCCTCGGTGCAGGTCGACGTGCTGGGTCTCGTTCGTCGTCAACAGGCCGACGAACGAGATCAGCGCGGCGGCGGTGAGGTAGTAGCCGACACTCGCCAGACCGTACCGCAGCGCCAGCCACGTGGCGACGTAGGGCGCCAGCGAGGCGCCGAAAATCCCCGCCAGGTTGAACGTCAGCGAGCTGCCGGTGTACCGGACGGCGGTTGGGAAGAACTCCGACAACACGGTGCCGAGCGGCCCGTAGGTGAACCCCATCAGCCCGAGACCCAGCACGAGCCCGAGCATGGCGCGGCTCGTACCGCCATTGAGCAGCGGCGCCATCACCAACCCGAACAGCCCGATCGCGGCCGTAACCCAGAGCAGCGTGCGACGCCTTCCCCACCGGTCCGCCATCAGCGCGGAGATCGGAATGGTGATGGCGAAGAACAGAATCGCCACGAGCTGCATCACGAGAAACTGCTGCCGGCTGTAGCCCAGCGCCGTCGTGCCCCACGAAAGCGCAAACACCGTCATCAGGTAAAACAGCACGAACGTGGTGATGGCCACCAGGGTGCCCTTGACGAGCATCGCCGTATGGTCGCGCAGCACGGTGGTGATCGGCAGACGCACGCGCTCGCGGCTGGCCAGTGCCTCGAACACTGGCGTCTCCGTGATCGTCAGTCGCACGTAGAGGCCGACGATGACGAGGAGGGCGCTGGCGAGGAAGGGAATGCGCCAGCCGAACCGGAAGAACTGCTCGTCGGTGAGCCCGCGCGAGAGCAACAGAAACACGGTTCCGGAACAGAGGAATCCGACTGGGGCGCCCAGCTGCGGGAACATGCCGTACCAGGCGCGGCGTCCCGGCGGCGCGTTCTCGATCGCGAGCAGCACGGCGCCTCCCCACTCGCCACCAAGCCCCAGCCCCTGGCCGAAGCGGCAGACGGCGAGCAGCAGAGGCGCCGCGATGCCGATCGTCGCGTACGTGGGCAGCAGACCGATCGTCACCGTTGACAGGCCCATCGTCAGCAGCGCAGCCACGAGGGTCGCCTTGCGGCCGATGCGATCGCCGAAGTGCCCAAAAATGGCCGAACCGATGGGGCGCGCAATGAACGCAATCGCAAACGTGGCGAGCGATGCGAGGGTGCGCGACGCGGGATCGGCCTCAGGAAAGAAGAGACGGGGAAACACGAGCACGGCGGCGGTCGCGTAGATGTAGAAGTCGAAGAACTCGATCGTGGTGCCGACCAGACTGGCGACCAGCACATGGCGTGGCGAGTTGATCGGTGAAGCGGCACCAGCTGCGCGTGCCGTCACGGTCGAGCGCCGCGTCGCACAGAGCGAATCTTCAGGGGGGGAAAATCCTTGAGGACTTCGCCAGGCGTGGAGCGGCCTGGGCCGTAGACTGCCGTCGCAGACAGAACAAGCACCGTCCGGAGACGCGATGGATGGGTCGGCACGCCGCCGAGTCTCCCCCTAGCCTCACCCGCGCGTCAAGAGCCGAGTGGCCTCATGTTGCCCCGGCCGTGTGTCGTCGCGAGACCGTGACGTTACCGGCGGTGGTAAACTCACCGGCACATTTCACGCGGCCATCGCCAGCGGTTCCGCATGGACGGCTCACCTGCGGGAGGCGATCAGATCAGCGACGCGCATGCGAGTTCGCGCGCGCGAAAGGACTGAGGATATGAGGATTGTAAACAGGATCACCGGAGCCGCGATGCTCTCCCTGCTCGCCGGGGGCACCCTGCTCCTGGGACAGACGACACCGCCCGCTGCACCAGCGGCGCAGGGCAACCAGCCTACGGCGCCAACGGCAGGTCAGCCTGCGACCGGACAGCCCGGTGCAGCCGGACAGGCGCCGGTAGCGGGACAGGCACCAGCGGCAGGCCAGGGACGGGGTGGCGGGAACCGCGCGCCGCTCACTCCCGAGGACGCCGTTGAAATCGCAAAGGTCAACACCTATCCGGCCTGGAAGCCTGGTGCAGGCGACGGCAACTACTCAATTGGTCCCGACTATGCGCCCGCTCCGGAGCAGACGCCGAAAGACGGCGTGCCGAAGGGGCGGGTTGAGACCTTCACGCTGACGGCCGCCGACAGCAAGTTCTACCCCGACACAGGTTTGCGCGGCGCCACGCCGACTCGACAGGTCACTGTGTACATCCCGAGCCAATACGTCGCCGGCAGACCTGCGCCGGTCATCGTGTCGTGCGACGCCTACGGCGCTCGCAACAGCCAGCTCCCCACGATCCTCGACAACATGATCGCGGCCAAGCGCCTCCCACCCATGATCGCGGTGATGATCGCCAATGGTGGCGGTGATGCCGGCGGCAGCGAGCGCGGGCTCGAGTACGACACGGTCTCCGGCAAGTACGCCGAGTTCGTCGAGGCCGAGATCCTGCCCAAGGTCGAGAAGGACTACAACGTCAAGATCACGAAGGATCCCGAAGGACGGATGACGCTCGGCGGCAGTTCTGGCGGATCGGCGGCGTTCAACATGGCCTGGTTCCATCCCGAGCTGTACCGCCGCGTGCTCATCTACTCCGGCACGTTCGTGAACCAGCACCCTGACGCGGATTACCCGCACGGCGCCTGGGAATACCACGACCACGTGATCGCGCAGAGCCCGACCAAGCCAATCCGCGTCTGGATGCACGTGTCGCAGAACGACAACGGCGCCGCCGCGGCCTCTGCCGGCCTGCACAACTGGGTCATCGCCAATATCCGGATGGCTGACGTCCTGAAGAAGAAGGGATATCACTACCAGTTCGTGTACGCGAAAGGCGCGGGCCACACGGACGGCAAGGTCATCTCGCAGACCTACCCACAAGCGCTCGAGTGGGTATGGAAGGGCTACAAAGCATCAGGGAAATAGTGCCGCCGAGGACATCGGGTGTTGGTTCAACACCCGGTGTCCTGGCCCACTTACCTGGGTCAGTGAGCGAGCCCGGCCATCGGGCGACGACCAACGCTCACCCGACGACTGCTGGCCCCGTCGTCAGCTCGCCGGCCTGGACGCGATCGTCAGCAGGAAACCGCTCGGCTCCTTCACTTCGAATGCGCGACTGCCCCAGTCGGTATTGGCTGGCTCGGAGGTCAACGCGATGCCCGCGGCCTTGGCCCGCGCAGCCACGGCATCCACATCGTCGGCCGTCTCGATATAGAGCCGCACGCCGACGCCCTTGAGTCGATCGCGGCCTTTCTTGCCGTCGTCCTGGCTCAAGCCGAGCCTGGCCTCTCCTGCCTTCAACATGGCGCCGAGCAGCACGCCCTTTTCCTCCCACCGATTTTCGACCTCGAAACCGAGGCCGCCGAAGAAGTCGAGACTCTGCTGCAGGTTGTCGACGGTCAAGCTCGGCATGATGCTCTTGCCGCGCAACGGGGTGTTCGGTGAATCCGTCATCGATGACTCCAGAAGTTATTGGAACGCCAAATGGTTCAGACCTATCTTCCGATTATCTATGCCGGGCCGTCCAGTTCACGGCACATGAGGCGGCGGCGATGCTCCCTGAAGCCCACACGCCTGTAGAGCCGAGTGGCACGGTCATTCGTGAGATCCGCTTCGAGGAGCAGGGCGTGCATGCCAAGAACACGGCACGTGGACGCGGCGAGCTCGATGGCGCGCGAACCCAATCCCAGGCCTCGAAACGGCTCGCGCACGAACAACTCATCGATGAACCCGTGCCAGCCGCCAAACTCAAGGCTGAACGCAAATGTCAGCACGACATAGCCTGCCACGCTCCCGTCAGCCTCGATGAGCCAGACACGCCCCGGTTGCCAGTCGCCCGCGGCGATCGCGGCGAGTCCGGCACGAGCGCGCGCCTCATGAAAGGGCATGCCGTCGTTCTCGTACAAGCAGCGCATCAGCTCCACCAGGTGATCGACGTCGTCTGGCGTGAGTGCGCGGAATCGGGGCGTCATCGGATAAGCATGTCCCAGCTCGCACGCGCTGCGAATGCCGCTTGACTGAGAAGAGGGCAACGTCGAATATCGTCACGAGTCGAAGCGGCGCAATGGCACCGCCTCCGTCTCCCACCATTACTGTGAGCGCACATCCTCCCGCCGGCCTCTCGCGAGGCATCACCGGATACGGCGATCCAGATTTTTCACGGTATCTGCGCCGGTCGTTCGCGCGGTCCGCAGGGCTGTCCGAGGCCATGCTCAGCAAGCCCGTGGTCGGGATCGCCTATACGCCGAGCGGCTTCAACACCTGCCATCGTCATTTTCCCGAACTGCTCGAGGCGGTGAAGCGTGGCGTGCTGGTAGCGGGCGCGCTGCCACTGGAGTTTCCCACCATCTCGCTTGGAGAGGTGTTCCTGCACCCGACGAGCCTGAAATTCCGCAACCTCATGTCGATGGACACCGAGGAGATGATTCGCGCGCAGCCGATGGATGCGGTCGTGCTACTCGGCGGATGCGACAAGACCGTACCGGCGCAGCTGATGGGCGCGGTGTCGGCCAACTGTCCGGCTATCCAGCTCGTCGCCGGTCCCATGATGACCGGCCGTTATCGTGCAGAACGCATCAGCGCCTGCACGGATTGCCGCCGGTTCTGGGGCCAGTATCGCGCCGGGCAGATTGACGCGGCGGAAATCGAGGCCGTGGAGGGACGGCTGGCGGTCACGGCTGGAACGTGCGGCGTCATGGGGACCGCGTCGACCATGGCATGCCTCGCCGAGGCGCTGGGGATGTCGCTGCCGGGCACGGCCGCCATTCCCGCCGTCCACGCCGACAGGTTACGCGCGGCCGAAGCGACTGGCGCGGCCGCGGTCGCGCTCATCGGATCCGGCCTCACCCCCGCCTCAATCATCACGGAGCGGTCGCTCGAGAACGCGTGGCGCGCGCTGCTCGCGCTCGGCGGATCCAGCAACGCGGTCATCCACCTGACGGCGATTGCCGGGCGCGCCGGAATCCGCACCTCGCTCGAGCGGTTGAACGAGCTGTCCGAGACAACACCGATGCTCGTCAACCTCCAGCCCACCGGCGCGGGGTACATGGAAGATTTCCATGCCGCGGGCGGTATGGGCGCACTGCTGCGCGAGCTGCAGCCGCTCCTGCACCTGGATTGCCTGACCGTCACCGGAGAAACGCTGGGACAGCGCCTCGCCCACGACGAGGGAGTCTGGGTGGACCGCGCCGTGATCGCCGCACGCGATCGACCGATCGAGCCGGTGGGCGGGCTGGTCGCGCTCTTCGGCAATCTGGCGCCGCGCGGCGCCATGCTCAAGCGATCGGCCGCCGACCCCCGCCTGTTCGAACACGAAGGACGCGCCGTGGTTTTCGCGTCGCCTGCCGATCTCGCGGCGCGGATTGACGACCCCGCATTGCCGGTTGAGCCCGACGACATCCTCGTGCTGCAGAACGCCGGACCGCACAGCGTGCACGCGATGCCCGAGGCTGGGTACCTCCCTATTCCGAAGAAGCTCGCCGCAAGGGGCGTGAAGGACATGCTTCGCGTCTCGGATGCCCGCATGAGCGGCACGGCGTTTGGCACCGTGGTGCTGCACGTCACGCCAGATGCGGCATCCGGCGGACCGTTGCGCCTGGTCCGCACAGGCGACCGCATCCAACTCTCGATCGCGCGCAAACGCATCGATCTACTCGTCGACGCCACCGAGCTGGACCGCCGCGAATCCGAGACACCGCCGCTCCCGCCCCCGCTGCCGTCACGCGGCTATGCCCGGTTGTATGCCGAGCAGGTGCTTGGCGCCGACGAGGGGTGCGACTTCGCGTTCCTGAAACCGTAGGAGCCCCGAGACACTCGCCTCAGCGGTCATCCCCGTCTCCCGCCATTCGACGCATTCATGACTGGGGAAGGGCCCGCGTTGCCGCGGCGTGTTGCCGGGCGTCGCTCACAGCTGTGCTCCTCGGCGCGCGGGCCGACACGGCGCAGCGGCAGGTCTCAGGCCTTGCGTTTGCGCAACGTCAGCACGAGAAGCGCCGCAATAACCTGAAACGCCAGGAGCACGCCCATTCCGGTCTCGAACGACTTGGTGCGCGTCTGGAGCCACCCCATGAGGTACGGCCCGGCGAACCCTCCAAGATTGCCAAACGAGTTGATGATGCCCACGCTGACGGCTGCGGCCGTCCCGGACAGATGCTTCGCTGGCAGCGCCCAGAACGCCGGAATGTACGTGTAGACGCCGGCGCCAATGATGCAGAACCCGACCATGATCCAGCCCATCGACGTCAGGTGGAAGAAGGTCCCGAACGCCAGCCCCACCGCCATGACGAAGAGCGGAATGGAGGTGTGCCACACACGCTCCTGAGTTCGATCGGACGACCACGCGCCGATGACGACGCAGACGAGTGAGACCACGTAAGGCACGGCCGCGAGCAACGCCACTTGTGTGTCAGGCAGCCCCGAAAACTGCTTCAGCATCGTCGGCAGCCAGATCCCGAACCCGTAGGATCCGCAGACGGCGAAGAAGTAGATCAGCGTCAACATCAGGATCGTGCGGTTGGTCAGGAAGCCGAGCACATTGAGGTGCGAGGGCTTCGCGTGCCGCTCAGAATCGATGGCCGATTGCAGCTGGGTCCGCTCGGCCGGCTTCAGCCAGTGAGCATCCTTCGGCCAGTCGGTGAGCAGCCACAGATTCAGCACGCCGAGCACCACGGCAGGAATGCCTTCCAAAATGAACAGCCAGCGCCACCCTGGCAGCCCGTGCCAGTTGATCTTCATCAGCTGAGCCGCCAGCGGCGACCCGACGACGTACGATAGCGGCACCGCCGTGTAGAACATGGCAATGGCTTTCGCCCGGTCGCGCTCGGTGAACCAGTGGCTGAGATAGACGATCATCCCGGGGAAGAACCCAGCCTCGCCAAGACCCAAGAAAAAGCGGCCCACGTAGAACTGATTCGCCGAGGTGACAAATCCCATCGCCGACGCAATGAGGCCCCAGGTGATCATGATGCGGGCCATCCACTTGCGGGCGCTCCACCGCTCGACCATGACCGTGCTCGGGATTTCGAGCACGACATAGCCGATGAAGAAGATGCCGGCGCCAAATCCGAGCACGTTCGAGTTGAACCAGCTCTCGGATCGCATGCCCAGCGCGGCGTACGACACATTGACGCGGTCGAGAAACGCCACAATGTAGAGGAGGAAGACGTACGGCAGCAGCCGCAGCGCCACTTTGCGGCGGATGGGGTCAGGCACGGTGGCGAGCGTGCCGCTCACCTGGGAGGAAGTCGAGTCTGAAGGCATGAGGCTCGCATTGTGCCTCACGGCCGCTGCGAAGGAAACGGCATTTTCGTCAGGGGGTCCAGCGGCACCGTCGGCTTCAGCTCCCACGCATCGCGATCCGCCACGACGAGCATCACGCCGTACATGCGCGTCCAATGGCCAGGGAACGTGCAGAGAAATCCGTACTCACCGACAACGGCGGGCGCCAGGAAGTTGAGCCGTTCGGTCTCGCCCTCTTTCAGCAGATGAGTGGAGGCGAGCACGAGCGGTGTGCTCGGCACGTACGCTTTGGCGGCCGGGTCGGTCGGGAGGGGCACGACAGCGCCGAGTTCGGCAATCTGCTGAATGGACCCAGGCCGGCCGAGCAAGAAGTTGTGCGGCATGGCTTCAATATTGGTAAAGACAATCTGTACCGGCTTACCCGCCTCAACCACAAACCAACGGACGTCGTACAGCATCTGTTCGACGATGGTGCCGATTTTGACGACCTGGACGCCCAGGGCGCGCAGGTCGTGCCTGAGCACGCGGCCCGTACCCTCTGGCAGGGCAGCCGCCAGCGAATCACCCAGTTGAATGGCGTCGACGATGGCCGGCTGCGTGCGGGTGGCGGCTTGGGTCGTCTGAACGAACGCGATGATAGCGCGCGTCAGCGGCTCGATGGCGGAGGGCGGGCGTGCCGCAGGCGGCAGCCGCGCGAGCGCTCGCAGCGCGGCGAGCACCACCGAACGGTCTGCGCCGGGCCTGACTTCCTGCGCAAGAAAGGAGAACGTGGCCGCATCTGGACGGATGAAGCTGAGTGCTTCAATCGCGAGGGCACGCTCGGCGGTATCCATGCTCCGCGCGAGCAATTCGGAGACCGGAGCAATCAGCTGGGTGCGAACCTGGTTACCAGCGGCAGAAGCCGGCAGGGGGGCGACCGCGCGGAGCAGATGCTCGAGATGCCCCGGATGACCCGCGGCGGTGCGCCACACGTCGGCCGGCGATCCATCGGCGAGGAGCAGTGCCCCGTAGACGCCACGCAAGACGAGCGGCGGCGCGTCCGTGTCGATCACTGGCGCCAGCACGCTTCGATCTGCGGCCAGCGTCGTGGGCGGCTGCGCGAACAGCATCGCCAGCACCCGATCGGGCGTGGTGTCGTCGTCGGGCGCAATCTTGGCGAGCGCTTCGAGCAGCACCCGTGTGGCGTTCGTGCGATCGATCGTGACGAGGGCGGCAAGGGCCTCATCGCGTGCCGCGCCTGGTACACCCTTGCGCGTGAGGAGTGCCATGAAGACCGGGCGGTACTTGCGATCCGCCGCGCTCCGCTCCACTCTCACGAGCTCGTCGGCCGTCAACCTCGCCAGCTGATACTCCAGCGCGCGAGGAGAGACATCGAACAGCACTTTCGGCGCCGGCGGATCCTGCCAACGAGCAACGGCCGACGCGCGCGGCGCCACACCTGTCACGATCGCCGCCAGCACAGCGGCGCCGATCAGCTTCGACAACGGACGGGTGCGGATCATTTCAAGAATGCCTTCAGGGTCTTCATCGTCTGGTCGAGCGTGTACTCCAGGAAGCGATCCTGTGGGTGGTCGAGCGACGCAAGAGCGACCTCGGCCGCCTCCGGTGTCTGAAAGAAACTCGCCGTGCGTACGGCCTCGAGGCGCACGGCGGGGTGATCGTCGTGGACCTGTGTCTTCAGCAGGGTCAGCGGCGCGGTGACGCGATCGCGCCAGTAGCAGAGCACGCGAGTGGCCGAGGCGCGCGCCCACGGGTCGGACGACCGCAGCATGCGCTTGAGCAGTGGTTCATCCACGCGGTTGTGCCATTGCCGCACCCACAGCGCCTCCATCATCTGGTGCTCGTAGCCCGGATCCTTCGGATCGAGGGCCGCTACCCAACGGTCGAGCGCCGTCATCACCGCGTTGGTGTCACGCCCGCTCAGCTCGATTTTCGCGCGGTAGCGCACCCGATTCTCCGGCTCCTTGAGCAGATCGAGCAATGCCGGGATGGGCTGCCCGAAAATCTTCGCGGGCGTCAGCAGTGGACGGCCCGGGTAGGTCACTCGGTAGATGCGGCCGTGATCGTGATCGCGCGACGTGTCGCGCAGGTTGTGCTGCATGTGGCCGATAATCGGGTTCTGCCAGTCCGCGATATAGAGCGCGCCGTCTGGTCCAATCTCGGCGTCAACAGGTCGAAAGCTCTCCTCGGCAGACTGGAGCACGGGCTCCGCCTCGGTCGACTTCAAGCCGGCGCCGTCCTCGGTCATCCTGTAATTGAGCACGCCACGGAATCCGATGTTATTCAGCACGAGCAGGTTGCCCTGCATGGCATCCGGAAAATGACGACTCGAGACGATCTCGGTCCCACCCACGGGGCGCACGCGTACCGGGCCTGGCCTCGGTGCCCTGTTGGACTCCATCGCCGGGTAGTATTTCTTGGTCGAGAACGACGGGCCGTAGTACGGCTGGCCGCCAGTCGCATCGAACACGATATCGCGGCCCCACGCGTCGAACACATGACCGTGCGGGTTCGGGAAGTTCATCGGGATGTACACCTCGAACTTGAACGTCCGCGGCTCGAACCGGAACACGCCTCCATCGGCCTGGCGCGTCGTCGGCCCCCAGGGCGATTCGACCTGCGTGCGATGAAAAACGCCTTCCTGCATGTAGAGCGCGCCGCCCGGATCGAACGTGAAGCTGTTGATCGCGTGATGAGTGTCCGCCGAGTCGAGGCCGTGGAGCAGGATCTCCTTGACGTCGTAGTGATCGTCGCCGTTGGTGTCCTTGAGGAACACCACGTTCGGTTGCTGCGCGAGAATCACGCCGTCCTTGTAGAACTCGAATCCTGTCGGGTTGTTCAAGTCGCCCGCGAACACCGTCCGCTTGTCGGCTTTACCTTCGCCGTCGGTGTCCTCGAGAATCAGCAACTTGTCGGCCATGGGCTTGTTGGGCTGCCAGTGCGGGTAGCTCTGCCACACCGCCACCCACAGCCGCCCGCGGGTATCGAACGCGATCTGCACGGGATTGACGAGCTCTGGAAACTGCTTCTCGGATGCGAACAGGTTGGCCTTCAACCCGGGCCCCATGGTCAGCTTCGAGACGGCCTCGTCGGGATCGACGAAGATGTGCTCGCCGTTGGGACCCTTGCCACGCTCGTTGGTCATCGCATCGATCACTGGTGGTATGTCCGCGTCGTCGGCGCGCAACGTGGCAGCGCTCGGTGCCGTACCCCGCGCCGAGGCCCAGACCCGACGATCGCGGTTCTGCGTCAGCACGTCCAGGATGGCCGACTCGCGCTGGAGCACTTCGTAGTTGCTCGGCAGAATGTCGTCCTTGTTCACCTGCGGCATCTGAGCGGCGGGCACGTCGCGCGGGTTCCCCTTGACGAAGTTCAGAAACGCGCGGTCGCCGTACGTGTTGTAGCCGTCGGTCACCCGATATCGGTTGAACCAGTGGAAGTTCCTGTCGACGACCGTCTCACGCAGCTTCGCGAGGTACGCGGGCTGGTACCGGGCCGGCGCACCGGCCAGATCGCGATCGATGAACTCCGCGATCAGACGGTTGCCTTCGGTATTCAAGTGCACGCCGTTGATGGTGAGCGGCACGGCGCTCGCGGCATACAGCCGCTGGCTGGCGGCGAACAGGTCGACGAACCGCACCTGATGGGCCTGCGCAACCGCGGCCATCGCCTGCGTGTAGAGCTGGAGACGGCGGTTGTTCTCCCGCCCATCAGGCAGATCCGGATTATGGAGGTCTTCGTGCGCAATCGGAGAGAACAGCACCAGACGGGGCGCCGTGCGGCCGTTGTACTTCTGCCCGAGCGTGTGGACGATGAACTCGGTGAGCTGCTGTTTGAAGACCGCGAGCCCGGCCTCTCCGTTGTACGACTCGTTGTAGCCGAACAGCGCGAAGACCACGTCGGCCTTCGTGTGCGTGCCCTCGAAACGGTTTTCTTCGTGCCCCCCGACCGGGGCTGGCTTGCCGCTCAGCCATTCATCAGGGGTGCCGAAGTTCTTGGACCGCACCCGCATCGCGACTTCGTCGCCGCTGAAGCCGAGGTTGCGAATGACCAGGTCGTGACGCGGATACCGCGCGTGCAACTGCGTGTCGAGCCAGCCGTCGTACTGCATCCGTTCGGCGAGCGTGTTGCCGATGATGCAGATGTGATCGCCCGGCCGCAACAGAAACGGCGCGGCCGCCACTCCATGTGTGGGCGTGGAGCCCGCCGTGGCAAGCGCCACGACAACCGCCATGATCCAGCGCGCGGCTCGCGTCATCGTCCTCTCTCCTGCTGGGTTCCGGCGCCGGCCACCGGCTGATCCTGCGGCCGAGGCGTCGCTGGAATGGCCGACGTCCACCCGGCCATATCGGCGGGCCTGATGCCTTTCACGTATCCGTCGAAGTTGAACGTCGATGGGTGGAAGGGACCCACCAGATCGACGGCGCCGTTCGGCTGAATGCCGTTCTCGAGACCAGCGGCCCATAAGCAGGCGTTGACCAGCATCCGGCGGAATCCTTCGTTCAACAGATCCTCCGACGCCCCGTGCGTCGTCGCAAACACCCGTCCCGCCTTCCCAGACGTACTGGCGTAGGTGCGGTACCAGGCGACGGGCATCTGCTTCTTGTCGGGCACGGGCGCGGCATCGGGCGTCATGCCACTGAGAATCTGACCGAGTGCCAGAACGTGGCTGCCAGCAATCGGGTCGGCCGTGTAACCGCCCGACTGCACCCAGACGTCTTTCACGCCACGCAGAATCGGGTGCGAGGCCTCGTCCGTCTGGAGAATCAGACGCGAACTCTGCCGGTGATTGGTCCCGTAATGCGTCACCCACGTCTCGCCGAGAATCTGCCGCCCGAAGCCTTTCTCGAAGGCCGGATCCTTATTGTCCCAGGTGTATTTCAGGAACTTCGCGTCCGGCCGTTTGATCTGAAACGCGTGCGTCGCGGTGCGCAGCCCCACCACCGGACCACCACGGTCGAGATAATCGACGATGTGCTGCATCTCGGCATCAGGAAAGTCTCTGAAGCGCGTGAAGATCACCAGCAGGTCGGCCGTCTTCAGCGCCTCGAGGCCCGCGATGTTCGAGCTCGCTGGAGCGATCGTCCCGGTCGTCGGATCCGTCGTGAAGAATACCGTCGCTTTGAAACCGTAGTGCCGCGCCAGAATGCGGGCCAGCGCGGGCAGGGATTCTTCGGATCGGTACTCCTCATCGCCCGCGATGAACACGATGTGCTTGCCGCGACCGGGGCCCTGATCCCCTTGATAGACGACGGTGTGCGGATTCTGCGCCGCACGCACCGCCGGGAGGACTGCGACGACACTCATCATCAGGGCCGCAGGCAGGACGAATAGACGCAAGATGCGCATAGGTTCCTCGTCGAAAGTAACTGGTTGTCCGACTGCCGGCGATTATATGACGAGGAGCCGGATCACCGACAAGGCAACGATGTATAGTTGTCGCTCCAACATTTTCAGGGAGAATTACCATGCGTTTGGTTTACGGCTCCGCGATTGCCCTTGCACTCGCCACGCTCGCTACTTCGGGGATCACTGCGCAGGCTGGACAGGCCATGCCAGCCGGTCAGGCGGCGCCCGCTCGCCCTGCCGGTCAGGCGGCACCGGCCACTCCGCCGATGCCGGCGGCTCAGGCTGCGGGCCAGGGTGAAACGGCACGATCGGTGGCTGGCGGCGGCATCACGGTTCCCGGCTGGACAGGCAAGGTCGACCCGAACGAGGAGAAGGCCGGGCAGACCGTCAGCAATGCAAAGCTGGCGGCCGAGGGCACCAACCTGCACATCACCACCGGTCCGGCCATCACGTACTGGAATCCGGCGAACAAGGCCGCTGGTGATTACACGGTGAAGGCCACGTTC